>CAYWPR010000088.1:0-23480 GCA_964460115.1 uncultured Myxococcales bacterium
AAAATTTTTGAGCCATTTAGTAGACTCCCAAACCTTGCAAGGGGTATATCCTTGATATGGAGGAAATTGCTTATTCCTTTCTTTCATCACACTGAGTAAACACGGGAAACGCTCGAGTTCTCGAATTAAGCCATCATCTCGGCGGCCACCCCACCAATACAATTTCCAAAGCTCATCGCGCCGAATACACTCCTCTTGATTTAAATTATGCATATCGGAGTGGTTAATAACAATCGCACGGGTTTTCTCGACATCAGCCGTGCGCCGTGCGGCCCAATACTTAAACCTGTGGCTAGACGAAGGACAACCTTTCTCAAAGATAACTGAGATAAATGGCGATGTTCCGTCACTCTCACGAACTCCAGCACTCCCTCCCGCTCGACGAACCGGATCGGAGAAATGAAGATGCCGGACATGAGCAAAGTTTACTATGTGCTTTAGCTTGCTCCGTTGAAGCCATGAGCGGCGAAATTGACGACTATACTCATGTTGCTTAAACAATACACCCGAGGATAGAAGTAAGGCGGCTGTACCACCATCGACAAGCAGTTCAAGCGCAAGATGGACGAACGCTTGTGACATTTCTTGTTCACCAATAACACGCTCAGGGTTTTCCTCACACCAGGCTAGCGTTGTTGGCAATGCCGCTTTGCCGAGCACGTCATTGGGTTTTACTTCTCCCCAGGGGGGATTACCCACGACAAGGTTAGCAGAGGCAGGTCCAAAGCGAGATCGTACTCGCGGATCGTCATGACCGATGGCTGCGAATGCGTTCCCTGCAAAAAGTATGTCTAAATGTTGATTTACATCTCGCTCTGTTTGATGAGAGTTCCATTTTAAATTTGGAAGAGTACGGTTCTCATTAATTTCACGAGGATTCTGATAATGAAGGTATGCAAGATAAAGGCTAAATGCTGCTACAGGTATAGCTTCGCTATTAAGGTCGATACCAGCAATTTGATCTCGAAGGATTGTACGCAGTTCGCGCTGGGCTAGGCGTCGCCCTTGCTTTCTTACGCGATGTCGAACCATCCGGCGGAACGCTTCTACTAAAAAGATTCCTGACCCACACGCAGGATCAAGTAACCGTGGGCGCTTGTCGAGACATTCCTCTACAAGAACCTGCGACAGAAGAAAATCAACTAAGGCCGGAGGTGTATAATACGATGCTTGAGTTTTCCCTTTACCCTTATGAGCAGTATAAAAATCCTCATAGATACTACTAATGAGTTCAATCGGAATAACATCAAATTTATAAGCAAATAAGAACAAATCCAACTGCCCATCAATTCTTTCCCCGATTAACAGTGATCGGAGAAGATTAAGATGTATGGATTGAACCTCTCTTTGTTCAGACGAAGTTACCGGGAATGTGTCACCGTTGAAATCAACAGCAAGCTGCTCGAAAAATGCGTAGCAAAAATCTCTATCTTGCAGCACTCGAAAGAATAGATTATTTGCAAATTCAGGTTCCGCAAAGACTTGGGTAGGAGGCGTATCAAGTATCACCAACCATCGATGCTTCCTCGCCGCAATAGCGCGAAAATAGTCTTCGCTGAGAATTCCACGGTCTTCTAGATAACGGACAAAAAGTGCTCGCCCGATCAGCGCATGAGCAACTTCAGAAGTTAATTGAGGCCTGGAGGCATTCTCTGGTTCCGTGAGAAGCCGACGCACAGTCTTCAGGTCATGGACTAGCGCACGATCAGCACGGAATGCGCCTGTCTCAAATCGCTCATCGCCAAAAATTTGTCCTGATTCCAGGGCTTCGCGATGAAAATTACTTAGATTCTGCTGAATTTCAGCAACAGATCGAGCTAATCCAAGGAGGCGATTATTGTCTGCTATAGCTTCATCTTTGCGTATAGGAGGCTTAGTGAGTTGATAGATGGCCAGTTCTCCAGCTCTAGCTAAAAAGAGCAATTGAGGCCTAGCCATACACCAAATACGATTGAAGAATTGTGCCTCGTTCTCATTCTCGGGCAATTCGGCGAGCACAACGAGCGGCTCATTTTCTACGAAGAAAACGCTCTTTGCATCGAGAGTAGCTGCCAGGGCTAGCCAGTCTCCCTTATCTATCCACGCTTCTCGATTTTCCTTCTTAGGTACATGCGATGCTGGAAGCAGGCAGCCATCCACCAGACCCAGCGTCGTGGAGGCGGCTTGGAGCAAGTCATGATTTGATGAGTGGCTACTGCGAACTGGCACTCTTGTCTTTTAGTGCCTCAGTCTGACCTGAGTCAAGGGTTGTCGTCGGGAGAAACTATCGTTTTCTACGACAGATTGAGGTCTTTACAAGTTCGAGTCGGAGGCTTCTTTTCCCTCTGGATGTGGAGGCTTAGCTGCTGCACAACCAAACGCCAGCCAGCTTGACGTCACTCCCAACACTTTTGCCAACATCTCGACGGTATCCACCCTCGGAATCATCCCCTTGACCTCAATGTTGGCGACGGTCTGACCTGTCAACCCTGCTGCGAGCCCCAGCGCTTGCCGCGTCATCCCACATGCTTTGCGTGAAGCCTCCAGCCGCTGACCGACGCCAGAAGTGGTAGGCTCTGCCTGGATCCTATCCTCCGGTCCCTCTCCGTAGGCCAGCCAACTCGGCGAAACGCCGAGCGCGATAGCAAAGCGTTCGATGGTGTTGATGCGGGGTAGGTTCTGCCGTCGCTCGATCAAAAACGCCGTCGCTGTGGACATGCCAATGGCGTTGGATGCGGCGGACATACCCATCTCTTTGCGTCGACGTGCGCGTCTAAGCCGGTCGGGCAGACCGTAGTAGGCGGGATTGCGTCGTCCTCGAACCATAGCCAGGACTTAACAGGTGAGAAACCGATGGCTCAAGTTCGTCACCATATAACATCGATAAGTACTTTGTTTTATTGATTGCTAAGAGAATTGATGGTACTCAACTGGTAGTCGCTCGCTCTGGGGCACAGCGAATGGCCCAGGGCAGTCTGTAAGAAGGTCCGCACGACATTAGGCTGAACTGCCACCCTCGATATTGAGGGGTTCGCATAGACCGGGGCACGACGGGCGGCAACCCGTCGGCCCCGTAGCACGCCTTGGTGAGTTAGCACCTCGGCGCACCGGGAGGCATCATGCCATCTTCGTCTTCAAAAGTCGTTCATAAGCAACTATCGAAGCCCATGGGCAAGTCAGCAAAGCCGCATCGACGGGAAAACCCCGCGCTGCGGGTGCGGTCTGCTCCGTCGCCGCTCATCGCCGACGGAGTTACCTCCGATGCAGACCTCTGCAAGTGGGCAGACTGCTTCGGGCGGTTTCATACGGACCCCAGTGAACTATATGTCCCCGTCGCCCTGCGCACCGTCGACTGCTTGGTCACAGTGCAGCGCAGCGAGCCGACGCAAGCGCCGCGCCGATTGCGTTGCGTTCGCGAAATCGCCAAGTTCAACGGCGTCGAGGGTGTCGAATGGAAGCTCATGACTTGGGTGCCGGGGCTCCCCGGTGTGCAGTTTCAGTGCTGCGCTTCTGAGGATGAAGCGATGATCCTGCTCGAGTCTCCGCCTGAGACCGTCACGTTCTGAGCCGCTACCTCGATGGGCTGGAGCCCATCGCCTGCCACAGAGTTCCTCGCTTCCCAATCATGCCGTGACGTGATGCCTCATGCGCTGCCACACCTACACGCTTGTCACGCTACCGTCATGCCATGCTGTGTGAATTCTGTGCGAAGCAGATACCGACGGGACGTAAGCCGGCTGCGAAGACGTGCAGCGAAGCGTGTCGCTCGGCGCTATATCGCAAACGCAAGCGACAGGGACGCGACACGCCACAGCAGACATCCGCTCCGCGCGGTAGCCCCAAGACCGGCGTTGCTAGTTCACCTAGCCAGCGACGGCGCTCGCTCCACTCCGATCCAGCCAAGTGGGAGCACATCGTATCGGCCGCCGCGGATCGCATCATCGAAGCGATTCGGACTCACAGGCTTTCATCCGAGTCCGCGGGACCACTGCCGTGGCGCATGGACCTACGCAAGCAAGTCATCATGCAGGCGCCGAGAAATGCCGTCGGCTATCGCCTCGCGCTGCAAGCACGCCACGACATGGATTCGCCCGTCCTCGTGCCGAGACGAAGCCGAGCCCGTGACGTGGCCTGGTACTCGCTTCAGGATTTTGAGTATCCCGATGATCTCCGCCTGCGCGACGGCACTTGGTATCGGATTGTCTGGATCGACGGCCAAGGTCAGCGCATTCGCCCAACGCGGGGCGAACCTGTGCCTGGGCTGTACTTTTTCATCGGGCCTGCGCAACTCCCCAGTGCCGCACCCACGATTGGACCGGAGCTTGCGCCAGACGCATCAACTGAATCTGGGCGGGCTGCGCCGCAGGCGGTGAGTCCAGAGGCACCGCTCCCAACGACTCCGCTACCGAACGAGCCGGCCTCAGTTCCCATGCCTGCCGCCACAGCCTCAGACCTTTCGGACGAGGACGTATTGGCCATCGTGAAGGCCCTCGAAGCCCAGAACTCGCCGAGCACCGCCCCGGCCCGCGCCCCGCAATGGTTCGTTTCAAAGATGCTCCCCGACAAGGGGCATGGGAAGTCCTCGCTCGCTCTGCCGCCGACATCACCTCCGCCCCCTGAATGGCAAGCCCTACTCGCGAACTTCCCGCCGATGAGCCCTGCCGAAAGCACGGCAGTCTGCGATTTTGTCTTGTCTCCCGACTGCATGGTTCAGCTCTTGTGGGAGGAACGAGCTGCCCAAGCGAAGGCCAGCGGAGTAGCTCCTCCTGCTGAACCGCTCACTCAGCTTGGAGCCGACGAGCGCAGGCGCATCCGAGGACGCCTGACCAATCAACTCCCACCCCATTTCATCCCGCTCTGTAAATCCATCTTCGCGTTTATCCGGAAGCATGGAACAGAGCCACTAGCGCATATGCCCGTGCCGGTTCCGTCGCTGTCTACCAAAGCCGAGCGCTGGATGAAGCAAGCTTTCTCGCAACACGAGCAGCGCCGCTACTTGCAGTACATCGCCGACTGGCAAGAGGCACTCCTTGCCGGACAGCCCGCCCCGACGGAGCCGAGCGGAAAGCTCAGCTCCAGGGAACGCCGCGAGCTGCGCATGCTGATGCGGGACATGCGTTCGATCGAGCTTTTCCGTCGCCTGACCAAGCCGGCTGCTGCGCCCGCGTAGCGCGTGCAGAGTAAGCGGTGGCGTGACGGTCGTGTTGTCACAGAACGGGACAACCGGGGTATCAAGGCCGTCACACCACGCAACCCCACGCGCAACTGTGTGAATCTCAAGCAGTCCGCCAGGAAGGCCAGCGCTCTGCGATGCTGTGACCTCGGCTGCTCATCGCAGCCGGCACGGCTCACGCCACGGCACCGCGCCACCGCTCAATCCATCGCTGCCGATAGGCGACACGTTCCTGCGACTGATGAATCACAAATCGCTCACTCTCACGATCGAGCCGCTGCCCTGGAATTTCCCAGCGAGGGCAATGCCGCAAGCTCTGTGGTGTATGGGCCATCAGCAGCCACATCATAGCCTGCGTCAGAGCCTGGGCTTGCTCCTCGAGCGTTCGATTCGGATCGAGCAGCCAGTCCGTTACCCGATCCCGATGATCGGCCTCGAAGCGTGCATACTCGTCGCGCACTCGCAGCTCGACGCAAAGCTGCGCGTAGAGTTCTGGGCAGACGGCGCGACCATCGAAAGCGGCGGCAGTTATGGTGCCATCGGCGCTTGTTGACAGCCCCAACGCTGCCAATCTCGACGCAAGCCGTTCTCGTTGCGCAGCAAGCTCGTTACGTTCTAGACGTACCTCTTCCAGTTCCCTCGCGAGGATAGCTGCTCGGCCCTGGTCGGGCGTCAATCTGTCCTCGCTCCGAGTCTGGTCACCTGCCATCGATCCATCTGGTTCACTGCTGATGATCGCACGTTGAAGCTGCTGCTCCAACTCCGCGCACCGTCTCTCCAGCGTGGCAATGCGAAGCCGAAGCTCTTCTAACAATCCGCGCAACTCGGCGTTGATTTGAAGCGTCTGGCTGAGCTGCATTCGTACTTCGCCGATACCTGGCCTCGGCTGGGCACGCGGAGGCCGGGGAGATGGCTGGCCGCCAGAACCGCTGGACTGTCCGTCTGCGGGCTGCGCTGCATCCTCCTCGTGGCTTCCTGGCTGTGCTTGATCGGGCCGCGTGCCTGTGGGGCGATGGCCTTCACCCGTTGCTCGGCCCTCTTGCGCGCCGCGCGCCTCGGCCAAAAGCCGTTCCAGCTCAGCGATACGCGCTCGAGCCTCGGCCAGCTCGCAGGCTTGGGCGTCAAAGCGACGCTGAAGATCTGAGTTCTCTTGTTCGGCTCGATCTGCGCGCAACCGATTCGCCGACGCGAGCCGGCGAAGTGAAGCTCGGCCAAGTTCACGCGGAATGGGATGACGTGCAGGGCGACCGCGCGGTCGGCAACCAGGCTGCTGCCCGCGTCGTTGACGCAACGCGCGCATGCAGCATTTGTTGCTGCAGTACAGACAGTCCGAGCGATTATTCCGCCGGAGAAACATAGGACACATTGCGCACTTTGATGGCGCCATCGTTGATCAGACAAATAGCAACCACGAATTTTGTCAAAGCAGGTTTGTAAGCCCGCAAGTTGATTACGGATGCTGGCCACAAACAACCGCGATCTCTGGGAGCTTCTCGACGGAAGCAGATCGTATTTTGTGGCTAAATTACTGTGACGACTGCTGTGACAGCGGGTGCGCGGCGAGAACTTGACTGCTCAAGGACGAAGGATCAACAAGCCGAGCGAGCTGGTACGGCAGCGCGCAGCAGATCTAGAATCGACGCCGCATGCCACACCTCACCTCGCGGCGGCAGGAAGTTCTCGCTGAGTAGCTGCGTGCCGATGTGTCGCAGGCTGAGCCCGCGGTCGCGCAGTTCCATCGCCCGCACCGCAGCCGCTGCCTTATCGCGCACGATTTCTTTCGACCGCTTCGCATCTATCTGCTTTCGCGACGGCTGCGACTTCCTCGGCTTCCCTTCCGGGTCTTCATATCCTGCCCGTCGCAGCACGCGATACAACGTCGCGCGATGCCAGTGCGGCCCGCGCGCTGAAACCTTCTCTGCATCAAGCTGCTCGCAGATCTGCCAGACGAACATATCCGTCTCGTACAGCTCGCATATCCGCTTGATGCCTGCCTGTTCCTCAGCGTTCTCGACGAGCTTGCGCCGACCATGCGCATCCAGCTCGTCAACGTACTTCCAGCCGTAGGGAGCCGCGCCGAGGTAAACGCCCTGCGCTTTCATGTGTTGCATCGCCTCCTTGGTACGGTCGGCGATGGCTTCGCGCTCCCATTGGGCGACGGAAGTTAGGACATTCAGGATCAGTTTTCCGCTCGCCGAACGGGTGTCGATAGAGTCCGAGACCGAAAGCAGAGACCACGGTTTGCCATCGCAGAAGTAGTGCTCGCAGAGATGGCCGAGGTCTTTCACGCTCCTCGTCAACCTGTCGAGCTTCATCACGATGAGCGCGTCCGCCTTCCCATTCTTCAACGTCTTCAGGGCCGTCTGAATACCCGGCCGGTCGAGAGACTTTGCCGACTCACCAGCGTCGACCAGAACATCGACGAGCTTGATGTCCATCGCTGTGCAGTGCGCCTGAATACGGAGCTTCTGCGCGTCCAGGCTCACCCCTTCCTGTGCCTGGATATCAAGGCTGACGCGCACGTAACCAATCGCGCGGATCTGAACGGGACTCGCCATCTTACGCTCCCTTGCCGAGCGCGCTCGACTCCCAAGCCGCGAGGGTGTGGACCGTCTCTAGTAACAGGCGACCCTCCGCAGTGCGCGTATCCAGTCGCTCCTGCACCGAGATCAGCTCCGGCCCATCCTTCAAGAATCTCTGTTCATCGATAAAGCGCAGAAGCTGCTCGACGGATCTCGTCAGCCGCATCAAATCGGCAACTACAAGAGCAGTCGCTTTGCCCTTCGCGATGTACGCCATCGCATCGTTCAACCCTTGCCGCTCTGCGATATCCGCAACGCAGTCATGGTCCGAAAAAAATCGCGCAATCCTGATTCTATTGATCTGCGCATATCGAAGAATCGCCTGTCTCTGTAAGTAGACAGCGCCTTCTCTCTGCCGCTGGCTACCCGTCGCCACGCGCACATACCCAACAGCCACCGTAATCTGTTCTGCACCCATGGAACCACCTCCTGGGTGCGGCGTTGTAACGACTAATCAGGAACGCCTTTTTCATCGTCGAGGTTTTGCGGGCTTTGGCGGAGAAGGCGGGGCGGCTTTCGGCGGTGGGAAGTCGGGAGCTTCCGGCGAACCTTCTGGTAGGAGGTGTGCGAACCATCCTGGAAAATCGGATCGCGCGCGTGCCCACCTGGGCTCGAGCACTTTTGGAACGCGCGGCAGCGGCGGGAAGGCAGCTCGATCTGCGGATCTTGGAAACCGCGCTGGCCAGGGAGTCCCTTTCGCAAGCAGGGATGGAAGCGTGGCTTTCGGCGTGTGCGGACCTGGCGATTCTGGAAGTCAGCGACCAAGTGTGGCGCTTCAGCCACGACAAGCTGCGCGAGTTCATCCTGAAGCAGATCGAGCAGCGCGGACAACTCCCGCAGGTCCATCGCGCCGTCGCTTTAGCGATCGAGGCGTCGTTCGCAGGTGCTGAGCGCGATGCACATGCGGCGGCACTGGCCTTGCACTTTTCGCAGGCCAGGGAGGCCGCTTCGGCGGCGCGTTACGGACTGCGGGCGGGAGAGCGTGCGCTCAACGGCGGGGCGCTGGCAGAGGCCATCGCACAGTTACAAGCGACGCTTCGGCATCAGGGCCTGTGCGCGACGGACGTGTTCGACGGCGTCTTGTGCCGGCGCTTGCTCGGCACAGCGCTATTTGCCCTCGGTCGCATGGAGGAATGCGTCCACGTACTGCGCGATATCTATGTGCATGTAGGACACCCACTGCCACGCCAAGCTTCAGGACGTGTGGGCGTTGTGGCCCGCTGCTTGGCAACGCATGCCGCACGCCGTGTGCTTCCCTCGCTCCGTCTCACGCCCCAGCTCTCGCACAACGTTCTGCGCGAAATCGAGCTCACGGTCATCCGCTGTGGTGCGGCTCTCTCTATCTCCGGGAATGCGTCGGACATCCTAATCTCTGCGCTGCTGACCTATGTCCTTGTGAAACAGCTTGGTGGAAACGATAGCGACGATCTCTATGCGGGTGGGGCAGAGTTCCTGATGTCACTTTTGCCCCTCAGCTCCCTGCATCGCAGAGGCCCCCTAAGACTCCCGAACCGACAGACCTCTTTTGTTGAGGCGCACTCCTGTCGAAGGATCATGAGCTCCACGATCAACATAGGGTGGGGGTACTGGAAAGACGCCGTTCAGAGTGCAACTTGCGGGTCCGAGGAAGCGGAAGCCGCGGGCAACTTCCAACAGCAGATGCACTTTGAACTGACGACGATAATAGCCCTTCTGTGCTCGGGAGACCACGACAACGCGCACCGCAAGGCGCAGACTCTTTTGTCCGCCGCGATGAGGCAC
Organism: uncultured Myxococcales bacterium; assembly: GCA_964460115.1. Classification (GTDB taxonomy): domain Bacteria; phylum Myxococcota_A; class Polyangia; order Palsa-1104; family JAEUJZ01; genus JAEUJZ01. The sequence goes on from CAYWPR010000088.1 coordinate 9,496, forward strand.
AGAAACTCCCACGTTGAAATGTGGAGCCTCATCTGTTGCGCAGCGCTGGATCTGCTACAGGACCGACCGATGGTGGCGGTGGAGCGCTTGCAGGCTCTGCACGCTCTGCACGTCACTGACAAAAGCGTCGGAGATGCCTTGAATTCGCTCGGTGGGATAGGGATTTTGGCTCGTGCTGCGCTGAGGGCCGGGGATCACCAAAGGGCCCGCACTTGGGCGGAACATGCCCTGCGCGTCACCGAGTCCAGGCCGATCGGCGGAATCACCATTCCAGATGGCTATCTCGCGCCTTGCGAGGTGCTGAGCACCCTGGCGGAAGCTGAACGGGATGCAGCCGAACGGCGTGTCTTGATCCGGCTCGCTACACGGGCGCTGGTTCCGGCGTGGAAGTACGCTCTGATCTTTCCCATCGGACAACCCCGCGCCGCGCTGGTCACGGGAATCTACGCGCGCATGCGCGGCCAGCGGGGACTCGCACGCCTCTTTTTTCAGCGGGCGCTGTCGACTGCCCGCGAGCTGGCCATGCCCGATGAGGCCCGGCTGGCGCAGACTGCGCTCAAAAACTTGGCCGGTTCGACAGGCCAGCGGCCCTAGATTTCCGGCCGGCCCTGCCCAGCAATTTCTTTGATGCCGTGAAGCGCCACTTTGGGGAGCTTCGATGCAACCGTCTGCTGATCTCACTTTCAAGTTTCGCTTCATGAAAAATGGCTAGCAAGGCAGCTTGTTCGCCAAAAACGGTAGTTCTGATGCGGATGGTCTCTCTCGTTCCCTACGAGCTTCATACTCCAGCGTGCCTGTATGGTCAACGGCCCGGTTTCGACTGCTTGTGATGACATCACCCGGACGTATCCTTCCGTCGGTCGAGGGATGGTGCTGTGGCGTAATCAGCGATTGGCCCGCTCCGCCGCCGCTGGAACGCTGACCGCTCCCGAGCGGCGACGCGGCGGTAGCTCCCGGTTCCCAATGCCATAGGCCAGCCATGCTGCCGACACATTCAGCGCCACTGCTAGCGCCTCAACCGTAGCGATCGTTGGGATGCTGGCACCGGTTTCGGTGGACCGCACAGCGGTATCAGTCAGTCCGGCCGCACGCGCGAGGGCGCGCATCGTCAGGTCTTGAGCCTGACGAGCAGCCCGAAGTCGCACCCCAGCCTCCCCGGAGCGCAGAGTGCCCCGTCGGGGGCACTTGCCCTCAACACCGAAGGCCAAGAAGGCCGGCGACAATCCGAGCCCGTAGGCAATCCGTTCTACCGTGTCGAGCCTCGGAGCGTGGCCTGCCTTTCGCTCAAGCTGAAACACAGTGTTTCCGTCGGGAAGTCCAGCGGCGTCGGCAACGCTGTCGAAACTGAGACAGGCAGCCATGCGAGCCTTCTTCAGGCGAGATGCAAGCCCGAAGTGCAACGGATTTCGACGGCCACGAACCATGGCCCTCGGTAGCACGCGGGCGGCCGAGCACTCTAGTTCGATGGTCTTATCGCCACTGATGTGCATAACTTATTGCAACCAGTCAAAACATGCGCTACCACCATGAATCGGAGCCTATCGACTCCACAAACGAAAAAGACTCGACGGAAAGCCGCCGAGTCCCTAGCCCGCGTCGGACCTCAGCCAGCAAGCAGACATCCGACGCGCACCGGAGACAACTATGCCCTGTTCTCGCCCTAATGCAAGTGTGCCGAAAAACCGTCATCGCCCGTCGCTGAAGTTGAGCCCGCCTCGTGTCGTCGCCAAGCTCGACATGAATCACGAGGTCGAGCGCGACACGCAAGCCTTCCTCACACGCGTCTGCTCGGGTCGCTGGCCTCTGTGGCACCTGCTCGGGATGAGACGCCATGGCGACATCTTGGCGGTCAGCGTCCAATGGCTCCGTTGCGGCGATGAGACCTACTCCGTGGTAGAGTTGGCCCTAGACAGGATTGCGCTCAGTTGGCGCTATTTCCCGACGGCAACCGCTGCCTGCGCGGCACTTGCTGCGCTCGATGTTGAGCGCTCGCCGCTTCATACTCCCTCAGTCCCTACCGCACCCATGGCTGGATAGCAGCCCCCATGATGCGCGCGTCCCAAGGGACGGCGCGCATCACGCAGGGCAGGAAGGCCCACTCACGCTGCTTGACGGTTTCGACGGCGCGGCGCAGTTGGCGGCGAGGGTGCGCGTGGTCCATCTGCCTCACCCTCTGCGGGCAGAGCGGACGGCGCGCAGTCCAATTCCTCAGACGGCGCGTCCGTGGCTGGCGTGAGTACGCTGATGAGCGTATCGGCCATGTCCGCGATCTGTGCCTCTTTCAGCAGTTTGTTCACTTGCTCTGCATGCCAATATCCGCCTTTAGGCGGTGCAATGCTATTGAGCATCAGCTGCTCGCCAATCTTGCGCAGGCTCATTCCGCTATCTCTCAACTTGGCGGCAAGTCGAATTGCTTTCACTTTGTCTGATACAGTGTTCTTGCTAAGAATATCGGCGACTGTGCCAGCGTACCAGCGTTTACCGCGTGGCGGTGCGATCTTCTCATCACTCAGAGTGCGCCCGATTTCACGCAGAGACAGTCCTTTAGAGCGCATATCCTTGATACGCTCTAACGCTTTTTGCGGGTCGCGTATATGGTCAGATCGATCTAATGCCTTGATTGTAATCAAACCTTCACGCTGTAAGATTCTACGGATAGTCATACCATTCCATTGTGCTTTAGATGCGGTAGGCCGATTTTCGGATTGTAGTAGTTTCGCGATCTGCGCTGGCTTCATGCCTTGCGCGTGTAGTTCCTTGATGCGCGCAATGGTCGCGATCTGCGCTGGTACGTCAACGACGATACGCCGCCCCTCCGTGTCAAGCTGTCGACTGTACGCCTTGCCGTAGGGCAAGCGTCCGACGGTAGCGCCTTGCTTCATGGCGTAGCGGACGCCTTCCTGTGTGCGGTCGCGGATCGTCTCTACCTGATGCTGGGCCATGAGTGCCTTGAAGCGCAGCATCATGCGCCCGTCGCGTGTCTTCGTGTCAATTCCTGCGCAATCCATCAAGTGAACCTGATACGGACAGCCTACGCCAAAGTAGGTATCCATGATGTATTCAATATCAATGATGTTTCGAGACAGACGATCGAGCGCAAATGAGATGAAGAGCGCGTTTGCACGCTTCATGTGATCAAATGCAGAATGAAGGCCGGGCCGATTCATATCAAAGCCCGTGCTGTCATCTTGATAGATGGCTATCAAGTCGCATTTGAAGAACGCGCAATATGCGATAATGCGCTCTTTCTGCGCGTGAAGGCTGATGCCGTCACGCTTCTGTTCTTCTGTGCTGACCCTAATATAGCCTATTGCTTTAGGCGCAGACTCCGGCACAACGGTATCATACCGAAACCGGACGGAAGCGTCAATCTGTCGTCGTCTGTAAGAGGAAGTAGGGGCCTTACGCATGCCCTTGTCGTAAACGGATTAAACGATGGGCTTGCGCCCTGTATCAGCTTCGGGGCTTGTCGGCCCGATGAGTAGGTCGCATACCAGATTCTGATTGCAGTACAGCCGCTGGCGCTGGAAGCTGCTGCCGTGGCTGAGCAACGAGTCCATGACCATCAAGAGGAACGCCTGAAAGCCTTGTCCCTGGAACGCCAGCAGGCCGAGTACGAGGTGCGGATCGCAGCGCGGCGCTATGACGCGGTAGACCCAGATAACCGCTTGGTCGCCGCCTCCCTGGAAGCACGCTGGAACGCTGCGCTGGAGCGCTTACAAGAGTGCGAGCAGCGCATCGCCGCGGCCAAGATGGTGCCGGCCCAAAAAACAAATCTGGACCAGCTGCGCTCTCTCGCGCTGAATCTCGAAGCTGCGTGGAAGACGCCTTCGACGCCGATGCGGGTCAAGCAGCAACTGGTCCGCTTGCTTATTCGAGAGATCGTCGTGGACGTCGACGACTCCACAGGCGAGGTCATCCTGCTGCTACATTGGCAAGGCGGGCTGCACTCGGAACTTCGGGTCAAGAAACCGCGTAGTGGAGAACATACCAAACGAACCAGCCCCCAGGCCCAACAGGTCGTGCGTGAGATGGCGACCAAGTGGCCGGATCAGCACATTGCAGCGACGCTGAACCGGATGGGAATTCCGACGGGTCTTGGCAACACCTGGACAACCAGCCGCGTTGCATCGTTTCGCGTGAAAGCCGGCATCCGTGGCTACGAGTCCGCTACCAAAGACGGGCAGTGTCTCACAATGTACGAGGCAGCTCGGCAGCTTGGCGTGAGCAGCCATGTGATTCGCCGCCTCATCACAGAGGGTCTGCTCCCCGCGCGCCAGGTTGTCTCCGACGCCCCTTGGCAAATCCTCAGCGAGGATCTAAAGCTCCCCGCCGTAAAGGAGGCACTACGCAACCGAAAGATTTGTCCCAAACGCCCTGGTATCCCGTCGACGCAACAACAGCAGAATCTCGTGATGACAGAAACCGGAAGGAGTGATGCACAATGATCCCCCTGTCACCACGCCGCGCAGTTCGCGCTCTAACGCATTATTGTCCAGCGGGATGCGACCGTCGTCGACAAAGCGAGTCAGACCGGGCCATAGGTGCAGCATGTATTCGATGGCTTTGCGTAGGCTGCTCTGCGGCAATGCCTCTTGCTCCTGCGACCAGGCAAAAAGCTCCGCCACAATCGGCGCCGATTCCGCGCGTCGCCGCGCAACGCGCAGTGCCAGTGTCGCCGCTCGCTCCGACACCGGGAGATGCGTGTACCCGGGCAGCTCCCGCTCGACGGCGTACAGCGACCCGATCAGCTCCAGTGCGCGCTCGCACACAGGATACGCCGGCCGCGCCTCGAAAAAGCCGCGTCGCACATGCGCCCAGCAAAACACCAGCACCACCTGCGGACTCCCCCGCGCTAGCGCCTGATATGCCGCGTACCCGTCGCTCTGCACCACCCCTGCATATCCGGCGAGCAGCTCCTTGATCACGTCCGTCTTCCGGCTCGGGTCCAAGTGGTAGTACGCGCCATACTCGCTGGACAGTCCCCAAACGTACCACGTCTTTTGCGGCGCCTTTTTCAAAAGCTTCCACGGTGTCTCATCCGCCTGCACCACTTCGGCGGACAGCACCTTTTTGCGCAGCGCTTGATACGTCGGCTCAAGCACCTGCCCAAGCGCGTAAGTCTGATCCCACAGTGTCTGGCTCGTCACGACTAAACCCTGCCGGCCCATCTGCCGCGCCTGCCGCTCAAGTGGCAGGTGCTCGCTGTACTTCTGCACCGCCACCTCCACGGCAAACGACAGCGCGTAGCGGCCTCCTTCGACGAGCTTGGACGGCCCGGGCGCCGTCAGGATCGCCGCGTTGCAGGCACAGCGATACTTCTGCCTCTTATGAGTGGTCAGCACGAACCGCCGCTCGACCACCCAGATCTCTTCGCTGTCCTCGGTCTGCCCGGCAAACTCCGCCATCGTCCGCTGGCACAGCGGACAGCTGCGCTCGGACTCGGCCAGCTCGTGTCGCTCCGTGGTGTGCGGAAGCTGCGGCTGCGCTGTGGGGCCATGGCCGGTTTGCGGGGCCTTGTCGGACGGCTTGACAGAGGAATCCGGTCGCGGCGCCTTCTCGCTCGAGGCTCCATACATCTTGTGCTGGAGCGTCTTGAGCTGCTCGGTGAGCTTTAAAAGCTCCAGCTGCAGCGTCGCGCCTTCCGGCTTCCCTTCCGCCTGGGCCAGGCGCGCACAGAGCGCGCACAGCCGCTTGTGCAAGCGCGCGATCTCGGCCTCCTGCAAGTGAATCACTTGCCGCAGAAGCGCTACGTCCTGCACCGTGTCGACGTCGAGCCGCATGACCTGTAGGGACTCCTTTACAAGCGGACAAAGGAGTCTGCAACCAGAATCAAGCCGAGCTCATGTACGATTTTTTAGGAAGCGATGTGCTGCGACCGCAGCGCGCTTTGGGAATGCGGAGCGGGAGACAAGGGTCTTGTGCCGACCAGCGCGCAGCCTTCCAGAAACAGCTGCAGCTCAGTCCCTGACAGCTGTAGCGTCGGGGCCGTGGGCGCGCGCCATAGACAGGCAAAGCGTCCCTGCTCGAGCCGCTCGTGAAAAAGGCACAGGCCGGTGCCGTCGAAGAAAAGCACCTTGGCGCGCTTGCGGTCGCGGCCGACGAACAGGTACAGGTCGCCGGACAGAGGCTGCGCGCTTTGGGAATGCGAAAGCGCGAGCAGGCCCTCGAAACCCTTGCGCATGTCGACCGCAGCGGTGAAGGCGTAGACACGGGTTTGGGGACCGAGCCGAATCATGACAACCCCCGCATCAGCGCCACCACCTCCCACAGCTCCAGGTCGCGCAGCTCCCAGCCGAAGCGGGAGTGCAGGACGAATCGGCGCGGGCGGGCGGGCTCTTGGGCCGGCGGCGCAGCGTCGAGCTGCACCGCCCGCAGGGCGGGCGGCGCGGCCTTTTGGAGCGGCTGCCGGCTCCGCTGATATACCCAGTAGTGCAGCCGCTCCTTGGGCATCCCAAGCTCCCTTGCGCACTCGCGCAGCGTCTTGCCCGCTCGGCGCTGCTCCGTGACGTACTCTAGGACACGCGCGACCAGCTCCGCGGGATACTCCGGCGACCCTGCCGGCGCGCGACGGCTCGACGCCTGGGGCACTTGCTCTAACTCTTGACGCAACCGCTCTGCTTCGTTCTTCATGGCACCCTCCTTGGGGGAAGGCACCCACCTCATCACCTCAGCAATGCGGGGTCACGACGGGCGGCGGCGAGCTTATACCGTTGAGCAGCGAAGTGCGCGCGTGCACGGGCAGAAGCGCCTTGGACATGGGAGTCTTTTTTCACTCCTATTTCCTCGGCGCAAGCGCTTTCGCACATGAGCTCGCTACGATTCCTGCAGCCCTCCCAGTCAGGGCGCGCTGGCCGGCCCCATCGCCGGCTCCCAGCGCGGTCGCCGGAGGGAGCCGCGAAGGTCGAGCCCCTCGAGAATCAGGCCTAACTCGGCCGCCTCGATGCGGACAGAGCCCTTTTCGCTGCGCAGCGACTCCGGCAAGTGGAAGCGTCCGCGCTCCAGTCGCTTCCTCCAGAGCACGAAGCCACTGCGGTCCCAAAATAGGACACTCACCTGGTCGCTCCGCCGGTTGAAGAAGATGAACAGATGGCCGCTGAGCGGGTCGAGGGCAAGCTGAGTCTGCACGTACAGACTCAAGCCATCGAAGCCTTTGCGTGCGTCGACCGGCGCAGTGGCCACGTAGAGCTTTACCGAAGGAGGAAGCGTCACCATAGCGGAATTACGATGTCCAAGAGGAGCTCTTCTGGGTTTTGAGGCGTCGGACGATAGAAGCGGATCTTCAGGCCCGGCGGTCGGCGAAGCGGGGCCGGCTCCGGACCGGGGTTGTTTGTGACTTCGAGGGGGAGAAACATCGGCGGCAAGCCCGGCTGGGCGCCGGCCTCATGCGCCGCTGTTTGCGAATTCTTCGGCTCGCTGGGCGGCGGCGCCGCTTGCTGCGCTTTGTGCACGCGCTGCAACCGCTGGTACAGTCGCCGGTATCCGACTCCCGCGCGCTGCGCGAAGCTCCGGGGCGACAGCCCGCTGCGCTTGAGGGCTGAGATGACGAGCTCCGCCTCGGTATCAGACCAGTATGTGGACGTAAGCGCGGCTTTGAGTTTCGGGTCATTAAGGATGCTGTCGAGGATCTCGAAGTTCATGGGGACCTCCGAGACCCACACTGCGGGGTTTGGTTAGGACGGGGTAGATGGGGGGGAGTGGGCGCTTACGGCCCAATGTCAGGTTTGCTCGCTGCGCGGACTCCATATCGGAGCTTCAGGCGCTTTTGTCTGATCGGTCATCACGCCATTTCGTGTATGATAACCTGGGCACAATGGCGCGTGTTTCGCTTATGCTCTAGGAAAGAGCCATGGACAGGATTCTTAATCCACAAACAGATTTTGCTGCGCAGGTAAAGCGAGTACTTCGATTTCAGCAAATAACACTCATAAGTTCCTCGGTCTCATCCATTGCTTACGCCGCCATCGCGCTTTATACACGACGCCCGCTGTTCGTGATCCTGGCGTTGGTGTCCTGTCTGTTCCTGCCTGTGATTCTGGTTGCCGGGCGCTTCGCGAAGCGGCAGCAGCTGGCCGCATGGGCTACGACCTATGCGATAAGCGTGCTTCTGATTCTGCCTCTGTTTGCGATTTATATTCCACAGCTCTGGCCGATTCTTGCAGTCATGCCCTTTTATGCTGTGATCATCACGCTGCCTTACCTATCGGGCACAGCTCGGCGGGTACTGCAGGCGGCAAGCATCATCGTCGGATTGTCGACGATGGTTTTCGGCCTGTTCCTGCCAGTCCATCTAAACATTCCGCGCTGGTATCTCATCGGCGTCCAGTTGTTTTCCTATGTGCTGACTTTCGTGATGCTGCTGATGCTGCTCAACCAGCTTACCGAGCGCATCAAGGAAAACGTTCAACAGGCGATGTCCGTAAGTCTTGAGCTCAAGCAGAGCCAGAGAGCGCTCGCCGAGGAGACAGAACGATTATCAACCATCTTGCAGAGTATCGCCGATGGCGTGATCGCCGTGGACGCGGCCGGGCAAGTGGAATACATGAATCCGGCAGCCGTGGCACTGACTGGCTGCGACGGCGGCGGCCTTCCCTGCGACCAAGTCTTTAGCGCGATTCATGCGGTGACACATACTCCCGCCAACGACGTCATGCGCGGCGTCCTGAACAACGGCAAGATGCCCTCGGGCTCGAATGATCTGCTGCTTGTCAGCCCCAATAAAGTTGAGCGGCCAATCGTCGCCCGTTTCGCGCCGCTTGTCTCCGAATCCGGAGAGCGGCGTGGCGCGGTGGTCGTCTTTCGTGACGTCAGCGAGCTGCGGCGGGTCGAGCAGCTACGCATCGAAAAAGAAACTGCGGAGGCAACTTCTCGCGCCAAGTCGGAGTTTCTGGCCAATATGAGCCATGAAATTCGCACGCCCCTCAATGCAGTCATCGGCATGACCGGGCTGCTTTTGGACACTCCGCTTAATACCGAACAAAACGATTACGCGACAATCATCCGCACCAGCGGCGAACACCTGCTGAGCGTCATCAACGATATTCTGGACTTCAGCAAGATCGAGGCAGGGAAGTACGAGCTTGAAAAAGCTTCCTTCGACTTGCGCCGCTGCATCGAAAGCGCGTTCGATCTTATATCGGTACGAGCGGCGGAGAAATCTCTCGAGCTGACGTTTGATATGGCACCCTCTGTGCCACAAGGGGTAATTGGCGACCCCGGGGCCCTGCGTCAGATCTTGATCAATCTTCTTTCCAATGCCGTCAAGTTTACAGAGCGAGGTGAAGTCAGTCTCCATGTGGTCTCACAGCCGACGCCGGACGGTCAGGAAGAGATTTGTTTTGCCGTCCGGGATACTGGCATCGGCATTCCCGCCGATCGTCTGGGGCGACTGTTTCACGTCTTCAGCCAAGTCGATGCTGGCACCACGCGTGTCTATGGGGGCACGGGCCTTGGCCTGGCCATCTCCAAACGCCTTGCGGAGCTGATGGATGGCCGCATCTGGGTAGAAAGCCAAGCAGGCCAGGGCTCGACTTTCAGCTTCACCATGCGTGCCAGCGCCGCGGCAGCCCCGGAATTTACGCCTCTTGACACCCAATGTCTGATCGGGTTGCGAGGGCTTATTGTCGATGATAACGCCACCAACCGGCACATTATGCGCAATCAGGTGGAGTCGTGGGGAATGTCGGCGCGCGACACCGCGCTGCCCAGCGAGGCGCTGGAGTGGATCCGCCGTGGAGACCCTTTTGATATCGTGCTGCTTGATTACCAGATGCCTCAGATAGATGGGCTGGAAATCGCCCGCGAGATCCGCCGCATGAGGCCGCCGGAACGCTGCCCGGTGATTCTCCTTGTATCGTCGGCGGGAAAGGGGCTCGCTGCCGGGGAGCGCGACGCAGTCAGCGCGGTGCTGAGCAAGCCGGTCAAGCAGGCCCGGCTTTTTGAGGCACTCGCCTCACTGATTAGTAAGGAGAAACATCGAAGCACCGGAAATGCCGACATGGCCACGCCTGCCAGTGTTCCACCGGCCAGTGCGCGTCCACTGCAGATCCTTTTGGCCGAAGACAACGCCGTCAACCAAAAGGTCGCGCTGAGCATTCTCTCCAAGGGCGGCTACCGCGCGGACGTAGCGGGAAATGGGCTGGAGGTTTTGTCATCGCTCGATCGCCAGGGCTACGACGTGGTGCTTTTGGATATTCAGATGCCTGAGATGGACGGCCTGGAAGCGGCGCGGCGCATCTGCAACACCTGGCCGAAGCAGCAGCGGCCCTATCTCATCGCGATGACCGCCAACGCGTTGTCCGGAGATCGGGAGGCCTGCATCCATGCGGGAATGGATGACTACGTTACCAAGCCGGTCGAACCGCAGAAACTATTCGCCGCGCTCGAGCGTGCCTATAGCCGCAGAGGCTCGGACCACGTTAGCCTTAGATCGAGCACCGCCCTCAAACCGGTGCGCCTGGTTGAGCCGCCGCCGCCCCCGTCGGTGCTGGACCGCAAACGCCTCGTCGCGTTCATCGAGATGCTGGGACGCAATGAGGTGGCGGAGGTGGCCAAAGATTACAGCAGCGACTCATTGCGATTGATGGGTGAGCTGCGGGCCGCCTTGAACAGAAAGGATGTGGAAGCGTTCAAGCTGGCCGCCCATACCCTAAAGTCGACCAGCAGGACGCTCGGCGCAGAACAGGTCGCAGAGGCGTGTGCAGAGTTGGAACGGCAGGGACGCGCGGCAGATCTCTGCGATGCCGAGCCGATTCTGGCACGCGCAGAAGCGTCGCTCACCGCGGCACTTGGCGAGCTTCGCCACGAGTTCGCATCACCATCTAGTACACAAGGCAAATAGCCCTGTCGGTCAAGCCTCTGCCCCGATGAGCGAGCGGACGTGGGCCAGGTGGACTTGGAGCCAGTCCAGGTGCTTGCGCCGCGCGGCCTGCAGAGCCGCCACGTCATCGTAAAGTTGGTTGTGCGTGGCCTGCTGCCGTAAGAGCTTCCACAGCCGCTCGACAACATTGAGGTGCGGGCTGGAGCTGGGCAGCCGGTGAAGTTCCACGTGCGGCATCTGGGCCAGAGCCCGCTCGACGTTGCGGGACATGGCGTGCGGGTTCTGGCCGGCGGACTGAGCGGGTCTGGTCGGCGTCCGATTAACTGACGATGCGCGGCGAAAGGCCGATGCTGCTCAGGCAGGGCGCGGTGGCCGTGCAGTCCCCCGCGGATATCGAGTAGAGCTCGCCGTCGTTCAGGTTATAGTCGAGCGCGATGGTGACGTTGTCGCCAATCTTCAGTTCGAGCGCCGGCTCCATCTTCTTGCTGGTGACGGCGCAACCGCCGTACGTCTTGTCGATCACGCTGCCGCCGGAGACCTGATACTGCACATTGTTGCCGGAGGCGCCGCCCTGGCAGAATTCCACGCGCACGTAGCGGTAGGTACCCATGTCAATGTCGAGGTTCTGCGAGTTGAGCTTGGCGTTGGCGGCCGTGGGATCGATTAGGTCGAACAGGCCCACGTTCGCGTCGGTGCAGCCGTTATCGCTCGAGCAATCCGGGTTGACCCAGATGCGCTGGACCTTGCCGACGTTGTTGCTCGAGGATATGTCGACGTCCTCGACCAGGTAGGCCTGGATGATCTTCATCTTGAAAGCGGTTGGAGTGACCGGCGTGGCGCCCGAGGGGATGTCAGTGATGTCGAGGATCGAGATGTCCGAGCCGCGGCCCGCGGTGGCTGCGACCAACGCGGAGGTAGATGCATTGCTCAGCTGGACCTTGGCCTTGACGGCGCCCCCGCAGCCGGCGCCGAGCGCGGCCAGCACAGCGAAAGGAAGGATACGGATGGGATGGATCATGGGCATTTTCATTTCTCCTCCTTAGGGACTGTCGATCACTTAAGTTTAAATCGCAAGAAAAAACAAAGGCGCCTTTTGTTCAAGGGATCCACGAGCGCATTTTGTGGGGCTGGGTACTGTGTCTATTAGAAAATGCGCCGTGGATCGATTGAGTAAACGCATGAAATTAATTGTCGAACTGGAACTGGAACTTGTAGATCGTAAACGAAGGCACCCCGCTGACAACGTCATAGTGCGCGGCGATGACGTATCTCGTCTGGGGGATCACCATTCCCACATAGAGATTAAGATCACTTGCTGATATTGAGAACGATGGCCCTCCCGTTTCAACGGCGCCGAATTCTCGAAAATAGTAATTAAGTCCTGGATTGGAAACGCCATCCGGAGAAGCAAGGAAGTCCGGCCAGATAAGATATTTATCGGCAGCTTGGGAAGTGGGCGTTTTCAGGTCCATTGTGATCACGTCATTCATGCCATTTATGCCGATACTGTCGATTTTATTCTCGGCATCTACGGCGATCGACGGTCGCGCGATAACTTTCAGGTCGGGCGGCGCCACCTGCTCGCTATTCACCGTCCCCACCACATGGGCGAAGCTAGGAGAGATGAGTTCATCCTGTACCAACTTGGCTTCATTCGAATAAATGACCGTGATGGTGAATGGAGATGCATATTGACTGAATTTATCAGACCCAAATGCGGCTACATATATGTCACTATAATTAGCACTGTCATACCTATTTTCATTCGAAAATATCCATAAAGGTTTAGTAGGCCGATCAGATATAAACTCTGTACTATCTGTATAGTTAGCGCCATTTTTTGTGGTAATTTTATTTATCGTCAAATTGCAGCCGACATCCAACTTTACTACAGCAGGCGCTCCCGTCCAGACCTCACTATAAGCATGATTTTTACACGAATAATATTGACCCGAAACAGTAGCGCCCATGCCGCTTGTCGTCAGTGCATTTTGCGACTTGTCAATGACTTCAACGCTGCCTAGTACCATTTCGTCTTGGCCGCACCCTACAAGTGCAGTGCAGCTCAGGGCCGTGGTCATGAACAGAATCCCAAACAAACGGTTGATAAAAGTACGCATTTGTGAGCCTCCAAGTTTTCTCAAGAGTCCGTTATCTGGATATGGATGTCAGAAGTTCTCAGCAACTTCCGTGCCGCGCTCTAAAGAGTGCGCGTAGGGCTTCTCAGGCGATGTGGTGGCAGCCTTACGCTGGTTCGTCAGGGCTTCGCGGCGCGGGTCCGGCCGATGAACGGCCTGCGGCAGCCCTCCCTGCCTGCGCTCGACGCGGCCATGGCTGACGGCGAGCGCCTGAGGCAGAAGCAGAACGCGAAGCGCCTGCGGTTTGAGCGCGCCAGGGGGGGCTCATTTCTCGAGCGCCTCGATCGGGGCTCGACTTCTTGAGCCCAGACGTTCAGCTTCACCGGCCGTCCTGAGTTCGCGGGGGCGAACTTTCTCGACGAGAGCCTGGCCGCAAAGGGTGTTCGGCGCGGCGAATTTCCCGTCGGTGTCAACTCCTGTGAAACAAGCTTTGAAGGCCGCCGCAGAGTTCGCCATGGCGAACTTTCGCGTCGCTGTGTGTCAGTCTTTGGCGGGTCGTGATTTCACTGTTTAAGACGAAACAGCGTGGTGCGACCGATGTCCATGATGTGGCAGATCTCGTCCACGCTCTTGCCGGCTTTCTGCAGGGCGAGGATCTGGTTGTGAGAGAGTCGCTCCTCATTGGCCTCGCGCTTCCCATAAAGCGAGATGCCCTGCAGCAGTTCGGATGGGGCCGTGCTCGCCCCTTTGGGCGGCGCGGGCGGCTTGCTGGCTTTGGTATCGTCGAGCTGCCAATGTCGCTGAATGTCGGCTTCTGTGATGTGCGCGGTTTCCACGAGGGCGGCCAAGCGGTTTATCAGATTGCGGAGCTGCCGCACGTTGCCCGGCCAGTCGCGCGCGCCGATCGCAGCCACCGCCTCGGGCAGGTAGCGCTTTGGGGGGCTTGCTTTCTGGGCCAAGTGCTCGACCAGCAGCGGAATGTCTTCCTTGCGCGCGTCGAGCGGCGGAATGCGTACGGTCAGAACCTCCAACCGATAGTACAGGTCTTCGCGGAACCGACCTTCCTGGATACGCTTTTGCAAGTCCAC
>CAYWPR010000089.1:0-23471 GCA_964460115.1 uncultured Myxococcales bacterium
CAGCGAGGCCGAAGTCCGAAAGGAGGATTTCTTTTGAGCGGAAACCCAGAGGATGTTGGCGGGCTGGCCGTCATTTTGAATTTTTTCGTCGGGATTCTAAAGGATTATAGTTGTCGCGGACAAATGATGGACGGTTCCGGAACCATTTGAAAAATGTAGGTCATCTGGTTGGCAGTTGACATAGAACCTTATTTCGGTATTGTTATCCTTCCTCAATAGGTGCCATCTGTCCCTCCTAACCGAGTGCAGGGTGCCTCACCAGGCAGAGAATTATGATGCAAAATCACGACTCATCTGTCCCGGGATGCGATTCGAATTTCGTTCTTGACACAAGCGCTCCAGACTATATCCGGAATCCGTATCCAACGTATCGCTGGTTGCGCGAACATGCGCCAGCTTATGCGTGGCCCAAGCACCAAGCCGTCGTATTTTCGCGGTATCGCGACGTCAAGGCCATCTTCAAAGACCTTCATTTCACCACGGACTTCCGCCAATGGGAATTTGCGACGCAGAAGCAGCGCGCACCTGAGCATGCAGAGTACCATGTGCTCATCGACAATTGGGTGCTTTCACTGCCCGAGATCGATCATTTGCGAGTGCGCAAGCTGGCCAGTGGCGCCCTGACGCGCCGCAGCCTGGAACAGATGATGCGCGGCAAGATTCAGGGGGCGGTCGATGCTGCTGGGGGCAAACTTCGTCGCGGGCAGATGGTTTCCTTATTTCGCGCGGCGGCCCTGCATGATCCGGACATTTTCCCCGAGCCAGAGCGGTTCAACATCCACCGCGATCTGAGCCAGGCCATAAACTTTGGCTTTGGCTCACATTTTTGCCTGGGGGCAGCGCTGGCACGTCTTGAGATCGAAGTCGCCACAAGCACGCTGATGATTCAGCGGTTTCCGAAGATAAAGCTGCTGGAAAGCGGCGCATGCGGCAAGACTGCTAGGGGTCGAGGTACTTCTGATCGGCATCCGTCCAGAGGTCGCGCATTCACTCGTGCATCTTGGCGCCGATCTTTCAGGGCTTATTACCCTGAGCACGCTTCAGTCGGGCATTGCGCTGGCTTTTTCTCACGGAAGCAGCAGAGGCAAAGGTCCTTCACGCAAGTCGTTCTAAGGCTTCATAAAAGTGGAAGGCTCTGACCCTCCACAAGGGAGCGCGTATGAGACGATCCGCAATAGAAGCGCGCTTTATCATCGATGGCAAAGCATGGTCCGTAGGCATTTCCGATCCCATAGACATTTCGATCGAGCTCGATCCGCGCTCGCATGAGCAGCCCGCCGCGTTCTTTTTGCCGCGCGCGTTCGCTACGACTGTGGAGATCGGAAATTTTATCGGTGATACGAGGCGCGGCGGCAGTTGCAATTGCGAGGCGGTCACCCTGTACCCGCATGGCAACGGAACACATACGGAATCCGTCGGACATATCAGTCACGAGCGCGTCAGCGTGCATGGGGTCGTGCGGGGTGCGTTTTTTCCTGCGACCCTGTTAACGGTCCATCCGGAACCGATCGGGCCAAGCGGTGAATCGTACCCGTATCCACATAACCCGGCCGAGCTGGCTGTGAGCCGGGCTGCAATTCAGCGAGCGCTTGCTGCAGCCGGCACTTGTGCGCCGGGATTTCTGGACGCGCTTGTCATTCGAACTGAGCCAAATGGTGCGACCAAGCGCCATCGATCCTACAGCGGCGCATCTCCGGTTTATATGACTCGAGAAGCGATGGAACTTATCGCAGACGAGATGAAGGTTTTACATCTTCTTGTCGATCTACCTTCTGTTGATCGAGAAGAGGACGGCGGGATCTTGCCCAACCACCGAACATTTTGGGGCATGCCGCACCTCGACAACAATCGCGAGTCCCATGAGAGCGCCAAGTGGCGATCCATTACCGAGATGGTCTATGTCGACAGCCACATCGCAGACGGCGTATACCTATTGAATCTGCAAGTGCCGCCGCTAGTCACAGATGCAGTGCCGAGCCGCCCGCTTTTATTCGCTGTGACTCCATTTCATGGAGCATTTTAATCGTCGGCTCATGAGTCCTAATGCCGCAAGCATTTCGACTTCCGCATGCGGAAAAAATACTATGAATACGTGCGCATATTTGGTCAGTGAGCCAAGCCTCCTTCTTCATCCCGATCACAGCACAGAGGCTTTTGTGCAGCATGCTCGGCTGCAGCCACATTTTCAGGACTACGGCTGATCGCTTGAGATGGTCCCATGGTCACAGACTGGAGCTGCGTGGCATACATACGATGCGGCCGTCGCCGTTGGCGCTTGGGAATATACATCGAAGCTAGAGGGATTTGTGGATGCAATCGGTCGGATTGCAGATGCCGGATGCGCCTTGTGGAATCCCTATCCTTTACTGCGCTGGAATCTAGATAAGACTTATCTGGGCGATCTTAAGAACAAGGGGGTACCCATCGTTTCAACCCACTTTCTGCCATCGATTCACGAGCGCGACGATTTCGAAGTGGGTTTGGACGACTTCTATACGCTTTGGTACAAGGTGCTTGCTGAGGGCCGCCCGTAAGTTGGGTCAGTTTGTCCACAAGATATACGACGGGTTTCGGACAAGGCGCCAAGGTGGCTCGACGGAAGTGAAATCAGCGGGCTTTGTATCTAGTCTAAGGCTGAAGGATCTAGAAAACCGTGAGTTCGTGCAGATTCTCCGCCTGCACATCTTCCTACCCAAGTGAGTTTGGGGCGTGCGACGGCCGCCGTCCTGCTGTACGCCGCGTCGGATCCATTCCCGCCGCGTAGACATAGCGCAGCGGCTGCGCTTTCGCCTTTAGCCTCGGCAGCGTCGCGGCCAGCTCTTCATAAAGGGCTCGCGACACCTGGCGCCGCTCACGGATGAGGTGGTGCCAGAGCTCGCCCTCCTGCGCCATGGCTGCGGCCACTTCGTCAAGGTCAAAGCGCGTAAGGCCGGTTCGCGGCACGGCCGGCGCCAGTCCTTTTGACTCGGGCATTGCCGCCAGTTCGCGAAACGCCCCCTTGCCGTACCGCGCGTAGTACAAAATCGTATGCGCCGTCGAGACCGCTCCAGCCCACGGGTAGGTTCGCACTCGCCAGCCATCGGACAGGCGATTGAGCGCCGCGTCGATGCGTTCCGCTTCGTGCGGCTTTTTGCTCGGCCGCGCCTCTTCGTAAAACAGACCGGTTCCAAGCAAGTCCCCGTCGAGCTGATAGACTTCGCTGAGGCCATAGTCAGCCGGCTTTTGGGCCACCAGCGCTCCGTGTGTTAGATCGAACTCGCCGACGATGAACAGCGCCACATCGTCGCGCAGCTCCTCTAAAAAGCGCATCGTTGCCATCGCTTCGCGGTAGCTCTCCGTCGGAAAATCGGTAAAGCACATCGCCTCTGCCGCGACTCCAGCCGCCGACAGGTTTTGAATCACATCGCGCACCGCTTCGATCGGCGCCCCCTTGTCGATAAGCTTGAGCACCCGCGGTGCTGCCGACTCAACCCCAAGCGCGCAAGCCACGGCCCCCGCCTTGGCCAAAGTCTGCGCCCGCTCCGCATGCAGGTAGCGCTCGGGCTTTAAGTCCGTGGCCCAGCGGATGTGCAGCCCTGCCGCTAAAAGCCCCTCGGCCAGCTTCAGCAGCGTCTTTGGCGCCACCGAGTCCTGCGATAGGTAGAACATGTCGGTGCCGTATCGCTGTTTCAGGGCTTTTAGGTGCTCGATCATCTGGGGCACGCTGCGCTCGCGATACGACGCAGTGCCAACCTCTGCAAGCCCGTAGTGACAGAATGTACACTTGCCCCAGTAGCAGCCGCGCGTCGGGTCATACGGCAGTACCAATTGCGGAGACAGGTAGCGGTCAAGCGGCATGCCGTCAAAATCCGGCCCCGGCAACTGCTTAAGATCCTCCATTCCGTGTCCCGCGGCGTAGGCGGCTGTGCCGTCGCCGCGACGCAGAACCAGATTCGAAATGGCATCGAGGGGCGTTTTTTCGTCAAGCGCCTTCAGAAGTCGCAGCAGCGTATGCTCGCCCTCGAAGACCACAGCCGAATCGAGCGGCCCGAGCGCTGTCGCCAGCGCCTGTGCTTTCAGCCGTATTAGAATCTGCGTCATCGCCGGCCCGCCGACAGTGACATGCAGCTTAGGCAGCGCCTTTTTCAGCTTCAGCGCAAACGCGTATGCCGGCTGTAACTGTCCCGGAAACACCACCGACAGCCCGACAACGTCCACGGCCTCCGCTCGCAGCCGCGGGATGAGCTGCCCTGTGACATAGGCGTCGAAGGGATCGCGGTGCGGTTCGGCATCCAGCGCAATCTCCGCCGGCGTGGTGAGCGCAAACGGCGTCCTGTAAGCCGTAAAGTCGAGGTGCAATGGCGCATGCGCCGCCGAGATGACGCGCAGCGCTGCGTCAATGGTTGCCACCGCGCTGCTGTATGCCGCCGGATCATAGAAGCTGGCTTTGTCACGCAGCGTCTGTTTGGCGCGGCCAATCGCTTGCGGCACGGCATGCGCATCCCCTCTTACTCGCCACAGTGCGGCGTACTTCAGTTGCTGAGGATGATCCAGGTAGGGCCGGCGCTCGAGCTCGGCCAGATCGAGCTCGATGCGGTCGCGCAGGGCTTCTAGCGGTCCGGGCTCAAGCAGCAGGTCGTACGCCTCGATATTGGCGTCGATTGGTACCACATCGACCCCGTGGTGACGCAGAAAGCCGGTAAGCATGGGCACCGCCAGATAAGGGGCGGTTGGATCGCAGGTCGGAGGGTAAATAAGCGCAATTTTCACGGAAGCCTCGCCGCGCTGGTTCGCGCAGGGGCGAAATATAGCAGGCGTCAATTCAGCAGGGAATTCACACCTTTTTAGCCATGAAGAATTGGTGAAACGCTATGTCTAAATGCCCGCCGGTAAATGATAAAGACGTCTTCACTTATCAGCGGGCTTGACATCACCATGACGGAAGCCAGCGGCGTGCAGGCGGCCAAGGACTTTGGCCAGGGTCAACCCGATGCTGACGACCTCGAGCGGGGTGGCGGTGGCGTCGCTTTGCCACTGCCGCAGCGATATGGCGTCGACGTCTGGCAAGACCAGAACCGGCCCGGCTTCGGAATCAGCGCCTTCAAGCGCCAGCGGCCGCAGCACCCCAGGGCCAGGCACGCGATGGGCGACTTCGAACTCGTGCCGCAGTCGCTCCAGCATGTGCGGAATGGAGGCTGCCCTGCAAATGCTTGAGGACCACTGGAGTGGCATCTGCGGTGCGCAGGGCACGCAGCACCCGATGCGTGGGGCCCTGGTGCAGCACTGACCTGATCTGATAGCCCGTCCACATGTGTCATGGCTCCGCTGGAGATGGGGACAATTTTTCAGGTTCCAGCTCCAGATGCAAACCGCATGTCGCTTTGCGCTGCGCGTATTTCTTAGGAAAGCGCCAGGGCAGGGGGGGCTGAAAATGACCCGACCAAACGAGCCATTTTCTGCTTAGCGGATAAATAGCGCCAGAATCAGGCACTGAATGATGGCGGCGCCAATGCCTGCGATGACAGCGCGCCGGCCGCGCAGCATTTGAGCGGTACCAACTGCCACAGGCATCAGAATGAAGTAAAATCCCAAAGATAGCGTTTTATAAAGATAAAATAGGACTGGCCAGACTCCAGGTCGAGTGATCATGTTGTCGACGGTGTCTTCAAGCAGAATCAGCGCTGCCAGCACCGTCTCGATAAGCCATGAAAGATACCATGACAGAGTGCTTATCACGCTGAGCACGGCGAAAGTCTGTTCGTAAGTTCCCTTTCCTCCTTGGGCGCGAGCCAGCAGGTGGGCGGCACTTGTGGTCAAAGAAGGAAGCCAGCGCAAAGACACTCTGGTGCCAGGTCAGTCGGGTCTTTGGGCTGGCTGCGACCGAACAAGATATCGATGATGTGCGTGAACTGCTACGGCGTCGCCTGCTTATCGTGGCAATCATGGGTCTGCTTCTGATCTTCTCAGTGATTGTGCGGGTGATGATCGATGCCACGGTGGTGTATAAATATGAAAAGACTCTCAACTTCATCTTTAGCGGCTTGTGTATAGCCCTGTGCAGCGCGGTCTATATTTTGTGGCGGCGGCGTACGCTGTCTATGTTCAGCCTGCGCAGCATCGAGGTCATGCTGTCATAAACTGACGCTGCACCGCCAAGCCGAGCGCCAAATTCGCGAAGTCGGACAGTATGTACTTAGTGATTGTCTGGGCCGCGGCGGCATGGGTGAAGTATTCCGCGCCCATCATCGTCTGCTGCGTCGGCCATGCGCGGTGAAGCTCATCCGTGCCGATCAGGCTGGCAGCCCCAGCATTCTGGCGCGCTTCGAACGTGAAGTGCAGGCCATGGCCAAGCTCAACCACCCAAACACCGTCGAAATCTATGACTATGGACGTTCGAAAGACGGCACTTTGTACTATGCCATGGAATATCTTCCCGGCCTGACGCTTGATGCGCTGGTACGCCATTACGGGGTTTTGTCGCCGGCGCGTGCGATCTACCTATTCCATCAAGTCTGCCGCGCACTGCGCGAGGCACACGACGTAGGTTTGATACACCGGGATATCAAACCCAGCAACATCATCATTGCTGAGCGTGGTGGGGAATATGATGTTGTCAAGTTGCTCGATTTTGGTTTGGTCCATATTCAGAAGTTCATCGCCGGAATCAACCCAGAGGAAGAGATAGCACCCGAAGCTGCGAGGCCTTCCAGCGATCAGGCAGACACGCAGCTTACAGAAGCTGGCCATATACTTGGGACCCCTTCCTTTATGTCTCCGGAGCAGGCCGAAGGGATCCCGGTGGATGCCCGCAGCGATATCTATAGCCTAGGCGCCGTGGCGTATTTCGCGTTGACCAAGCGGCTGCCCTTCGAGCGCGGGACGACGGTTGAACTCATCCAAGCCCACATAAATGCTCGACCGCAGCCGCCATCCGAGCTGGAAAAAGGCATCCCCAAAGATCTTGAAGCGGTGATTCTGCGCTGCCTATCCAAGAGTCCGGAAGAGCGGTATGCAAGCGCGCTCGAATTGGACATGGCACTTGCAGCTTGTGGCGTCAGCGCCGATTGGAACAGCCACCTGTCAGAGGCATGGTGGCGCAGTATCGAACCGGGCTCAGCCAGCGAGCTTCCAGCGTCCGAAGCGAGCATGACGCAAGATAGCACTCGAGATTCCTAAAATTGGATTGTACCTCAAAATTATCCCACATCTGCACACTGTCTGCCGTAAGCAATTGCTCAAAAAAAGGAATAAGACCGAGGCGTCGTTTGTCATTTTGTAGGTTGCACATTGCAACGTTTGCGATACCTCAAAGCTCTTCGAGTTCAGGAGATAATGATGACCAAACTGACGATAGCTGCCTTGATGGGTACCCTAATGCTCGGAAGTCCGGTGCTGTCTTTGGCCTGCAAGAAAGGAGACAAAGGCGAATCTGCAGAGAAATCCGACACCAAGCGAGATAGCAAAGACAGCAAAAAGACCTAATAAGGCCGAGCTCGGGACGGACTATACAAGCCCACTAGTGCTGTCGCGGTGGGTCCAGCGACAGCACACATGGGAGGCCGCCTGGGACGCTGAGCGCCAGCAGTCCGTAGCCGACTCCGGATATGCCGGTCATCAAGGAGGGGACCGCCTGCGGAAAGGCAAAACCGCAGCGCGGCGAAGACGTCCTCAGCTCGGCGAGGAGCGCTTCCAGCCTTGACGCAACTTGCTTCTGCCAGTCGTGTCGTTGCAGCAACTGAGCAGCCTGCGCGACGATAAGCAGATTTCCCACCGCGCCGTGGCAGAGGGAGTGTTCGCTGTGCTCTTGGCGCAAGGTGGTGGCGACCGCGGTCTCAACTTCGCTGCGCGCCATCGCATCGGCCGTTGCGGCACCCGTGGCAACGCGTGACAGCAAAACGCCGGGCGCGCCGTGGCACCACGTCGTCATGAAACGCGCGGGCTCGCTGCGCAGATCCGGCCAATTTTGAAGGGCGCTGTCAAAATGCGCACGCTCGTATTGCAGCGCCCCATCAGCCGCTTTGCTGAATTCGCGCGCGACGGCGCCAAACTCGAGATGTGTCATCGTTGCCGTGGCCAAACGCAAGAGCGCGCAGTAGATGCCTGCAGCACCATGCGCAAAGCCAAGCAGCGGGCGAACACCAGCATGCGAGCTAAAAGCCAGGCCGTACGGGCCGGGTACCGCGGCCTGCACGAGGCGGCGCCCGAATGCAACCGCCGTCGCGAGGGGCTCTTTGGCGCCGGTTGCGGTATGTAGTGATAGCAGCGCTAGGATGCACCCCGCGGCGCCGTAGATCACGTCACACTGAATCGGCTGCGGACTTTCCGCAATCGCCGCGAGCTGCGCCTGCACCGTCGAAAGTCCAGCGACAAGCTGCGGCTCTTGCAAGATCACTGCGGCGTGAGAAAGCGCGTAAAGCTGCGAAGGCAAACCAACAAAACCGCCGTATTCTTTTTTCTCCGATGCGATGTGTAGTGACCTGCGCACCGCTCGCGCCGCTGTCATCGCCAGATCTTGAAAGCGCGGCTCCCGCGTGATTGCAGCCAAATAGGATAGGAATAGTGTGATGCCCGCCCGCCCATCATATAGATCGCCGTCGACGGCAGCCACCGTGCATGCAGCCTCGCCGGTGAACTTCATTCCGATCCACGAGACATCGTCCGGCGCGAAAATCGCTGTGTCTAGCAGCAGCTCGCCAAGCTGTACCGCGGCGTCGCGCGCCGAAAATTCGGTGCTGGCAGTGCAATGCTGCAATTCGGTCGCCGCGCCAAATGCAGAGGCAGAGAGCCCGGCGCGAACAAGGAAGATCTGCCGCGCGATTTCTCGATCATCAAGCGTTTCAAGACTACTCCGTACCGCCGTCAGGCAGTCGAGCGCGAAGTGCTCTTTATGCTCCTGACCCGTGCTGTCCCATAGCGAGCGGCTGCTCGGCCGGGCCGTGAAAAATGGCACGTCACCGCTGCGCAGATCCGCGAGCTCGGCGTGCACGAGCTCTTTTGGGACCAGCTCGTCCGCTTCCGCCAGCATGGCCAGGGCCTGCTCACGCTCTTCGGCACTGCGCAGATAGTCGGGGTGCGTTCCAAGCGCCAGCAGCTTGGCATAGACCGTGGTCGCGCGCACGACCTGGCGGACTTCATCTGTAGCAAAGCTGTCAAGCGGACCGCCTGGCACCAGCCACTCATTTTGCTGCGCACGGACAAAGCGCAGCATCGCCTCGAAGCCTGCCACAATCTCTTCGACGTGGTGCGCGGCCGGTGCGATTTGGCCGTGCAGTCGCGGCAGGTTGCGGGCCAGTGGCATGAAGCTCGGGCGCGGTGCTGCTTTCATCTCATCGGTTTCGGCATCCTCAAAGCCCGCAGTCAAAAGCGGAATGGTATGGATTTCATCATTGCCGAGGCCCCCTATATTGACGCCGGGCTGCGCGCCGTCGGCCCAGGCACGGCCGGGCAAAAGTCCGGTACGCAGCACAGAGGTCTCCAAAATTTGCTCGATGCGCGCCGTGGCGTCCGCTGCATAGCTGCGATGACGAAATGGCTGATGAAACAGAGTCTCCAGATCGATCAGTACCGGATGCTCACCGCAGGCAATGAGGTTTTCAAAATGCACGTCGGTGCCGTGCAGAAGATGCAGAAGCGCCAGAAATCCACCCTGGCGCAAATAGAAGCGGTCTATTTCTGCCTGGCTTTCGCATTCCTTGGTTGCGATGAACTCGACCCAGCCGTAGTCGCCGCGGTCAAGGATGCGCTGCAGATAGAACTTCGGAAATGCCGATTTCGCGCGCAGCCGGGCGTGGCGCAGCGCTTCGAGGTGTAGCGCGCCGCTTTGGGCCGCGGCATTGCAGCGCGCGAGCAAATTCTGAAAGTGGACATCTACCGCCATGGCCTTAGGTTTGTATAAGAGCTGGAAGCTGCGCCCATCCCCTTGAAGGCCAAGCTTTGCGACGCTGCGCCCGCCACGGTGACCGTCGGACAGTCCGCAGGACAAAGTGACCAGCCGAGCGCGCGATGGAGCCTCGGCGAAGGTTTGCGTAATGGCCTCCCAGTCGCGGCCTAAAGCGGCCAGGGTTTCGGTTACATTGGCGACGAAGCGCTGCACTTCGGTGTGCAGGCGCTCTGCCAGAATCGGATATTCCTCTAAAATAGCTGCCCAAGCTTCGGGCTGTGAATGAAGCCGTTCGATAAAATAGGAAAAGCGCTCTTTGGAAGTCTCTCCCTGTAGGGTTTCGCAGAGTCGCGCCACATTCAGCTCAAGCACCAGTGTGCGGCGAGCATGCATCAGCAGCCGCAGCACAAGCTCTGTCTTTAGCGCTGGCAGAATCTCTGCGTAATTTACGTCGATGGCACCCTGGATGCGCTTCTCGCCAATGGCCTGGCACGCCGGCTCGACAAAGCGCGCTAGCGCCGGCAGCCAAGACGAGACATCAAGTTCGGAATCCATGGAAGAGCTCCATATATCACAAAGCGCCCAGACATAGAGACGACCTGCTTAGTTTCCCAAGCAGGTCGTCTCAAACAGTAGCGTTTAGGCAACCGCTTAGAACTGGCAGCGCGGTCCGTACAGAGTACAGATCGGAGAGGTGATACAGGGCGACTCCTGCAGCTCTTTGCTGTTCAGGCTGGCGTGACCCGCGGGATTGGCCGGAAGGGCGGCGCGCTGCTCGGCGCTGAGCTGGCTGCGGAAGGTCTTGTCTTTCCAGGCGCGGGCGATGGTTGTCGAGTTCATGGTTGGTCTCCTATTTTCTTTTTGGTCTTCACGTTGTGCCCTGTCGGGCGGTTGATGCAGAAGGGACTTTGCAGGATGCGTGCCAGTTCTGTGAGCGATCCCCTTTTGGGAAGCTAAGACCTAATGCAGAATCGAATTTATCGACGGGAATCTAGATTTTTGGCAGGGGCGCGGAAGATTTCAAAGCTGACAAAAGAGCCTTCGAAACTGCGATCCCAGGCAAGCCTTGCACGCAAGTTCTGCTCGCAGGCAAAACTTGCGCGCCATAAAGTTGCAAGCGGCACATTTCCTAGAAACCCCCGCAATTTATGAATTGCTTCAAAGACACCAACAGAGACGGAAGAGCGCAAAGGAATCGGGTTTTTCCATAGCTTTGAGTACTTGTCACACCCAAAACTTGCGTTTTGCCAAGGCGTACATTAGTTGCTTTTTTACATCCAAGGCAAACACTTCTATCATAGGAATGCTCGTATCATTGAGCGAAGACAAATGACTGATCATCGTCAGCTAGGTCCTAACCGGATTGTGATAGAGAGAGATCTGCTTACCATCAGCGAGCAGAGCAAGTGGGCGGATGAGGAGGTGGATGAGCTCCTGTCTATCTTCGAGGAAATCCTGTCCAAAGAGGGACGACTGTTCGTCATCACCGTGGCCACAGGCACGGTGAATGTATCTCCCGCAGCACGCCGGCGCATCGCGCAGTGGTTTGATCAACATGAGATCGCGGCGGCCGCTGCCATTGCCCGTTCGATGGTGGGCCGGGCCGTGATGTCGCTGGTCATCGGCGCCATGAATCTTCTTGGTCGCCGGCGATTCAATGTCCGTTTCTGCGCCTCAATCGATGAGGCTCGCAAGTTGATCGCAGAGGAACGTATCCGCCTATACGGCGCCCATACTTGAAGCGCGCCTATTCCCAGTGGATTTCAATCGTAAGCGTTGTCTGACGAACCTCTCGTCCGGTTCGTCAGACAACGCTTAGGGGACTTCGCCGATACTTCCAAAATCGACCACGGGGGCGGTCGTGCTTTTCAAGTTCAGAATGCCAAGCAAGCGCGAGATATTGCGTCCTTCAGCCATTGATAGCAAAACGCACAACGCCACCGTTGATCGGACTTTCTTATGATTTTTAGAGACGGCCAGTCGCATAAACCGCAGCAGTACCTCATTTCCATCCTGATCCAGGGCGGGAATCGCCGTGTGGTCGCCACGATATACGATATGAAGACATTGATCGATCCAGCGCTCAAAGACCTCGACGGTCGGCCAGTCGACGTTATCTGCGGATACGGTGCCAAGCAGGGCATCTGCGATGGGCACGCGCCGCGTCGTTACCGCAGAATAGGCAATGCTGTCGCCGTCTTGCAGAATACTCGCCAGAGGACGAGTCCTACATAATTTGCATGCTTCGACCTTTCCCTGGCAGGCCAGACGCCATGCCGCTTGGCTCGACAAATGGCTTCCATGTGGGGTATGGGTACAAAGCTCATCGAGGATGCTCCGGTCGACTTGCGCTGCAGCGCCGGCCAGAAGATGGCCCGGGCTGTACCTGGGAATGACCAGGGCCCATAGGTACCAGTTGAGCGTTCCCTGCTGTCCGGAAGCCACATCGCTTCCGCGAAGCAGACTGACGACGTTGTTCAGCAGGCATCCAGCCACGGCCAGGTAGGCGTGGCCTCTGTCCACCTGTAGTGAATCCAGCTTACCG
Organism: uncultured Myxococcales bacterium; assembly: GCA_964460115.1. GTDB lineage: Bacteria > Myxococcota_A > Polyangia > Palsa-1104 > JAEUJZ01 > JAEUJZ01. The sequence continues at coordinate 12,405 of CAYWPR010000089.1, forward strand.
ATTAGATATCTGGAGTGGGTCAACACATTGCTGTAAGCGCAGTCGTAGGGAATGTCATAGGAGCCTGCCGCCCAGATGCTGAGGCTCATTTCAGCGATCTCGGCCGAAAACCCCGCTCGTCCGTGCCAGATATACCCCGGACCTGCGCAGTCGTAGCCATTGCAGAGCCACCACATGTCGTCGGTAATGTCCATCGCAAGTCCCGTGGTAGTATAAGGAGTGCGCAAGCCGTGCACATACTCCTGCAGATCGATATCCATGGCCCCAGCCACGACCTCGGCCGCTTTTACAGGGGTAGATTTTGTGAAATCCGATGTGCGATCTGCAGACCTGACTGCAGGCAGGTGGACGTCGTGCGAGGAAAATCCGTCTCGAATTACCAAGGCGTGGTCATCAATGCCGCAGATGAACCAGGCCATCGAGTCCCGAGCACCTATGCCGTAGGTCATGGCCCATGAACCGTTCCAACCGTACACGCAGGTAGGAGTATTGTTTCCTCTCCAGGCAAAGCCAAGATCTCGGCAAAGATTTTCCCAGTCGGGCGGTGGAACAAAATTCCGGCGTCCCAGATCTTTTGGAGGAAGCAGGCAAACGGTTTTCGCTGACTCGGAAGTCTCTGGGCAATCAGCGATCGCCACATTGATAAGAGAAGCCCCCTCTGGGGCGGAAACGGGTCGGGCTTTGCTGGCAATGGTACTGACCACTGCTGTCAGGACATTCATCATCCACACGCTAAGTGTGGATTCCTGTTCCAGCAAGCGGGTTTGCGTGGCCCACTCCGTGACTGCAGCCAGAATCGGTTCCAGCCCTCGGGAAGAAAGACCTCGGGCGGCATCTGTCCTCGAAGCCCGCTCGGTATCATCGAGCGGATCGCCATCCTGGAGCTTGCTCTTACACCACAGCAGAGTGGCACAGTGGCTTATGAGTTTCTCCAGACCTTCAATGTGGCCTGTTTCGATCGCTTTGCGGCAGCTTTGGCAGTGCCGAACAAATTCCTCAAGAGCTGGCCACTTAATGTGCAAGGGCTGAGGCATCGGTGCCAGAGCGATTCCGCCTCTTTCATGGGCCAGTGCAATGCCTGATCGCAAAGGTCGAGATACAGCCAAGCTACGATGCTGGAGGGGTTGTCCTTCCTCTACGGTTTCAAGTTTGGTGCGCAGGATCGGTTTGTTCATCTAATAGAGACTAGCGGCTGAAAAAGGACCTGCAAAAGCTATGTTTCGACGCTGCGTACCCACAAAGTAGGGCGAAATAGGGATAGCTAGGCAGTCGTGGCCGGAATCTGGACAGTGACCCCAAGCAGGATTGCCGCAAGGCTTGCGGCGCGAGCTTTCGCAGGGAATTTTTAGAACAGCGTGATATTTAGGCCGGAGCGGTTGTCGATATGGACGCTTGTGCGCGGGATGTCGGTGCGCTTGACCAGGCACAGATCGCTGGAATCGACGGGGCTTGTGGCAAGCAGCGGAAACAGGTTCACAAACTTTGCCTTGCAGGCAGCATCTACCGTGGCCAAACTTTGTAAGTTAAGCCAGCGGTCTTTGGAGACGCAGTAAGCACCTTGGGTAGTCCAGGCAGCATCGAAAACCAGGGGCGAAGTCAAATCAAAAGGCGCCTTCACTTGAATTCCCAAGTCATCGTACATATCAATCAAAGTTCCATCAACCGTATGTGAGACACCATCACCGCAGTAGTCTGCAGTGGCCATTCGGGTGCAGATCTGGTGATACTCAGCAAGCGATTGTCCGGCGACGCTTTTCCAAGGCTTATATCCCCAGCGGACGCACTTGGCGACGACGCCACTTGTACACCCAAACATGAACTGCGTCGTCGATTCCTGATGGACTCCGGTTACATCCCAGGCGCCATAGACCGGTGTCGCGTATTGTCCGCCCCAGGGATCGGGCGCGCACATATTCTCGCTCTGCCCAGTGATCGGGTTCTTCGTAACGAGTGTGTAAAGCAGGATCTCGCCCGCGGCATCTTGGGAATCGACCGCGACATTGCTGATGGTTGATTCAGATGTCGTGCCATCCAGTTCATTTTGGATCACGACCGCACCGATGAAATCCGTTCCAGAAATGTCTTGTCCGTTTACCGACCCATGCAGCACGGTTCCGGAAAGCTGCACATTGTCCACTTGTACGCCGTTTAGAGAAATCTGATTTACAGTCGAGACGGCTAGCGTGCTTCCTTGAAAGCTACGCCCTTGAAAGCTACGCCCTTGAAACGAGCGTCCTTGCCAACTGCGTCCGGGCTGCTGCAAGTTGTCAATGCACGAACTCGCGCCAGTCCCGTCGGCTAAGCAGTCCTTTGAGCTGTCGCCGGCGCAGGCAAACAGCAACAAACTACCCGATAGAAACATATGAAATCTCATGGTGAAGTTCCCTTATGGATCTACAGATCCAATCCTTTCATTTCAGCGATGGCTTTTTTTTCCAGAAGTCCCAGCCCTTTGGCGGCAGTCAATTGAGCAATGTTTTGTGCTTCGTCACGAAACTCTTTTTTCGCACGTTTGATAAGCTGTAACCGAGCAAGTAAGATCTCAAACTCGGCGATAACATTTCCTGATTCTTTGGCAGTTTTTCGCAAATCATCCAGCTCTGTAAGTCCTTTTGAAATATCGAATTTTCTATTTTCATTGAATTGAAAAAGTATATTGATTCTGCGTACGAGCAAACGAAGGCTAATATTCTGACTGATTCGAGCCACCGTCATTGCACGCTCCATGGCTTGCCGGGCAGCTTCCGGTTTGCCATTTTTCACCAGTGCTTGGGCCAATAGGGCTTGCGCCCACGCCTCATTGTTGGATTGCTGCACTTGCGCAAATGTCTTGGCCGCGGCGCTGGCCTGGACCTCGGCTTCTTGCGGACGCCGCTGCTCCAGGGCAATGGCGGCCAATGCCACTTCGCTTTCAGCCGCAAATCCTTGTAAACGGGCTTTTTGGCGAATCGCATAGGCTTCTTCATGTTGTGCACGCGCGGTGACCAAATCGCCTTGCAACGCCGTGGCTTCGCCCATACACCACAGGGCCCAAGCGACCATGCGTGGATCTCCTAGTTCCTTAAATACCGCTGCGGCATTTTGAAACAAAAATTTAGCTCTAGATAGATTTCCTTGGGCCGTTTCGATAAGCCCATTGGAAATTTGGGCAGCCCCATAGCTTTCTTGCTGACCGAGTTCACGCGATAACAGCAAACTGGCTTCCGCGCGGGCCTGGGCCAATGGAAAATTGCCCATCTCGATAAGCAGCAAAGCCATATTGTTCAAATGCGAAGCAAGTAGCGAGCTATTTTCGACTTGCAGAAGCAAATCAAGAGCTTCCTGGCTGGTCGAAAGGGCGCGCACCAGATCCCCTTGCATATCGTAGGCCCTGCTAATGGCCATGAGTGCGTCCGCTGCGGCACCGCGATCGCCAGCCGCCGCAAGCAATGTTTTGGCGGTCTCGGCAAGCGGCAGGGCCCGTGCTTGTTCTCCCAAGTCTTCAAGGACATAGGACTCTTCCAGTTTGGCTCGCGCCACAATCAGCGGAGCGGAAATTCCTATACCATGTAGAACCGCTTGCTCCAAGAGCGCGCAGGCGGCCTGCTGCTCGCCAGAATCCGAAACCACCTTGGCTTCGAGTATATCCAGCCGCGGATCTTGATTGGCTGGCGCCGGAAGCTGCCGCAGCTTCTTGGCGGTGATTCTGGCCAATTCCAGCTCTCCCGCGCGATGCTGCGCATTCATCAGCATCAGACCATAGTCTAAGGAATCCGGAAAAAATGACAGCAATGACTGATAGGTTGCGATGGCCTGCTTCCAGTCTTTTGTCGTTTCCCAATAACGTGCTTCGATCAGATAGCGATCTTCGCGTGGCAAGTGAAAGGACATCTGCAGCGCCCGCTTGGCCTCGGCCTTGGCCTTCTCATCGTAACCAAGCGCGGCCAATACTTCGGCCAAGGCGAGATGGCCTAGCGGATAGTCGGGATCTTCGGCGATGACCCGTTCCAGCCGTTTGCGCGCGCCGACGGCATCGAAACGGCGAAGTAGCTTGCCGCCTTCCGCATACTGTTCGGCGATATGCGGCCGCTCGGGACGCACGGCGCGCAGGGCTGCTGCCTGCCGAGAAGAAAGCGTTCCCAAGCCCAGTTGCTTGCGCAGGGTCGTACCGGCCGCAGTCACCAGCTCAAAAAGCTCGCCAACCCGTCCAGCGACCTCGGTAGCGGCCAGTTGTGCGCCAGTTTGACTGTCAAGGACGCTGATGGCAATGCGCAAGCGATCGAGCTGCAGCGTGTCGGCAGCGATTGATCCAGTGACCACCAGATCGACTCCCAGATGCTTGTGTATACGCGACAATATATCGGGGGAATGATCGGCGACAGCGGGAAGCTTCAGGTCGATTTCCATGCGCGCCACGCGTTCCGCCGCAATGCGCCGCAAACGCTCGCCGACGGCTAGCTCGGCGCTGAGCAGATCGGCAAAAGCCACCGCAAAACCCGGACGAGAGGTCCCTTGCAATGATTCGGCCAGACTGAGCACAGCGAAAGAGCGACGGTTGCGTATAAGCTCTCTGGCCTGCCCGGCATCGCTTTGCCGCTGATAAAGATCGCGCAGGGCAATGATCGGCGGCAAGAGCAGCAGCGCCAAAACCACAAGCAGCACCGGCCAGCGCTGACGAATCAACTGCCGCAGTACGGCGGTTACCGTTGGGGTCGCTAGCTGTGCGGCGCGGGCTTCAACAGCAAGCAGCAGCTCTTGCGCACTGGCAAAGCGCGCCGCGGGATCACGACGCAGGCAGCGGTCGATGATCGCAGCAAACTGCGTATCAACCTGCGACGCCCGTTCACATAGCGGAGGAACGTCGGTTTGAGTGGCCGCAGCCTGAATATCTTCCAGCGCAAAAAAGTCATTCGGCGGCTTGCCTGAACATAGCTCATAAAGAAGCGCGCCCAGGCTGTAGACATCGGTCGCCGCACTCGCCGGTTCACCGCGCCAGGCCTCTGGGGCCATATAAAGAGGAGTTCCGACAATCGTCCCGTTCGCCGTTGATGCCCGTCGCGCAGACGCTGCAGAGAGCGGATTCTTTGGCCCATCGAGCGTTGCCGCGCGTTCAAGATCCAGGCCGCTGTGATCGCTTTTATGACGATGACCTACCATCGAGAAAAGCTCTGCAGCGGGCTCTTTTAGGCCCTGTGACGGACTGTCGCTACAAACCGCCTCCGCGGTCGACACCAAGGAATGCGAGGCTTTTACATGGATAGGCGAAGGCGCAGAAGGCTTCTCGATAGGCGTCTCGGAAGGCGTAATGGAGTCCCGAATTCCCTGCGATGGCACTGCATAGGTGGGGGATGCCGCTTCGGGCTGTACGCGCTGAAAAGAGCCGGTCTGCACAGCTACCTGCAAAAGCACGTCTTTTAAATCGGCAGCCGGCGCTGCCAAGTTGTCATTTAGCTTGGCCAGACCAAAGTCGAGCAATTTCGCCGTGCCATCCTCCGTCAAAATGATATTGGCCGGCTAAAGGTCTTCTTTGAGGCTGAAGTGACGGGAAACTCGAGGGTCTGCCTCGAAATATCTGCCTCACGGATTCAGTCCTCGAATTCGGCACGCTCGAGCTCACGTTTTTCAAAAAGACGGCGCTTTTCATTGTTTTGTCACCGCTTCTTGGCGGGATATTGGGCTACGGCATGATGCGGCTCATCCTGCTGCTACTTGGCGATCGCTCGCCGCGTTTCATCGAGAAAAGCTTTCGGCGGGCGCAGCTCGTTTTGGCAGCGCTCTATTCGCTTGGGCACGGTGGCAATGACGCGCAAAAGACGATGGGAGTCATCACCGCGGCACTTGTTGCCAGCAAAAAGCTGGCCGTGGCGCCTTTCGCACAGCGCAGCATGTGCCGCTATGGGTAGTGCTCGCCTGTCACGCGTCGATGGGGCTTGGCTTTCCGGCGCCGCAGCGATTGGCGCAGCCGCGTTTCTAATTATGCGTACGATTGGCTGGCACCCTTAACCGCGTTTTCTGAAATCCTGCTAGACCCGGCGCGAGTCCAGACAGAGATTCTTTTTTCAGCTTCCTGTTAGGAATTCCTGAAATGTCATTTCCTTAAGTTATGGGAATGATTGAATTCCTCGTTTTTCAGTTGCGTAAGCTGCAAATTCCACTCACCCTGGAATCCGTTCTCTGCTTAGGAGCTTAGCGAAGGAACGTCCGCAGGCGGATCAGCGCCTCATACGAACCCATTGAGCAGCCCGCGGAACTCATGTCGGAAGTCAAAGGAAGGGGCATAGAATGCACCAGAAGAGAAGTGGCTCTGGGTTTCTGAAGGCCTGCCTGGCAGGAGCGGCCGTCGTATCGCTGCTTATTGTTTTTGGAATGGCCGCGCCTAGCTGTAATCGAGCGCTCAGCGATAGTCTGGACATGGGTCCCGGCGATTCGAACGCCATTGTGCGCATCGCCGTCCTTCCGAGTAACGATATCTTGAAGGTCGATCTCAAGCAGACCGCCAGCAAGACCTTCAGCGTCATCGCCTATCGTGCTGATGGCACGTCTATCGACATCACAAGCCAGGTTACATTGACGCTGGACAATACCGCCCTTGGCACGCTTAGCGGCAATACTTTTGCGGCCAGCGTTCAGAATGCCAACAAAGTCGGCTTCGCCCATGTAACGACGAGCTTCATGGGATTTACTGGGACAGCCAACCTAACCGTCGTTTGGTTGCAATTGACCGGCAACACCCCAGATTTCTTTTTCGAGCTTCCGCCGGGCAGAATTGATCAGATGCAGCCGCTCAAGTTTGCAACCTTCATTCAGTCGATTGATTCATTTTTCGCAGTGGATGCGACGACAAGTATGGATAAACAGATCACCAGCTTGACAAACAGCCTAATGGGAACCATTATACCGGGCGTCCAAAAAGCAGCAGCCAGCGGTGCATTTTTTGGGGTGGGTGCGATAGAAGATTTTCCTGTCTCGCCATTTGGAAATCCGAATGTCCGTGCCGGAGAGCTGGACGATCAACCCCTTATCCTTTTGCAACCAATGACGATGGATGTGACGGCTGCAGGAAATGCCGTCGCTAAGCTTCTTGTCAGTGGCGCGAAAACCCGAGGAATAGGCGGCGACACTCCGGAAGGGCAGATCGAAGCGCTGTTTCAAATTGCTACCGGGATAGGCAATGTCGTAAACGGCACTGTCAACATCCCTGCGCACCAAGTTGCAGGAACTCTGGGCGGAGTCGAATTCCGCAAAGGCGCGCTTCCAGTCATCACCGTCATCACCGATGCCGTCTTTCATGCAAAAGGCGAATCAAACACGACGCTCTGCAATCCCGAGCAAATCGACTACAGCGCCGATGCGGGCGTAAATGGCGTCGTACACACTCGAACGGAAGCCAAGGATGCGCTGAAGAGCATCTGTGCCAAGGTAATTGGGGTAAGCCCAACCATCGCGTCCGGATTGCCTCCAGGCTGCGCCTCCTTCACGGATCTGACTGATTTTGCCGTCGCAACGGGTGCCCTTGTTCCCCCGGCTGCATTTGATGTAGGGGGCACTCGGCCAAGTGGATGTGCCAAAGATGAGTGCTGCACTGGACTTGGTGGTACCGGGCAAGCGCCTATAGGCTCTGGCCCGGACGCTATGTGTCCGCTGGTTTTTCGCGTAGACGGCAGTGGCACGGATCTAGGAAATCAGATTGTTAGCGGAATCACCAATCTGGCCAAATACTCCAAGTTCGACGTACTCACCGAGCGCAGCGGCAGCACCGCCGGGGAAGATGGGGCCACAATTGTAAATGGTCACACCTCTGCGGATTTTATCAAAAGCATCACGCCGCTTGATGCAACCGCGTCGCCGCCACCGACGAGCCAACTGCCAGCCATCAAAGGGAATGACTTTACCAATGTCGTTCCCGGCGCCACGGTTCGCTTCACCGTCAATGCCGGAAACGACTTCCAGCCCCAACAGAGCACGCCCCAGGTATTTCACGCCACGATCAAAGTCCGGGCTGGCGGCTGCACCGATCTCGATCAGCGCGACGTCATCATTCTAGTTCCGCCTCTGGCGCCACTCAGCGGTTAAAAGGATAGCGTAGGCCGTCGAGCCTGGCTTTTGATGCATTTCCCGCGGGAAATCAGCTACTTGCTCTTGCCGTGCAGCTTGAACTGTCCATCGCGTTTGATGTCGTTAGCACCAAGACCAGAACAAATTCTGGCTTTGGCAAGGGCTCGGGGTATGTTCAGGATGCATGATTCCTCTGTTCGAACTTCCGCATTGTGAAGCGCGCCGCCTTCTACAAACCGGAGCGCCGGTCTATCTGACGGTAAATCCCGTCGAGTACCACGGTCCGCACTTGTCCTTGCACAACGACCGGCTGGTCAGCGCGGGACTCCTTTGTGATCTGCACGCGCGCCTGTCGGTTCGCCACCCGGACTGGCCGCTCCTTCTCGCCAGCGATCTCGAGGTCGGGGTCGAGCCGTGCTGCGGACCTGGCACCCGCCACAGCCGCTACGCGCTCACGCGTGAGCTGGTGCTGGAGTCCTGCCGCGCCCTGGCAGAGCTCGGCGCCCAGCGCGTGGTCCTTATGACTTTCCATGGTGCGCCTCTGCACAACCTCGCGCTCGATGCCGGGGTGCGGCTTTTGCGCGCGCGCGGCGTCCTTGCCGTGGCGCCGTTTAACCTCGTGCTCTCGACTCTGACGCGCCTCGACCGGCTCGACCGTACTCGCTTTGCCGCCGCGTTTGCGCACATCGTAGATGATACTGAGCGCGCCACGCTGCTTGCGGAGATGGCACTCGACTTTCACGCCGGCTTTTTCGAGACCTCGGTGGCTCTGCACTACGCACCGCAGTCGGTCTCTCCCGTCCATACCGCGCTACCGCCCTGTTCGCCCCTGCCGATGGGTTTGCCGAGCCGTCTGCTCAGGCTCGCAGCGCGCGTGATGCGCAGCCTGAATCGGGAAGAGCTTGCGGGCGAGCTCGCGTTCGCGGCATCGGGTCTAGGCTGGTACGCGCTTCGCCCCTTTCCCGGCTACACCGGCCACCCACACCATGCCACTGCCGCGGCCGGCGCCCACTTCGTCCGCTTCATGCTCGACGAGATGGCGCCCGCAGTCGAGGCTGTGCTGGCGGGCCGCGCGAGCTCGCCTGCACCCATCATGCGCTGGCTTGTGTCGCTTAGCCTGGGCGGACGCATTGGCAGCATGCGCCTCAACCCGAATCAGATGCCGGGTATCGATTGAGCCGACGGTTTAGAACGGTCAAGCAGTTGGATTGGTACGCACGATCTCTTCGTTTAAGACACCGGCGAAACCGCACCAGCCAAGATACGGTGCCATGAGCAGGGCTGCCGGAGGATCGATCTTGCGCGCCACCGCCATATAGCCCCCGATGGTTGTCGTCAGCAGACCGACGTCGACAAGCGCTGTGGCCTTTTTGTGCGCGCCGAAGAACAGCACAGACCATGCAGTATTGAGGCCGAGCTGCACCATCCAAAGCCCCAGCGCTGCGCTGCGTGCCGTCGAAGGTGGCTTGCGATAGATGCGCCACGCGGACAGCGTCATCATTGTGAACAGCACCGGCCAGACAATACCAAAGACACGATCAGGTGGATTAAACGACGGCTTGCGCAGCGTGCGATACCACAGTCCCTTGCCCTTAACCGTGGCGCGCGCACCGATGCTTGCGGCAATAGTGGTAAGCCCTGCGAGTCCGGCAAGCGCCAGCGCAGAACGAAATCGAGAAGGAATTCGGCTCAGCATGAAGAGCTCCTTATCTTTCTTCGAAGTCTGAGCCGCGTTCTTGCAATGACAAGCCCGATTCACACGCGCTCTGGAATTCCTTCTACAAAAGGCCAAGCTCGCGAACTCGCCGCGCGAAAAGCTCGCCGTCGGCAGAATCGGCTCGATAAAATACCGCCGGATGACCAAAGGGGGCGTCGACTTCAGCCGTAGTCCCCTGCGCACCCGCCAAAAAGCGCCGCTTACTCCACAGGTGTATCCAATTTCCCGCGGGAAGATAGGCGCGCACGCGCTTGGTTCCCAAATCGAGCACCGGTGCAAACAAAATTTCGCTGCCGATCAGATATTCCTCATACGTCAGCCGCTGCGCGATGGGATCGTGTGGATGATGCAAAAAAAGGTGCCGCGCCACCGGCATGCCAGTATCGGCGGCTTCTTGCACGAGCTTTTTTCGATACTCTGCCCAGGCGACATAAAGTCGGGCGCAGCGTCCGAATTGCTGTAGTGTCTCTTCGTCGCTGTCAAACTGGTGATTGTGCTCGGGCTGATTGCCTTCATGCGTGCGAAATACGACCTGAAAGGCGCCAAGTTCCATCCAGCGCCACAATAGCTCGCGGCTGCGGTGATAGTTCTTGATCGGCGAAGTCACAGTGGTGTAGCCGCCAATGTCGCTGTGGTTTAAGCTGTAGCCGGAAAGACCGCCAGCCAACAAACCGATGACTGCGGTCTTGATGCCGTCGTGGGCATCCCAACTTACTAGCTGATCTCCCAGCCAGAACAAGGTGGCGTGGCGTGGACTTTGGCGATATCCCGAACGCATAAAAAAGACGAGCTCATCGCCCTTGCCGCTGGATTCGATGACCTCGCGGTTCAGCGCGGCCCAGGATTCCGAGTAGCGATTGTGAAAGCGCGGCGCCGGCTCTTTCGAGTAAAGCTGCGCATCATAAGGCAGGGCTTCGCCAAAATCCGCCATCCAGCCTGAGGCGCCGATGCTTAGTACCTCGTCGCGCAGAATTGCTTTGTAAAAGGCTTGTGCGTCCGGATTGGTCAGATCGATAAGCCCCGCCGAGAAATCGGTATTGGGAATCAGATAGGGCTGTCCAGTGCGGTTTTTCACCAAAAATCCGCGCTGCACTGCTTCTTCAAACAGGTTGCGGCGCGCCGAGGAACGCCCGGAGACATCGACCAAAAAGGGATTTACATAAGTCAGAATGCGAATTCCGTCGCGCGCCAGCTCGGCGCGCAGCGCTGGCCATTCCGAATACCGCGACTCATCGAGCTGCCAGTTCCACCAAAGCTGCTTTCTGTAGTGGCGCCGCGTGAAGGCGACAGAGGAAGGACGTGAAGAGAGGAGAGCG
>CAYWPR010000090.1:0-23348 GCA_964460115.1 uncultured Myxococcales bacterium
TACCCCCCGTCATGATCGGTCGGCCCGTCGGTGAGAAAAAATAGCTTGAAACCATGGGGAATCCTTCCAAAACCCAGGCCATTGGCTGACTGTCCGAAAGCCGCGAACCAACGGCGCCTGCCCCTCCTCGCCTACTCAACAGGCCTATTACACAAAGGCCACCGACGATAAAAAAGAAAAGTCAAGATTTTTTGATCAGGTGCTTGACGATTACACTGTTAAGTGTACACTAGATAGTGTTCGGCTGAAAGGTCGTACACGGAAAGAGGGTATCGCCATGACGAAAAATGTATTCGGCAGTCGGTTTCGTGCAGCAAGGACCGAGGCACGCAAGACCATCGGCGACACGGCCCGTCATATGTCCCTGGCTATTACTTACCTATCGGATGTTGAGCGGGGAACCAGGCCACCGCTCAGCTCTACGCGAATCCGCGAAGCCTGCGGCTTCTTCGGGATCGATCCGTCGGGATTGTTGGCCGCCGCCGCTGAGCAGCAAGGAGACTTCCGCATGCCAGCGATGGGGCTGAGTGACAAGGGCATGCATGCCATGGCTGCGCTGCAACGCGGCCTACATCAGGGTTTCGACGATGACTTTTTTGAGCAACTGCTCAAATTGGCTGAAAAGAAAAAGGGGGGGTAACGATGAGTGCAGTCCAAGTAGGTGGCGTTCGGCCGCCGAGCGGCTATAAAGCCGACCGAGGAAGGACATACGGCGAGATCGAGCGGGTCATGAGGCAGATTCGAGCTGTCCTAAGGCCCGGCTGTCAGCCCTTCGAACAACTGCCGATTATGGATGTCTTCGAGCATCTCCACGAGCACTCGGTGATGACCCTTAGCCGCGCTGTGTCCTTAGACTGGGGTGTCGTGGAACTTCCGTATGGGGTCGAGGGACGCACCAGATATGACGAGGATCGCGACCAGATCGTCATCGAGATCTCAACCCAGACCTATGAGGGTCTGGAGAACGGGCATGGACGCGCTATTATTACGGTGGGACACGAGATATCTCACGCCGCTCTTCACCCTGACCAGCTAATTCGCATCAGCCAGATTCCCCACGCCCAGATGGCGCTCGCACGAGCCACTGGACCTCGACATCGGCATTTTGAAGATACTGAATGGCAGGCTAACGCCGGAGCGGTGGCGCTTACAATGCCAGCCGAGGGGTTAGCCTACCTTGAGCGCTACGGCGGCTTGACCCCTGCACGAGTTCAGGCCGCCTTTGGCGTCTCAGCGTCAGCAGCTCAGAACCGGATCAACTGCTTCATGCAGCGTAGGGCGGACCTTCTGAGATAAAAAAGGCCTCTGGGTGTGTCACCACTCAGAGGCCTCGGTCGGTCAAAAACCGACTTGCGCTCCTTCCGGCCCAGGGGCTTTCAGTCGCGCTTCGTTCATAACGACTGTAGGTCCATTCTAACGCGGAGTGCAAGTCCTCAACCGCGGATGATTTGTTCCGCGGAGAAAGAACAGTCGAACCGATGACTCCGCTTAAGTCAGCACCTCGGGGATGGCGATGGATCTTCACGCCATCTCGGAAGACCAAGACCGGCAAGGTATTATGGGCATCCGAGTACGGCTATGAGTGCTGGGCCTTCTTGGTCCGCGCCTAGCCCGTGAGAGCGCCACGGTTGGCGCCGTGGCGCTCTCACGAACTTGGATTCATCCGGGGAACCATCAACAGGGCTTCCAGCGATCGTCTCCGTCGGCCCGGCAGCGGCTCCATCTTTCCGACCTGACCCTTGGAATGTGGAGCAAAATATGACGCTCGTCAAGAAGCTCGCCACTCTGAGGCAAGCATTATGGTTTGCACTGCTCAGGGTTGCCACTGCGGACGTCCGATCGTCATCCGCACGATCGACGGCCGCCGGCGCCCCATCCACATCGGCTAGCCGAATGGATCATCTGGCGATGTGAGGTCGCCGGGGCTTGCCGACGCCTGGCAACAGAAGTCGGCAACGATGTTAAAACTTGGATGTGCTCCGGGCCTGACTTAGCGCGACTGAGAGCATTCAAGTTCTCGAACATGCCACCTGGACTGGGCTACGCTGCGAATGCACGTTTTCGCCATCGACGTGCTCAAGGGCGAGCACTACGAGGGCCGCAGGCGGCTTATCGCTCTTATCACTGAGGCGCTGGTCGCCAAAGCAAATGGAACACCTGGGTTTGCCGCTCCAACGCCGTTTTGTCATGGACCGCCCTGAGTGATCGCGTCTGGACCGCCTGGAGTGATTCGATGAATGAGCTCTACTGACAACCTGAGCAGTATGTTGAGGTAGAGGCTGTGCCAATCAAGGGCAAGCGAGCTTCGCTCGTCGCTCTGCGCCCCTTAACAGCCACAGCCCTCTACCTCTTGAGAGTCGATAGGCCAGCAAGGTTAAACCCTGCTGTCCATTACACTATTTGTAGCCGATATTTGCGAGCACACCCCGGTCCGGATGCGATCATTTTGGGCAGTCTATGATAGTTTCTTAGCCTTATCGATTCAATACTTGAAAGCGTCACTGCTCAATATCAGACATTAAAAAACTAGGAAGACACCTTAATATTTATTTTTGTGTTCGTCATAATTATAGACGAGGGCTAAGCCGAGCCTGAGCGTGGCGAGGGCGTCGAAATGGATGACGCAGCCCGGGACAAGCTGCGTCATAAACTGTGCCGCCGCCGCCAGACGGGGCCATGATGCTTCTAGTCCTTGAACCAAAGGTGCGAGCCGGACTCTTCGACAGCGACGCCTATATCGCTGAGTGGAACCCCCTGATGTCAGAGCGGCTGATCGATCTGATGGTTCAGGCGATGAAGACCCTCTTGCAGATGCTTGACATAGGTCGGAGCACGGGCTGGACCTTCGAATGCTATTACAGCTTAACCAACATCAATCGACTGAAGCGTCCCGACTGGGACTGGATGAGCGCTGCAGCTGTGAGGCAGCCCAGTGCAAGGACCGCGAAGAATCTTGCGTGGGACCATTGTGGCCACATGGCGCTGACCTCGCCGCCCAGCCAGTAGCCGAGTGCATGGGCCAGGTAGCACAGTCCCATCGACAGTCCCTTGTTGCGAGGTGGTGCCAAACTTTCGACCAGAGCGATTCCAACCGGCACACCCAGAAGTTCCCCAATAGCGAGAGCGACTTTACACGCCACAAGCCACATCGGATTGGCCAGCGAGGGGCCGCGGTGCCATAGCGACTCCGTCAGCATGAGGCCGTAGGCGAGCGCACACAGCAGCATTCCGACCGTGAACTTGCTGGCCTGGCTGGCCAAGCGCCCTCGTGCCGCCAACGTCTTCTCAGACCGCTCCAGCAGTGGTCCAAATAGCAGCACGAATGCCGCTGGCAAGGCGGCAAAGAAGTCTGGCGGGATCTCCTGGCCAAACATGGTGCGGCGGGCATCATCTCGCGCCCACAGAAGCAAGGTTCCGTAGCTTTGGCTCAGTGCGGCACCGAACACTGCGAGAATCGCTAGCGCCAGCACGAGCGCAGCCACACGGGAAGAGCTTGACCGTTCAAACGGTAAGGCCGGGGTCGGCTCTGGCGCGGTCTGCCTGTTGAAATCCGTCGTCGACATTTTTGAAGAAAGACATCGATTTCCGATGGTGAGCAGAATTGCTGCGAAAACGATACACACTGCCGAGACATGAAATGTGACGCTCCACCCAAGCGAAGTGCGCAGAATTCCCCCGACCAGCGGGCCGAGCAGCGCGCCGCCATTGGCCGCGTAATAAAAGAAAGCAAAGGCGCTCACCCGTCGTGGGTCGAATGGCAAATACAGTCCCCCTAAAAGAGCGGCCATGTTGGGTTTGAAAAGTCCGTGTCCAGCAACGGTGATGACCAAAGCGGCCCACAAACCACTCAGCGTGCCGTGCGCAACCCCCAACGCGGCATAGCCTAGCGCTAGCAGGACGACTCCCCCCAGCACAGCCCGAAGAGCCCCAAGTCCACGATCTGCCAGCAGGCCGCCCAGAACGCCTGCAAGGTACGACAGCACGTTGACGTAGTTTGCGATTTTGGCCGACGATCCGGTCCCAAAACCAAGGCATTCGTTCAAGTAGAGTACCAAGAGCGAGAACACCATCATGCTCGCTAGCCGCTCGAATAGCTCTACGGCGCAGAGCAAGTACAGGCCGGGCACATGGCCGGGCTTTACAACCGATACCCCTGGGAGGCGAGGCACAAATGAAATAAGGGGTACGCGACGAACTACTGCGCTTTCAGGCGGGGCCGATCTGTGCATAAATCTCTCCGGTTCGCGACGGGAGTGCTTTCTCAGGGCCGTTTCCGCCGCGTGCTGTGGGACCGGCGGGCAATGCTCGTCGGCCCTTTTTGGGCGAAGAACCGCGCAATTGTCGCGGTCGCTTGAATGGCAAATAATCAAACCTCTGCAATAAACGCCAATAAAATGATTTTCTAAGACGAGAAAGTTTCTATATTGGCGTTCATCATGGCAGAACACAGAGACGTGCTACATGAAGTCATGGCCCGAGGTCAGAAGGCACCCCTGCACGAAAGCTTGCCGACGCGGCTGGTCCGAGCGCGCGAGTTAAGCGGCATGAACACTGCCGAGCTGGGCCGGCTGGCGCGTCTAAGCCGTACCACCGTCGCCAACATCGAAGAAGGCAAGACCGCTCCGGGCATCGACACCGTTGAGCGACTGGCCGAAGCGCTGCATGTCTCCCCGGCTTGGCTCGGCTTTGGGGAGGATGCGCTGGTGGACCTGAGCGCGCATCGCATCGCGCCTGGCTTTGACCCGCTCAAGCTTTCGGCGGAGCTGGCCCCCTTGGTGAACGGAGCTGGTGGCCATATCGACCAGATGTACTTGTATATTGACCTTACCGGCGCGGCGCAGTGGTGTAGCCTGGTCGATAGTTACAAGGGTCTGCCGACGCGCCCCCTTGCTGACGCGCTTGTGGAGCATGCAGAGCGCCAACCGCTCGATGTAATCGGCCTGGGGTCTGGCATCGGCCGGCATGAGGTCGGTTTGGTCAAGCACCTCCTCGAAGCGCGCAGCAAAAGTTTACGGCTGTACCTTGTCGACATCAGTCATTCACTGCTGACTGCTGCTTACCAACATGCGCAAGAGGCGCTCGAAGATACCGGCGTTCGGGTGCTCACCGTTGAGGGCGACTTCAACCGACTGCCCAGCTTTATGCATCTCCTAGGTCGACGAGAAACCGGCCCACGCCGCCGCGTCGCATGCATGTTCGGGTACACCTTCACCAATCTCGGCAACGAAGTATTGTTCGTGCGCAACAACCTCGTCGGCTTTCAGCCCGGTGACTTCCTGGTCCTGGATCTAACCAAGACGTACGCGCCCGCCGACCGCCCCGAGGATGTACGTGCCACGGATCCAGCACTGCTTGGTCAGCGCCCGACGGAGTTTCAGCACAAAGTAGACGCCTTCCTGACTGGACCGATTCGCCGCCACCTTACCGAGCAGGCTGAGATCACTATTACACCGTCCCTTGATGCCACCTCGTGCCCCGTGCCGGGGAGCTACGCAATCGAGCACCGCGTTGACGTCCGTTCACCAGGTAAGCCTGAGCGCCACTTTACCGTAGGCCATGCCAAGCGATACGACACGCTCAAACTCGCTGACTGCTTGCGCAAGGAAGGCTGGGAACTACTCGCCGAGTTCCCCTACGGAGAGGCAATTCCATGCATCGTGGGGTTGTTCCAGAGACGAGGGTAGGGACGGCCGCGCGCGAGCATTTGCTTATCCAATGAGGGCTTCCTTCTCGAAACACGCTGTGGTCACATTGGGGACGATGCTGATGGGTCTAAACCGGGTCGTTGAGCCCGACTCGAGCCATACCAGCCCAGGAGCAGTCCCGTGAATATCTTCGAACTCTTCTTCTTCTTACTACATGTGGGGCTCTTTATCGGGGCTGCCACGTTCTGTGGAAGAAAGTACGGCTGGCCGGCAGGGTTTTTCGCCGGAGTAGTCGCCGTCGTCTTTATGATTGGTCTTGAAAAGTTGCTGGCCACATTTGGAAATCTCTTCCTGAAAAAAAGGAGAGGTACGGACGACATTCCGAAGAATTGACTCGACATCGAAGCATCTGCAGAGGACGCGCATCAAAGGGCAATGACTCTGGCCGGCCGCTCGGTGCTCCACGAAGTTTGCGGCTGACACTGCAGCATCTCGAACAGCTGCGCGAAGGTCTGTGGGGCGACTTCGAGCCGCACCAGCCAGCTGCGAAAGTACTGCTCCAGGGCGTCGCTGCGTGGGTGGCGGTGGCGATGATGAAGAAGGAAGTCTTTGAAGTTCTGCACCTTGTCGGCGCGCAGCATGTCGTGCACTTCGCGCAGCGGTCCGATGGAAATTTCGGCGGCCTCACGCCGCGGCGCCTCTGACAGATAGCCGTTGGCGATGTTTCGATACTCCATCGCCAGCATAAGTACCTGCGGATCATCTGTGAGCTGCGCCGCCCGCGGAAGGTTTCGCAATAGATCGTTATCCGCTTGCACCAGCGGATGCAGACAGAACGCGCGGCGCGCTCGCTCGGAAGCGCCAAGACGCGCAAGGACCGCC
Organism: uncultured Myxococcales bacterium; assembly: GCA_964460115.1. Classification (GTDB taxonomy): domain Bacteria; phylum Myxococcota_A; class Polyangia; order Palsa-1104; family JAEUJZ01; genus JAEUJZ01. Next base: position 6,528 of record CAYWPR010000090.1, read on the forward strand.
AGCCCTTCATCGATGTGATTCATATAAAAAAGCTGGCTGCGGCGCGCTCGACGATCGCCGTAGAACGCCTGGACCTCTTGATACTCGCGGGACTCCGTAAACCGCCCCGCAACGCAGTACTTTAGGCCTTGCGCGCGCAGAAATTTCTCGATGTGACAGTCGGGCGTGGTGACGACCGGAATCGGCGAAGTTCGCAGATATCGCGTCACATATCCACGTCGTCGATGACTGGCCAGCACATAGACCGACTGCCACAACTTTTCGTCGGCAGCTCGGCACAGCGCCCGCATTCCCCAGCGCACACCAGCTTCCTCGAGCGGCTCGATCGACACTGGACGAAAGCCATCCGCCAGGATCTGGATCGCGCGGTTGCGCAGATAGCGCTCCACGGCCTCCAGATCGTCCGCGTCCATCTCGAACCGCACTTCATGCATCCGCTTAGTTTAGACCCATCCAGGCCACGGGGTCGTATTTGGGCGCGAACCATTAGGTCCGCGTCCAGTCCGTGCCGAGGCTCTGCTCCACATTTAGCTCGTTGGTGCTAAAGCCGAAGTCTAGCTCGGGCACAGCCAAGAGCTGGTTCGGTTGGATTGCGCAAAGAGTTGTACTTCCCAAACTAAAGGACGACTTGCAGCACGAGTTCGCTAATGTTCCAAGCGTCGGTTCAAACGGTAAGACCGTGCAAGAACATCAACCCCATGTGATAGCAGGTCATTCGATGGAAAGGCAGATCCGGGCACCAGCCAGCCGCTTCTTATTGTACTTCGCCCTCGCCGTCGTCCTCATCGGAGTGACAACTTGGACGAGGCAAGTCTATGCAGAGCCGGCCCTCTTACCGCATCGGCCTTGGGTTGCTGGCTTTGGAAGTCTGTGCGATGCAGGGCCGATAGTCTGCACTCGCATCGACGAGATTGGATTCAACGCGCGCATTGACGTGATTCTTCTCACCAGCACCAACCGACGTGGGGTCGGCTTGGTCACGCCTTATGGATTCTCCTTCGGCATCCTTGAGCATGTAGAGGGCGGCATCTATACGCACTCCGCGGTATGGGGACAGCTCGACGGTACCGAGTCGCACACCCGATTCCAGCAAGGCCCGATGCGCTTCGCGGTCAAGGGAGTGCTGTGGCCGTGGCAAAGGAATCCGCATCAGCACTTCTCGCTGCTCCTCGACTTCGAATATGAGGCGCGGCTGCCCTACTTCGATGGACAGAACCAGCTCGGCCTTCTGACAGACCTTGGGGCACTGCGCGCGGTTGCCAACGTGCCGCTCGGCGGCGTCGAACTGGGATTGTCCGCAGGGGCGCTGTTCGACTGGCGCGGACTCTACGGAGCGCCAGAACTAGGTGTGCGGCTCGGCTGGCACCTGCCCTTCATCAGCGACATGAAAGTCTTTGCCGAAGGGGCGGCACGTGGCTTCCTGCCGCGTATCAACACAGATGAACCCCTTCCTGGCGCGCTTGACCCAGTAAGGCCCATCGCCCCAAGCGGTGTCCTCGGCATTGGCATCACCTCCAGGCAGCTGCGCGCCGTGGACTTCGCGATGGTGGTCCACGTCGGCTTCGGCGATACGGCCCCGTTCTTCCTGACGCTACGCTTCGCTGATATCGCCTGGGGCAAGGGCTACCCCCGCCCACAGAGCCTGGTGGTGGACGCGGTTCACGAGTTCGCAACGTGGGTGCGGGAACAGGTCGCCTCGATCGACCCGTTGCTCAACGAGTACTGCGACATGATCGACGACCCGCCGCCCAAGGGGACCGGCAGGAGCATGAACCTCGTCGGGCACCGAACGCAGGATGAGCAGCACTGCATCTGGAATGGCCTGTGGCTCAAGAAGTACGAGAACGGGCAGAAGGCGAAGTATTGGAAGAACAAGCGCGGCACTCTGCTCTGCTACGACGAAGCGAGGAACCACTGCTTTGCTCAGCGCGCATCGAAAGACGAACTGTGGGAGACCATCGAGAATGCGGCTCACACCGCAGTCATGCGCGGGGATTGCATTTTTGAAGATGCTGATACAAAACAGCGGCTCACCCACTTCGGCAAGCTCTCACCCGATGGGCGGAGCTGCACAGACGGAATCAGCACTTTCCGCGTCGGCGAGCACCGTGCATATAACCCGGAGCTGCGGCAGATCGACCGCGGCGTGCAGGGCACAGCACGGCAGCATCCACCGCTCATCTACCAGGGTGAGCCGACGACGCTCCAACGCCTGAGCACCGCGTTAGGTCGCGGCATCGAGCGCGGCCAGCAGAAGAATGAGCAGCACGAAGAAGAAGACAAGGCCGCCGCGGACGCTGCGGACGCGAAAATCGGCTCGGCTCTGAAAGCAGCGGAGGAGATGTCACCCGCGACCCTTGTCAATGGAGTAGAAGCTGCCGCCCGAGAGGCCGAGTATGAGATCAGGCACGCTGCCGCAGACCCGAAGGGCACGTTTCACCGCGCGCTCGACCGCATCAAGCACGGCGCTCAGGTCGCTGCCGGGGCTGTAAAGGAAGGCATCAAGGAGACTGCGCAGGCTGTCAATCAGGGCGTCGATGATGCGATCGACTGGTCGACGAAGCCTGCGATCGAACAGGGCGAGGATCTACTCAAGCTCGGTGGAGAAAAGGCCGCTACAGCGCCCCGAGACGTCACGCTCAACGTGGCAACCGGAGTCGGCATGGGTGCGGCCGGGAAAGTGCTCGGCGGGATGGTAGATACCGTGCGTGACGAGAAGGCTGCAAAGAAGCTCCTCCAAGCAGTCGAACACCCAGCCAATCCTGGCCCCTATGCTCAACTGCAGCCTCCCCGGAAAGTAGCTGCTGGAAAGAAACCGACGGCTATGCAAAAAGAGAGGATGCAAGCCGCCAACAAGCTGGCGAACGACGGAAAGTTGCTCGATGACTATTCAAAAGAAGAGCTAGTGTTACCAGCTAAGAGTAAGAAGGGCGTTACACCGCCACCAAATGAAGCCCAAGTGGACCATCGAATTCCAGCGTCGCTAGGTGGCGACAACAGCTACGAGAACCTTCGCATCACGAGCAGAAAGCATAATCGCAGCAAGTCAAACCGGATGCCAAACGATGACGAACGATGACGGACGGCCAGGGTTTATTTGCATACATGTGGCAGAGCAATGCGTCCCCGTATGCTTAGTGGAGCACAGCACTCCCATTAGCGAACGGGATAGCGGCTGGGGTTTCTATTGCGGGGCAGATGGACATGAAGATGAAGAACTGCGGATTACCGACTTAGAGCGCTTCAGGAATCTCGATCCGGATCTCCCTCATCTTCTGGATACAGTTCCTGAGGGATGCATCGCTTGGCGTAGCGGCAAAGACATGCCCTGGGTCGTCGAACCTTCCCATGAGGATACCCAGCAAGTAGCTGCTAACTGATACGGTCGCGACTGGCGAGGCTCGGAGTAAGAATCAATCCGATAGCAAGGTAGCTTGACGAGTTTGCTCTGCTTGAAGCCACCGCCGTCAGCCAGTTTTAAAGAATTTCGGCTGGAAGGCCGAGGCCGTGATGCCCTACGCTAGCAACGAGCGCAACAAGATTATGCTCATGTTGCTACGCAAGCAGTAACCTGGTTATGGTCTGGTTGCGCTGCGGTTTGCTTGAGTTTATTGCTTCGACCCGCGGCGATAGGTATTGGGTATCGCTCACCGATCCCTTGACAAATGAGCACGTAAGTGAAACGACTGGGCCGGTAACCCCACTAGGAGGTTTAACATGACGACCACCTCGCGTAAGCTTAGCATTCCCGAGTCTTTTTTTGCTGCGGCTCGTGCCAGCGCTCAACCACGGCATTCCAAGTCCGATGCGCCAAAGATGATGAAGACTGGCGCTGAACTGAAATGCGGCCCAGCCCCATTTCAGGACATACCTTTACCGCTTCTTAGTGCTGCGCCCTCCAACCGCTAAGCACGGGTTCGGCGTCGCTTAGATGCGCCGCTGATTCGGCTGCTCAGGAATTTCCACTCAACCACTTCTTTCGCTGAAAAAACCAAGCGCCTGCAATCACCGCACAGGCCACCGCCAAAATTCCTAAAACAAAACGAGATGGCTGGAGCAGATTGTTGGCCAGCAGCGCGCCGACTCCGGCAGTCAGGTAGTTAGCGCTCATCATGGAGTAGAGTGACTTGGTGCTCGACAATGCACTGGTGGCAGAGATCGAGGCTGGCACAATGAGCAGTTCTGCGAAAGTTAACGCAATATAGACCCCAGCAATATGTGCTGAGCCAAAATCATAGCCAAGGGTGCTTGACAGTAAGAGTAAAAATGAAAAGACGAGCGCGCCCATAGCTAAGCGGCTCGGTATGGTGAGTTCAATTTTAAAGGCGCGCAACGCATACATAAGTGCAGTTAAAATAGGCGCTAGAAGTATTACAAAAATTGGCGTGATCGATTCAGAAGATAACCCTTGTTTGAGCACATTTTCAGTCGCTAGATTATTAAATAATATATCAGTGGTTCGAGAGAATAGTTGAGATTTTCCGAGAAAATCGGCGAATGCATAGAAAGATACCCAAAATACGACTAAGGAAGTGCCTAAAAGCACAATTTGCCAGCGTCGTTGCCGCCAGGCCAGTTGATGCTCAGGTTCAACTCTCAGCGGGAAGCTAAGTTTGCTGAATGCGGAATATGACATTGAAAACCCGTAGAGTGCCAGCGCTAGGCCGCTCATGACTGTGCCAACAGCGCCTTTCCATCCATATTGTTTATACATGGCTGCCCCGGCCAGAGGGCCAATGAGTGCGCCTAGGTTGACAAAAAAGTAAAAGACAATAAAAGCCAAATCTGCTCTGCGGTCGTTGCGTGGATAAAGAAATCCCAGCAAGACTGCTGGCTGCGGACGTAGTATGATTTGTCCAATGACAATCAAGATGACAGCGCTACATGCTATAATGCTTTTTTGAATAAATAGATCACCAAGAAAAATCGCAGATCCCACTAATTCCAAACTAAGCCCAATTAGAATCATTCGAGCAGATTTCATTTGCCGATGATCTAAAAGCAGACCTACCGGAAATCCGAGCAGAAAAGGAATTACATGCAGGGCGCTGATGGCATTCATTCCAGGATACGCACGCCGATGCCAGTAATCGAGCAAAAGAGGGGTCAGCAAAAAACTTGCACTACTCGCCCACAAGGTCATGAACAATAGACTGTTCAGTCTGAGTCTGCGCTCGCGATTATCGACCCGCTGGCTTGCTTTCAGAAATTCTTTGATACCTGGTTCCAGGTGGGGTTGCGCTTGGGTCCACTTTTGCGCTTCCAGGAATTCCTCCCCACGGAGCACGAAGGCGTCCTTTCTTCCAAATTCGATCCAGCGGTCGATTTGATCTTTTAGCCAAAGGGCCGGATCGAGCTTCGCGGGGTCCAACTTCGGGGTCCAGCTTTCGTCGAAAAGTGTAGCGAATACACGATTTCTGACGACCAGGTGCGTCGGCGCCTCAGAAACGCGCAGCTCGCGGACCAATCCTGTCAGGCGCAGTTCAAGCTGCACCAAATCCTGTCCAAGCGCGGGCACGGAATCCCCACCAAGAATAGATTTGTACAGCGCCAACCGGCGCTGCACGCGATGGACTTGGCCAAGGCAAAGCCGTCTCTCCACTTCCAAAAAATTTTCCTGTTCGCGGCTAAGCGTACTTAGAAAACGCTCGCGAACAATCGAATCTATCAGGACAGAATGAAGCAATGCGCCATCTTGATGTCGTTGACGGACCTCTTCGACCAAGCAGTGTGTGATGTAGGGATGGCCATTACTCCATTCATAGATCTTCTTTAGAATCTCTGTGGCCACTTGGCCCATGCCAGCGAAGACTGGAGAAAATCCGTCGCGTACGTTGTCCCATGTAAAATCTTCCAGATCGATACTCCGCGCGACATTAAAGGGAGTACGACGCTCGTCCCGAATGAGTTCGTTCGGAGTACAGACACCCATCAGGCAGAAAGACAAGCGCTGATAGCACGGCTCCCGATCGCGATCGTTGAAGCAACTGCGAACCGCGGCCAGAAAATCATCCGTGACGCGCATCGGCAGCTTCAAAAATCCTTCAATCTCGTCGATAAAAATGACCAAGGGCTTCTCAGACAAGGCCACCAGATCGCGAAGAAAGCGAATGAAGCACTGCACAGGAGTGCGCCGCCGCGTTGATGTAAAATGCTCCTCGGCAAACGCATCTGCGCAGCCCACAGCTTCGGCAATTTCTATTGCCAAACTGAGATACCATTGACTGGGGTCGCTCTCGGTTCCGATGGCTCCCAGATCGACTTTGGCGCAGCGCTGGCCGCTTTCGCGCAGCTTTCGCAGAGTCCGCGACATCAGACTGGTTTTGCCGGTCTGCCGCGAAGACAGCACATATGCATACTCGCCACGGCTTAGTGCGGCAAGTAATGCATGATCCGCCGGTCGCTCAATGTACAGATCGCCTTCTTTCAGTCCCCCCAGCGTCGATAATCGTGGAAGGGTCATGCGGATTGTTCCGCGAAGAAGTCCCGATAGAGGGGGCAGCGAAAGCAGTACCGTCCTCGTGGCTCAGCCTCAGTCAGCAATCCTTTGCGAACCCAGGGCCACGCCTCTTCAGGACTTAGCGAGATTCCCCGGATGGCTTCCCGAAGGAGCTTTTCGGAACCATTTCTAGATCCATGGCAACTGGCAGAATTTTTCTGCTCAATCCAGTTTCGGATGTCTTCCAAATGCTCAGTGAATACGCCAAAGGAACGAGCATTGGGATGATAGGTTTGAAGCAAGTCTTCAAGTCGCACCTGCCGAACCGCCGCTTGGTAAAGCACATGCCGACACAACGACGCCAGCCCCTGGGTAAGATTAATCAGTTGGCCACAGGCACTTCCTGAAGGATGCAAGCCGTAAAGCTCCGCCATCTTGACAACTTGTGCGAGGTCCATTCCAGGAACCAGGATCCGACGGGCCTTGGTCCACAATGGAGATTGACCCCCTAGCGGAAACAGCCGCGGCGGAATCGAAGTCTCAATGATCAGGCGAAGCGAGGACAGCCCTTCTGCATCCTGCCAGGCACGTAGCATGTCGAAAAACGCGTCCTGATATCGCCAGGACGCCAATTGGTCTACATCGGACAGGACCAAATAGGCCACCTTCTCGGCGTGCAACACATGGTTACGTACAAGCTTCTTAAGCTTGAGCTTAGCATCCAAACCCTTTGACCACAGCGACGACAAGCAATTTTGAACACGCTCATCGTCCTCTTGCTCGGGATCGAGCATCAAGCGGCCAATTTCCTGCAAGGTGGCATCAAAGGAAGCCAGATGCTCATCCATCAGGGCGCGCATACTGATGCGGATTACTTGCCGAGAAGCTTCCCACTCTTTCGCTGCACAAGCGGATTCTACAATTCGGTGAATCAATGTGCTCTTGCCGGAGCCTTGAGGACCATATATCACCACGGGACGTCCCGGATACTCGATGCATCCCAGCACCTCACGTTCCTCATGGACCCGCTCTATGTACCATGCTGGGTCGTAAGGACCGTTGGGCGGCTGCAGAGTCCGCGTGGGCATCACAGGAAGGTGTTGCGTCCGCGCGACCTTCATGACAAACCGCCAGCCTTCCTTATTGTGCGTTTTGATGTAGCGCGGCTGCTGTGGGTCGTCGTCCAGTGCCTTGCGGATCACGCGGATGCAGCCGCGCAGCGTTTCATCGCTTACGTGGGTGTCTCGCCAGACGCCGCTACGAAGCGCATGCTTGGTCACCAGTTGTCCACCGTTGTCCGTATCCGGCCCTGTCATACTGTGTTCCACAAGGTGGCGAAGTACGGAAAAAGGCGTTCCGGTCAATTCGACAGGGCGCTCGCCATGCCAAAGTTGCTTGTTGATCGTGTCGAGCCAAAATTCGCCAAAACTCAGCAGAGACATCCGTAAGAACCTCTGTGTAAAGCACGATGATTGAGAATGCTGACAATGCGGATGGCTGAGCCTACCAGCGAGCGGCCGAGCCGTCATCGGAAATGCGGCAGGAAGATCCGTTTGTATTTCGTGCGCAAAATAAATTTCGCCCACCAACGGTTTTCAAACGAAAATCCAACGCCAGTTGGCAGACTGGATGGAATGGATGTGACCACAACGGACGACCTTCACCGCACATCTGCGTTGACAATCGCCGCCTACGATCGCATGGCTGAAGACTACTGGAGTGAGACGCGAGATCGCGATCTCCAAGCGGACTATGAACTATTCTTTCGGTTCATAGAGGGCAAGAGTCCCTTCACGCTTCTAGATCTCGGCTGTGGCCCAGGGCGCGACTTGCGGCACTTTGCCAGCCTGGGACATCGAGCACTGGGCATTGACGGTTCGGCGCGATTTGCCGCGATGGCCCGTGCGCACTCCGGTTGCGAAGTGCAAGAGCAGGATTTTTTGACACTAAATCTACCTGCGCAACATTTTGACGGAATCTTTGCGAGTGCTTCGCTTTTTCACATTCCACCGCAGCATTTGCCCAGCGTTCTACGCGTCCTTTTCGCATCCTTGAAACCGCGTGGAATTCTCTTCACCTTGAATCCGCGCGGCAACGATGAGCAAGGTTGGATGGGAGAGCGGTTCTGCTGTTACCATCGCCTGGCCACTTGGCGGAAAACCATGCGTGACTCGGGCTACGTCGAACTCGCCCATGCGTACCGCCCCAAAGGACTTCCCCGCGCGCGCCAGCAATGGCTGGCAAGCGTCTGGCGAAAAACAGACGAGTAACCCGCATGTGGGCGGATGTTCATCGACCGATCAGTAGCGTCCGAGCAGGTTATTTCATTTTAGATTCTATCTGTTCGAGGACGAAGGCGGTCTCGTTGGCGACGCGCGGCGCTCCGCCTCGCTCTCGATGGGGAAGCGTTCGTCGAGTTCGGGCACCGGCATGTCCTTAACGAGCGGGCCGCCGGCGATGAGGTCGTCCGCCTTTTCGGGCAGGGGATAGATGACAGTGACGTCTACGTTGCGCAGAGCGCCGGGATTGGCGAGGTCATCGTTGTGCGGGCCATTTGTTCCCGATGAGCACGCGACTGAAATGACGATTATGAGCAGAAGTAGCCAAGCGCGCATGGCGCACAGCATACCCATTGTATCAATTTCGCTACAGCTTTCGTCTCACCGCCCCCCTCCGCCGTCCAACAATTCTTGACCGGCGAACCTCGGCATCACTTGGAAGACCAGGTCAGCGTAAGCGCACAGATCAGGGTGATGGCGGTGTTTACGGAAGTGAAGACTGTGGCGGAGATGGGGTGGAGGGACTCTGCGTAGGCGATGCCGCCGCCGGCCATGGCGCCGAGTGGGATGCCATACAAGAACATCGCCTGGGACAGGTTGCGCGGCGGCATCAGTACGAGATCGACGAACACGAAGGAGCCGGCGATGATGCCGCTTACCACGGTCAGGCCCTGGCCCGCGACCTGTTCGCGGAAGGGAATCGTCAGTCCCATTTGTAGACCAGCGAGTGCGAGGCTCATCACCGTAAGGCCGCTTCGCAGGCCGATACGGTCGAGGGGCTCGCCCCGCGGCCTGCGCCATCTTGGCGACGGAGGCTCTTTGGGGCGGGTCTGCGCACAGGCGGCGCGCAGCTCAACCCCGGTCACTGCGTCCTGTTGGCATAGCTTGTAGGCCAAGGGAGCCTGGGTCATGATCTTCCGCAAGTACGCAGCCTGCAGGATCGGCAGATACTTTGTGACAATCGGCGGCGGTGCCTGGGGAAACACGCGCGCCACCACCTCGACTTGGAACTCGGAAAGCTCATTCAGATTTCCCAAAAAGCCCGAGAGCGCCTGTTCGTCACCCTCTTGCAGTCGTACGAGCAGCCGCCGACTGACGAACTCAGGGTCGTCGCCGTAGTCCTCTTTGGCCGCGGCGCTCTGCATCCACAGTAGCAAGCAGAGGAGACAACTAAGTAACCACCGATTCATGCGCGGCACTATAACATCGGCGATGCCGGTAGGTGTCCTGAGCGATGTGCAAGGTCACATGGTGCGATTCACGGTCCGACGAAGGTATTCGGATTTATGGATCCATGGCTTGGCCGGGCTTTCGGCTCAACGCTTTCGGCCCGCTGCCTGGGTTCTTTCGTATTGATGGCTCATTCGCTCAGCGGTTCCCACAGGGCGCCGACTCCCGCCAAGCGTAACCTGTCAAAATCGCAGGGGCGATGGCTAATTCAGCGATTCCTTATTCGCGCGGACGTGGCTTGTAAGTTCGATCGCCATCGGAACAGTGCAGCCGGGAATCGACCTGATCGATAGCAATAGAGAACCGCAGTCCCCCGATCGGAAGACAGCGACGGTCCATGTATACAACGGCGTAGATTCCACGGACTGGAACCATCGGCCATTCAAACGGTTCCAGACGAAACATCGGCACGTCGCGCAGTCGAGCGGCAGGAAACCATCGCAGAATCTGCGATCGTCCCTGCGCAGTACCAACTCGATAGCCATAGGCTCCGGCTGGGGCACGTCCAATCAGTAACAGTTGATTAGCGATTTGCAGGCGTTCCGGTCCGATCGGAAGTACCTGTTCTGCTTCTTCCGGCAGCGCTCCAAGGGGCAGTCGTTTTGCTTCGACGGCGAGATCGGCAGCGCGCTGCCACCAACCGCGCCATCGATGACGCTCACAACAATACTTTGCACGAGGGTCTGCACCTAATGGCCTTTTGCACATTGAACAGAATGATTCGTCCATGCGCTTAGCGTAGACATGCAAATAGAAACGGTCAATACAGGTGCCAATGTAGGTAGCGCAGATCTGTTTGCCAACAAACGCAAGATCCGTTTGCCAGCAAATGGATCCGATGCGTTTGTCGACAAATGGAAATTTCCATTTGCCAACAAATGTAGGAAACAAATTGATGATGTCGAATTTTCGCAATGTTTACGAGTATTTAGTAGACGAGATCTATTTGCTAACAACCGTTTGCCAGCAAACGGTTCTCTATGTTTTGCCAGCAAGCGGATTTCTGCGTTTGCCGACAACCGGATCTTTGCGTTTGCTAGCAAACGGATCTATCCGTAAAAAAAATCGTTGATCAGTGAATTGAAGAAAATCAACGATTTTTCAACAGCAAGCAATAAAACATCAACGGCAAATCAACGAATTTCGCACGAGCACTCATAAGAAAACTATTTACGATTGCAAGTGATGTTTCTCAGCGAACGAATTAAGTCAATTGCTCCAGCCAACGCGAGCTACTACCGCTTGATGGTGCAATTTCACGATGGCAATACACGAATCTTTCCGATTGAAGCGGGTAGCTTCTTCAATGTCGGTGATTCTCCCTATGGGGTGCCGACAGGCAACTATACGCTCTGTTTCTATGACAATCAGTGTCGGCCTATGCCTCATTACGATCAGGCACTGCAAGTCAATTTGCAAAATGAAGTGCATCGTGCAAGCCAATCTCAGCTCTCGCTGCATCTTTCTCCGAGAGGTGCGGAAAGCAGTGCTCAGTCAGCAGGGCAGCAGGTTGCACTGCCGGGGAACACGAATGGCATAGGCCAGCAACCCGTTCTGCATACCAGCAAAAGCAATGACGCCATAGCGAGTTCTGAAGGATTCGATTCAGATTATCAAAAACATCTTCAGGCGATGGATTTAGAAGAACGCCAGCAGGATTTTATTAAGAACTCTGCTTATGTCACAGAAGTTGGCGAGATTTTTACTTTGAATAGAATTATGCGGCGTGAATTGATGGAGCTACAGCGCGTTGTCGTGGTGAGTACGCAGCAAATTTACAAAGATGCAGAACACGTCAAGGGTACCATTCATGATCTATTGCAGCTACAAAAGGACGTGCTGGCCAGTGCGGCAAAACAAATTGCCCAGCCGCCGCCACCGCCACCAGATTATGTAGGTCTTGGCCACTCTGCGCTCGCGCTGGTTCGAGAAATCGGAGTTGCATTCATACAGCGATCGCAAGCGCAGGCTTCAGGGCGGCAAATCTTCGTTTCCGATACTCCGCAACTGGCCAGTCATTTAGCTTCTGAGCCTGCTAAGCGCAGCCAGGCCGACATCATTGAACGAATGATAAGCAAGCTCAAGAGCACTACCGACCTAGATATGGCGATATCTCTAAGCTCGCCAACCAATTGGAAGGCAATGCTTGATGATTTAGTCCAGAAAAATGGCGCAGAGAATCTTGCGAGCAAAGAACCTTCGAATGCTGCTAGCGAACAGAACCAAGCTTCGCCAGGAAAGAACAATGACGAACTTTTATGAAGCATTGAAAGTGCATTTGAATAGCTCCAGCGAAGAGATCAAATCGGCTTATCGTCGCTGCGCGCGTGAAACCCATCCGGATCGGCAGGGAGATGTCGAGCGTTTTCGCAAAATTCAGGAAGCTTACGCGGTCCTAAGTGATCCGCAAAAACGAGCTGCCTACGATCAGGAACGCCGCGCTTGGATGCACAGAATTGGAGCGATCGCGTGTCAGGAATGTGGAAATGCCAACCGCATTACCCATCGACCCACTTCAAATGAAATTGTGCGCTGCGCCCACTGCAAAACGCTCTTGCGGGCAACCTTGTCTGCGCTGATCGAGGCACAGCGACAAGCGCTAGTACGTGATACAGCCCAGTTTGTGGAAGAGGTTGGCGTGGATTTGGTGGACTTGGCCGCTGACGCAGTGCGTACAAGCATCGGCCGGCTGCGACGGCGCTTGGGTTTGAAGCGAAACGAACGATAAGGCGAACGGATTCATTGAGGAGAATTCCCATGACTTGGAAATCGCGTGAAGAGAAACTGCCCCCGCCTTCCTATTTCGCGATGATTGTTGCCCATTTGCAGGGTGCCTACCGCGGCGCTCAGATCTCGCGGGAAGTGATGTTGGCATTGCGCCCTTACTTCATAGAGGCTTGGCGCAACGGCAGAAGTGCAGAGGCTGCCGCGCAAACCACCTGCTCCTGCGATGGAAAAAATATTATCCCCAGTCCCGTAGTCGACGTCCACATCGCCAAGCGAGCCGTTCGTCCACCCAAGGGTATCGAGCGGGGAGACGTATTCGGCGCAGAGGGACTTCGTCCGCCACCAGCGGTTGAGAGGATGCAACGCCGATGGGAGCAGTTGACGCGTGCCGCGCAAAAACAGCAAACGGTCGAATTGCGATGGAGCCAGCGTGTTCGAGTTGCGCGTGTAGAGACCCGCAAAAGTGAAGCAGAACGCAAAAGAGCCATGGCGATGTCGCGCCGCGACAAACTTCTAGAGGAAGCCAAGCGTATTGAAGCAGAGATTCATCGACTTCAAATCGCGCTCAGTAGACCGCAGCCGAAGACCTCTTCATCGATTCCGCCGAGTCCTCCTGCTCCATTGCTTCCAGCTCATCCTCCGGCTCCCGATGCACCAAATCGTTCTTTGGTTCCTTCGGAAGCAAAGAGTGCAACCAAGCATCCGCGTCGAAAAAGTCCTGATGCAGCACAACGCTCGTCTGCATCGACCGAGGCGCAGAGTGCCGCCATGTTACGCGCGGTGCAGGGCATGCTCCCTGAACTTGCCAAGAAACTCGCCGCAGATCTTCACAAAGAGGGCGAGAAAAAATGATGGCTTCTTCCTATGCCGAGCAAGGCGTCCAGCTTCTGCAGTCGGCCTTGCAGCAGCAACCACCGCCTGGGGTAAACCGCAAGTTTGTGGCGCTGTTCTTTCGTCAATTTGGAAAATTTCTGACCAATGAATTGGCCAAGCTCCTGCGTGAGCCCGCTGCTATAGGAATTGAAGAGGTCGAAATTCCCTCGACCGAAATTCCGCCCGATGAATGGTCAGCAGCGGCACGCACGGCAGCCAATCTGACTGCGCTGCGACTGCTGGCTTCAGGGATTGCGCTGGGCCCAGGCGAGCGTATGGCGCTACTCCGCTATTCCGGTTGGGGCGGGCTATCGATCGATGCCGTGGCGGCACAACTGCCCCAGGATTGGCGACCAGAGGCGCGCGGACTCATTCACGAATATTACACCCCGACCAAGGTGGCACGCGAAATCGCCCGAGTTCTGCGGCCTTTCGTTCTCAGTCTGCCCAGCGTGGATGGGGTAGTTCAGGCTATTGAGCCCTCTGCGGGCATTGGCCGAATGATCCATGCGTTCTCTGGCCCCGGCTTTGAAAACCTCCGCTTTACAGCGGTGGAGTTTTCACATGTCGCAGCAAAGGTTCTGGCTACCGTGTGCCCTGAAATCACCGTCTTTGAAGGGCCTTTTGAACGGTGGCTTGTGCAGAACGAAAATGAGTTTCGTGGAAAGCTGGGTCTGGTCGTCAGCAATCCTCCCTACGGCGCGCGCGGCGCCAGCATCACGGAAGACGCAAACCGCGATTACCGAGAAAGCAAAGCGTACATCTACTTTCTTCGGCGCTGCCTGGATCTATTAGCTGCCGGCGGAATTGGCATATTTCTGGTTCCTTATGGGTTTCTGACCGGGCAGTCGGCAGCGCTGCAAGCGTTGCGCAAAAAAGTGTTGCGCCGGCATCATCTGATGGCGGCGTTTCGATTGCCGTCGCGGCTATTTCCCGGGGCCAATCTGGTCACGGATCTCCTCTTTTTTCGAGCCCGCGGCGGTGAGTTGCCTGCAGTATTACCCGACGACCAGCCGGTGTGCGAAGGTCACTACTTTCAGCAGTTTCCAAGCCACTTGCTTGGCACCGAGCGTGGCCGGGCTGAGAGTGAAGATGACAGTACCGCCAAGCCTCGGCGCGGCTATGAAGTAGTCGGTACGTTTACCTCCCTCCCGGAATTCACCGAGCGGGCGATGTGCACAAATTGCACCATCACTCCGTTTCATGCATTTCTTGAAAAGCCACGGAAGAAACCGGGTACCCAAGACAGTCTGCCGGCGTACCTCCAGGCAGCCACAGCGATTGGAGCCCGCGTTGGACATTACCTAGCCACCTTGGCCAGCGGTGAGGAAGCCAACCTGCGAACCGCCGCTGCGTTGTACCCCGAGCTGCGCGAAGCCCTGCTCGCTTGGGTCGCGGCGCGACTTAACGAGGCAACGCCCTCTGAACAAAGAGAGCGACAAAAATCACCGCATGCAAACCGATTGCTCGTACGGGAGTCCAAGAATCACCCCGAGCTTATCTCTTTTCTGTCTGCCTTTGATGAAAGCGGAGAATTGGCCACTGCCTTGCGCATCCCGCCCCTCTATGTGCCGCGTTACCAAGGCGGCGCAGAGGACCTTGTTGCACAGGCAGAATTTCTTTACAGCACTCGACACCATTTGAATTCCGATATGCTGCGTGCCTTTCGACGCGAGCTTGGCATTGCTGACTGGACCGAGCCTTTGCACACTCCACTTATCGCCGCGGGTTGGTGTTTCGACAACGGCGAATGGCTTCCGGAACGGGACTATTACACGGGCCTTCTGTGGCCGCGCTATGAGCGCGCCAAGACGCTGGCCGATCAGGGAGATGCCCAGGCAGCGCTTCAAGCCACGCGGCTGCTTCAGGCGATTGCTCCGGTGCATTTTTCGAGCATTGCGCCCGAACCACGCATGCCCTGGGTGTCACTGGCTGTGCTGCGCGCCTGGCTGGAGGAATGGACGGATGCGACTGTACCGGCATTGGTTCGCGACAACGGCCTATTGCGACTAGAGGAAGCTACCTATACGTATCTTAAGGACGTCGCGGAACAGCGTCTGACTGTTGCCATTGGCTATCTGAATCACGACTTCACCTTGTTCCGCCCGCCGGCGACCAGACAAATCAATTCCGCGACCGGAGAAGAGGAAAGCGCCGAGCAAGCGCTCAGCCGCGCCCGCATCGAATACGGCGAGCGGGCCCGGCGCAGCTTTCAAGATTTCGTCGCAATCCGTCCAGAGTGGATGGACCTCATCGAAGGCTCGTACAATCGTCTGTTTCGCGGCTTTGTTCTGCCGGAGTACGGCACAGAGGAACTCTCCATGGCCCGCTGGCGCGGCCGTATCATCCTCAAACCCCATCAGCGCGCCGGGGCGCAGCGACTCATCGCCAATAACGGGGGGCTTCTTGGTTTTGACGTGGGAGTCGGCAAGACCTATACCGGAATTGCCACCCTGGCGGCGCTGCGTCAGGCAGGCCGTGCAAAGCGCCCCATCGTTATCGTTCCCAACACCATCATTTGGAAATGGCACAAGGAAATCCGTGCGGCCCTTCCCGATTACCGCGTCGTAATCATCGGCTCGGAACGCTACATCGGACGCAGCGGCGTCTACACAAGCCGCATCGATACGCCGCAGGAACGCGCGCTGAAATGGCGCCAGTTTCAAGCCGGTGAATCTGATGTGGCGCTTCTGACCTACTCGGTTTTCGCCCGCAACCGCGTTCGAGCCGAAAGTGTCCGCGCCTGGATTCTAAAGACGCCGGCCATTTTGCGAATGCTTGGGCTGGATGCACGCAACATGCTCGCAAGATTTCAGGGAAAGGATGACAAAGCCAAGTCCAAACGGAAAAAGCAATCCGTCCCGAGCGGCGCCGCCGCGATTGCCGAGTCACAGCGCGGCAAGGCTGCCGAGGAAATCGCGATGCAGCGCGAAAAGGAGCGCGATGCAGACCATGAGCGGCTGCGAACGCTTCTTGCGGGCCTAAGCGACCTGTCTGAACGCGAACGCGCCGTTTTTGGTGAAGCCATGGAGCGCTGGATTGCCGAGCGTATTGAGATGACCGAAGAGCCCGATCCCGGCATTTATTGGGAAGATTTGCAGTGCGATTTGCTCATCCTTGATGAAGCGCAAAATATGAAAAATCTGTGGCCGGTGCAGCAACGGGAAGGCGGCGTTCCCAAATACTTGGGGGCCATTACCGAAGGCAGCGACCGCGCTTGGAACTTCGCCATTCGCGCGGCAATTGTCCGTCAGCGCACTGCAGGATCTGGCG
>CAYWPR010000091.1:0-22621 GCA_964460115.1 uncultured Myxococcales bacterium
GAACATGTGGCCTGTAGCATAATGCTCTGACACTTGGTGTTCAAACACCAAGTGTGTTCAAACACCAAAAAACGGGACCGGCAACCTGTTTGCTAAGAGGCTGAAGCGGTGAGCCTGAGTTCCAAGACAATGCAGTTGGTGTTTGAACATCAAAGTGCAGACGGTGTTTGAACACCGAGACAGTTTGCCAATCGCCACCCTCATGGGGCCAGGTTCCGCGATTTTCGCCAGCATCGTGGGGCCACCCTTTCGCCAGAGTCATGGGGCCAGAATCGCGGGGGAGGCGGGCGTTTTCGCCAGCATCATGGGGCCACCCTTTCGCCAGGGTCATGGGGCCAGATGAACAGGGCGGTCTAAGCGCAGACGCAACATCGAAGACCGATAGTAGAGGCAGACTACCTGCCGTCGACACGACCGTCCGAGGTCAGATGAGGTATCGGGAGGTATCGATGCAGGAAATCAAGGAAGTGCTCAGGCGGAAAGAGGCGGGGTAAAGCGCGCGGAAGATTGCGCGCAGCACGGGACTGGACCGCAAGACGGTGGGACGGTATCTGACGGCGGCCGAGGCCGCTGGGATCGGGATGGGATGGAAGTCACTGACGAGATCCTGTCGGGGCTTGGCCACGCGGTGCAGGCGCGGCCTCGGGTGGCGCCGTCGGAAGCGTGGCAGGCACTTTTGGCAGAGCAGGCGCGCATCAAGGCGTGGCTTGGGAGCACCCCACCGTTGCGGTTGGTGCGCGTCCACGAGCTGCTCAAGCGGGACGGCGTTTGTGTGGGCTACACGACGCTGCGACGGTTCGCGCGGCGCGAATTCGGCTGGCACGAGCGGCCCCCGACGGTGCTGCTTGTGGACCCGCCGCCGGGCGAGGAAGCGCAGGTGGACTTCGGGCTCATGGGAATCGTCCTCGACGCGGACGGACGGCGGCGCAAGCTGCACATGCTGGTGGTGACGCTATCTCTGAGCCGCTACCAGTTCGTGTGGCCGACGTACGAGCAGACGACGCGCGCGGTGTACGAGGGACTGGATGCGGCGTGGCGGTTTTTCGACGGTGTGGTCAAGCGCGTGGTGCCGGATAACACCTCGAGCATGGTGCTGCGGGCGAGCTCGACAAGTCCGGAGCTTCATCCTGTATTTCGCGAGTACGCGGAGGCGCGCGGGCTGTTTATCGACCCAGCGCGGGTGCGCAGTCTCAAAGACAAAGCGCGCATCGAAAATCAGGTGCCGTATGTCCGCGAGCGCTGGTTTGCCGGGGAGCGATTGCCAACGGAGATGAGCGAGGTCCGGCGGCACGCAGAGGCGTGGTGTCGCGACATCGCGGGAGCGCGCGTGCACGGCACGACGCGGCGCGTGCCGCGCGAGGCATATGCGCAAAACGAGAAGCCGCACATGCAGCCCGCCCAGACGGAGCCCATCAGCCCGCCGCAGGGCTGCGACGCCAAGGTGCATCCGGATCATCACATCCAGGTGCAGAAAGCATTGCACTCGCTGCCGACGCGCTACATCGCCAAGACAGTGCGGGTGCGCAGCGACGGGAAAGTCGTGCGGATGTACCTTTGCGGGGAGCTTATCAAGCTGCACGGCTGGCAAGCACCCGGCGGTCGCTCGACGGACCCCAGCGACTGCCCGCCGCACAAGGCGCCGTATGCGCGGCGCGATGTGAACTCGATCGTGCACCGCGGCCACGCGCTTGGGAGTCACCTCGGAGCATTCTGCGAGCGGCCGCTGTCGGGACTTCTGCCGTGGGTCAAGCTGCGTGAGGGACAGGTCCCGCTGCGGCTGTGCGAGCGTTACGAAGTGGAGCGCGTCAATGCCCTATGCGCACGTGCGCTGTCGTTCGACGTGATCGAGGTGCCGCGCATCGAGCGGATGCTCAAGGACGCGCGTCACATCGAGGAGCAGGGTGAGCAACGCGGCCAGGTGATCCCGCTGCCCTCGCGCTTTTTGCGCGATGCCAAGAGTTCGCGACGCGTGCGCAAAGCGAGGAGAACAAGGAATCACATGCCGCGGCGGAAAAAGGAGGTGAGCGATGAGTGCAAAGACGCTGAATCCGGAGCTTGTCACCGCGCTCAAGCGGCTGCGGCTGGGCGAGATGCTGCCGACGCTTTACTACCGATTTACGCTGGCGGACAAGCAGAGCGTGCCGTTTCAGGATGTGCTCCTGATGCTGCTGTCCGATGAGATTTCTCGTCGAGACAGCTGGGCAGCCGAGCGGCGCGCGCAGCAGGCGGGGCTGGACCCGGACAGGGTGCTAGAGCGCTGGGATCAAAGTGCCAAAGTCCACTACGATAAGCGACTACTCGTCGAGCTGTGCTCGCTGCGCTTCGTCGCCGAGCATCGGAATCTTTGTGTGCTGGGGCCGGTCGGAGTTGGGAAAACGTACTGGTCCACGGCGCTGTCGCACCTGTGCTGTCGTGCTGGATACAACGTCCGATTCTCTTGGGCGGACACCCTGTTGCGGAGCCTGAGGCAGAGCCGCATGGACAACTCACGGGAGGCGCCGATGACGGCGCTTTGTACGGTAGATGTCTTGGTCTTGGATGACTTTGCGCTCGAGCCGATGGGGCGCGAAGAGAGCCGCGACATCTACCAGCTCTTCGTCGAGCGGAATGGCCGTTGATTCTATCGGCGCCAATACAAAATTGGCTACATCCTGGCTCTATAGAGAGCCCGCTGCAAGTCACAGGGCGCAGCGAGGCAGAGTCAAGCTCCGTCGATATCGAAATATAGCGGCAACACTACGCGGCGTGCAGGCAAGAAACGGAGGCGCAGAAAAGGCGCGCAAAAAGAAAAACGGCCAACCTTATGGGCTGGCCGTTTTCCGTCAACAACTACCTACTACTTGAAGAGCGGGAGACGAGACTTGAACTCGCGACGTCCACCTTGGCAAGGTGGCACTCTACCACTGAGTTACTCCCGCGAAAACCCAGGCAGTCTAGCCTAGCCAGATTTTAGGTCAACCTTTTTTTCGCACCTAATGCTCAGAATCTAGCGATTTTCAGGCCCGCTACGGCATGTAGTGCAATAAGGACCTAAACTCACGCTTTGCACTTTTTCACCTGCTGCGGGAAATCCGCCGGAGCATTTCGCGGCTTGCATCCTCGCTCTCTCCGCCTTTGTAATTCCAGTACGCCTTGCATGACTGCCCTCTAATAAAGAATTGATGTTTCCGCCGCAGTGCTTTTTCCCGAGGGGGGCGCGCGGGGCGACTGACAAGCAATGCAACTGCTGTGCCGGACTGTGAAAACTTCTACCGTCTGAGCCGTTTCTGCGCTAGGTATAAACTCCAGTCGGACAGGTCGTTGAGCACCGGGCGATAAGCCCGTGGAGGTGCAGTGTCGTCCGACGGGAGGTTTGAAGAACAAGCGCGAACACCTGCAGAGATCAATGTCCGCCTCGCAACACCGGGGTTGTGCTTCAAGCCAACCTGTTTTCGCCGAGGAGCCATCCTGAAATGGATCGGAATCAACGTGTCCTAAGCCCCCTCGATGTGACCGCGCGGCCCGCATGAGTTGGGGGACGTTTCCAAAATGACTCGGCCGGCCATCGCGCCCTGCGCAAGTTTGTGTCGCAGTGGGAAGCGTGCCGCGCAGCCCTGGAGCCCACAGGCGGTTACGAGCGACCTTTGGCGCGCGCTCTGCTTGAGGCGAAGGTTCCTTTTTCCGTCAACGCCTGCCAGATTCGCGACTTCGCTCGCGCTGTGGGCAAGCTGGCCAAAACCGACCGCATGAACGCCCAGGGCATTGCCCACTTCGGCGAGGCGATAAAACCCCCGCCGCGCGCTCCGCTGGACGACAACCCCACCTACATCGAAGCGCTGCTGGATTGCTTCCTTGCGGGGGTAGCGCCCGTCGCGCTCGGCAGCGGCAAGCGGCATATTCAAGAAAGGTTTGAAATGGGAATGTTTACGGAAATTGCGAAGCGGAAAACATACCGTTTAGGAGAGTGTCGATCTCGGCCAGCATGCGCGCGGCCGCGTCTCCGGAATGGCGGTGCAGCGCCGTGCGCAAAGCGCCAAGAGTACGAAGCTGCGCAAAAAGCTGTATATCGGAAAGTTCGGCGGCATTACTGAGCAGGCCACGTACGCGTGTCAGCTCAGACAAAAGCGACTCCAGATTGGCGGCGCTGTGAAGTACATCGTCTGGACCAAGGCTTGTGCGACGCGGTTGCCGATCCAGCACCGGCTGAACAATGGCATCCAAAAGCGCGCTCTGCTCCAGACTATTCCAAACATGGCGTAGCACGAATAAGTCGCAAGTCTCGGCTTGTTCACGTCCATCCAGCATCGCCGATGCAGCGCATAGCTTCAGCAGCCGCACCACACGTCGGTCGCTAAGCGATACTCCCTCGCCACGTATCTGCAGAACCAGGGTTTTGTAGGTATTTAGAAATTCATCTGAAAAATGCAAGCGACTGCGCAGCTCATTTTGCAGTCCGCGGAGCTCGTCAGCGCTTAGTAGAGTCATCGGGACTTCGCTATTTTCGCGCAAAAACCGACGCGGCTGTTCGTGTCGTAGTCCGATTTCGAGCAAGCGATGAAATTGATAGCTTTCTAAATTCTGCGAACCAATGCGTAGCAGAAATCGGTCGAGCAGCGCATCCAAACTGTCATCGCTTGGCATCTCATTGCTGGCCGCAAAAAGAGCCAAAAGCGGAACCTCGATGCGCTGACTGCCGACGTGCAAGCGTCGCTCGTTAAGCAGCGTCAGCAAGCTATTTAGAATCGCCGAATTGGCTTTGAAAATCTCGTCCAGAAACACCACTTCGGCGCTGGGCAACATGTGTTCGCTGTTGCGCCGGTAGATTCCTTCGCGAAATGCTCGCACGTCGATCGGTCCAAGCAGTTCATTGGGTTCAGAAAAGCGCGTCAACAGATATTCGAAATAGCGCGCCGACAACAGCCGGGCCATCGTCGAAACAAGCGCACTTTTGGCGGTTCCAGGAGGGCCGATGATAAGCAGGTGCTCACCAGCCAACGCCGACAGCAGCATCAATCGAATGATTTCCTGTTTATCCAGAAATTCCTGTTCCAGAAGGCGGCCCATCTGCTGCAGGCGCAAAAGCGGAGCCAAAACTGTCATGTCATGTTCCTTAAAAGTTCGCTGAAGTGGCGCACCCGCTGCGACCCGCCCAGGTCGCGGCAACTTTGCACGTGGCGCTCGATTTGCGCAAAAAGCTGTACATTGCTCTTGATGTCTGGCGGTTGTGACAGCGCTTTATGCTGTGCAAAAAGCGCCGCGTACAGCGCATAAAAATCCAGCAAGGCCGGGGCCGAATCAGCCGGTGGCAGGGCCTGCGCCGCCACCACATGCGCGCTTAGATGCAGGTGGCCGAGCAGACATAGCCAAGCGAAAAGCTCGGGCCGGCCGGATGCGCGAGGAGCAGCATTCGCAGGCTGCAAAAGCGCGACCAGTAGAGCGGTCAGCACCGGAGCCACGGCAAAAAGTCCAAGTTGTAAATATCGTCGCACCAAAAGCCGCGCCACCGGCTTTTGAGCGAGCCAGCGTCCGTGTAGAAGCAGGTCTAGCGGCAAGGCCGCAAGCGGCAGTCCGGCCCGCGTGGGTTGCAAAAGGTCAGTCAGAGGACTGGCCCAAAGCATCGCCCGCAGAACTTGCAGGCCTTGGCCTTCGCCAAGCTCGGCGAGCTCCGGCAAGATACGAATTTGCGTAACCTGATCCGTCTCGAATTCTTTTCCCAAAACGCGACGCGGCGGCGCGACGCCTCGATAAAGCTGAATCTTGTTTCCACGCGTACGGACGACATCCTGACGATGCAGCTCCCACAGCCTGCCAAGCAGGCTGTGCCGCCTGTACAGCACCGCCAGACGGCTCGTGACTTCAATCTGCTCTACGTCGGGCTTGGCTTCCTGACACAGACGGCAAGCATGGCGGGCGATGTGCAGCAGCCGTTCCGGCTTCAGCCGCATGGCCTCCGGATGGGCCAAAAACAAAAGATCATGCAGCGCAATCAGCGGACATATCGCCGGACCTTCATCGGCCAGCCGCGGCGCAGCGCCGACATAGCCGAGCGCCAGCAGTTGCTGCAGCCGCGCCTGCTGCAGGGTTTTGCCGATGGCGGTCTCATCGAGACCCCGCATGATCGAGGTCAAAAGCCGCTCGGCACCGCGTTCCTCAAGCGGTGCACCGACGTGAACCTTTTGGCCAAGCAAAAGCGGCACGACAAAGCGTTCCAAAAGCGCTTCCCCAAAGGCGAATTCACCCATCGGTCTTTGTATCCTGCGATGTTTGGTCGCGCGGGCGCATTTTTTTCGCGATGGCGTACGCGCCGGTGGGTCTTTTCACTTGCCCCACAGCGGCCACAGTAGACCCAGCGAATCGTTCACCACCACGGGTGCCGTCGGCTCGTTCGCCTCGATTGCGAGGGCACGTTTGTCGGTCAAAAGACGTGGCACGAGCGCCTCGGCAGCCAAGAACAAACCGGTGCGCTCTAGCCGAAACGGCGCCACACCTGGCAAAAAGACGGCATAGTCCTGCTCGGCGACGCCAAGCTTGGCGCGCAAAGTCTTATCGCGCAGCCGCGGCACAAGGGCCATGCCGAGGGGTACAAGGACAGCTTCGGCCGCGGCGTAAAAAAGCTGCCCGAGGGGCAAGGACGTCACCGCGGCGGTGTCGCCCAAAAGCAGAATCCCTTCATCCAGGCAACTCGCGCGCAGATCGCCAAGCAGCGGAGGCGGCAACAAGCACAATAGACGCCCCAAAACTCGCGCCTGCGACCAGGGAACCAGCGTAGCCACCGGGGGCTCAGACGGCGTAGGCTGAGGCAGCAAACGCAGAGTCAATCGCAAAGGCAGCCGCGTTTGTTCAAAAGCAGGCGTTCGCACTGCTAGGGGCAGGTTCGAAGTTGGCCAAGCATCTTCGGAGTATCTAGTGTCACTCCCACTCCCATTTCCACTGTCAGGAAGCGAAACATAGCGCAGCTCGACAAGGCGCTCGATGGGCACAAAGGGAGTCGCCGGCAAGACCAAAACCGCGGCGGCTTGAAACAGAAACAAATAGCGCTGCTCTTTGGAAAAGAGTCGCGCAAATACGGGCAGGCAAGTGGGATGGACATAGCCAAGCTCGACCGCCAGTTGCTCGTTTAAAGGACGCAGCGCCGTAATTCCAGGCAGTTCCAAAAGCAGCTTGGCCACTTGCGTACAATTCGCCGGCAGCGCAATCAACGTCGCGGTGCGTGGACTAGAGGCTGCCATTTCGCTTGGCTGCGCGGCCGGCGCGGGCAAGACATCGGCCGGTGCGGGCAAGACATCGGGCAACGCCACGGTGGCACTTATTCCGCGCCGCCACAAAAAGCTGAGGATGCGGCCTAAAAGTCCCTGCGGACCGCTTTCGGCAAGAAGCAGCCACAGCGAACCGTCGGACGTGGACGCGCGCAGGGCCGCGCTTTTTCCCCCGATGGCCGGCAGCAAGGGCAATCGCGACAAAATTCGCAGCGGCGAAATCTCGGAGATCAAAAAGTACGCTTGAGTCGCCGGTGCCGTATAAAGAATGTAAGTGCCCGGCGCGCTGGAAAGCTCGGCAGCGTCGTAGCCTAGCGGCGCCCGCCGGTCGCGATACGCGACAAAGTGCCGATCGTTTCCGACACATAGCGTGCCCTGACAAAGCGCGGCGACGCGCGCCGAGCGATCGAGGCTGCGTGAATCAGAAGAGGCAAAGCGCAGCACATAGCCGCGAGCCGACAGCGAGTTTTGTACTTCTTCAATGCGCAGCGTGGGCAAAAGCTCGCTGATGACCGATTCCTCGGACAAAAGGCGCAGCGCCGAAATCACCCCATCGAGGCGCGGCAAGAAAAGCAGAGCCTGCGCCCCAACCACCACGCCGCGGCCATCCTGAAAAAGTCCTGGAACGCGAAATCGAGAGTGTGAAAGGGCGACGGGCTCTAACATCGCTCAGAAGTGAGCAGGTTGGTCTAGTACTGGTAACCGATTTGGACGATGCCGCCAAAGTAGTTGTCGGTGGCAGCTTGTGCGATGTGGCGCGCGCCAAACGAAGTATTGCGATCCCCCGGTGGCAGCGTCGTGCTGGGGCTGCCGCCGCTACCAAATAGGAATCCGTACTTGAAGAGTTCGTAGTAGCCCTGCAGGCGAATGGTCAGGCCGCGCCAGACCATGGCCTCGAGCAGAGTGAGACTGCCGCGCAGACCAAAGCCGCTGTTGACCGGACCGTAGCCGCTGCTGCAATAAAGCGTGTTCGGCTGGGTGGCGCAGCTTTGTCCTGCATCGGGCTGCGATTTGTCGTTTTTGCCAAACGCGTTGGCAATTTCTCCATAGCCAAGCATGGCGTGGAAATTGAAATTGAGCAGCAGCCCAAAGTAAACCTTTTCACTGGCGTAATAAGGAATGCGTCCACCAAGGCCAATGGTCACGTACTGATAATAGATGTCGGGCAAGCCATGGTCATCAAGACCAACGGTGGTCTGCTGCACGAATTTGTCATCCTGGTAGGTGATGGTCTTTTCCTTCTTGGCGATGGAAAAGTAGTGTCCGCCATACTGCAGGTTGGCAAGAATCGACGGCCGCGACCGCTTGTTCTTGATGTTGTAGTGATAGCGCAGACCCACCTCGAAACGGAATTCGCGCGTGTCGAGGTTTTCCGGATTCGAAAGGCTGGTGTTGCTGGGCGGCCAGAAAACGTAATCAAAGGATGCGCCAAATCCCAGGCCGCGAACCGGACTGACTCGCAAAAAAGCCAACGGAAACACGCTGAGGTCGACGTGCACACCGCCGGCAACCAAAGTCGGAAAATTCTTGCAGGCGTTGGCCGTTCGCTTGGTGTAGTTAAACACGAGCGGCGGATTCAGCGTCCCATCCGTAAGGTCCGGACGCTTGGTGACAAAGTCGTAGCAGCTTACGTTCGAAGGCGGCGCTTCTTCATTGAAGCTGAAGTTGCGACCGCTCAGGATAAAGCCGGCTCCGATATCGAAAAACGGATACCAGACGGGCCGCGCATTGGCTTGCGCAATGCGGCGCTGCTCTTCTTCTAACTGCCGGCGCATCTTGGCGATGGGATCTTCTTCTTCTGTAGTCCCGGCAACGCCGCGCAGCGGTGCAGGCGGTGGCTCATCGGACACTAGCCCCACGGGCGGCGGCGGCTCACCGATGAGGGCTTTTTCCACGGCCGGGCCGATGTCCCGCTCGGTCTGGGTGATAAGATCGGCATCGACTTTTGCCGATTTCAGATCATAGGACATTTTTCCAAGGGGGTTGCCGCTTTGGCCGTTGCGGGCGGCAATATGCGCCTGCCACTTTCCGTCCTTGTCCTGCTTGATTCGCCCCGTGATCACGACGTCGGCTTTTACCTCGGCGGCGATAAGCGCGTAATCTTGCGGGGCCTGTCCGTTGATGTTGAGCTTTTTGGCCGCAGCCGTCCACTTCAAGAGCGGCAGCAGGTTGTACTTGTCCTTCAGCCCATTGATGATGGCTTGCTGAAGCTGTTTGGTGCCGCCCTGAATTTCCAACACCACAACCGTCTTTTTGTCGGCGGCCTGGGCATCCGCAACTGCAAACGCGGTCAGAATCATCCATCCGAGCAGCACCGACAGCGCATGCCATTGGCATCGTCCGAAAGTACCGTGAGGGTTCATGGCTCTAGTCTGTCGTGCCACCATGGTCTGGGTTTCTCCGACGATAAAAGCGTTATCTTAAAGCCTCGAAAGCACGCCAGCTTGGACAGCGATCAGAGGCAAGTCACAGACTTAAAAAATAGTACCACAACTTTTGGAGAATCGGGGGGTAGGCGAATCGAGGGCCTTTCGTCAGCCGCGTCCCTTTGCTTTGCGGCCCCGCGCAAACACGATGCGCGCCAAAATCCCTTGTCAGTTCTTCTTAAGAATCTTCTTGCTCGTCTCTGGCGAATATTTCACAACAGGAACGCGCAATGCGCTGTCAAAAACCAGCTATGAACTTGGTAATGTAGCCATCCTAGCTAAATGCATATGAAAAACTCGGCTACACGTTAATCGTAGACCTTAAATAAGGCTTTGCCGGTTACAAATAAACTTGTGATGGTGAACCAAGTAGCGCGGCAACGCTTTGACGAGTTTGCCGTGCGGTGAAATGAAGTAAATCTTAGCGTTCGAGCGCGGCAAGATGCTCGGCCCCGGACGCGCTTTGAGCGATGCCGGTTTCGCCGTCCAGCGTTGGTTCCGCCCAATAGCGTTCCAGCTCGGACAGCCGCGTCTTGGGATCATTGGCGATAAGTGCCAAATGGCTGACGAGCTCTGGACTAGGATTGCCTGAGCCAGAGCGCAGTCGCGACAGATAGCCTTGCGAAAGTCCCAGAAGCATTTCTAAGCGCCGCTGTGAAATATGCTGAATCAGTGTATCGATGGCCCGACGCACTCGACGACGAAGAGCATTGCGATATCCCGCTTGCATCAGCGGAGACAGTGCAGCTTTGGTTTGCGCATCTATTAATAAAGCGCGGCAGCGGCTGCATGTCGGGATGGGAAAATCCGCAGGGATGGCCAGTGCTGCCATGTTGCGACAACGCACAGTGCGCCCTGGGGATGCTTGAGGATATACGGCGCGAGCGCCGCACTGTTTGCAAACCAGCGCAGAATCTTCGCTTACTGTTGGACTCAATCTTATGTTCCTTGATTAGGGGGTCGTTCAGGCATCTTTGTCGTAGCGAATGCGCCTGTCAACGATCTGAAACAAAAAAAGAATGCGATAACAATGCTTTGCCTTTGCAATTTACTATGGGCATTTACCTTACATATTCGTTTTGAAGTTTGCCTTCAGCCGCCGTGCTGACGTATGCTCCGGTCTCTTGACTTGCGGAGCCTTTAATTACGATGTCAATTCGTATTCGCCATCACGTAAACCCATACCGTGCTGGACTGATCGACCTGGCGCCCGAGCGGCTGGTGTTGCCGCCGGGCGCGGTGGAAGTAGAACTCGGCTGTGCTGATGCGCAGTTTTTGTTTCAGCTAGCTGCGCAAAAGCCAGACACGAACTATATCGGCGTTGAGATACGCCGGCCGCTGGTCGAGGACGTCAATCGACGGGCCAGCGCCAGCGGACTTGCGCGGCTGCGCGCGGTTCATGCCCATATCAACTTTGATCTGCCGGCGCTTTTTAGCCGCTTATCAGTACGGCGTTTTTATATCAACTTCCCGGACCCCTGGTTCAAACGCGCGCAGCGCAAACGCCGCGTTCTCAGCCCAGAGGTTGCGGAGGTTGGCCTACAGCTTATTGATTTGCTTGAACCCGGCGGCGAAGTGTTCTTTCAAAGCGATATATTCGACCTGGCGCTTGACGCGATGGCCGTCTTGGAAACCGTGCCCGGTTTGTGCAATACCGCAGGCGAATGGCGTTTTCTACGCCACAATCCTTATCCTGCTTGTTCATTGCGTGAAGAACGGGTCAGCGAGGCCGGGCAACCAATCTGGCGCATGCTTTATAAACGCACTGCGTCTATGCCCAACCTCAAAGAAACTACGACAGCCGGTGTTTGATCATGAAAATGAGGATCGCCAGCAGCCAAACGCCGCATAACAATGTGGCCGTGACCGAAAGTCCAAGCGCCGCGGTATAAATTCCCAGCGGTCGATTCTCGCGCAAAGCGCGGCTGCGGCTGCTAAGGCCAAGCATCATGGCCCCTAAACCCGGCAGTACGCCCAGCGCCGACACAACGACCCCTAGCGCTTGGCTCTGCGGCCACAGCGGCCACAAGCCCAAAAGCAGCGCGGCCACGGACAAAAGCAGCGCCGCGTGGCCCATTCGCCCTACCCTTTCCCGGGACGTATCGCGGCACGATCGGTATGTGAGGACGGATGCTTGGAAGTCGGAACCAGCGGCGTCGAAGCCGGCATCACGTAGCGACTGCTCCGCGGCGTCGAATCCATAAGGGGCATGGGCATCGGCAGAGCCTGCTCGCTGGCTCGCGTAACCGCCTCTGCCGCCGGTGTCGGCCCGGCCGCCGCCATCACTCCTTGACCGGGTAGCTGCGGCGCGAAAGCTTCTGGCGTCACCAGGTAGCTTTTGCTTAGGTTCGGACAGACCGTCTGACGTTCATCCGGGGTCAGGCTCAAATCCGGCAGCGGTTTGAAATTTCGCAGGTTGGCGATGATTAGCGGATAGTTGGCGCCGCGGTTGGCGTTGGCGCGCCAGTAGGCCTCGGCCTGCTCAGCGGAAAGACCGCAAAACTGCCGCAAAGCCAGCGCCGAAATCATTCCGGCGTAATGCAAGCCGTTCCAGCAATGGACCAGCACCGGTCCACGGTCGGGATTGCGAACGCTTTCAATAATATCGCGAAAGATTGTGGGCAGGCTGCGCAAGCGGCTCGACGGTGCCGGTCGCCATTCCAGCGCCCGTTGGCCGTCCGCAGCGCTGCAGAAGCGCCGGTCGCGCCCGTGCCGCAGCATGTTCTGATTTCGCGGTCCGGTTTGCGTCGTGTACTCGCCATATAGGGAATACACACGCTTCCAGCCCGATTCGCACAGATAGGTAAGCGCCTCCTCGCTCGGCGTGCCAGAACGGTACAGTGCACCCCTTAGCACCGGACGCAGCCGAGGTAGATGATCATCCGATAGAATCGGCCGCGCCGCCTCTGTTTGGTACGGCTCGGCGAACGTCGAGCCGGTCCACAGAAGCACACAACCACTCAAAAGAATATCGAGTAGAGGGATCCGCATGGGTCGAAGTCAGGGGACGACTGCGAGATTATAGCGGTTATTTTATGTATTTGTGCCCGCAAAAATTTGACGTGCCAATGCTTTTGTACGCTGGCACGAAGCGCCGCCATAGAGCCGCGCCGCCCCTTCCCTCTCGAGGCCAATCGCCGTAGCCGGCGACAGACCGCGCCTACATGAAATTACTAAAAATTACATTTTGATGACAATTTGCGGTCCCGGATCACGCATTTATTGATGCAGCCCGCGGACAGACCCCGACGGAGAACAATACATGTCCCTGTTGCATTCGTTCTTATTTGGCTGGATGGCTGCCTACGACAAGGTACTCATCGTCGCCTATCTACTCGTCTTTATCGCGCTAGCGGTTTACGGCTTTCACCGCTCCACGCTCGTCTTTTTGTACTACCGCTACCGCGACCGCCGCCCCGAACCGCTGGGAACTCTGCCCGAACTACCGCGCGTCACCGTACAGTTGCCCCTATTTAATGAAATGTATGTCGCCCAGCGCCTGCTGGATACCGTCGCGCGCATTCGCTACCCCCGCGACCGCTTCGAAGTGCAAGTGCTGGACGACAGCACCGATGAAACGCAAGAAATCTGCCGACGCAAAGTCGAAGAGCTGAAAAAGACCGGCCTAGACATCGCCTATTTGCATCGCACCGACCGCACCGGTTTTAAGGCTGGGGCGCTGGAAAATGGACTGAAATCGGCCAAAGGCGACTTCGTTTTGGTCTTTGACGCCGACTTTTTGCCCGAACCCGATGTTTTAGAGCGCACCATTCATTTTTTCTCCGATCCCAAGGTCGCCATGGTGCAAGTGCGCTGGGATCACTTGAACCGCGATTACTCGACGCTGACCGAAGTGCAGGCGCTGATGCTGGACGGTCACTTTGTCATCGAGCACACGGCGCGTCACCGTTCCGGACGGTTTTTCAACTTCAACGGCACGGCCGGCATTTGGCGGCGCAGCGCCATTGTCGATGCCGGCGGCTGGCAGCACGACACTTTGACCGAAGACATGGATCTTTCGTACCGGGCGCAACTGCGCGGCTGGCAGTTTATTTACCTGCCGGACGTGGTTTCGCCGGCCGAACTGCCCGTCGAGATGAACAGTTTCAAAAGCCAGCAGTTTCGCTGGGCCAAGGGCTCGATACAGGTGGCCAAAAAGCTTTTGCCGGCGATTTTGCGCTCGAATGTGCCCTGGTCGGTAAAAGCCGAGGCGTTTTTTCACCTGACCAACAACTTTGCCTATCCGCTGCTGTTTCTGTTGTCGCTTTTGCTTTTGCCCAATCTCCTTGTGCGCAACCATCACGGCTGGCGTGAAGTTCTGCTTTTGGACCTGCCGCTGTTCATCGGTACGACCCTGTCGGTGGCCGCGTTTTACATCACCAGCCAGCGCGAAATTTCGCCCAGCGGCTGGACCAAAGTCATAAAGCGCCTGCCGCTGATGATGTCGCTCGGCATCGGCCTGTGCATCAATCAGACTCGCGCCGTCATCGAAGCGCTATTCCTTCGCGAATCGGGCGAGTTCGTGCGCACTCCCAAACACGGCGTGCGCGAGCGCATCGAGCACTGGACCAGCAAAAAATATCGCGCGGCCAAAACCATCGTGCCGGCCATTGAAGTTCTGTGTGCCGCGTACTTTGGCATCGCGCTGTTTCTGGCGGCGCGCAGCGGACACTATCTGTCGCTGCCCTTTTTGCTGCTGTTTTTTCTGGGATACGCCTACGTCGGAGTTCTAAGCCTGTATCAGGCGCGGTAATGCGGCCGTGGCTGCGCCGTAGCCTGATTGCCGGCGCGGCCCTTTTCTCGTTGCCGCTGCTTTTGGGGCTGACCGCCGCAGTGGTTCGCAAGCTGCCCAAGCGGTCGCTGGCCTCTTACTACTCCTCATCCATCGCTGTTTACGATTCTCATCATCGGCTTTTGCGCTTGGCGCTGTCCGAGGATGACAAGTACCGGCTGTGGACGCCGCTATCCGACATTTCACCGACCCTTGTCGAGGCCACGCTTCTGCACGAGGATCGGCATTTCTACCACCATTTTGCCGTCAACCCCGCGGCGCTTTTGCGCGGTCTTTATACGACGTATCTGTCTGGTTCGCGTCGAGTTGGCGGTTCCACCATCAGCATGCAGGTGGCGCGCCTGCACTACCGCATTTCGTCGCGTACACTGCGCGGCAAGCTGACGCAGATCCTGCGCGCCTGTGCGCTGGAAATGCGCTATTCCAAAGATGAACTGCTGGAAGCCTATTTGAACCTGGTTCCCTTCGGCAAAAACATCGAAGGGGTCGGTGCCGCCAGCTTGATTTACTTTGGCAAGCCGGCGCGCAAGTTGCAGCTTTTTGAAGCGTTGACCCTGGCGGTCATTCCGCAAAGCCCACTGCGGCGCGCTTCCCTTGACAAAGGCGCGGCCAGCGTCGGTCTTTTGCAAGCGCGCAGCGCGCTTTATACCAAATGGGTGAAGCGCCATGCCGCGGCCGAGCGCGACGAAAGCTTATTGCGCCTGCCGCTGGCGCTGCGCGACATCGGGCAACTGCCTTTTTTCGCGCCGCATGCCGTGGAAAGCCTGCTGCAAAGCCAAGCGCGCGCCACCGGCCCCAAAGACAATCAAATTCAAAGCACCCTCGACCTGTCTTTGCAACAGCTTGTCGAGCGTCAGCTTCAAGGATATATCGCGCGCAACCGACGCCTGGGCCTACAAAATGCCGCAGCGCTGCTCATCGATGCTCGCGACCTTTCGGTCAAGGCCGCCGTCGGCTCGGCCGACTTTCACAACGCCAGCATCGAAGGGCAGGTCAGCGGCATTTTGGCCCATCGCTCGCCAGGCTCGACCCTGAAGCCGTTTATTTACGCCCTGGGCATCGATCAGGGAATTTTGCATCCCCTGACCATGCTCAAGGATGCGCAACTGTCCTTTGGCGCCTACAGCCCCGAAAATTTCGACGGACGTTTTGTCGGTCCGCTTTCCGCCAAAGAAGCCCTTTTACGCAGCCGCAATGTTCCGGCGCTGGCGGTGGCTGCCAAATTAACGAGCCCGAGCTTTTATACATTTCTCAAGACCGCCGGAATCTCGCGGCTGCGCTCGGAAGAATATTATGGTCTGTCGCTGGTCCTTGGCGGCGGCGGCATCACCATGGAAGAGCTTGGCATGCTCTATGCCGCGCTTTTGAACCGCGGCATGTTACGGCCGCTGCGCTATCGCCAAAACGATCCGCAGGTTTCCGGAGTGCGCGTGCTTTCCGAAGAAGCCAGTTTCATGACAGTGGAAATGCTCAAAGACAATCCGCGGCCTGAAAATGGTTCATCGAGCCTGGAAAATGCGCGCTGGGCCGTGCAGCCTTATCGCGCCGCCTGGAAAACCGGCACGTCCTATGGCTTTCGCGACGCCTGGACCGTCGGAATCGTTGGTCCTTATGTGCTGGCCGTGTGGATCGGCAACTTCAGCGGTGAAGGCAATCCGAGTTTTGTCGGCATCTCGGCCGCGGCGCCGCTGTTTTTCGCGATTACCGATGCGCTGTATGCTCGTCTGCGCGACCTTGGCGAACCGGCGCAGCCGCTGCCCAAAAATCTGTCGCGGGTGGCGGTATGCGCCGTCTCTGGACAAATTCCCTCGAAGTACTGCACGCACAAAAAGAACACCTGGTTCATTCCCGGGCGTTCGCCCATCGACGTATGTCAAATCCACCGCCCGGTGCTCATCGACGATGCCACGGGAAAACAAGTTTGCCGCGAAACCGGTCGCCGTACTCATGTGGAAGTGATTGAATTTTGGCCCTCGGATCTATTGCGGCTGTTTGCGCAGGCCGGATTGCCGCGACGCACGCCTCCCGCAGGTGAAACTAGCTGCGATCTGACCGGGCTTGCCAGCCGCGGAGTTCCGCCGCGCATCCATTCGCCGCTGCGCGGCGTCGTGTACACATTGCGCCCGGGAACAGACGCCCACGACACCATCGCCCTGCAGGCGGTCACCGATGCCGATGCACAAGAAGTCTTTTGGTTTGTCGGCGGAACGTTGCTTGGCAAAGCCAAAAGCGGCGCTTCATTTTTATGGCGCCCGGAACCCGGCAAATATGTCGTCCGCGCTGTCGATGATCATGGACGATCGGACACGCGCGAAGTCACCGTCGCCGTATCGAATTAAGGTTTGGCAGTTGGAACCGGCGCCGGAGTTTGCGCCGGCGGCGTCACTGCCGGCGATTTGGCGACCGGCGGCGCGGTTTGTGCGGCTGGAGTTTGTGCAGCGGAGGTTTGTGCGGCTGGGGTTTGGCCCGGCGGAGTTGGCGCCGGCGGCAAAGTGGCCAGCAAGGTTTCGACGCGCTGCCGCAATTCCAATTCTTCGCCGCTCGCTGTCGGTGCAGCGCGCAAAAGGCTAGTTCGCAGCGCCGAAAGGCCCAGGGTAGCGCCCTGCAGATTCTTTTCCGCCAAAAGTATCTCGCTTTCCGCAAGAACCACGTCGCGATCGGCCCGCCAAGCTCCGGGCAGACGGCCCAAAAGCTGCCGCGCCGCGCCAAGCACTTGCTGTCGTTGCGGCTCGCTAAGACCGCCGATGAGAGCGCGCAAAAACAACGCCGCCAGCGCCGGGCGCCGCACCGCCGCCAAATCATTGGCCGGTTCGCGCAAAAGCTCTTTGACGTCGTCATAGCGAAAAAGCGCCAGCAAGGTCCGCGCGCGCTCGACGAGCAGTCCTTCGTCGTACTTGCTCATCACTTCGCCAGCGCGGCGTTTTACCGCAGCCAAGCTGCGCAAAGCTTGCTCTTTGTCACCGGCCAGACGCTGGGCGCGAGCGTAGGCCAGCACCAGCTCGGATTCGCCGTCGCTTTCGGCAAGAATGCGATAAATGGCGCGCGCTTTGACGAATTCGCCGCGCTGCATGTACAGCGCTCCAAGCTCACGCTGCGCCGGACTGTAATTTTCGTCCAAACGCAGCGCGGCATTTAGCTGCTGCTCGGCCTGGGTCCATTCGGACAGCTCGCGCAAAAGATGCCCCAAGGTCAAGCGCGCCTCAAGCTGCTGCGGAGCTTGACCAATGACCGCCTCAAGCCGAGCCCGCGCTTCAAGCTGCTCGGGTGGACGCGCTGCCAATAGCGCCTGCGCCCACAAAAGCTGCGCTTCGCTGTACTGATCTTTTTGCGTCCAATCATCCAAAAGTGCCGGGCTTGCGTCTAAGCCGCCTTCTGGCAAAAGCGGCGTTAGAACCTCGCGCGCCGCGGCGGGAGCTTGCAGCCGCAAAAGCGCCCGGGCCTCAATCAGTCGCGCTTCGTTTTGAATCAGCTTCGGTGCAGTTTTATCGAGCTTGAGAGGACGAACCAGCCGCACGGCTTCGAAGATGTCGTTTTGCTGCAGCAAGCCGCGCGCGC
The DNA here is from genome assembly GCA_964460115.1 of uncultured Myxococcales bacterium. Lineage (GTDB taxonomy): Bacteria > Myxococcota_A > Polyangia > Palsa-1104 > JAEUJZ01 > JAEUJZ01. Next base: position 18,009 of record CAYWPR010000091.1, read on the forward strand.
GCAATAGCTTGGCATCGACATCAAAGCTTTCTAGCGCCGGAGAAGCCGGCACCGCCGCGCGGTTTGTCGCATCAAAAAGCGGCTCTAGCAAAAGCAGAGCGGCGCTACTTTGATTGCCGCGCTGCAAAAGCACCCGTCCGAGCAGCAATTTTACACCGCGTCGCGTCGGCATCCGCTTTAGCACAGCGCGGCTCAGCGCTTCGGTTTTCTTCGGCTCGCCCGCGCGCAGCCAGGCTCGCGCCAGCGCCTCGGCAAAAACCAGATCTTCGGGCCAGGCCAGCGCTTCGGCCTTGGCCAAAAGTCCCTGCGCTTCGCGGCTGGTGGTCGGATCGACATACAGAGTCAGCCGCGCACACTGCAAAGCCGCCCAAGCCCGTTCGCTCCGCCCACAGCGTACGCCTCCGGGATGTGTAGGTTCGACAAACTCGTGCAGTTTCGCCAGACTAGGGCGATAGCTGGATTTGTCTCGACTGCCGCGCAAAAAGGCAACGGCGATCTGGGCGCTGCACAGGTCGGGGTAGTGCTGCTCAAGCTCGTCAAAAAGCGCCGTGGCCTCTCCTTCCGTATCGCTTCCCGCCCGGCTTAGCAAAAGGCCCAGGTGTGCCCGCCAAAGCGGCATCGGATTTTTTTGCAGCGCGCGCCGCAGGGCGGCAATCGCTTCGTCTTCTCGACCATCCAGCAAGGCAATTTGGCTGCTGAGATACTCAATAAGTCCGAAAGAAACCGGCGCCAATTCTTTGCTTTCAGCGAGCTTTTGCGCTGCGTACTTGGCCACAGACGTTTGAAGTTCCGAGAAAAGCCGCCCGGCTTGGACAGAATCGGCCTGCGCAAGAGCCCAAAAAATCTGCGCCGCCAATAGCGATGGATGATTTTCTGAAGAGGCCTTTTGCAGGCTGGCCTTTACTGCGGCGACAAACTCGGCGTCACCGCCAAATTCGTACAGCGACTGCGCCATCACAAGCGCGGACGCCGTCAGAACCATGCCGTTTTTCGGCTGCTCGACCAAAAGCGCATTCAAATGGTTCTGAGCAGCCTCAAAGTTGGCAAAGCTGCCGATTTTCTGCGTGCTTGCGACGGCATCTTGCGCCGCTTTGCGCAAAGCGGTCATTTGAGAGTGATAGGCATAAATGCTGTAAAGCCCAAAGCACACAAGGACCAGCGTCAGCGACGACAGCATAATCAAGGCCAGCCGCGGCGGACGCGGCGCGGTTTTGGCGGCCGAGATTTCTTTGGGCGGTACGAAATTGGGCACTGTGAACTGCGAGCCGACGGACAGCTCTTCCACTGGTACCCGCACCATCGCCGTGGCTTCATGAGCACTTCTTGAGACCAAAGTGTCTGCCTGGCTGGGCTCATCGTGCTCGGAGGATTCCTCGGGCACGACAAGGTCGGTGGTGGTAATTTCACCCGTCGGTGTATTGTCGCCTGGCGGGCCATCGGGCACCACGACAAAAGAAGTCGGGTCCTCGCTCAAGCTGCGGCGCGAGGGAGCCATCTTCGGCAAGGAATCGCTGAAATCGTCGTCAGGTCGGCTCACGGTAGCCTCGATGGTGTATTCGGGCTTAGAGGCGTTGTTAAATGCAGCATGTGGGTGTGCGCAAGAACATCTTCCTGATCCCGTTCAGGATGGCGTGCTCGAAATAGCTGACGCAAGTCCTGATCAACTTCGATGGGGCGGCGATAATAAAGATAGCGCTGTTCCGCAATCGCAGCTTCATCGAGACGGTTTAGTTCGCGCAGCGCCAACATGCGCTGATGGTGGCCCTCTTCCGATTCCGGTTCGAGAGCCAGCAAGCGATCGGCAGCGGACAGCGCGCCATTTACATCGCCATCTAGGCCGCGCACGCGGGCCAGCATGCCCAGCAGATTGGGGTCGCCGGGCAGAAGCAGCGCAGCGCGTTCAAAAAAGGGCCGGGCCTCGGCAAAGCGGTAGGTGCGATACAGGGCCAGGCCGCGCAAATAAAGATGCGCCGGATGATTTGCGCGCAGGGCTTCGGCGCGCGCTGCTGCGGCCAGCACTTCATCCGTGCGACCTAAGGCCAGAGCCAAGCGGGCCAGGCCCAGATACGGCTCCGGACGGTCCTTGGCCAGCTCGACCGCGGCCAGCAAACTTGGCCGCGCGGCATTGGCCTCATCCACAAGCCCGTCGGCCAAACCCAGCCCGTGATCCAAATAGCGCTGCCAATTCGGAGCCAGCTCGGCGCTGGCTTGGGCGGCCGGCTGGTTCGCCGGCTGCGCCGCCGTTTTGGCGCTGCCCATCCTGCCTTTAGGCGGCGCCGGCTGCTTTAAAAGCAAAGTGCGCTCGGCGCTGGCGATATCGATCACGGGCAGATTTTGACAGCGCGCAAGAACCGCTGGATCGACGGTTTTGGGCAAACTGGCGCAAGCAAAATGGGCGTAATCGCGGCTGAATTTGCGGTAACGCAATTTCGCCGACAAGGTCAAGCGATCGGCCTTTTGCGCCGCCGGCAGCGCGTCCAGATCGGCAACGTAGCGAATCACCTGCGGATCGGCCGGAGACAGCGACGTATTATAGATAACCCCGCGGGTGTTTTGCGGATCGCGGCGCAAAAGCGGCTCACCGTGTTCATCGACGGGTTGCGCTCGCACTAAGTGCGTCGCATCGGCAAGCCCTTCCGGTGCCGACTCGCTGCCGGACGAAGCAATGGCCACTTCGACCCATACGTCGTTGCTGTCGTTTGTGCCCGACGGAAATCGATGACCGACGCGGCGATTGCGCAACACGACATCAAAGTGCAGCCGGCCGCGACGCGGTATCTGCACCGCCGCGTCCAGCCGCGGACGCTCGTCACTGCGCGGTGAGGCGGGGGGCAAAATCAATACATCCAGCGAGACGGCGCCGCGCAAAAATTCGCGAGTCCGCAAAAAAGCCTCGGCATCCTCGCGCAGGTTGGGCAATGCGGTGTTGGCGCCCAAAAAGCGATGAGAACGTACGAGCTTGCCGTTGCGCAAAGGCTCTAGGGGCATGTGGCAGTCTTGGCAGCGTTTGACTTCGACTTTTTCCGGGCGGTATACCGCACCTATGCCATTGCCCGCGGCGACGCTGGCTAGCCAGGGACCGTAGTCATCCTGACCGCGCAGCCACCTCGTTTGAATGATGTCGGGGGACAAGCCGACTCGATGGCACGTGGCGCAAAGCTCGGGGCGCTGTAAAAGTGGCGGACGCAGCCGCGCCCCATGGGCCGAGGGCGTGGCCGACGAATTGGCCGACTCGGCTTCGCTGCGCGGCGGCGGCACCGCGTCTAGGCGCAGCACATAGGCGCCGTTGCCGAGTTTGCCGGCATGGCCACCGGGCTTGTCTTCGAAAATCGAGTGGCAAATCAAACAAGGCAGGCCCGCCTGAGCGGTCAAAGTATCGCGCGGCAAATTGGCTTGCGAAATGGTGTCATCGACCAGCAAAAGCGGATCGTGGCAGCCGGCACAAAAGCGAGCTTTGGGCAGCGCTCTGTCGACTCGAAACAAATCGACCGCGGCGGCGTAGTAGGGATTGTTAAAAGAGGAAAAGCGATGCGCCGACTGCGCCCACTGCGCAGCGATCTCTCCATGGCAGCTTGTGCATTCGGTGGCGCTCAGCGGCTCGTCGGCATAAAAACCGCGCCGCGCGACCTCGCGAGAAATTGCCTGCGGATCGGGAATGTCAGCGCCCAGCAAGGCGGCGCGGCCGGCGACACCGGCGGGCACAAAACGCGAGGCGGTAAACGGCAAAGGCTCGGCGCAAACCACTTCCGTCGAAAAACCAAGCCAGCACAAACCCAAAAGAATGCCCCCAAGCTTACGCAAAGGTGCGCCAGTACATCGGGAAACTGCGGCAATTCTTTTGGCTGGCATGAAAACGAAACATTATTGTAGCGAAGCGCGGCCGGCATGGCGCAGCCGACGCAACCTGCGTCGGGCCAGCCGGCACACAGACTTTCGCCGCAGCCGCCAAAACTCAAGATCAGGGCCTCAAACAGCCCGCAAAGCGGGCTATTTTTTCTTGTTTCGCCGGCGCGCTTCCTTCTGCATCTTGCGCTTGCGCTTGTCGCGCATCTTGTCGATGTTGGGACGCGGCGCGGAATGACGCATCTCGACGGGCTGCATGCCGGCGGCATTCATGATCGCCCCCAAATCCATTCCGGCAAACTGCTTGATTTTCGAGATGGTCCGCAGCCCGGGAATTTTTCCGAGGAGCCCAGCCTGCGCGCCCATGGTCAGCATCATCTGCCGCATGAGCGCGAACTTGTGCAGAAGCTCCATGACTTCGGCTTCTTTGCGTCCGGAACCGCGCGCCACGCGGCGAATGCGGCTTTCACAGTAATGCGCGACGCGACGGCGGCCTTTGATTTGCCCGCCTTGCACGACCTGCTCCCAAGAAGTTTCGATAAAGTGCTCGGGATTGCGCCGCTCATCAAGCGACATCGAGCTGATCATCGCCTTGATTTTTACAAGCTCGCTATCGTCGATATTAGCGCCCTCGGGCAGTTGCGCCCCGAAAAGCGGCATCTTCTGCAGAATGTCTTTCAGCGATCCGAGCTGCTGAATGACGCCGATCTGCTCCAGGAAGTCCTGCATATCGAACTTCCCTTTGAGCATCCGCATCGCGTCTTGCTCGG
>CAYWPR010000092.1:0-16515 GCA_964460115.1 uncultured Myxococcales bacterium
CGCTCAGCACCGATTCGTCCTATTCTGAAGCCTTGCGCGCGGCGGCATTGCGGCTGATTTCTATGCCGCTTACGCAAGAGCTTGTCACCCTGGGGCCAACCGGTGATTCGCAACAAGCCGAGCCAGCGGCGCTGATTATTGAGCACGTCCGACGCGTCATCGCTCCTTTTGAACAGGCCTGATCACAAGCCTCGATGTTTTAGAAAGCCGCTGAGCCACGGACCGACATGGTTTTCGCTGGCGCTTTTATGGATGGCCTGTTTGAGCGGCTTGGAATCTGCCTGGTTGATCTTTTCTGCGACAATGGCCAGCGCGGTTGTGGATTGCTGATAGCGTCGCCAAATTGAGTAGGCCGCAATTGCCAAAAGCAGTAGCAAGCTACCTGTGACCACAAGCCCCGCGATAAGCGCCGCCGCCAGGTGGGCGGGCAGTTCCTCACTGACGCCGGCTCGGGCGCCGCGCACCGCGCCGCGGGTGGCGCTTTCGCTAAATTCCGCCACCGCCGACTTGCTGGCCGGCGCTGCCAAGGCCGCCGCTGCTTCACTCACGACTCGCTGACCCATCTGGCCGCCCATTTGTTCAAGCTTTTGCCCAAGGGGACCATCAAGCGCTTTCAGCAGTGTATCGACTAGAACTGCCGCGGTATGTCGGGCCAGTGCTTCTGTGGCCGGGGTCAACTGCTTTTCCACCGAGTCTTTTAGCGCGGCGCCTGCCTCGGTCATGGTTTGAAGCACGGCGGCCCGCAGCGCTTCGCGCAGTTCCGGACCCGCGGTGCGCAGCAGCGTTCGCGTCGTTTCGCCCCCCCTTTCGGCCAGCAGGTCCAGCGTATGAGAGATCAGGCCGTCTACTCTTTTTTGCATCTCGGCATCGGCCAATTCGCGAGTCAGCGTACGCACCGCGTTCACCGTCGTCTGCTCGGTGACCTGTTTCAGCGTGTCGCCTTCTAAAAGCATGTCGCGCAAAAGCTTCTTGGCGGGATCCTTGAGGGCAGGAAGCCCATCGGCGAAACCGTTCGCGGCGCTGCGTCCATATCCGCGAATGCTCTCGTTAAATCCACCGCAGCCGAGCAACAAGCAGAGCCCGAGAAGACCCGCAAGCGACTTGGGAAATCGATACACCGCGACGGCGGCAAAGTGCGCAGGTCGGCAAATGCGGCGAAGTTCGGCATGCATGAGCTCTATTGTTGCAGGGTCGGCAAAGCGCGCAAAGCGGGCCGTGTCATCTACCGGCTGCCGGACAACGTCCGATAGCCGGACGTTTCTGCGCGGGCTTTCGCAAACGCCGACGGGACGCGCTGCCGATCGGCTGGCACAGCATCTGCAAGGGCTCGCCCTGTGCTTGCCAAAGCCGATTCTGCGGGAGTGCTTGGGGTCGATGCCTATGCAGTGCGCATCGAAGTCGATGTTGGACTGGGGCTGCCGCAATATAACCTCGTCGGGCTGCCCGATAATGCAGTCAAGGAAGGGGCCGTACGGGTGCGCGCCGCCCTGGAGAATTCCGGCTTCGATTTGCCGCCACGCCGAGTCACGATCAATCTGGCGCCTGCTGACATCCGCAAAGATGGGGCCGCTTACGATCTGCCCATCGCCTTGGCTCTTTTGGTGGCGCTAAACTTATTGCCGGCGAACGTCCTTGAGGGCCGTCTATGGCTCGGTGAGCTAGGACTAGATGGGTCGGTGCGCCGAGTGACCGGCAGCCTGCCGGTAGCGCTCTTCGCTCGGCGGGCTGGATACCGCGGGCTTGTGCTGCCTGCCGACTGCGCGGCTGAAGCGGCCGTGGTCCGCGAACTAGAGATCTACAGTGCTCGAACTCTTAAGGAGGTCGTAGAGGCCCTGCAACAAGGAACTGCGCTTCCCCGCGTTGCCCATTGCGATGCCCGTCGTCAGAGCCGCAAAGTGGCGGCTTTGGATCTTCAAGATGTGCGCGGCAATGAGCAGCCCAAACGGGCCTTAGAAATTGCGGCAGCCGGCGGCCACAATTTGCTGTTTATCGGGCCCCCTGGTTCTGGAAAAAGCATGCTGGCCCGCCGGTTGCCCGGCATCTTGCCGCCGATGAGCGAGGGTGAAGCCATCGAAGTGTCGTCCATTTACTCGGCGGCGGGCCTTTTGGCCGGTGACTCTTTGTTAGAGCAGCGGCCGTTTCGTGCGCCGCACCATGACATCTCGACCGTAGGTCTAGTCGGTGGCGGCAGCATGCCAAGACCGGGCGAGATTAGCCTCGCCCATCACGGCGTACTTTTTCTCGATGAGCTTCTGGAATTTCCACGTCCAGCGCTGGAGTCGCTGCGTCAGCCGCTTGAGGATCGCCAAATCACGATCGTTCGCGCCCGCTGTGCGGTTACGTATCCAGCTTCCTTTGCGCTCGTCGGGGCACTGAATCCCTGCCCCTGCGGTTATCACGGCTCGGCAGTGCGTAGCTGTACCTGCGATAGCGGTCGCCTAAATCGTTATATGGGACGGCTGAGTGGACCGCTTTTAGACCGCTTCGACTTACATGTGGAAGTACCGCACGTTGATTACAATGCACTGCTCAGTGCTGAACGCACCGGCGAAGCGTCTACTTCCGTGCGCCAGCGCGTGGTACTGGCCCGTAAGACACAGAGCCATCGGGCGTCCACGCTTGGGCTGGCCTATGGCAGCAACGCCAGCATGATGTCCGAGCAGATTTTGCGCGTCGCTCGGCCCGATGCCGATGGTGAGCGCTTATTGCTCGCCTATGCGCGACGGCATCTGGTCTCTAGCCGCGCCATGCATCGCCTACTGCGCGTGGCGCGTACCGTCGCTGATCTAGATCTTTCAGAGACGGTGCGAGTAACGCACATCGCTGAAGCCGTATCGTTGCGCGTGCTCGATCGTGCATCCCCGGGGCTGAAAGCCAATTAAAGCGCGATCTACGCCCCAAAATCTGAACTGCGAACCTCTTAAACAAAGGAAAAAAACATGAGCGTGTCCAAGGTGATCAAAGAAAAGCTCAAAGCCCTAGGAACGGCGATTGGTTCGATTGAAAAGCAATTTGGCAAAGGGGCAATTATGCCCCTTGATGGCAAGCAAGTAGAAAAGGTAGGCACAATTTCATCCGGATCTTTGGGCCTGGATGCGGCGCTGGGCGTACATGGTCTACCTCGCGGGCGAGTGATTGAGATCTACGGGCCTGAATCTTCGGGCAAGACAACTTTGACGCTGCACGCCATTGCCGAGGTTCAGCGGCAGGGCGGAATCTGCGCCTTTATTGATGCCGAGCACGCTTTGGATGCCGGTTATGCACAGCGGCTGGGCGTCAAGCTGGATGAACTTCTGGTCGCACAACCCGACTGTGGCGAGCAAGCGCTGGAGATCACCGATACCTTGGTGCGTTCCGGGGCCGTCGATATGGTAATTATCGATTCAGTTGCCGCACTGACTCCCAAAGCGGAAATAGATGGCGAGATGGGCGAGGCGCACATGGGCTTACAGGCTCGGCTGATGTCGCAAGCTTTGCGCAAGTTAACCGCAGCGGCAGCCAAGCATGATTGTGCGGTCATCTTTATCAATCAGCTTCGTCAAAAGATTGGCATCGCCTTTGGCAATCCCGAGACCACCACAGGCGGCAATGCTCTCAAGTTTTATGCTTCAGTGCGCTTGGATATAAGACGTAGCGGGCAGATAAAACTTGGAGATGTCGCGGTGGGTTCCAGAACTCGCGTTAAGGTCGTCAAAAATAAGCTGGCGCCGCCATTTCGCGAGGCAGAGTTTGAAATTCTGTACGGCTCAGGCATTAACCGCCTGGGGGAGATTCTCGATTTGGCTTGTGAGCGCGGCTTTGTCGAAAAAAGCGGTGCCTGGTATGCGCTGGACGGCGAGCGTATCGGGCAGGGCAGGGAGCGTAGCTGTGTCTGGCTTGGAGAACATCTCGAACAAACCGAACGGCTGCGCGAGCGACTGCTGGCCGCGATGCATAATGCGACGCCGATTTCGCTGCCGACTGGCAATTCCGCGACGAGCGATGAGTCTCCCGAAGAGCTTGCTCAGGCGGCATGATAGGGTCAAGCATTGTCAAGAATGGATGTTCTTGGACCTTAGGAATTGCGTCGAGCATCACGGACCACAAAATTTGCCACGTCCTTATGACGAGACGTGCTTGACAAGCTGCTTGCGGCCCGAGTAGGCTTGCCGCCTCGCAAGACATACACGGAATATTGAGAAGAGCAACGACCTTAAGGGATAAAGTTCTTCCATTTTATTCGTGGCGAAGATTACAATATTCCCGCAGGGGCCTACACTTTGTGTTGCTTGCGGGAGCGAAGACAGGCACATCGAGATAGGGACCAAAAGACATGTCGGTAAGAATGCGACTGGCTCGAGCAGGAGCAAAAAAAGCTCCGTTTTATCGGGTCGTGGTAGCGAACTCCCGCAACGCACGCGATGGACGGTTTATTGAGCACGTTGGTGTTTACGACCCCACGCGCAATCCCGCGGAATTCCGCGTCAAAATGGACCGCGTGGAGTATTGGCTGAGCCATGGCGCGCAGCCTTCAGAGACAGTGGCCGAGTTGATTAACCGGCTGCGAAGTTCAGCGACTCAAAAACCTGGATCGGAAAAGGTGGCAGCAGCAGCTAAGTAGCGCTGCTGCGCTTTTTCTATTCGAAGGCCCCGCATATCACAGGCTGCATGCTGATGAATCGGCATATGGAGACTCAAAATGAGCAGCAACCCTGGCATGATGCGGGAACTTATCACACACATCGCTCAAGCACTGGCAGACAAGCCGGAAGAGGTACAAGTTCGTGAGGTAGAGGGCGAACAGACCTCGGTCATCGAATTAAAGGTGGCCAAAGGAGATCTGGGAAAAGTCATTGGCAAGCAAGGTCGTACCGCCCGTGCGATGCGGATTATTCTGTCCGCAGCCTCTACCAAGCTGCGGAAGCGAGCTCTTTTAGAGATCATCGAATAGCAGTTCCTACTTCCTAGTAGGACTGTGCCTTCGCACTGCCTGCGCTTCCCGCCTGCGTTTCTTCACTGAGCATTTTTTTCATGTCGTCCGAATTGCTGCAAATAGGTGCTGTTTGCCGTCCGCATGGTCTGCGCGGGGAGTTGCGCGTGCGTTTGCATGATGCGGCTTCACATGCATTGGATGCGCTTCCACGGATTTGGATTGGTCCGGATCTGGGCGAAGCGGCCGTCGAAGATGAGAACAACTTGCGTGAATGGCAGATTGAAACGTCGCGGCGCTTAGAGGGAGGTTTTTATCTATTGACCCTCAAGCAGCTCAAAAGCCGTGACGGTGCCGATGGGCTGCGCGGCCATCATCTATACGCGCAGCGTGACGATTTGCCCAAATTGGCGGACGAAGAGGTTTATCTCGTCGATCTTATCGGCTGCCGAGTCATCGACATTCATGATCGCGAGATTGGGACGGCTCGAGAAATACAAGATATTGCGGGCAATCCCTTATTGGTGGTGGAGCGGCCTAATCGTGAAGCTGCTTTGGTTCCACTAGTTCCGTCGATTCTGGCGGATGTAGATCTAAGTTCTCGTCTTGTGCGCATCGACCCACCTGAAGGCCTCCTCGATTTAGATTTGGTGGGACGCTCTTCGCAGGAGGAGTCAGCCGCATGATGGTCGATGTCATCACCATCTTCCCCGAGGTTTTCGAACCTGTTTTGCGAGTGGGAATGATTGGGCGCGCGCGGGCCCGCGGGGCACTCAATGTATGCATCAGCGATTTGCGCGAGCATGCGACGGATAAGCACCGCAGTACCGATGATGAACCTTATGGCGGCGGCTCTGGAATGGTGATGCTCATCGAGCCGCTCGTACGGGCGCTAACGGCCATTGAAGCTTCGCGCGGACGCGGCCACCGCATCCTTTTGACTCCGGCGGGCACCCCTTTGCGGCAGCCGCTGGTGCGGCGGCTGGTCAGCTTACCGCACATTGTACTGCTGTGTGGTAGATACGAGGGCATCGACGAACGGATTGCTCATTATGTCGATGAAGAGATTTCACTAGGAGACTTCGTGCTAGCCGGCGGAGAAGTGCCCGCGCTGGCACTTATAGACGCGATGAGCCGGCTGTGTCCCGGAGTGCTGCACAACGAACATTCGGCGGTTGAGGAATCATTCGAGCAAGATACGCTCGAATATCCCCAATTTACGCGGCCAGCGGTTTTTGCCGAATACGCAGTGCCTAATGTGCTGCTTTCAGGAAATCATGAGAATGTGCGCCGCTGGCGACGTCTGCAGTCATTGCTGCGAACTCGTCAGCGCCGAAAAGATTTATTCGAACGCATCGCGCTAAACGACGAGGACCGAAAACTCTTAGCGGATCATGACGCGGGTAGCTTGCCGCAAGGAATAGCCTCGTGAACACTGCGCATAGGGCCAGCCACACCTACCTTTGTCTGGTCCATTATCCCGTATATGACAAGCATCAACATGTAGTCGCAACTTCGATCACAAATTTGGATATTCATGATATTGCTAGGTCCTGTAAAACTTATGGGCTTGGTGGCTACTTTTTGGTACATCCCGTCGCTGCACAGCGTGAACTGGCACGACGTATCGTCGCCCACTGGCAAGAGCCGAGCGGGCGCGAGCAAAATGACTCACGCAGCACGGCGCTGGAGCTTGTGCATATCGTCTCGACGATCGAAGAAGTCGTTGAGCAGATCACAGAGCGCCATGGCACAACGCCGCTGCTTGTTGCCACCAGTGCAAAAAGACAACCGGACATGCACCCGGCGAAGCAATTGTTTCTCGATGATCGACTTGAACGCCAGCCGCTGCTGCTGCTTTTTGGCACAGGCTGGGGTCTGGTGACCGACTGGCTAGCGCGCGCGGATCGGCTGTTATCGCCGATTAGCGGGCCGACAAACTATAACCACTTATCAGTACGAACTGCTGCAGGCATCTTTCTGGACCGGCTCTTTGCAGAGCCTGAGGCTTGACCGGCTCTTTGCAGAGCCCGTAGCTCGACGGCTTCTTGCAGAGCCCGAGCCAACTTCGGAGAACATAGAGTATGAGCGACGTCGTCCCTGCCATTCAAAAATTAGAAGAGGACCAACTGCGCAAAAGCCCCCTGCCGCAGTTCCGTGTGGGCGATACGGTACGGGTTTGGGTGCTCATCAAAGAAGGTGACAAGGAACGTGCACAGGCCTTTGAAGGAGTGGTCATCAAACGCCACCATCATGGCCCACGCGCCTCTTTTACCGTCCGCAAGATCAGCTACGGTGTCGGGGTTGAGCGTATTTTCCCGATGCACTCGCCACGTATCGATCGCGTAGAGGTGATAAGCCGCGGTGAAGTGCGCCGAGCCCGTCTCTACTATCTGCGCGAGCGGTCTGGCAAAGCCGCTCGTATCAAAGAGCGCTCGGCAAACCAGAGCAGAGCCATCGGTGCAGAAGCGGCTGCCGAAAAAGCCTAGCCATCCTTGCTACGCGATTGGCATTGAGCATCGCGCAAACCATTTGGCCGACCGTCTCGACGATACAAATATCGGCATCAGCTCTTCGGAAGTAGGGGAGGGCGCCGAAATTCTTGCTGCTGCCTTCCTCGGTGAGCAGGGATTAAACGTACTATTCCGTAACTACCGTTGCAGGCACGGCGAAATCGATCTCGTCGCGTTAGAGGGCGAGACCTTGTGTTTTATCGAGGTTCGTTTTCGCCGTACGTCTAATTTTGGCACTCCCGTCCAAACCGTTGGTCCTGCGAAGCGCCGTCGCATTATCAAGACCGCAACGCACTTTTTGGTATACTGCTGGACTGGTCCGCAGTGCGCCTGCAGATTCGATATTATAACGCTGGAAGGCCAAGGCGCGCCGCGGACCCAGTGGTGGCGAGGTGCTTTTGATGCGACTAGCTAATGTCTTCAGAAGGAGTATGTACGCTTCTTCGAAGAAGGCATGCTTCTATCGGTTCACTGAGACAGTGCAGCGGCAGGTGGTATCTTTTAGATTCCTGCCGCTAGGCTTTTAGGATTTAGGAGGAAGAGTTAGCAGCTTGACGGGTTGGGCTGAATAATCGGGCAGTTGCGCTGACCATTTGGTGACTGCGGACCGCCTTTTTCGGGAGGAAGACAGAATTTCGGAATCGGCACGCCGTTCGGATCGCGGCAAAGCGGAGGACCATCGCCATCGGTGTTAAAGCCTTTGGCGCGATCGTCATCGCACATGCATAGTTTTTTGCAGCAGAAGTTCTCTTCCCCGGGCAGGACTGACGGAACGGCGCAGACAAAGCGTGAGCAAAGCGAGCCGTCATCATTAGGATTGGCACAGTCGGCGTCTGTATTGCACTCTGCCGTGCAGATGGACAGCTCTGCCGTTCTGTGCTGTTCCGCGTTGGACGTCGGGGCTTTCGGGGTAATCATGCAAAGCCGTGACGGGCAGTCCGGCGCAGGATTGACGAAAGTCACGCCACTAGTTACCGATGCTCCGCTGGGATTGTTGCAAATTCGACCGACTTGGTTGTCTGCGCAGCCTCCCAGGAAAAGCACGAGGCCTCCCAGCCCAAGAAGCGAGCAGAGCGAATACCACGCTGTTGAACGGCGCCTCATCACTAATAGATCCTCCGAGCTAGCCGAAATTACAAGACTTGGCTATCTTACATGGCCGAAAAACCAAGTCAAGTGCCGCAGTCGTCCGCTGATGGTTTCGACAAGTATTATAGGGTCTCGGTTCTATTTTGACAAACGGCGGACCCTGTGTTGGTCGCCGCTTCAAAAGGCCTTCTACTGTGATACGATTAAAGTCGAAGAACTAACGCGGCTTGACACGGCAGCCTGACGGTTCTTATAATCGCGACGTTTGGCTACGGGCATGAAACCTGTACCATTCGCTGAACTCGAACAGACCCGCGCTGGGAATGGACCCAGACGTCACATCCGTGGCATCGAAATGTACCAGTGTCGGACACATAACCCGCATGTGCTGAAGCGGTTTGGAGACAGGGGTTAGCGCATGAATCGTCACCTGAGGAACACCATCGCGACCGTCGTAGCTTGTGCAGGCATGGCTTTGGCCAGCCCGGCAGTTGCGAAGCCGAAAAAGCCCAAGGATGCGCTTCAAGAGCCCCCGGCCAGCGCACCGGCTGCCGGTCAAGGAGCGGGAGCGGCCGCCCAAGGGGGCGTTGCGCCAACGGTCGAATCTAGCTCTCCACCTTCAAAGACCCTAGAGCGGGCGCTCAAGCTCTATGACAGTGAGGATTTTTATACCTCCTCGATTGAGCTCAACAAAGTTGTGGAAGGCCAGGCTGGCGACGACGAAGGAAATGTGCAGCGGGCCGAGTTTTTTATGGGGAAGACGCTGTTCAATCTGAAGTTTTATTCAGCGTCGCTCGGCTATTTTACAAAGATCGTCGATAAGGGTCCGGCGCATCGTTACTATCAAAAGACTCTGCAGTGGCTGGCATCGCTGTCGCGCTTTCTGCCCGAGTCTGCCGGCGTGCTCGAGAAGATCGGCAAATACAATCGCCAGGATCTGGAACAGCCAGCGCTAGAACCCGTGCGCAACGAGCTGTACTATCTGCTTGGCCGCTTCCACTACAACAAAGGCAACTTTAAGGAAGCGGTGGAGCTTTTCACGCTGGTCCCCGATACCAGTGAATTTTTCGGTCGTGCCAAGTTCCTAGAAGGCATTGTCTACGTTCGCGACAATAAGGGCAAGGAAGCTGCCGAGTCTTTTCGTCAGATTCTGCGCCGCGCGAAAGACACCAAAGACAAGTCAACGGCGGAATTTGAAGACCTGGCCAACTTGTCGCTGGCTCGAGTTTTTTACGCCACCAAGCAATTTCCGCAGTCGATCAAGTTCTACGACAAGATCCCGTCTGAGTCGCCGGAATGGCTGCCATCGCTATTCGAGTCCTCTTGGGCGCACTATCAAATCGACGGTGATTCCAAGGCGCTCGGCAACATCCATACCTTGAATGCTCCGTTTTTCGAAAACGAGTTCTACCCCGAGTCGGTGATTCTGCGCGCCGTTATCTACTTCCAGCGTTGCAATTACGAGCGCGCCATGGAAGCGGTGGTCGAGTTCAATCAGACCTACCCGCAACTTCGCGAAGAAATCCTTGCGGTTATCAAAAAATTCCCCGACAACGCGGAGTTTTACAACTACGTGCTAAAGATTCGCAGCGGGGAAGCCGGGCTTTCCGAGCGTGTGCAGCGTGCGGCCGAGGGCGCTTTGCAGGATCGCACCCTGGCCAAGACGCTAGATTATGTGACCGAGCTCGATCGTGAGCTGCGCCAGGTCAACAACGCCGATCCAAGCTGGAAATCTACCGCCATTGCCGGCACCGTTCTGCAGGATCTGACGCTGCAGCGCTCAATCGCTGAAAACGAAGCCGGAAATCTGGCGCGCAAGCGTTTAGAGCGCTTGGCGGGCGAAATTCAAGAATTGATCAAGCAAGCCATCAAAGTTGAGTACGAAACGCTGCAAGGCCAAAAGGGGGCCCTTGAAGCAAGCATCCGCGGCGAGCAAGTAGCGGTCAGCGGAACTGCCAAGAAAGTCGTCAACCTTTCTGCCGACGATGAGCACCTGTATTGGCGCTTTAACGGCGAGTATTGGAAGGACGAGCTTGGCTATTACCGTTTTCGCAACGTCAACCGCTGCGAGCAACAGCAACGGTAACCCCTAGTCATACACCCTCTTTGAGCGAGTGCTAGGCGATATGTCCAGAATACCTCGAACAGGCTTCCTTGGCGGAGTCCTTGCAATCTCCCTGGTTCTTGGCGGCACAGCAACCGTGCATGCCGTTGGCAAGTTCACCAAAAAGGAAGATGCTGTCATTGCGACCCAGACGGCACTGACCAAGCCGGTACCCAAGGCCGAAGCCGAAAAGAAAAAGCCCGGCATGACCCAGAACGACGTGTTCTCGGGGCAGGGCGAAAGTCTAAAGGCGGTCACCGACAGTCAGATAAAGGTCCTGCAGCGGCTTATCGATATCACCAACGATAGCGATCCCGAGAAGCCGGACCTTTTGTTTCGCATGGCGGAGCTGTTTGCCGACCAGACCCGCTATTACAACTTCCGCGCTCGCGAACTGGACGAGAAGATCTTTGCCGCCAAGGACAAAAACGATACGGCCAAGGCGGCCCAGCTTGACGCGCAGCAAAAAGATTACGAAAAGCGCGAGAAGACCTGGCTGCTTGAGGCGGTCAAAAAGTACATCGAAGTCGCCAACGGGCCCAAATTTCAGAACTATCAGAAGATGGACCAGGTTCTTTTCTATCTGGCCTACCTTTTGACCCAGGTCAAAAAAGAAGAGCAAGCTCGTACCTTCTTCAAGCGCCTGATCAAGGATTACCCGCAGTCGCCTTATTTGCCGCACGCCTATCTGTCCTTCGGCGAGTACTTTTTCGAAAATCGCGATCTCGAAAATGCGCTGAAGTTTTACGAAAAAGTTCTGCAGTACGCGGATAGCCCGGTCTATGGCTATGCCCTGTATAAAAAAGGCTGGGTTTACTACAACCTGACCGATTTCAAGTCCGCCCTGGCGACCTTTATCGACGTCATCGGCTTCGCGACCAATCCAAAGAAAAAAGATAAGAAGGGTGACGCGCAGCTTGCCAAGGAAGCCAAAAAGGATCTGGTTCGCACTTATGCGCAGATCGGCACGCCGGATAAGGCCTGGCCGTTCTTTCAGAAGTACGGCAAGGACTATGCGCCGGTCATGCTTGAGCAGTTGGCCGATCTCTACAATGCGCAAGGCAAGTTCGGCGATAGTATTCAAACCTATCGCCAGCTCATCGACCTGTCGGTCAAGAAGAAGGCTTTCGAAGAAAAAGGCCGACTGTGCGCCTGGCAGACCGAAATTCTCAAAAACACGCTGTCGATGACCGGATCGCGGGCCGTGCCCGAGACCGTCAAAGAGCTACAGCGCCTTTCCGCTGTCTACGAACAATTTCGTGAGCGCAAAGATCTTCCGAAGAAAGAGCTTCTCGACGAATGTCGAGACAACACCGCAGGCATGCTGCGCGAGTTGGCCACGGTCTGGCACAAAGAAGCCCAGAAGACCAACGTGATGGCCACCTACGAAAATGCCTCGGACCTTTACAAAGAGTACATCCGTCGCTTTCCCAAAGAGAAGGACAGCTATCTCATGCACTTCTGGTACGCCGAGTTGCTGTTCAAGCTCGGTTCGCTGGATAACACGCCGGCCAGCAAGTGGTACTGCGACGCTGCCCCTATCTACACCGAAGTCGTCAAGATGGATCCCAAAGGCAGCAAGCTCAAAGATGCTGCTTATGCCGCGGTTATCTCGTGGAAGGACTGTCTGGACGTCGCCGATGAAGGCCAGGATGCCAAGGCCGAAGTCGAAAAAGTGCTACAGGCCAGCCGCGCTGCCCGCAAGAAGGCCGCCGAGCAAAAAGACGAGAAGAAGGAAGAAGAAAGCTTCGCGGCCAAGCAGATTCCCGAGAAGCAGCAGAAGATGCTCGAAGCCTTCGATACTTACATTCAGTTTGTTCCCGATGCGCCCGAGCTGCCCACCATCAAGTATCGCCGGGCCCGCGTTTACTACGAGTACAACCACTTTGACGAGGCGATTCCGCTGTTCAAAGATCTGGCGGAAAACTATCCGAAAAGCGAGCTGGCGCTTTATTCCGCCAACCTGCTGCTCGACTGTATCGCCGTCAAGATTCGCACGGACAAAGAGAAGGCAGTTGAATTTACGAACCTAATGGAGCAGCAGGTCGATAGATTCGAGAAAATGCCCGACCTGACCAAGGATCAGGACTTTGATCAGTCGTTAAAGAAGATCAAAGGCGGTCTTTTGCGGCTGCGCATTGAAGCGGTTGAAAAGACCGGCGATCATCGTCAGGCCGGTAAGCTGTACCTGCAGCTTGCTGATCGTTACCCTAACGATCCGAAGATTGCCGACATCTATTACAACGCCGCTGTCAACTTCGATAAGTCCAAGTTGATCGGCTTGGCCATTCAGGCGCGCGAAAAACTTATTCAGATCAAGCCTGACGATCCGCTGTCCAAAAAGTCCATCTATCGCATTGGGCAGAGCTTTGCGTTTATCGCTTCGTACGAACAAGCGGCCGAGAAGTTTGAAATCTTCGCCAACAAGTACCCTGGCGAAATCGCCAAGACCGAGGAAAAGGATGCATTTCAACGCATCGATGCTCCGTCCGCGATTCGTACTGCAAGCTTTTTTCGGCGAGGCCTCGGCCAGACCGATAAGGCCATCGACGATGCCAACCTGTTTCTGAAAAACTACGGCGGTCGCAAAGAGTACTTCGATCAAGCGGCCGGCGTGTTTTTCGATCTGGGGCAGATTTACGAGCAGCGCAAGGACTACCAGAAGCTGAAACAGCACTTCTCCGAGTACTTGAAGAACTGGGCCACCAAAGGTGGCATCGATCGCCAGATTATCGCTGAAGCCAAGCTTGGCGACATCGCCTGGCGCGAGTCTTGTCCCGCCCCAGGCGGCGGCGTGAACGGCGCCTGTATCGAAATCAAGCGCGAGCGTGCCACCGCTGCAACCGCTCTTATCGCCAAAGCTGCTGCGGCGAACAAGATCAAGAAGGTCAAGAGCAAGGGGCCGTTGAAGCTGGGTCAGTGTGGTCCGGCGACCAAGTCCAAAATCACCATATTTGACCGCAAGCCGGCTCTGGTGAAAGAAGCCATGACCCACTTTGATAAGGTCCTGGCTCTTTGGAAAAACGGCGACGCGATCAAGGCGGTTCCCAAGACCGACGACAGCGATCGTGAAGCGCGCATAGGCGTGATGACCTATCACGCCGCCATGGCGCTGTCCGCCAAGGGTGACTTGCAGTACGAACAGCTTTTGAACATGAAGATTCCGACTGGGCTGGAATTCAACCCGAAGCGCAAGAAAGAAACAGAGGCATCGGTCAAGAAGTTTAAGACCTGGATGGAAACCAAGAGCAAGAAGCTGGCGGAGACGCAGAAAATCTTCCAGAACGTCATTCTGTTTAAGAATGCGCACTGGGCCATCGCCGCTGCGGCTCGTATTGGCCAGCTCTTTCAGGATTTTGCCAACGGTCTGTTTACGGCTGAGGTCCCGACCCCGCCCGATCCGCCGGCCGGGCTGGAGCGAGATGAATGGGCTTCGCTTTTCCGCGATGCCTACTGCGATCAGATGACCGATGCCGCTGAGCCGCTGGACAACAAGGCTGTCGATGGTCTCTCGGTTTGTTTGAACAAATCGACCGAGCTGAACTGGTTTAACGAGTGGTCCAAGCTCTGTGAGCTCGAACTGAACCAGATCAAGCCATCGGAGTATCCGCTGGCTTCAGAGATTCGTGTACAACCTGGCAATTTTTCCAGCATTACCATGGACGTTGCCCCTGTCCTTACAGCCAGTACGGAGAAGTAAGAGCCTATGCGCGAAATTTCGGGACAGGTTGTGATGGGGACCCGTATGGCGAAAAGAACCGACAAGCGATGGGCTGTTTTTGCTTTGGGCGGATCATCTCTGTGCTTGGCGATTTGGGGATCGGCAGCGTTGGCTATTCCCAAGGCGGACAAGCACAAAGAAAAAGAAGAGGCCAAGGAAGAGCCCAAAAAAGAAGAGATCAAGCCCGAGATCAAGCCCAAAAAGGAAATCAAAAGGGGCCCAGTCGACGAATTGGTCGAGCAGTATAAGCAAGCGCGAGCTCCGAAAAAGGATCAGCCGGGAATGGTGATCCTGAGCGAGGGCGATTGCCGAAACTTTGCCAAAGATTTCCTGAAGGCCGGCGAGAAGGAAAAAGAGCGTGAAGTGGACGCGACCTTTAACGCCGGCGTGGTCTATGATCAATGCGGCCTGACGACTGACGCCGATGCGATGTACAAGCAGTCGCTGGCCAAAAATCCTCGCTATCAGCCGGCCATGAACAACTTGGCCGTGCTGGCGCAAAAGGCTGGTCAGACGCAGGCCGCGCTGCAACAGTTTGAAGCTGCAATCAAAATCAATCCAAGCAGCTTGCAAGCCGTGCAGGCCTACAACAACAAGGGTGCTTTGCTCTTCGATCGTGCTAAGCAGACTAATTCCAAAGCCGGCTACGATGAAGCCATCGGTTCGCTGCGGCGCGCGCTGGCCCTAGACGCCGTGTCGATGGGCGCCTATCAGTTGCTTGCGCAAATCTACTATCAGACCGCGGAATCGGATAAGTCCAAGCTGCAGCTCGCCCAACTGGTATGTGACGAGGCCAAGAAGCTGGACGAGAACTATGCGCCTATCTACAACACGCTAGGCCTTATCAAGCTGCGTAAAAATGACAAAACCGGTGCCTTGACCGAGTTTCGCAAAGCGGCGGCCCTGGATCCAACGCTGACCGAAGCGCAGATCAATATCGCGGCGATCAGTTTGTCTTCGCGAAACTATAAGCAGGCTGAAGATGCCTTCGCCGCTGTGCTAAAGAAGCTACCCACTCACGTTGACGCGACTTTGGGAATGGGTGTCGCACTACGCGGTCAACGCAAGTACGATGAAGCAGAAAACTGGTACAAAAAACTACAGCAGCTTGATGCCAAAAACTGCAGCGTGCTTTATAACCTCGGGCTTTTGTATCAGGACTATAAGAGTGGCAGCCCCGACGACATGAACAAGAGCAAGGACTTCTACAATAAGTACCTTGCTTGCGAGCGCACCGACCGTGAGCATCTTGACGAAGCCAAGCGTCGTATCAAAGATATCGACGACACCTTCAAGGCATTGGAAGAGCAGAAGAAGCTCGAAGCAGAGCTAAAGGCGCAGCAGGCCGAGATGGAAAAGATGCAGAAGATGCAGGAAGAGCAGATGAAAAAGTACGAGGAGCAACAGAAGCAGCAGCAAGGTGGTGCTGCCGCGGCTCCAGCTGCCCCTGCACCAGCGGCTCCAGCTGCTCCTGCACCAGCGGCTCCGGCGCCGGCACCCAAATAAGCTGGCGCTGGCGCCTTTGGCGGATGTTCAAGGTCGATGGTAAAGTTAGATCAAATTCGTAACGCAGTAGGAGGTTCGATCATGAGCAAGCTCATGTTGGCATTTGCCATGCTGACGGTCGTTGGCCTTGGTGACGCGCTGGCGCAAGAACAGCCAGCGGCTGGAGCCGCGGCCCCAGCCGGAGGAGCGCCCGCCGCGGGTGGCACCGGCGTTCAGTACAAGCAAAAGACCGTCTACGACTTCGATGACGACACGGTCGAAGGCGATCTCGTACGTCCCGACGGCGAATTTGTTGATAGCAAGAAGAACGCGAAGCATTCCTCGCTGATCAAGATTCGCGAAAACTTCATCCCCGAGATGATAAAAGCCGTCGAAGCAATCTAGGCCGTCGAGCCGGCAATCGCGCCGGCTCTGTCCTTCGGCTTGCGGCTCGTTCTTTTTAAGTCCTGCTCGAGCTCATCAAATTGCTATTCGGAAATATCGCTTGTCGCGGCGATGGCTTTGGCCATAAGCGGCAAGCTGCGATCAAATCGGTAGGTCGTGCTGCGATGGCCGTCATCGTATTCTTCATGGATGACAGCAATGTTACGCGCCTGCAGTCGGGGGGGGGGGCGCCGCGCCGACAAGAACCCAAACAAAAAAAAAAATAAATAGGACAGCCAGCAAATGGATA
>CAYWPR010000092.1:16525-21973 GCA_964460115.1 uncultured Myxococcales bacterium
TGTCGGGCTCCTTGGCGCCTAGTCGCCAAGTCCAGAAAGTACTCATCTCTGGTTCCGGCATCCAGGTAGATGAGTCGCAGCCCGCTTAGCGCCTGATGATAAGCTTCTTCGTCGCATACCTCCACCGGATCGTAGCGCAGCCAGGCGGCAAAGACTTCTTCATCGATGGCGGTCGTTTGCCAATCAATCGGCAAGCGAAATCCCATGGAGCTTTGCGCATCCGGGCTGTACGCGGCGCCCTTGGCCAAGATGGTCATCACCTCAAATAGCTCCGGATTGCGATGTCCCTTGCCGAGCCCCAGCCAGAAATTTAAGGCCCCTTCTGGTCCGCCATATCGGCGTACTCGTCGACAGAATCGAAGCAACTCGGGCAAAAGGGTGGCGCGAAAATAACCGTCCCCAGCGTGGCTGGCCACGGCGCCAAATAACTGTGGCTGGCGCATTCCCAGCCACAGCGCACCTAGTCCCCCTGAAGAGCGCCCAATGACTCCGCGATGTGCCGCCGCAGGCAGGGTTCGAAAGCGCCGATCGATGAGCGGCACGACCTCTTGCGCAATGTGATCTTCGTATCTGCCGAGAACCGGCGAGTTGACGTATTGGCTGCCGCCTAGTGCCGTGCAGCAGTCGGGCAGGACCACCAGACATTCCGGCATGGCTGACTCGCCTTGAAACAGCCGAGCCAGTCGTTCGTCTAGTGACTCGGCAAACGGCGAGCGGCTGAGCTGCTGCCAGCCGCTGCTGCCAAATGTCGAAAGCATGTAGATGACCGGATAGTGTCGAGCCGGTTCGCGATCGTAGCTTGGCGGCAAAATCACCGGGGTAATGCGCGCGCTCGAATCGCCATAGCGATTGCCGGCAAGTGCCGTGCTTTCGACCAGTTCGTAAACAATGCGGCAGGGACCAGCAAAAGGGGAGGGCAACGAAGTCATGTGGGGGCTTCTTTGGATGCACGGCGCAGGCGATCGCGAATCGCCTGCCAGCCACTTGCGAAATCACCGTCAACGAGGGAAACGACGCCGATACTGGCGACGCCCTGCTCATCCAAACGATGCAGGGCTGCGTATAAGCCTGCGGCATAGCCCGGCGCATCGGTAGGCAGCATCTCGACCGCCAGGCACTGCGCCGCAAGCTGTGACGTTTCGGCCAATCCCTTCTGGCTGAGCAGGCCGCGCGGCGGCGGCAGCTCGCGCAGCATGGCCAGCGCCAAGGCCGGTTCCGCTGGCAAAAGTCGCAACTGGGCTCGCGGGGCATAATGACGGGCAAGCATTCCCGGAGCGATGCGCGCCTCGGGGCCTTCTGAATCAGGCTCTGCGGCCAGTTCGATACTTGGCACAACCTCGCGCAAGCTGCGCAGGTTTAGAAGTCCGGGGCGCAAGAGCCGAGGTGGCGTTGCCGTCAAATCAACCACCGCTGACTCAATGCCTACCGTGCAAGGGCCGCCGTCTAGAATCAGCGGTACGCCGGGCAATCCCCGTCGCACATGCTCTGCGGTAGTCGGCGAAACCGCCATCGAGCGGTTTGCGCTGGGGGCAGCCAGCGGCAAGCCAGTGGTCTGTAGGAGTTGCAGGGCCACAGGGTGCGCCGGAACTCGCAACGCCACCGTTTGCAAACCTGCACTGACAAGCGGCGAAATTCGCGGGCTGCGCGGCACGACCAGGGTCAAAGGTCCCGGCCAGAAACGCTTGGCCAGCGTCGTGGCCAGCGCCGGCCAGTCGCTGCTCCACTGCATCGCCGATTGCAGATCCGCAACGTGGACGATAAGCGGATTGTGCCGCGGTCGTCCTTTGAGCGCATAAATTCGCTCGACCGCCGCGGTTGAAACCGCATTGGCGCCTAGCCCGTAGACGGTTTCCGTGGGAAATGCCACGACCTCGTCGCGCATCAGCAGATCTTTGGCAAGCGCCAGCGATTCGTCGCTAATCGGCAATACCATAGGCGCTTCTTAGCAGAATCGACCGTCGCATGGCTGAAAAACATTTCTGGGCCGACGATTGCGTGGCAGTGCCGTCGATCATAGAATCGCGTCACTATGGCGTACTTCTGCCACTCTTGTGGAAACGAACAAATTTTTGAAGTAAAAGTCGGCGTCAAGGTAGGCCGTCGCGACACCTGCCCGCATTGCGGAGTCGATCTGCATTGCTGCAAAAATTGCCTGCACTACGAGCCGACCCTGCACAACCAATGCCGCGAACCCGAAGCGGCATTCATTCGCGATCGCAGTGAGGGCAACTTCTGTACTCATTTCTCCTTCAAGGACTCGGCGGCGTGGAAGGAAGACAAGACGGCCGAGATGGCCAAACAGAAACTGGCAGCGCTATTTAAGAACCTAAAATGATAAGCAACGACGCTGAACTATCGGATAACTGGGAGAGGCGCGTTTTGTGCAGCGATGAAGGCTGCATTGGCGTGCTCGGTCGCGACGGATTCTGCACCACTTGCGGAAAAAAGGGCGAAGCTGCCGCGGTGGGAGCTGCAGAGCACGGCGCAACTTGTGCGGATGCTCCGACGACAACGCCTGCCGTCATCGCTCGCCCCGATGTGGCGCCTGCCGAAGACGAGGGCGATTTTGCGAAAAGAGAGCTTTGCTCTGACGAAAGTTGCCTAGGCCTTATCGGACCCAATCGAACCTGCAAGGTTTGTGGCGCATACAAGCAATGACCGACTCGCCGAGGAAACTAGAGGAATTGCGATGATCAAACCTGTTGTGTTCGCGTTTTTGCTGACCGTCGGGTTGGCGGTATTTGCCTTCTCGATGGTGCGCTTTGTTCGCACAATTTTGCGCGGGCGAGTCAAAGACCTGCATCTGACCGATCGGGTCGGCATGCGCCTCGCATCGGTGCTGATCTATTTCTTCGGACAGAAAAAAGTCGCCGAGCCGGTTTCCTACAAAACGCCCCTTGGCATCACCAGCAAGCACCACCTGCTTATCTTTTGGGGCTTTTTGGTAGTCACCATCGGCACCGGCGAGTTTTTACTAAACGGCCTGATTCCGTCGTTTAGCTTGCGCGCGATTCCGCTGCTTGGGCCTCCCTTGGCCGCGTTTCTCTATTACAGCATGGACCTGTTCAGCTTGATCGTCCTTCTGATGCTCGGCTATGCGCTGATTCGTCGGACGGTGTTTAAGCCGCGGCTGATTCCCATGAGCCTTGATGCAGGGCTTATTCTGCTGCAAATCGCCATGCTCATGCTCAGCCACTTCGGAATGCATGGCAGCCATATTGCCGCCCATGACGGTGAAACCTATGGCCCGATTTCCGATGCGCTTGGATGGGCTTTGCGCGGCCAGTCGCCCGCGGTGCTTTCGGGGCTTTATGAAGTGTCGTACTGGACACATGCCGGCATTCTGCTGTTTTTCCTAAACTACCTGCCGTACTCCAAACACATTCACATCCTGGGTTCGCTGCCGAATATTTATTTTCGCGAGCTTGGTCAAAAAGGCGTCATGCCCAAGCTCAACCTGGATGACGAAAACGACTGGGGTGTGGGCAAAATTGAGCAATTTTCGTGGAAATCCCTGCTCGACCAATATGCTTGCACCGAGTGCGCGCGCTGCTCGAATTTTTGTCCGGCATTTTTGACCGATAAGCCGCTATCGCCGATGCATCTCATTCACGATCTGAAAGACGAGATGCTGGAACGCGGAGCGCTGACCGCGCAGCTAGAAAAACTGAGCAAGCAGGGCAAGCCGACCGAAGAGATTGCGCAAAAGCTAAGCGAGCTTCCGCCCCTAGTTGGCGGACGCATCAAGGATGAAACGCTTTGGTCGTGTACGACCTGCGGCGCCTGCCAGGAAGTCTGTCCGGTCTTTATCAACCACCCGCTCAAAATTCAGCAGATGAAGACGCATCTTGTTCTGAATGAATCGCGGATGCCGGTGGAACTGCAGCGCACTTTTCAAAATCTGGAACGGCGTGGCAACCCTTGGGGGGCCGCCGATGAGCGCATGGCCTGGGTGGAAAGCCTGCCCGAAGGCGTGAAAGTTCCGACGGTCGCAGACAATCCCAATCCCGAATATTTGTTATTTGTAGGCTGCGCTGCCGCGTTTGACGATCGCATCAAGAAGTCGATGCGTGCCCTTGTCGAAGTGCTGCATGCCGCCAAGGTCAGCTTCGCGGTGCTTGGTGAAAAAGAAAGCTGTTCTGGCGATCCGGCTCGCCGCGCTGGCAATGAGATGATCTTCGCCGAGCAAGCGCAGGCCAATGTCGAGGCCATGAATGAAGCGGGTGTGAAAAAGATCGTGACCAGTTGTCCGCACTGCTTTCACACGCTGAAAAATGAATATCCGCAGTTTGGCGGCAACTACGAAGTCGTCCATCACTCGCAGCTTCTGGAACGTCTAATTACCGAAAAGAAACTTCAGCTTGATCAGAAGCTCGACGTCAAAGTGACTTATCACGATAGCTGCTACCTCGGCCGCTGGAACGGCGTATATGACGCGCCCCGCGAAGTGCTGTCCGCCGTGGCTGGCGGCGATATCGTCGAACTGCCCCGCCGCAAGCGTCACGGCCTGTGCTGCGGCGCCGGCGGTGGTCGCATGTGGCAAGAAGAGCACGGCCCGCGCGTCAACCGCAATCGCACGCAAGAGATTCTTGAAAGCGGTGCCGAGGTCGCGGCGGTGGCCTGCCCCTTCTGTACCATCATGATTACCGATGCGGTCAAAGACGCCGGCGTCGAAGAAAAGGTGCAGGTTCTGGATCTGGCCGAAGTCGTCGCCAAATCCCTGAAGAATATTGCCGCCAAAAAAGCCGCCGCCGCCGCCGAATCGCCGTCGGCCCCTCAATAGTCAGTACAACTTCTACGGCTGCTCGGGGCGCAAAATTTTCGACAGCAGATGCTCGGCAGCCGTATACGGATCAAGACGACGCTGATCTAGCTCGGCCAAAAGTGCCGATTCGCGGCCGAGCGCCTGCTCGGCGACAACGCTAAGCCGATCGAGTATGGCATCATGCAGTTCGCGCCGCACTCGGCGGGCACGACGGGCATTTGTTTGCTGTAGCTGCTGTTGCCTTTGGCGATCGATGGCGGCGGCCAGCTCTGCGATTCCTTCGCCACGCGTCGCCACGGTGCGCATGATTTCAATATCACCCGTCGGGGCATTCGGCTGTACGGGCAGATCGCGGCTGCGCAATTCGAGCATCATCGTCAGATCGCGTACGGCGCGATCGGTTCCTTCGCGGTCCGCTTTGTTGACTACAAGGACATCGGCAATTTCCAGAATACCGGCCTTGAGTGCTTGTACTTCGTCGCCAAGTCCAGGAACCGTGACCACGACTTTGATGTCAGCCTGCGCTACAACATCCACTTCACCTTGACCGACGCCGACCGTCTCGATGATGACAATGGGAAAGCCCATCGCGTCAAGGACTGCCACCACTTCGCCCGTAGATCGCGACAGCCCGCCCAAATGTCCGCGCGCCGCCAGCGAGCGAATAAACACCCCCTCATCCA
>CAYWPR010000093.1:0-21630 GCA_964460115.1 uncultured Myxococcales bacterium
ATTACGCCGCGCATAGCCTTATGTCGACAATCTGTGCGAACCGGATGTCACATACCCAGTACGTCCAGGCCTGGGATAGGGTCTTTGGAGGAGCCACCCCAGTTCATCAAAGCAACATAGATCCCCATACCAATGTAAATCGACCACCGCAAATCATCAGCCACCTGGGAACGCATGTCCAAAGCATCGTTCCCTTGAGTAGCCAAACCGGCGCTGGCCATTATCACAATCCGATGACGGATGCAGCCATGCGTTTGCGCATCGTTGTCGGCGCTTCTGGAAATATGGAGCCGATGACCAACCTGGCCCACATTCGCTTCGGAACAGAATACAAAATGCGCACCGCAGATGGATCTTTGGTGCCGTTCCAGCCAGTAATAACGGTGAACTGCCGGCAGGCGCATCTTTGTGCGGACAACATCACCTCGACTGGATTCACACTGGTGAATCTCGGCGAGATTCGGGCGAATACCGTGGTGGATGCGTTTATCTCGGTGGTTTCGGGCGTGGCGACAGAAGCTTAGATCTTCCAGCAGGGGCCGTTCCACACTGTAATAGGAGGCCAAGTTCCTAGCCTCCAGATTGCATTGGCCTGAGAGAACAGCGAACTTGTCCTCTGCTCAATTCTCACAGCTTGAATTGTTTTTGAGGTGCATGGCTACGCTAGCCGATGAGCGCCTTAGGCAGACTCCGCGGCAAGCTGTCTTGCCAGCTAAGCGTGGGTTGTCAAAATGTCGTTATAGAGAGTCTGAATCGGTCCCTCTTGCCCTCGGGAAACGCCGGCCCGCTACTTAAGATTCTGCATGGCACATGGCGTGCTGTAGTGGCATCAATGTATATGTTGCTTCTACACCTCCTCATGTTGCTCCCGGTCACCTCTACGTGCATCACGAACTCCGGAAAAACCGCATGCGGTTACTCGCGCACGGCCGCTCACGGAGAGGTTGGCTGCGCTCGCACCTCGGCCGGAATCTGCGGCTCGACCGAACGGGAAATCGTTTGCTGGGACCCGCCCGACTGGGTGCGTGCGCACTACGGAGATAAGGTCCCGGCTCCCGGGTGCCTAGTCCGCAACGGAACGATAGCCTGCGGCTACCGTTGCGAAGGGCGCAATTCAGAAGCCAGGTGTGCATCGAGCCCGGACGGCATCTGTGTGTCAACTCCGAACGGGGTCGCCTGCTGGAATCCACCCGCCTCAAGCTACTGTGCTGAGGCAATCCACCTGCCTTGGCCAGAATGCATTACCAACGATGGCTATGCGGCCTGCGGCTATGGCTATGGCTGCGCGCCCACAACGGCGAACTTGCCTGCGCCGCGACCCCCGGTGGCAGCTGCCAAGCGCTTCCGCGGCAGATTATCTACTCGGATCCCGAGGCCCCACCCATGCGCGGCGATAGGCCCTGCTGACCAGATGATCCTGAGACTGGGCGCTAAGCCGACAGCCCGGCTGTGGCACGACTGCAAGTGACATTGGGTTGAGCTCCCACCTGTCGCTTGCCCACTGTGTATGAAGCTGTGCTGTCAGTCCGCAACATGCAGCGGTCGCTGTAGGGACGCCGGTTGCCCGACATTCCCCCGCACAGATCCCAGCGGGCGCAGTTAAGGCGCTGGGCTCTCACCTCGGGTTCTGAGGTCGAAGCGCGCCCCAGGCCAGGAATGTAGGATTCGCGGTGTGGGCAGCCAGCGAGCCGACAGTCTGCGCATCCGAGCCCAGTCCATGAGGCGACGCTGGCTCCGGCCCCGGAGGGCGCGCAGCCAGTGCCTTTCCACTTAGGTCCGGAACGATTGTAATACGTGGATATTCGTCGGCACGGCGTGGTAGGCGAAATACCCTCGTACCACGCTTCCTAACCACCTGCCTTGCTCGGGGATGGGTTGAAGCCGGCGGCGCTCAAGTTCGGTTTTCACCGTCTTGAGTCGCGCCCGTATCCGCTTGCGCCTCGTCTGCTGCTTCAGCAGAAACCATGGTTTCAAGCTATTTTTTCTCACCGATGGGCCGAACCGTCATGACAACGTGCTGCGGCTGTCGGTTGGCCTTGGAAAAATGTAAACAAAATAACGAATTGTAATTTTGTTGATCGGCCTTCATGACACAGCCGCACAGGGTTTGCTACATAACAGATGGTTCGTGCTTATTGCGCAGCGGTATGCGGTATACAGGGTATCTCTATCTTGCTATCAGCCTGTGTACTAGGGCGTCGTGCGTACGCCGTGTGAGTCTGCCGCAGATGCTTGCCTACAGCGAGAATGCTTGCACGCCACGCTCACACAGCCGCTTGGCAGGATGAGGCTGTTGGCGCTGTCCTGTATCGGCAGCAGACTCCCTACTATGAGGCGATGGGTGTAAACTATGGCACCTGGAAGATCGTCAGACTCGCACCACGAGGAGCAAGCTGTTGCAGCACGGGCAGGAATATGAAGCCGCATTCAGGTCGGCAGCCGAGAAGTCGCAAAAATGGAAGCTGATAGGCTCCGTTGATCTTCGTCCCATGCCCCAGTACGGAAGGGCGCGTGATCACCTATCTGCCCTTGGGGCAATTCTTGACACTCCCGAATGGAACATGAATTCATTAGAAATTCGGCTGGCTTGTGCATACGTCCACTCCGAATTATTTAAGTTTTTGTGGGCAAACGCAGTCCCGTGCGTACTCACTATTGGCGACGTAGTGGTGGATGGTAAACCGGAATTCAAGACAAGCTATCAGAAATTGAAACAGGAAATACGCGGTGTGCATACTGGCACTGATAAGCCTATATCGTTTCACGTTTGGTTGACATTCCCCGACCTACATATCATCGATGCTACATTTTTCATTTACAAATACTATGAGAAGCTACCTGAACCTTGGCGATGGTCAGACTATGTAATGTGCTCCGATCATGAATTTACCAAGAATATTAACCTACAATATATGCCGATGCTCATAGGAGGTCCGGATTTGATTGACTCCATGATAATGTATTGAATAGCGCAGCATTAAAAGAGCAAAGCACTGGC
Organism: uncultured Myxococcales bacterium; assembly: GCA_964460115.1. Taxonomy (GTDB): domain Bacteria; phylum Myxococcota_A; class Polyangia; order Palsa-1104; family JAEUJZ01; genus JAEUJZ01. The sequence continues at coordinate 2,999 of CAYWPR010000093.1, forward strand.
CATGCTCGCCCACACAGCAACCTCGCTGGCGAGCATGGCAACAGTGCATGCGAAGGCCGATTGGAGTCCAAACGCCTCTCGGTCACGCTCTGGGAGGATTGTTTCTCTGCCGTCTCCCGAGGAATTACTCTACAGGCTTTAGCCTCGCACACCGAGCAGTTTACCGAGTAGCGCATCAAGCGCCTGAGTCGTAAAATTCTCGGTGTGTGGCATTTGTCTAGGATTGGTTTCCGCTATCGCCAATTCCCAATTACCTTCCTGTCCTCCGGTCATTACGATAGCGTATTTAGAATCTTGATAACCTTCTTTTATTTCGATTTTTCCTCGAAAAGCGGTAGCGAATTGCCTGTAGTCCACGGGGATGAACTTTATTGTCTTGCTTCCGGTTATTTGCAAGGAATCAAAGGGTAACGATTGCTCTCTATAGGTTGTAACCGTAAGTCCCTTAATGCCATCTAATCTTTGGCGAATCTGATTATAGGCATCAGTCGCCAGTCGGGTGAATTCTCTCTCCTGAACTTTAAGGTACTCGTCGTGACTCCGTTGCTGACGCTCCCTCTCCTCAGCCTGGGCCGTTAATGCAGCACGCAGATCGAACTCACTGGACGGCTTTTTAGCAAGGAGTAAATTGCCGAGCAACACATCAAGCGTCTGAGTCGTAAATTTCTCAGTATGTGGCATTTGCTGAGGTTTGAATTCTGCTATCGCTAGTTCCCAGTTACCTTCTTGCCCTCCTGTCATTCCGATAGCATACTTAGAATCCTGATGTCCTTCTTTTATTTCGATTTTCCCTCGAAATGCGGTAGCATAATGTCTATAGTCCACAGGTACAAATTCTATTAATTTGCCTCCAGCTATTTGCAAGGATTCGAAAGGCAGCGATTGATCCCTATGGGTCGTAACCGTAATTCCCTTAATGCCGTCCAATCTTTGGCGAATCTGGTTATAGGCATCAGTCGCAAGCCGAGAAAATTCTCGTTCTTGAACTTTACGGTACTCGTCGTGACTCTGCTGCTGGCGCGATTTCTCATCAGCCTGAGTCGTTAATGCAGCGCGCAGATCGAAATCCTTGGGAGGTGTGTCTTTGGAGTTACTCATTAGCCGTTGTCCTTTCTTTTGACGCCGTGTGTGGCGTTGCGATCCTTTATGTAGCAAAGAGGGAGCCTCTGGAGAGCGGGCGGCTACAGCCCCAGCAGCTTGACCAGGAACATGCGGACCGCCTGCACGCGCGGCAGCGCCAGGGCAGGCGCATCGAGCCAGCGGTTGTCGCTGAGCGAGACTGCGATCGACTTGCTCGGCCGGAGCACGCCCGCGATGGCCGAGATCACGGCCTTGTCGCGGCCAGCGGGCTTTTTGATCTGCTTGCGATCGTCGCTCGTAAACGCCGCGGTGCTCAGATCGAGCCCGTCGATGTAGGCTACGGCGCTATAGTGCAGATCTGGATACATCTGCTCGCTGCACGCCAGGAGTAGCTTCTCGAGCGTCCCTGCGCTCGCGTTGTCGGGAAAGACGAAGCCACCGCAGCGCGGCTTTTCCGGGACCGGTGGGCTGACTTCGCCGGGCACGGCAGGAAGCGCGAGCGCGGGCACCTTCTGCTGAACGAGCGCGCGCAGCTTGGTCCAGCGCGCAGGGGGTGAGATTTCCGCATCCGCGTCGAGGATGAGCCCGACGCCGGTGAGCTGCGACAGGGATAAGGTCGGCTGGAGGACGAGCAGGCTCTCCTCCAGGGTCTGGGCGAGCCGTGTCTCGCCCTCCGCGGAGTCGACTGCGATGGAGTAGTCCGCCTTTTGAAAGAAGGCGGGCACCGGGATACGCTTGGTCAGGTCGCCTTCGTGGGGAAAGCTCAGCTTAGTGAGATCGCTCCACGCGGGATCGAGCTCGGTGCCCTGCTTGATCCGCGCAAAGCCGGACAGGCGCAGGAGCCGCCCGACGAACTCGGCGTCGTGCTGCCCTTCGACGACCAGATAGCCGTAACGCATAGTAGGCTACCGCACGTCGAGCCCGCGCGTCTGACGCAGGCGTCGCAGCAGGTCTCCGGCAAAGCGCTGGGGCGGCTTCTTTTCCCAGACGGGACTCATGCGATAAACGACGAGATCTTCGGCCTCAGTGGAGTCGGGATCCTGGGCTGCGATGAGGGCGTCGACGACTTCAAGGCTGTGCGTCGTGGCGAAAATCTGGGTGTTCTGCCGCTTGCAGATATAAGAGAGCCAGCGAAACACCTTGGGGAGCATGGAGGTGTGGATGCTGTTGCCGATCTCGTCGAGTAAGATCAGGGACGCGGTTCCGGCCGCCAACAGCAGAGAGAGCAGCACCACGCTACGGATGCCATCGCCAAAGACGCGGAGCGGCACCGGCTGTGCAAAGTGCGTTGTATGCAGGTACGCCCGGGGCTGCGAACCATTGGGGGTCAGGATGTCGATGTCTTGAATCGACGAATCGAACTGTCGAATCAGAGCGAGCGCCTGGTCTTTAACACCGGAGAGCGTCGCTTGACTCAAAAGTGCATTCAGGAAATTTCGTTCGCTCATATGGACCCAAGGCCGCAAAAAATGAACTTTATTACCCACAGCTTTTAATTTATCGCCTGGAAACTCGATTCTTGTTTGCCGTTCCCAGACTTCAAACTGCTTACGATGCGGGTTTTCTTCACCATGTAGGTATGCATGAATCGTAATATCCAAGCGCCTTTGCAGAGGACTGCTTTCAGGCGTTGTGTCACTGGTTGCACCCATACGTACGGCCTCGCTCTCACGGCATTCAGCCTCGAGCGAAACGATCTTGCAGGCCCCGGTAGCGGTGATGTGGATATGACGCGGCGCGCTTAGCTCGGCAGGATCGGGGGTTCCGGGAAACAGCCAGCGCCAGGATTCCAGGAGTTCATCCGCTCCATATGTCAAAACACGCTGCGGGGCATCCACCCACCGCAGTGTCTCGAGCGGTCCCGAATAAATCGAGATGGCTTCCAGCACACTCGTCTTCCCCGCATTGTTATCCCCAACCAGCAGGTTGATGCGGCCGAGCTGCGAGAACTCCTGATCCACCAGTCCGCGAAAGCGGTGGATGTTCAGGCTCTCGAGCGGCTTGCGAGCGGGCGAATCGGCGACCGACATGGGCGCAGCCTACCACGACTCATAGTCGGAACAAACGTTCGATTTGGCAAGAGTGTCCGCCAGCACTCGGGGGCGGCAGGTGTTAAATTGTACGCAGAGGCGCCTTTATGTAACGAGCTGCGAGGTCCTTCTGTGCACCCTGACCGCGACCAATCCCGAGACCAGCAAGAGCGAGGACCTCTGCGACCCCGACCCGTGTGGACAGCGCCATGCGACCCCGCTGTAAGGCATCAACATCAAGCTCAAGTGAGCGGCGGCTGTCGACAGGCTACTTGTCGCGAAGCTGCCGGCGCGGAGCGGGAGCGGTCGGCGGGTTCGGGCTCTCACGGCCGGGACCCGTGCTGCCGCCGGGCACGTGGATTACCTCGGGGGGGGGGCGGACCGATGCCTCGGCGGGGTGGCGGACCGAGCGGCAAAGAGCCGGGCTGCGGGGGTGGCGCGACCGGTCGCGGGGGCGGCGGACCTTTCGGACCACCGCGCGGCTGCGGAATGCGCCCCATACTCCCAGAAGGAGCGTCGGGTGCCGGACACACTACCCCAGAGTCGGATGGTGAGGCTGCCGGAGCCGGACGCACCACGACAGAGTCGGAGGGTGGGGCGGCCGGTGCTGGAAGAACCACGGCGGGAGCGGGCGGCGGCGGCAGGCCCGAGTTGCGCTGAGGTTCGGCGACCGCGCCCGGTCCGCAGCTGATCAGCTGCAAGCCAACGACCAGCGGCAAGCTCAAACAGGCCGCTTTTCAAATAAGGATCATGCCCTGCATATAGCAGGGCCGGTCGCGCGGCACTGGCACTCTGGCGCTCTGTCCGAGCCTGGCGCGCGGAATCAGCCGGGGTTGCCTTCCGCTGCGCGGTCGGGCAGGAAGTCCGCTGCGGCGATGAGTAGCGCGATGTCGCCAAGCTCTGCCACGCTGCGCAGGTAGTACCGGTCGCAGCCGTGATGACCGGTGCTGCCGAGCGATCCGGGCAGGCGCGCAAAGCCGAAGCGCTCATAAAGCTTGATCGCCTGGTTCATGCCGCCCAGCGTCTCCAGGTAGCATCGACTGTAGCCGAGCTCGCGGGCGACGCGCAGGCACAGCGCGAGGAGCCGGGCTCCCACCCCGTGGCCGCGCGCCGCGGGCAGAAAGTACATCTTGCGCAGCTCACAGGTCTGCGCGTCCGCCGCGGTGCCATCGAGTGGCGCGACGCCAGCGCCGCCCACCACCTCGGCCGCTTCGCCCGCCCCGAACTCGACAACGAAGAAGGCCGCCCCAGGTCGCGCGTAGGCGCGGCACATGTGATCAACCTCCGGGTCATTTATCGCAAAGCCGGGTCCTACGGCGCCAAAAGTCGGCATGACGGCGCGGATGATGGCCGCTACTTTTTGATCGTCCGCGGGCCGGATACGACGGATACGGAATAGGGAATCAGCCATGTCTCAGCCTAACGCAGCCAGCCGGGGTATTGTCTAGGCTGTGCACGCATGGCTCGGTTGCGCTTACGGCGCCGGGGCGCTGGCCGCAGGAAGCACGCCGAATCGGCGATTCAGCGTTTCATCTTTGCTTCGCGCCGCTTCATGCAACGGGGCAAGCATCGTACGGAGCAGGCGCGGCATGAGCGGGCTGATGGGTGACAGTGGCGGCGGCGTGGGGCCTGTCGCGCCGGCATCAAGCCAACGCTGCCATTCGAGCTCAAGAGAGGTTAGCGCGACCGGGAGCGGTATGAGCTTGCTTGCGACCCAACAAAATGCTGCTTCCAACCTGGGAAGCAGAGTCGGCCCGACATGATCGGCGCCCTTCCACAGGTGGTAGTCATGCTCGATGTCCAGTTCCCAGAGTACGCGGTGCAGGAACTCGGCCCCATCGTGCGCATTGAGCGCGTCCGCGGTTCCAGCATCTAGATAGACGGCCGGCCCGCCGTTGCGCAGCGCCTCGGCATGGCGAACGGCGCGGCAGGCGGGATGATCCGCGGCGTAAAGCGACGCATTGCGCTGGGGTCCTAGCAGGGCTTCTGGCACCTCGGGCGGATAGTGATAGCGGTTGCGCGGGCGCACCGCGGCAGCCGTAAACGACGGCTCGACCATCGGCGCCACGGCCGCGACTGCGCGAAAACAGGAAGGCCGCGCAAATGCCATCTTGGGCGCGCCATAACCGCCCATCGAGATGCCGGCCATTCCCTCGGGAATCGCTGCCGCGCCGCCAAAGTCGCCCTGAAGCTGCGCGAGAAGCCGCTCGGAGACAAAGCTCTCCCAGGCGCTGCCGTGCTCGCGGTCGTCCAGATAGAAGCTCCAAGGTGCAACATTCGGCGTGATGACACGGCAGGCGGGCAACGTACCGCGCTGCCAAGCTTGATCGAGCAGCGGCGCGAGTTCCAGCAGCGATTCACAAGTGCCGCCACCTCCATACAAAAACAGACAGACAGGCAGCGAGGCATCCCGGCGCGGTCCGATCTCGACACAGGCCACTTCGCCATGTATGTCGTCTGCTATCTTAAATCGCTCGATGTATCCTGCGGTTTCACTAGACATATTTTTCCTCCTACACTTTGATGGAATTCATCATCCATGATGTACGGCGAGCTCAGTATGGACGACTCGGGTTTGGGAAGATGCGAATGACAACGCAGCGAAGCACAAGTGGGCGACGTAGGCGACAGCCGACGCAGGCACGCTCGCAGGTCACGGTCGAATACGTTTTGGAGGCGGCTGCTCGGGTTTTCAAGCGCGAAGGCTTCGCCGCCACCACCAACCGAATCGCTACCGAGTCCGGGGTCAGCATCGGAACCCTTTATGAATACTTTCCACACAAACAGGCCCTACTGCTGGCGCTGGCCGAGCAGCATGTCGCGCTGGCCGAAGCTGGCATTCGCGCCGCCTGCATGGCCGGAGGAACGCTGCGCGAGCCGCTCACGGCCCTGCAAAGCGCGATTTTGGCCAGTCAGCGCTTTCCTTCTCAAGCGCTCGATTTGGTCGCGCAGGAATCCGCAGGTCCGGCCTTGCAGGCACGCGCTGCGACGCTGCGCCAAACCGTGCTTGAGACACTGGCGGCTCGTGCGGCCCACCTGTCCGATCCTGAACTGCGCGCACGCGCCGCGTTTGGTGCGATCGGCGAACTCAGCGCCCGAGCCTGGTATGAACTGGGTGGTTCCCAAGCGCATGCGCGACTGGCCGCCTACCTTACAGAGATGGCAATCGTCGCGCTGCAAGGTCAGATGTCATCATAGCCAGTCCGCATTGCCATCTTGAACCCGTGGCAAATCGGAATGATTCAGTCGGGATGGGGCAACCATAGCGACTTTTGGCGGTGCTGTCCCCTGACCGTCACATAACGTTAGGATAGGGCCTAAAATGGCAAAAGGGGTACCTCTCCGGGCGTTCTAGAGCAAGCCGACCACCACAGCAGGTTCACAAACCCAAAGAAGTACACCCAGCATCAAGCTATCCAAACTGCTTGAAATAGGCAAGCATCCTGAGCATGGGGCACTGACATTTTCGAAGAGGCTCCTGAAGAGTCCGGTACAGGTGGTAGCAAGCATCGTGGACGCGGTACCAGACTCCCTAGGACTCAATGCATGTTTGCCTTTAAGCAGTCCGTGAGCTGTCCCGTGTAGCCGTCCAAATCGGCCGATTTTTGCACCCGAGCGAGAGCCACGTGCAGAGGCTGCTGAAAAAGAATGCATTGAAAGAATGCATTGCATGCCGTACCGGGTGCCCATAGGGCTGACATTCAAAGAGGACGCAGCACACGATGCGCATTCAACGGCCGTTGACCGAAGTGGGTGTTCGGGCGGTGCAGCGGATTTTAGAAGCCGCCTGCGGCTTGTGAGACCTCACCGCCTAGGCATAAGACGCTGGAGCCCGCGGTGGTTTCGTTCGATGGGAAGAGGCAAACCCAAGAGCTAGAGCGCGCAGCGCCCGACCGTCCGCTGCGCACAGGAAGGCCGACGTTACTCGAGTACAAAGCTGCCTAGCGAGCAAGCCTCCGAGCCCTCAGCACTGAGTTTGATAGCAGAATTGAAGACGACGGAGCGTTGGCGAGCCAAAGAGGCGAGCCAAAGAGGGTAGCTACCGGGCATTCTCACCAAGTTTGCAGCGAAAACTCGCGGATGCCGGGCACGCCACCTGCTGGGGATTAGCAGCCTGAGAAGCTACACGCGTTGATGGCACAACCGGCGGGTAGTTTGGATGCGGCATTGCCCTCGGCCTTTCGGCACGCTTTGTTGCAACCGCCCAGAAAGCTCGTACTTCCGAACCCGCTGATATTCGGCGGACAAGAAGGTGCGCCTACGCTCACGACGCTACAGGTCGCATAGCATCGCTTTCCAAAAGCAGTTGGATCGGTCACTTCCTCTGTGCTGTCCCCTGGTTCCGTCACGCTCGAAAGCTCGCTGACGGGCTTGCTCTTGGCAGATGCCGTCATACCGTCCGGCGACACAGCGGAGGTCTGAATGGGTGAATCGGCTGAGCGCTCTGACTCATTTAGATCGGTGCCACAAGCACTCAACACGAAAACTAGGGCAACACAATTTGCGACAATCGATGAATAGCGTTTCATGGGAATCCTCCTACGGTTGGTTTTGCGGCGGGCGCACACTCCCGAATCGTTGAGAATTCAGGACAACGGATATCGCTGTCGTGCTGCCCGCCAATCGAGCTAGTGAGTTGTCTTTCTGCTGTTAGAATGGTTACGGATGCGACGTTCCTTTTAGTGATTCCAACAGTTCGCAGGTTGGTCGTTGATCTTCACCCAGAAGTGCTGATCGTTACGGACATTGCCGTACGCACGAAATCCCCAGCCGCCGACACGGTTGTCATGGAATTCCGCCATACGCCAGCCCGCTCCGAAGCTATCTTGGCAAATCTGATCGCCGGCTTCAGGAGCGTAAAGAACGTAGCCCTGCACAGGTAGTGTCGTCGCGATGTGACCACCGGCCCAGCCGTCATAAAACTCAGAACCCCTTGCCACATAGCTGGGCCGAGATGAATTGTCCACCCGAATGCAGAGAATCGGGCGGCTGAGCAGACAGCTCGTGTCTCCGTGATATGCATTGCATCCGCCAGGGGCGCCGTTGTTGCAGCTAACCTGGTCGATGCCCAAGGAATTGTCGTGAGACAGCTTGCTCCACGTCATGCCCTGGCCGGAATCGGCGTAAGCAGCGGTAGAGATCAGGCCAGATAACGCCAAACAGAAGGTAACTTGTGTACTTCGCTTTCGATTCATGGTGTTCCTCGTGGTTCGGGTCATTGAGTTCGGCTGAGGAATGCTGTTGCATCCTATTTTGTGCGAGACTCCTCGGTTGCTTTCTTAGGCAATCGCTGTGCCAGGTCACTTTGTGCCACCCATCACCATGAAAAGTGAGTCTCAACAGTTCTCATAGCGAGCGTGCCACCGATGCAGATTGTGGACTTCATGCCGTTGGCAACGCACCGCACCTTTGTACTCACACCGAAGTTGGCCAAAGACTGGCGCCTGCGGGCGCCGACCGGCGCCGCCGCGTAGCGGATGCCCCTGAGTTTGCCGTCTTGCTCTCGAAGCGGGCCACGGTTACTGTTGCCCTATGCAAAGGACCGTGACCCGTCGGCCTGCCCAACGCGCTGATGAAAAGGACCGTAACCCGCCTGTGCTGCGGCTGGTCTATTGCCCAACCCGAGGCATCATATGTGATGAAGTATTCCCGCTCTTGGTCGGAGACAACCCGCTGGGGCGCGAAGCGGATGATCCCGATGGGATTGCCAACTTAGATGATCTTTCTCTGTCACGTAGACACGCGTTGCTGACCCTAAAGGCCGCGCATACAGGCGCGCGCGACCTGACCGTGCGGGACCTGGATAGCAAGAACGGTACTTTCGTAAACCAGGTAAAAGTAGGGAGTGAGGCGGTTGCACTACAAGTCGAGGATGTACTGCGGGCCGGCGATTCCTTTTTCGTGATCGCAGCAGCGCCAGCCTCAGATACCGCTATCCCCGCGCTCATCGGAATTTCGGCACAAGCGGCGGAGCTACGGGCTCGATTGCAGCGTCTGGCAGCGCTACCGAGCAACGTCTTGCTACTGGGCGAGACTGGGACCGGCAAAGAGATTGCAGCGCACGCCTTACACGACCGTAGCGGGCGCAAAGGAAAGTTTATCGACGTGAATTGCGGTGCCGTTCCGGCGGCCCTGCTAGAGAGCCTGTTTTTTGGCCAGATTGCTGGGGCTTACACAGACGCCAAATCCAGCCCAGGTTACTTCCGCGAGGCCCACCGCGGAACTCTGTTCCTGGATGAAGTTGGGGAGCTGCCACTGGAATTACAGGCAAAGCTCTTGCGCGCATTGGAACAGCGGGCTATCACTCCGGTCGGTGCATCGCAGGCAGAGCCTGTGGATGTACGCATTGTGGCGGCGACCAACCGTGACCTGCTAAGTGACGTGACCGCGGGCCGCTTCCGCGAAGATCTATACGCCCGCCTGGAAGACGAAATCGTGCACCTTCCACCGCTGCGCACTCGCCGAGAGGACATCCTCCCCCTACTTCTGTACGGCTACGGCCCCGCCCAGAATCCCCCCAACCTTGATGTCGAACTGGTCGATGCGCTTCTTCACTACGACTACCCACGCAACGTCCGCGAGCTTTTGAAAATCGCGGCCCACCTGCGCACATCTGGCGTGGACCAGGAACTGTGGAACCGACTGCGTGCTACGCTTCCTGCTGCGGACAAGTCTACGGCTACTGTTCCGGAACGCAAACGTACCCCGCTGGTGCGTCCCAGTAGAGAGAAATTAGAAGAAGTGCTGCGAAAACATGCGGGTGTGATTCAGTACACCGCCGAAGAACTCAACTGCTCGCCACGCCACCTGGGCCGCTGGTTGGAGGAATCAGAAATTGATGTAACGCTATTCCGTGCCCGACGGCACGATGGGCATTAGGGCGACTGCACAACAGATCGAGCTGGGGCGTGTAACGGGGCGTCTACGCCATTGGCGATAAACGGCGCCCAGTAGTATGGATGCGGGCGCTCGGCCTTGACTGCTTTCATCGCCTCTGTCAGGGCACCGATGCGTCCCCGGGGCGCCTTGTCGTCCAGCAGCAACTGGTAATACCGCTGCATCAAGCTTTGCGTTCCAAGATCCGATACCGGCCACAGGCTCATTACGACGGTCTCGGCTCCCGCAGCTAGAAAAGCCCGTCGTAAGCCATAGACGCCTTGACCCGCCTTGACCGCTCCACGTCCAGTGTCGCAGGCGCTGAGCACAACCAGTTGCGTGCCGAACAGCGATAGCGAACGTGCCTCCTCTGCCGTGAGCAATCCATCGTTGGCCGCATCGGGAGCCGCAGCTGCATGCGCTGCACCGGCCAAGACCAGCGCCGACCGAGAAAGCGAGCGGTCACTGATACGCCCAGTCACGTGATTAAATGTGTCATCGGGCCGCGCGCCGACCATCGCGGCCCGCGTACCGCGGTCGTCTGCCAACACCGAGTTTAGAAAAAGTCCGTGGGTCGCAATGTGCAAGATGAATGGTGAGCGCACCTGCCGCAGTCGCTCCTCGGTTGCCGCTGCACCTAGAATAGGAGGAACCCGCAACAGGTCGCCCACAAAGGTCCCCTCGGCCCGCGCCCCTTTTAGCGGTCCCATGCTCGCTAGACCGTCATACAGACCGCGAGTATCGACATCCATCGTGCGTGATCCAGATTGCGAGGGACTCAGTGTGCTGTCAAAATCCGGGTCCGCTATCACCACAGCCGTCTGCTGCGAATGGCCCAGCGCCCCGCGCAGCAGATCCCGTCCTGAACTTAGATACAGAATTTGATACGGTGTATCCAGTAGATACTGATGGCCGTCATGCAGTGCTGCGTAGGGAATCAGGTTCAAGCTGCCGTCCGAAGACAGATACATTTTCTGTATCCCGGGGAGCTTGGCCAGAAGCGGTGCAATGATCTTCTGATATAATGCCTGTGCCTGGCGCAGCGGCTCCTGGCTCAAGTCACGCACGGCGGCCAGCAGTTCCCTCACCTCCTGATCCATCTCTTCTGCATTCCCGAGGTCCACAAACTCGATGCGCTGGTCGGGGAACAAAAGGAGCGCCACATACCGCGCCACGCCCCAGCGATGTTGCCAATCGACGGCTTGAAACTGGAACGGATTGAACCACAACACCTCGACTAGCGCACTTCCCGCTGATAACCGCGCCGCGACTTGCGCCAAGATCTGCTCGGGTTCGGGCAGCTTCCACTGTGTAAGCTGCGGCGCGGTTCGGACCAGCTCGTGCTCTAGATCGTCAATCTGGTTGTTCAGCATGGCAAGTTGCGCTCGGTGCGCTTGCCTAGTGGCGTCGTCTAGTTTGGTCGGGCCGTGCAGAAATAGGGCCTCATTCTGACTCCGCAGCATCTGCCAGCGGGCAAAGCGCTGCCGCTGCTCATCATTAGTTAAACTAGATTGGATTGCCCAGCCTGTCATTAATCCTGCCTCCGCTGCCCGTCCCTTGCGCAGCAAGCTGACACGCAGCGCCAACGCTCGCGTCTCATCTGGCGCGTCCTTGAGCAGTAACAGACTATAAATTGTGTCCTCACCGCCGCGTATCTTGTCGAGCAGCGAGGTGATGCGAGACTCCGTGGCAACTGCGCGCAGAGTCCGCTCACGAATTCCCAATGTACGATTGAAGCGCGGAAGCGCGAGTGCAGGCTGTCCGTGAGCCAAGTCGAGCAAGGCCAAGTTGTCCAGAGTTATGGCAACCTCCGGATGTTCGGGACCTAGTGCTTTCTCGTCGATCCGCAGGCTGCGCAGCAAAAGCTGCTCGGCCTTGAGATCGCTATTCTGGAAATGGTAAAGTACGGCCAGGTTTTGAAGGCTGTGGGCAACCTGCGGATGCTCGAGACCCAGCGCCTTCTCTTCGATCTGCAGGCTGCGCAACAAAAGCTGCTCGGCCTTGGGATAGTTGGTCTGGAAATGGTAAAGTGCGGCCAGGTTGTTAAGAGTTTGAGCTACATCCGGATGCTCGGGACCCAGCGCCTTCTCCCAGATCTGCAGGCTGCGCAGATATAGCGGCTCGGCTTTAGAGTAGTTGTGCTGAGCGGTATAAAGTGCGGCCAGGTTGTTAAGAGTTTGAGCTACATCCCGATGTTCGAGGCCCAGGGCTTTCTCTTTGATCCGCAGGCTGCGTAGATACAGCGGCTCGGCCTTGGAATCATTGCCCTGGGCTTGGTAAAGTAGGGCCAGGTTGTTAAGGTTTTGGGCAACATCGCGATGCTCGGGACCCAGCACATTCTCCAAGATCCGCAGGCTGCGCAGATGCAGCGGCTCGGCCTTGGAATCATTGCCCTGGGCTTGGTAAAGTAAGGCCAGATTGTTGAGGCCTGTAGCAACCTCCGGATGCTCAGGACCTAATGCCTTCTCTCGGATCTTTAGGCTGCGCAGCAAAAGCTGCTCGGCCTTGGGGTTATTGCTCTGGGGAATATAAAGCCCGGCGAGGTTGTCGAGGCCCGTGGCGACATAGGGGTGCTCAGGACCCAGCGCCTCCTCCCAGATCTGCAAGCTACGCAGCAAAAGCCGCTCAGCCTTTGCGTAGTACCCCTGGGTTGTGTAAAGTAGGGCTAGGTTATTAAGGCTTTCAGCGACAGCTGGATGCTCGGAGCCCAGCGCTTTTTCTCGGATTCGCAGGCTGCGCAGATGCAGCGATTCGGCTTTGGAAAAGTTGCCTTGGTCACGGTAAATCTCGGCCAGATTGTTGAGGCTTGTGGCGACACTCGGATGTTCGAGACCCAGCGCCTTCTCCCGGATTTTTAGGCTGCGTAGATACAGTGGTTCGGCCTTAGAGTAGCTGCCTTGAGCGCGGTGAACCTCGGCTAGATTATTCAGGGCGCTAGCGAAGATGGGGCGTTCAGGCAGCGACTGGAGCGCATCAACAGCGCGTTGGCAGGTGGCCAACGCGCTCGAGTACTGGCCTTGCTCATAACCTATCTCGCACTGCTGTATCCATTGCTTGACCTCCTCGGGAGTCGGTGAGTGAGCAGCTGCCGCGGGCGGGATTATCGCTAAAATCAGTGTAAGGCTTATCTCTGGACATAGAACATGCAGGTTCATGATGGCCTCGTTATCGCTACCCACGAGAGCCTTCCGTGCGGGGCGGCGGCGGCGGCGGTGGCGGCGCGGATGGCGCTTTGGGTTCGGGGGCGGGGGGAGGCGACTGGGGGTGAGTCTCCCCTTTGTCGCGGCTCCAGAGCAGAAGGATACTGGCCGCGCCGCACAGGTCATCAGGACGATTTGTCGGCTGGGCTAGTGCGGACAGGCACAGCCTGTCGCCGTCGTTTAGATGGTCAAGGCGCAACCATTGCCCAGCAATTGGAAAACGAGTCGGAGAACTAGAGGCAGGATAAGGGACGGCGGCAGTAGATGCAGAAAGTAATTCAGGAGTAGATGTTCCGGTTTTTCGAGCAAGGGACAGATAGGCAGGACGGCTCAACTTGATGAACAAAGCCACGGACCCAGGAACGGGCAGAGCGGCTTGAGGGCCAGCACGGCGGACCTCATCATCGACTTTTACCTCCATGCCCAGCAGGGTTATGGTCGGGGTGGAAACTGCTGGCAGAGTTGGCTTCATACAGGCCACTAGCGAAAGCACTGCGAACACGCATATGGGTCGTTGGCTCATGAAGGCCTGCTTAGCCTGGTTGGCGCTAATTAGTCAAACTGGCGGCGCAGCGGAAGCCGAGGGCGGAATTAAGGTGGTCCGCAGGACTTTTCGTGCGCGCGGTGACCCGAAGCGAGGTGGAAAGTTCAAGCCAGTTACCGCCGCGGATCGCATAGACCTCGGGATCGCTGGAATCGAGGCTGGCTGGGACATAGGGATTGCGGCAGCGATGGCAGTTGAGATACGGAGCGACGAAGCGGTCGAGGACCCACTCCTCGACGTTACCCCCGAGATCGAAGATGCCACGGGCAGTCCGATCTGTAGCCGCGGAGCCCACTGCTGCGGGACCCATGGGAAAATGTTTGCAGAGTCCATCCGCGGAACGGGCGAACACGACCCCGTCGCAGGTTGGCGGAGCGCTTCCCCAGGGCCACCACCCTGCACTTGGATGGTGGCTGCCGAAATAGGCTTCTTTGGCCGCCCATTCCCACTGGGCCTCGGTCGGAAGATCCCAGCCATGCTCGCGGCAGTAGGCGTGAGCGCCATGCCAGGTGACATAGACGACTGGCCTGCTCTCGAATCCTGACCGGACGGTGAAGCGATTGGCTGGTGCTTGAGCGTCGTACGCAATGCCATTGTATTCTGGATACAGATCGAACAAGAGGATCTGTTTGTCGCGGACCTGTCGGCCGTACGTGACTGTAAATTGATGCGCGGGGTGATTGAGCCAGGTTGCGAAGTCTTGATTTGTGACTTCATGGCGGGCAAATAGGAATGAAGTCAAGGTGACTTGGCGGCGCGGACCCTCGGCCAGATAGGACTGGTAGTTGCATTTGTCGAAGAGGCGCTGGCATTCGGCGTAAGCCGCAGCGATTTCTGTATCCGTGCTGCCCATCTGAAAGGTGCCCCCGGGAATGCAAGCCATGCCCGGCGGTAAAGTGGCACGGAGGCACGCGTTGCCCGGGCCCAGGCTGCGCCAGAAGCCAGCCGCTGAAGAGAAAAGTACCAGGGCCGCAGCGAACAAGCGCAAAGCCCACTTTCGGTTCCGTTGACTAAACCCACTTCGAAATCGTTTCTGCAAAGCAGGTAGCAGTCTGAAGTCGGCCGAACCAGGTCGGGTCAGCGTCTGCAGGGCAATAGTTGGCTCTGATTTGGCTGAGGCATAGGAGGCGACGTTGGCCGCGACGATAGGTGGTGCGAAAGCAATCTGTGCGGCATGAAGGCGCTCCGCCACCTCGGTCATCGGGGGACGGCGGGCGGGGTTTTTGGCCAGCATAGCCGAAACCAGGCGCTCGACGTCTGCTGGTACGTCGGGGCGCAGCGAACCGAGCAGGCGTGAGCGCTGGTACTTATGGGCATCGAGCAGCGTCTGAGTGTCGCTATCGGGAAGCTCATAGGGCGAATTGCCGGCCAGAAGCTCGAACAGAACGACGCCTAGCGCGTAGACATCGCTTTTGGGGCCGACCGGAGCGGTAGCCAGGCACTGCTCGGGGGACATATACTGCGGTGTTCCGGCCAGCAGCTCCGGCTCGATAGCAGCTCCGGGTTTAGGGTCCAAGAAGCGTGCGATACCGAAGTCCAAGACCTTGACGCGTGCCTGCTCGGGCAAGCTCGAAAGCTCCGGATCAGCGATAAGCAGCAGGTTGGCCGGCGTAAGATCGCGATGAATGACCCCCTGAGCATGAACAGAGGCCAGCGCGGCGGCGACTTGGCGGGCAATGCCAAGAGCCTGGGCGATAGGCTGCGGCCCCGGAAGGCGACGCCGGCGTTCGCGCAGCGACTCGCCATTCAGGTACTCCATCACTAAGTAGACGGGACCGTCGGGCAGTTGGCCGAAATCGCTAACGCGCACCACCCCGGGGTGCTGGACGGCG
This sequence comes from uncultured Myxococcales bacterium, assembly GCA_964460115.1. Taxonomy (GTDB): domain Bacteria; phylum Myxococcota_A; class Polyangia; order Palsa-1104; family JAEUJZ01; genus JAEUJZ01. The sequence continues at coordinate 18,561 of CAYWPR010000093.1, forward strand.
CATAGAGCTTTGGCTTCGGCCAGGGCGCGACCTACGGTCACTGGATCGGTGGGGGTCCCAAGCAGCAGCTTGATGGCGACGCGCAGGTCGAGCTGCTGATGCAGGGCCTCATAGACGACACCCATGCCGCCCTGGCCGAGCTTGCGGACAAGAACAAAGGCGCCGATGCGAGTACCAAGCATGGGAACGTGCGCCAGTCTAGATCGAGCATGGCGGAGCAAGCCAAACACAATCGCCAGTGCCGCAAGCAGGCCACGCAAGTCCCAAAGCAAGGGCACCCTGAACAGATCGAAGACCGTGTAGCTGTCCCATAGCTGCCTCATCTCGAATTCGGAGGGCATGCATGCTCGTCCGCGGGGACGTCCAGCCACGCCTCGGCGATACCCCAAGCCCCAGCCGACACGACGGCATTGCGGGCATGATCTAGGGGCTGGGGCATCGCCGAGGTGTCCATCAGCAGATCGGCCAGGGGGCCCAGCAGATCCTGGGCCTTCAGCCGCGCGCTGCGCGCTTCTGCGACCAGTTGCCCATTAGGTCCGGATTGAAAAATCAGCGACCGAAAGTCAACCGGCTGCCGGGTCACGATGGCTAGGTAAAGTGTCTTGCCGGGCGGATTCGTTACTTCAAAGACATAGGGACGGTACCAAGGTTGGTGGGCGCCGCTTGCGATACGACTATCGTCCGGACTTTGTAAATCTGGGAACAAGACTCCGATCTCACCTTTCGAATTCAACTCGACCACGGTGACAAAACGCGGCTCTGGTGAGGGATTGCGAAACGCCAGTTGAAAAAAATCGCCTCGACTCAGACAGACATGGCGACCTGGATGCACGTCGTGTCGCAGGACCGGGGGCCGTAGGACCTGGCCTCGCTGAGAACCAGCGGCTTCCTTGGTAGCCTGTACCGGAACCAACTGCATCTCCATTCGCAGCGTGTCGTCGTTTGTGGTCAGAGAGGACAGGTGCTGCCAGCGCCATACGCCGCGCAGCAGGCGCGCCAGAGTTAGGCTGGCGTTGGCATCTGCGGGCAGCTCCGCGATTGGCTGCGCAGCGCTGGCTCTTCGAATCAGCAGGCGCTTTCTTAACGGATCGTGCGCGATTTGGATCTGATAGGTGGCACTCGTGGCTATTTCGATAAGCGGTAGCTTGAGTAACTGGTCACGAAGCGCAGGTAACAAGTCCAAATCCAAAAGATGGACGCGAACCTTACGTCCGTCAGGGGCATGTTCGACCTCGACGGCCCGGGCGGCGACAAGCTGGCTTGGGTCGAGCTTCTGCCGAAGCCTCAGCTGGCTGACAAACGAATCCACCGACTCGACGACGGCAGCGCTCAGTCGATTCTTATCACTGAGCGGCACGCTGCCTGATTGATGGATCGCGTAGACCGAGCCAACCGTCGTGCCGTGAACCTCGCCGACCGGTAGTCGCACAAGACCTGGCTGCAGCGGATCGGTCTGGACGGGAAGGTAGCTCGGCTCCGCAACCACTGTGCCTGCAAACAGGACCGTATCGATTGGCCCCTCGAACACTGGATCTTGAAACAGAGCCAAGCTTGCAACCTCATCGGTCACGCGCTCAAACACCGTACGCATAGTCGCATCGCGGCCGACCTTGGCGAGCGCATGTATCAGCGCCAGGGAGAATGCCCCCCTCCCGTCCACTTCTTTGGCAGTCTGATGGCTGCGTGCCGCTGCAAGCAGGACGAACCCCCCATCTGCGATTTCGTTGGCTGGCAATAGTCCCACTGCACCTTTTTGCGGACCCGTTGCCAGGCCCTCGGGCAGCGGTCCATCTAGCTCCGGGTCCCAAGCCCGCCCGCGTTCAACGAGCTGGCCGCGCGTTGCGGTGCCGGAATAGCAGGAATCAAGAAACACGTTGATGCTGCCGCGCAGCTTGCCGTCTGTTATCATCTTTTGGCGTAGCGCCTGTAGCCAGCGCCCAATCTCGTCGTCGCGTAGGTTGGTCAGGGCTGCCATTGACGCGCGCTGGCTGACTGTATCGTATGGCACCAGCGACTCATCCAGGCCATCTAGTTCATCGCCGTTGTCATCCAAAATCTGCTGCCCATGGCCCGAGAAATGAAACACGACGATAGCGCCGGGTGCGGCCTTGTCGATCAGGTGCTCTCGAAACGCCTGCCGAATGCCTTCTCCCGTCGCCTCCTTATTGTGAAGGATGCGGATCGACGCCTCCTGAAAGCCGTGGTGACGTATCAGCACCTCCTTCAACTGGACGATGTCCGTTTCAGTGTGTAGCTCGGGCCAGGCGTCCGGCCCTGGCTTGTACTTGCTTACCCCGACTAGAAGCGCCAGCCGCGGCGGATCTGCTACCGCTACTGGAGCCCGAAGTGAGACCACCATCAATCCCATGGCAATTGCGAGCGGGGTCCTCATGCTTCCGAAAGCATCTGCACAATGCTTGCCACAAGGCAAGAGCGAGCTATGCGTCGAAGGGGTGTCGCCGCCGATGAAAAAGCGCTGCGGGGCGCCGCAAATGCGGCGACCGGCATTGAGGGTGCCGGTCCCGCGCTTTTCCCAGGGGAGGCGTTGCGGCCAGCCAAGGGTCGCTGCCCTGCAGAGCCGACGCTTCCGGAGGTTCAGATCCAGGGTTCTTCGTCGGATTCCTATCACCCAAACCAGCTCTATGCGACTCAGATAGGGCCCCGACCTCGCCACGCCGTCCAGCGGTCTTTCGGAAGTCCAGGTCGCTCCATCAGGGCCCTCGGGTGCAGCGCCGTCTGAGAATGCCCCAGCGGGCCCAGCCTCCGCTTTTTACGCCGCAAACGCAGCAGGTTGGCTCCCGTGTGGGTTGTCCCCCCGCTGTCCGGAGCGCAGTGGGTGGCTTTTGCTGGAAGGCCGCTGGCACTATCGGGGCATTGGCTACTGGGGGCGGTTTGGCGCCGCGTTCGCCGTGTTCGGGTTGCTGTCTGGCGGCACGGCGCCGTGCCGCATAGGCTCGCTGGCGAGCCGCATGCTTTTGCCGACCCGTCTCCCCCCGCTGGTAGCGACGGCCAGCCTCTCGCAGGGTCTGCGTTCGTCCTCGACGTTGGCAGGGCTCCCCGCAGTAGCGCT
>CAYWPR010000094.1:0-21600 GCA_964460115.1 uncultured Myxococcales bacterium
AACCTCAGAATATCCTGGTCCAGCAGCACGAAGACGGTCGCTGGCACGCCAAGGTACTGGACTTCGGACTGGCCCGCGATACCACGGCCGGCGAGCACCTGACCGAGTCCGGAGCGGTCGTCGGCACCCCGGCCTACATGTCGCCCGAGCAAGCGCGCGGCGAGGTGACGACTCTCGATCGCCGCACCGATGTGTATAGCCTCGGCGCCGTGCTCTATCACCTGTTGACGAGCGAGCCGCCGGTCTCCGGCAGCACGGTCAGCGAGGTGCTTCTGCGGGTCATCCACGACGATCCCGCGCCGCTGCAGAGGTACGTCCCGAACTTGCCCGCGGCACTAGAGACCATCACCCTGAAATGCCTCCGCAAGGAGGTGCAGCTGCGCTACGAGTCGGCGCAGGCTCTGGCCGATGAGCTGGGGCGCTATCTCGCCGGAGAGCCAATCCTCGCTTCGCGGTGGTCCTGGCTCTACCGGCTGCGCCGGCTGGTTCACCGGCACCGGATGATGCTCGTCCTTGCCGTCGTCGCGCTTCTCGGCGTCGCGGGCAGCGTCGGCATGTCGCTGCGCGGCCGCCAGCTCGCAGACCGCCGAGCGCGGCTGGCCCACGAGCTTGGTCGCGAAGTCGAGCTCAACGAGATGTTCCTGCGGACGGCCTACATGATGCCGCTGCACAGCGTGCGTCCCGAGCAGGAGGTCGTGCGTGCACGCGTCCATCGGATCGAGGAACGGCTGCGCTCGCTGGACCACGCAGAGGCCGCCTTGGCCCACCACTCCCTAGGGCGGGCCTATCTGGCGCTGCGCGATTATCCGCGGGCCGCGACGCACCTGCAGGCGGCGTTGCGCGGCGGTCCAGACGAAGGGAACGTGCATCATGCCCTGGGGCTGGCGCTTGGCAGGCAGTATCAGCTCGGGCTGCGCGAAGTGGAGCATGAGGAGGCACCGGAGCGACGAGAGTTTCGCAGGCAGGAGCTGCGCAAACAGTATCTGGAAGTGGCGCAGGCCCACTTCCGTCAGAGCGCCGCGATGTTCGACTCTTCAGAGTACGCCGAAGCCGAGATGGCGTTTTTCGAGCAGAAGTACGACCAGGCGCTCACCAAGGCCGCGGCAGCTCTTCGCAAGGAGCCGTGGCGGTTCGAGATGAGCCGGCTCATCGGTGACATCCACTACGCGCGTGGCATAACGCTGTTGCAGCGCAGCATCTATGCGGAGGCGCGGTCGGTCCTGCGCAGCGCCATTGAATACTATCAAGGCGCCGCGCTGATCGCGCGCAGCGACGCATCGCTGCATCTGTTGCAGGCCGATGCCTGGGCCGGGCAGATGCAGCTCGACATGCTGCAAGGGCTCTCGCCGCAGGCCGCCGCAGAGCAGGCGCTCGCCGCGTGCGCGCGCGTCGCAGGCGCGGATCCGGACGAGGAGGCGCTACATCACATCGAGTACGACGTAAACTTCATGCTGGCTCACTACCAGCAGGAGCATGGCGCCGACCCGGAGCCGGCGCTGCAGACGACACTCACGGCGGCGCAGCGCGGTATCGCCAAAAACCCTCAGAATCCCTTCTTCTACGATGCCGCAGCGACGGTCTGGGGGTTGCAGGCGCGACAGCGCTTGAGCCGCGGCGAGGATCCGGCGGAGCTTATCGAAAAAGCGCAGGCCTATTTGGAGAAGGCCATCGCGTTGAATCCGAACATTGCCCGCACCGTGTACGATCGCGGCGCGCTGCGGGGGATCGTATGCGAAGCGCAGCTACTGCGCGGGCTCGACTGGGAGCCTTGCTTGCAAAAGGTGCTGGCAGACTTCAAACGTGCACGGCAGCTGAGTCCTCAGCGGTTTGCGGCGAACGATCTGCTGCTTCGGGGTCTGGTCCGCAATGCTCGGGTCCTGTTGCAGCGCGGACAGTCGCCGCTCTGGCTGCTCGACGAGGCCAAAAGCTGGGTGGCCGAGGCCGCGCGGCTCAAAGCCGACGACTTCATCATCCACATGAGTCTGGGCACGCTCTACTTGGCGGTTGCCGAGTACGCGCTTGGGCACGGCGAGACACCTTCCGCGCAGCTCAGCGCTGCTCAGGCCGAGCTCGCCGCGGCGCAGAAGTTGAACTCGAACGCCGCTGACATCTACGCTTCTTTGTCGTGGATGTACCGCTTGCAGGTACGCCTGGCCGGTCTCGATGAGCCGCTCCGTTCCAAGCTGCTCGCCGCGGCGCAGGCGGCAGCCGAGCATAGCCTGCAGCTCAACCCCAAAGACATCGTCGCGCAGAGTGAACGGGCTGCGGTGCTGGCTGCGCAGTCGCAGCGACCGTAGCCGCCTGCGCAGAGTGCAAAGTTTGCACCGAATGCGGCCTTTGCACTGCGCGCGTGCAGAGACTGCATGCGCTGCATGACGTGCCGCACTGCCTGAAGCGAGTTCCGGCATGGGAAAAAGGAGTCCGGCCCGGCATACATCGGCCGTTGCCGATGGCATAGGGGTTGCCCTCGAAGCGCTTTGCCATCGGCTGCTGCTCTGACCGCAGCGGCGCCCGGCGGCTTTTCTATTTGATGATCTGAAAGGATGAACAGATGCCCACGAAATCAGGAATCATTTGGCAGGGTGGACAGACCGTGCTGAATCTGAATGGTATAGACGAATCTTTGACTTTCAAAAAGGGGCTCATCCCGTCGAGCGGTAACTTCACCGTGTCGGTGATCTTTCGCGCCGGGACGTTTGCCAGTCCGTACACCGAGCTCCTTTCTTAGAACGGTGACCATGCGTTTTATCTTGGCCGTGGCGCCACCAACTACGTCCGCGCCGGCGATGAATGGGAGAACACCGGCGCCCAGTTCCCAAGCGACGGTGCCTGGCACTGTCTTTCCCTGGTGCGCGAGCCGCTGGCCACCGTGCTCTACATCGACGGCGTCGAGAAGGCGCGGCGCAGCTCTGGCATCCAGGCGCCGACGGCGGCAGAGTTTCGCGTCGGTCGCCAGTTCGGCAACTGGCAGGAGTTCTTCCCCGGCGCCCTCGCCGAGATTGTGGTCTGGAAGGAGTCCCGCACCGCTGAGCAGGTGCGCACCTACGCGGGTGGCTCACTGCGCGGCAACGAGCCGGGACTATATGCCCTTCTGCGCTTCGATCTGCCCGATCCGTTCCGCGAGCGCGTCTTTGGTCAGATGCCGGACGCCTCGGCCGGCAGAATCACGAACGCCGAGCCGCGCCTGCCGTCGAGCGGCCCGACGATTTATCAGGGAAATCAGATCTTCGAGATGAACCTGTCGCCCGAGCTGACAAATAACCTCGACATCTTTAATGGGGACGGTGCCGCCTCGGGTGCGATGTCGATCCTCGCGGCGATAGCGGCACCTGCCATCGCCGCCGGCGTCGGCGCGACGGGCAGCGGTCCAAGTGCGTGGCTGACTCCGGAGAGCGCGCAGCGCATCGGCAAGCTGACGTTCGGCCCACAGGGAGTGTCGGCCGGCGTGCGCAGCGCCGTCGACTTCCACGTGCTGCAGCGCGACGACGGACGGGTCGACTTCGTGATCAAGATGCACAACGCCTACCACACGACCTACAGCCAGAACACCAATGACGACAGGATGTTTCGGTCGCTGTTTCAGGATCAGATGATCGTGCGAGTCGCGCCGCAGCCGGCGAACACTTCGGATCTGTCGATCTGTGACAACGTCTGCTTCCCGCTCACCAACAATGACAAGGCCACGTACAATGACTCCGTCGGCTGGACCGCGAGCGGCGGATTCTCCGGCTCGACCCCCAATGCCGGCATCAGCTACTCGGTCTCGAGCAGCGCCAGCGCCGAGTACTCCGCCTTCACGATCACCAAAAACACGAACCCGCAGACGGATCGGATCGAGTGGATTGCGTCGATGCGGACGCTCTGTCAAGACAACGGTAAGCCCGAGCAGAACAGGCTGTACAGCAAGCCGGACAGCATCATCGTCTTCGGCGCGTTCGCGCAGTGGCTGCTCGTCCCGCCACCAATTGCCCGCAGCGACTTCGATCAGGAATACATCGCCGCCTACACCAGCAACGACGCCTCGCTCCAGAGCAAAAGCGTGACTTTCGACGTCGAAATCCTGCAGCGCCTCGAACACGCCGAGACGGTCGGTCGCGGCGGCATCCCGGGCGCCAAGGTTGGCGGCACCTCTCTCGTCGTGCCCTACCAGATCGTCGGCCGCATACGCTGCATCGCCAACCTCAAGGAGCGCAGCTTCGCGATCCAGAATCTCGGCGTCGCCGGCATGAACGCCAAGCAGCTTGCCGCGGTGTAGCGGCCAAGAACAAAATAACGTCCGCATGGCGCTCGGAAAAAGAGCGTATCCGCCGCGTATCGTTCGAGTCGCTCCCACAAAGTCGCCTAGATCCTGCGCAAATTTCCTCGGTAGAAGTGCAGTGGTCTAGGAGTTGCTGAAGTGGGTACGCTCAAGCAAGAACTCATCTTCCGCTGTGAGCTGATGTCCCAAGCTGAGACGCGGACCGCGGTTTTCGAGTACCTGGAGGTCTTCTATAATTCCAAGCGCCGCCACTCGACGCTGGGCTTCCTCAGTCCCATTGATTTCGAAGAAAGGAACCTGGTAGCGGACTCAACGATGTAACCAACCTGTCCACTGAATCGAGGGCAGGTCAGACCGAGTGCCCAATCCGGTCGTGCGGCTACTTGTGGAATAGCCCCAGCAGGAGGACGTATTCCAAAAACGGACGAAGGGCGGCGGTGCCTAATTGCGGCAGCCCCCTCGCATCGTATGTGCGAATCTGTCACATCGTGCGTATACGCCCAAGAATTTGCAGTTTGAACTGCACAACCGATGGCACTACAGCATCGAAGAACCTAAAAAACCCTATCGCTGTCTTGCAAAGACCGAAATGGCAGCCCTTTGGCTCGATCTTGGCACAGTTGTTGCCAAAGGATGGAATTATACAAACGCTGGCTGTAAGCAGACTAGAGGGTAACCATGAGAACAGTTCTAAAGAGTTTCGTAGCGGTTGCAGCAGTTTATGCGCTTATTTTCATTGCCTCGGCTTTTGCGGAAGGCCCTGCGGAAAAGGCTGGAGAAAAGGCGGATAGAGCCACAGAAAAGGCTGCCGACAAGGTTCAAAAAGGAGCCGATAATACAGATAAGGCAATAGAGAAAATTGCCGATAAATCTGAAGCCAAAGCCCCAAAAGCTGCCGAGGAAACTGATAAAGCAGCCAGCAAAGCTGAAGAAAAAGCAAAAAAGGCAGGAGCCAAAACGAAAAAGGCGGCTAAAAAAGCAGTTAAAAAAGCAGACGAAGCTGCAAATGGTAAGTAATTCCAGAGCATAAATCTGTAATCGTCGTGCTTAGCATAGCGATTGCAGATTTATTCATAAGAATTATTTTTGTATGTGCACAGTTTTTGGCAATTTAATTGCAGATTTCATAAATTCATTATGAAGCTGTTCGGCAATCTCGATTCGAATCGAAGCGGATCTCATGCTTTGCGGAATCGGTTGCTCACTATCGATAATTAATTGATGATCATTATCTTTAAGCTCTACAGATTCAGTGCCGCAAAATTTATAGCCTTGAATCACCTGAAAGATTGCCCGTTTTTGCGCATCGCTAAGCGGGCGTAGCGACTTTTGGGAAAAACCTCCAGCATCGAACACTTCTTCTGTCATTCCAGAGATAAAAGACGGCGACGGAATCACACAATCTAAAGTCGGGTCCGGTTCAGAAATATGGGGTTCCGCAAATCGCAGGGGCGGATAGCTTGCAGAGGGGCCTGCGCTACGATGCTGCAAATCGAATCGCGCCATATCCTGCGGATTGGCTGGCGCCAAATCCTCGGCTGGGCGCATATCCAGCCGCTTGTCGCGCGCTCCAAGGTCATTGCGAAAGCTCGAATGATCATTTGTTAAAAAGGCGGCCAAGCCTCGAAGAAAATTCATCCAATCGCTGAAAGCATAGTGAGATTCGCGCGTCGCCCGATAGCCTACAAGAAAGCATAACAGCACGATGACGGTCCATAGAATAAATGTACGACGATTTGAATGGACCAGTGTCAGATGATGCCCGCGCGGCCCGAAAACTTGAAAATAAATCTGACAACGAAATGCTCGCTGGCGATCACAAAGCCCGGTGGTGATGAGTCCGCGCAATTCTTCCTCACGCGGAGGTCGGCCGGTCGAATAGTATCTTTGCAGACTCTTGCTTAGATTGGCTTGGGATTTCCCTTGAAACGAATTATAGATATTTAGAAAATGGATATCCTGATGTGAGTTCGCAATGATTTCTTTGATAATCTTGCGTACATCTTTTAGGCTGATCATTCCATCTTTCTCTCGTGTGCGCTCCCAAACTATCTTGAGGATAGTCTGACACAAATAAAGATTTCCTGAAGTATGCGCATAGATAATATCTACAATTCGATCAAATTGAATAGGACCCAACGTACGCAGCGGATCGGCGAGCATAGTAACTTCGGTTTTTGTAAAATCTGCTAGCTCTATTTCTTTTCCGACATTGAAAGGCGATTTTAGCGGATTTGGAATCAGAACAGTAGGATGCAAGGAACCAGACAAAACAAACTGTATTTGCTTATATGCCTCTCCTCCGCGAAGTTCTCGAGCGTTGAAAATAGATCGCAGCTTATTGAGAAATGTCTCTTTAAAAGGAGCATCTTGTAATGTATCAATCTCATCTAGAAAGATGACCAGTCGCTTTTGTATTTGCTTCTGCCAACTGACCAGCAAATCTTCCAGAACCGATGGGTCATCGAGCTGAGTTTGATTCAGTTCAAAATCTGTGATTCCGAGATTTTTGGAGATGATAAGAACGAGTTTCCTTAGAAATTCTTCATAAGCAATGAAAAATCGTGGATTTGTATCAACTTGCAGGCTACTCGTTTGATAGTCAACTTCAAAACTTGATAGGTCGACTTGGATCGCTTTACAGCCAGGGTTTAGCTGACTATCGTCCAAGCGACTGATGGTATGTGCAATAAGACTTGATTTCCCACTTTGACGCGGCGCACAGAAATATGGAAAGCTATCGTTATTGCGAATTTCTTTCAGCAGGCGCTCGTCGGCCTCACGTTCGATATAAACTTCGCCGTTAAAAGTTCCAGCCGCGCGATATGGATTGCGTGGCGTTTCAGACATAACTTCTGTCATCATCGATAAGCTGAGTGATCTTGGCGTGGCGTATTTTTTCGCTTACATCCTCGGTTGTCGCCTCAAAAATCGCAGAAAATACGCATTGCAAACGGCGCGGATTGCAAGTGGATTTTTTTAGCAGTTTATCAAAATGAACATTTGCTGGCTTATGCGCTGAGCTAGGCAAGTGGCTGATAAGCTGCAAGATGTCTGCGTAACTTAATCCGGATATATGAATATTTCCCCAACCACCGCGCCACTTTTCATTATTCAGACGGATCGTTTGAAAATATTCATCAATGGTACAAGTCAAAGAAATAAAAAGCGCAATCTGATGCTTGGCGGCAAAAGGCAGCAAAGACTCGATCAAGGGCTGCGCCAGCTCCGCCGAACGCAGACATCCGAATTCATCGATCAGGAGTCCTAAGTTCTGCGCAGAATTGCGCGGAACCAGATCATCCCAGATCGTAATCTCTTTCTGTTCGTCGATTTTCCAGGCACGTTTCAAGAGCTTCCAAAATCCGCTCAGTGCCTTTTCCGGAGATGTCGTATTCAAGTCTTCCAGGGTGATGTAGGCGATTTTGCGCGCAGAAAGCTCCTCGGCACGCATCATCAAGCTGGACTTGCCCACTCCAGAGGCGCCATGAATCAGCGTGCGCTGCACTTTGGAAGCGTTTAGCGCGCGCTCGAATTCCTCATCACATTTTCTTTGAATATATGTCTTGTGCCCTGCGGCAAGGTGACCGCGCGGATGATATGGATTCTGAGGAGCTGTCGATGTAGAGGGCGGAAATTGGTCCTGCAAGCGCTTGGCCTGGCGACGAATCAATGCCAGGCGCAGCTCGACGGGTTCTACATGCTGACGTAGCCAATCCAGCTTGCCCTCGTACTGCGAAAGTCTGGGAGGAATGATCGTGGTGCGTGAAAGGTAATCGCACACGAATTCATCGAGCTCCGTATTCGTGGGCAGCATCTGCCCCAGCGCTTGTCGTAACTCAATCATTCGCAGCTATCCTTGTAAAAGCCAACGCTTCGAAACCAGAGAAATAGCTTGAGCCAAGTTTGCAAAATGCGCGCGACGGTACGCTGTACGCACACCGCTGAGCTTGCATAGAGGGGCTCACATGAATCCGCAGATAACTGGCCTGGTTATGATAGCGAAGATTGTTCGCGGTGAAAAGCAGGTGCGCCTTTTGCCTACGTCTCGGCATACTCCAGCAGGTTTTCATGCTGAGCAAAACGCACCGAATCAAATCGGCGCAGCTTTCCTACAATGTCGGCTTCTGAAAAATTCTGAAAAAGGAGCGTTACTTTTGCGGTCGGCTCCGGCGTATTCAGAAGCTGTGCCACCACTCTGGGATAATGTATCTGGCAGAATCTGTGAATCTCATCGGCGGTCGGCAAAAGCCGCAAAAATACGCGCCGCAATGAGGCCCGGGTAGGAACTCGAACTGGAACTTCTGGCGGTGCGCCGAGCGCGTGTTCAGCAAAATCCTGACCATCCGGAGTCGCAAATCGATCGACGACAAAACGCTTTCCGCGATCGTCCCAGACGCGCGGCCAGATGCGGAGCAGACGCTTCTGACTTTGGCTGACAAGGACCGCTCCGAAGTTATAACCGTGACGAAATTCCCCAGGCTCGGCATGGGCAGCGCCGGCGCTGACCCGCACAAAGCTGCGTCCCGAGCCGCCGCGTAAGTCTTCCGAGTCTTGGACGTGTATATGCCCGGACAAGTAAGCGGCCGCATACTTCTGCAGCCAGGCGGCCAGATTGCGCTGATTGGCCAGCCAGCCATCTTGCAAGGGATGATGGCCCATCGCAATGACCAATTCGCCAGCAGCAATCTCCGGAGTCAGAAACGCGTGCTCGATGGCGCCAAGGCCGATGGCCAGTTTGCCTTGATCCTCAGAATCGGCCGCGAGCAGTGCAGTATTAAAACCGACCAATCGTACTGTCAGACTGCCCCACACAAAGCGATGCATCCAGACATCAAGCCGATGGGCAGGCCGCGACGGTTCCAAACAGGCGGGCGCGAACTGCTGCGCGAAATTGCCGAAATTGCTTTGCCGACGTAAAAGGAGCTGGCGATTGGCTTCTGCCTGCAACGCCTGATCGAGGTTTTGCTGACCGCGGCGCAATTCTGCGACCAGTTCACGCGCAGCGCCATCGGTCGTATCTACCGAGCGCTGTACGTCATGATTGCCAGGCACGACAAAGATGTGCTGGTCCGTGAGCAATAGTGCTCCGGCGAGCTTGCGCAAATAACGACTGGCGTCGCTGTATTCACTGTCCGAGCGACAAGCGCCGCTAAACGCAATATCGCCGCTGACAAGGACGACGGCGGGCGCCGGCACGTGCCTTTTTGCCAAAAGCGCCTTGGCATCCTCCTGTAGCGCCGCCAAAACCAGCCGCTGATCGTGGCCATGCGCAGCATTTCCGTGACCAAAATGCAAATCTGATAAATGCACCCAGGAGAAAAGACAATTGTCCATGACCTGGTCCTTTTTATGCGACTAGAATCCCGGATTATAGATCATGACGTCGCCGGGCAGACCTTGGTTGCGCATTCCCAAGCCGACTCCTAGTCCAATGGCGGTGCCGGCCACGACGGTGCCGGCAATCGTCCAAAACCACCACTTTTTGTAGACGGGCTTTGCTTCGGTCGCAGGTATGCTCAGCGCCAATGTCGAATCTTTTTGTGAATCTCGAGGCGGTGCAGCCGAATCGATTTGCTTCAGATATTCCTGCGCCCTCGCGCGGTGGTCTGCATCCTCGAGGTGGCCGGCAGCAAGATAGCGCTGGTAGTAGATAGCAGCCTGCTCGGTGTTGCCGGTTCGGTGGTAAAGACGCGCAATATTGTACAAAAACACCGGAATCTGAATGGCTTGATAGGCGGCTTGGTATTCATCAAGGGCAGCGCTGAGCTTGCCGGCCGTGGACAGATTCTGCGCATTTTCCGCATGCTGCCTGCAAGCGGTGTCTTGCGCGCAAAGCTCGTCAGCAGTTACGGATGGGGCAGTTGGCGCCGCCGCGCATACCAGCGTCGAAAAAATGCACAGTATCGCCCAGCCCAGAAATGAAAGACGCATCGGTTTGGTCTATGTTATCAGGATTTTCCGTCGGGGGGTAGTTCAAAGCGGGCAAGCCGGCCAATCGCGAGGAGGCTTTTTAAGCGATTTTACTGTCTTTGTAGGCAGCGATAAGCTTGACGTAGCCAGAAGCTCCGCAGCGACGAAACTGCTCGCTGGCGAGATTCAGATTCTGTCGTCCGGAGGAATCTTCTACGCCGAGCACCCGTCCAATCTCAAAACTAGCCCGTGCTTCTTCGAGCGCCATGCCCATTTGCTGGGCGATAAGCCGCGCCTGCTCAAGTCGCCGTAAGCCCCTTATACGCTGACCGGACAGTACGTCGTAAAGCCCAATGCCAAGGAGATGCCGGGGCTGACAAATCGGAGCCATGCGTACGTACTTTTTGATTTCACCAATCACGCGGCGGCTTAGCCCGGACCACTTTCGAGATTGAGTTTGGTCATTTCGCCAGAGCTCAACAAAGATCTCCAGAGCAAATCCATAGACATCCGGAGCACTGTTCATCGGAATTCCCTTGGCGACTATACACTGCCCCAAAGAATTCGCCATCCTGATGGCTTCCTCGTGATGCCCAGCTCGCAGTTCAGCCAAGCACTGAATGAGCATAGGAACCAATTCAAGGGGGTAGTCCTTTTCTTGGCGCGCCAGCGTCATGGCCTCCTGCGCCAACTTGGCGGCTTGCGCATAGTCTCCGGAATAAAATGCGCACTGCGCGCTGCTAGACAGGAAAATGCCGACGTATTGTGGGCTGTCTCCACGATCTTGCAAAGCATGGAGCTGTTGTAAGTAGCCTTCCACGTCTTGTAGATTGCCCTGAGCAAAAGCGATCAGCAATTCCATCAGCAAGGCAAACCGTTCTTGTCCCAGATCGCCGCGTTCTCGGCTAATCAGCCTCGCTCGCTCGCTTGCGGCCAGTGCACCGGTCCATTTTCCCTGCAAGAAAAAGGAATGAGCGCGGCAGTGCTGATAGAAAAGTTGCGCATGTAGGGGTGTATCTGAAAGCGCAGTGGATGCTTCTTGAAAAAAGCGCTCGCTCAGCTTGCGCAGGGGCAACATCCCTAGGATGTAGGCTCTTCCAGACAGCGCCACTACCTGAATGTCGGGCACTGCCAGACCGATAGCCAGCCTATCGAAGCGCAGAGCAAGTGCCATGACTTTCAGCATTTGTCCGGACCACAGCAGGGCTTGCACATACGTGCGAAACCAGGTGAACAATTCCTGACGGCGCCTACACTCATCCGGTGAGCAGGATGGCCTCGAAGCAGGCAGCAGAATTTGCCAAAAAAGGCGAACTACCCCAAGAACGACCCACAATAAGACCGCAGGCTGGGAACGCGGCAGCGATAAGCCCAATAGCGCTGCGGCAGCCTCGCCGTTACGCAATACTTCATCGGGTTTGCCGAGCCCACTGTAGCATTCGGCAAGCATACGGCGCAGCCTGCCGCGCAAATGGGACGGGGCTGCAACTTGGTCATAGTACGTAAGCGCCCGCTCAAGCTGCGTCACAGCGACGTTTAGCGCGCCCTCCTGGCGGGCGCGTTCACCGGCCAGCGCCGCATAGTGCGCGGCGGGTTTGGCCAAACCCGCCTCTTGATAATGAAAGGAAAGACGCGACGCATAATTTTCAGCATCCGGATGCAAACCGGAGAGGACCTCGGCAACTTGCTGGTGCAGCGCGCGCTGTTCCGCTTGCGCCAATGTCTCGAGCAAGGACTCACGCAGTTTGTCATTGCTGAAGCGCCACTCTTGCTCGTGCACTTCCAGAACCGCCGCGGCGGCGCAGCTATGCAGAAAATCATCCAAGGTATCCGCTTCTTTACGCAGCTTTTCAAGCGCGTCCAGCTCGATTTGGCGACCGATGATTGCCGCAAGTTTCAAAAGCGGTTGCCATTTGCTGGAAACCCGCTCGATGCGCCGCCGCAACATCGCATCGACGCCACCGACAAACAGGTTTCGCGGCAGTGTCTGCCTTCCCACCGTTGAAAGAGCTCCGGATTCTTCCACCAGAGCGCGTATCGCTTCGATCATAAAGAAGGTATTGCCTTCACTTTCGCGTTCTAATAGCGCGATAAGCTCCGGATTTCGCCCAGCGCTGCCGAGCATCGAGGCGCTTAGCTCCGATACATGGTGCGTGCCAAGCCGTGAAAGCTTGAGGATTTGGCTACCGGGAAGCTGCTCGAGCAGATCCATTCGTTCATCGTCGCGATAACTAAGCAGCACAAAAAGGGGCCAGTTGCGAATTCGGCCCGTCAAACTGCGCAAAAGGGACAGGCATTCGAAAGTGGACCAATGGGCATCCTCAAATAGCAAAACCGTTCCCGCAGGCTGCCGCGAAAGTACATCGAAAATGATCGCGGAAAGACGCTGCTGCGCCGCTTGCGCATCTAATTCCGGAGCATCTACAATCGGTTTTTCTAAAAGTTCCGCAAGGTCGCCAATGATGCTCTTTAGAACACCTGCTTCCAGATCAGATAGCCTCGTACTTAAGCAGAGCGGACGCAGAATTTCGGCCCATTCCTGAAAGGCTTGGCCACCTCGGCCGATGGCCTGACCACGCAGCACCCGCGCTCCGCGAATGAGCGCCAAGGCGCGCAGTTCTTCGATAAGCCGCGATTTGCCAACTCCGCTTTCGCCGGCCAAAAGCCAGACGCTGCCGTGGCCGTGCAGGGCGGCGTGCAGGGCCGACTCCAATTGTTCCAGTTCGGCATCGCGACCAATCAGGCGTGCCGCCTGCAAAAAGCAGTCACGGCTGCCCTGATTTTCGACAGCCAGCGGTTCGCCTAGCGCTTGGGCCAACGCCTCAAGCGTTTCTTCGGCCGAGGTGTAGCGGTCGCTGGCTTTTTGCGCCATCAGCTTGCGCACCACCTGACGCAAAGCCGGAGGAGTTATCGCATCAAGGTTTCCTGCTTCCTTGTAAAGATCCGTCCCCGGCGACACAGCGTCAGCCGTCGCTGCCGCCTGCCTGGCAAAGCTTAAGTGATCCTCCAGCACTTGCAGCACGGAAGCCGAAACCCGCCCCATATCCTCGGGTCGCATCATGCCCTGCAAAAACTTGGATGCGCTTTGGCGGCTAAAAGGATACGCCCCTCCCAAAAGCTCACAAGCGACAACTCCAAGCGAAAATAAATCCGAGGCCGGCGATGCCCCCTCGCCCATGAATACTTCTGGGGCCATATACTCAAGGGTTCCGGCCAGGCTGCTGCTTTGGCCAACCGCCGCAGCAATTCCGAAGTCCACAACCTTCAGCGTCTCCCCCACACACAAAAGATTGCTCGGCTTCAAATCTCGGTGCAGGATGCCGCGAGCCACAATTTCAGACGACGACGGGTTTCTTAGTTTTCCCCGCCTGCTAACTTCAGACGAGAGTTTACGGGGAAAGAAGCGGGTGCTGCGAGCCGCCATGGCTATGTCCACCCTGCTTCTGAGGATCGTCATACCTTAGCTCTGATTCCAGAAGAATGGAGAGCGAACGCGGTATGGATTCCTGATTTGGCGCGTTTCCTTTCTGAAGCCCTCATTGCTCAACCCGCCGAGCTAATATGGTCAGCCCCCTCAATGATCATGATTTTTTGCTGACGGTGGTCTGCAGCAGAAGTGGCCCATTCGGGGTATTTCGCGGAGTATGTCGGATAGATAGGTAATTGTGCTCTCAGGAGTGCGAAGTGGAGGGATGTAGACAAACTGTCCGGTTTCGCGCCTTGTGCGGCAGGGCGCATACGGCCTCAACAAAGCCCCTTGCGCACCGAAAAAGGATGCTTATACGTAGCACCGTTCGGTGAAGCAACCGACAAAATAGAAACGGTAAAGACGTCCGATCACCGCGGTCGATACACCGCAAGGAGAATCTCAGGAGGTTTCCGATGTTGACCCGATGGAACACTGGCTGGAGTGAGTTCGACGAGATGTTCTCAACGATGAATCAGCTCAGAACGTACATGGACCGTATCTTTGAGGATGCGTATCCTAATCGATATGCATCCGGCAGAGCCTTCCCGCTGCAAGCTGGGACATGGCCGCGCACAAACCTCATCGACAGTGGTTCGAAGCTCACAGTGACCGCGGAGGTGCCGGGCATGGCCGAGAAGGACATCCAGCTCACGCTGAACCAGGATGTCCTTAGCATCAGCGGTGAACGGAAGGTCGAGGCCCCGCAGGGGTACTCGGTCCATCGGCAGGAGCGGGCGGCAGTGAACTTCTCGCGGAGCTTCGCGCTGCCGTGCCGCGTGAATCCCGAGTCCTCGAGCGCCTCTGTGAAAAACGGAATCCTGACGGTGACCCTGGAGAAAGCGCCGGATGCGATGCCGCGCCAGATCGCCGTCAAATCGGCTGGCTGATAGATCCACACAAAAGAAAAGGAGGAAAACGCCATGTCTTCTCAGACTGAGCTTGTGAAGAACGAAGCACCGTCGCTAGTCAAGTCCGGAGAGCGGCCCACCCTCGCCCCGGCGTGTGATATCTATGAGAACAAGGATGAGATTCTGGTCATCGCCGATATTCCGGGAGTCGAGCCGAGCGCGCTGCAAATCCACCTCGACAAGGGAGAGCTGACCCTTGAGGCACGCCGCGAGAACGCAGCCAAAGACGGAACCTCGCTTGGTGTCGAGTGGAGCAGCTGCGACTATCGGCGCCGCTTCGCCATTCCCAGCGGCGTCGATGCCGGTAAGATCAGCGCCGAGGTCAAGGATGGCGTGATGCATCTGCACCTGCCAAAATCTGAAGCGCTCAAGCCACGCCGGATCGCAGTCCGCGCGGGGTAAGGAGGCAGCCATGACCTGAAATGATCTCGTGTCTGGCCAGCGCGACAAGCTGCGGCGAAGTCTGGGGCAGGACGACGGGGAGCAGATTCAGGTCACGGCCCAGGCCCCGCGGCCGGAGCAGCTCGGCACAATGCCGCTCCTTATGCTTTCTGTCGATGTGTACGAAAACGACAATGAAAGCTTGCTCCGCGCCGATGTACCAGGGGGTCCGGAAAATACGGTGGTCGCGTGGGATGAAGGGCGCGGATTGACGCTGCTCATCAAGAACCAGACGCTGCCTACCGGGGCGCTATGGGCGTCCGAGTACCGGCCACATGACTGGTACCGCGCCTTCACGGTGCCCGGCCATGTGGACGGCATGAAGGCGAACTCGAACCTCAATGACCGCGTCCTCGCCATCCGCATTCCGAAGTGGCCCGCTGTCGCGAAGTACATTCCGGTAAAGACCGCATAATTATGCCGAGGGAGGCCCGTTGACACCGACTTCGCAGTGATTACCGTGCGCGATGACGGCAAGCGGGCTTCTCTCGGATCGTCGTGAGGTAGACAGATGGAATCGCATTTGGATCTCAACCATATTCGGCGGGAAACTAGGACGGCGCTGGAGCTTTCCGTTGTAGCCATGGCTCCTTCGGAGCTAATCGATCGGCTGGCAATCGCCGCTGGCCTTCTCGAAGCATTAATAGAGCTTCCAGCCAACATCCCGCCGGTGCTCGCGCTCGTTCCCCAGCTGGTTGTTCGGGCCAAGAGTGCCCTAAGTGACTGGCAGCGCTGGCAAACCGCGCAAAAGGACATTAGGTTTCCGCGCTGCTAGGGAAAGTGATTTCAAGATGCCTTGGAAAATACAAAGGACACTGCGATGCTGATTTTGACAGTTGGAGACTTTCTTGCCGAAGACATTCCCGATGGGATGAGGACCCCACCCGTCGAGCACCTCGTCAAGCAGCTGGCCGCCGACAAAGGCGAACGAGACATAGCGCTGTCCAATACGCCCGCGGGCCAGCCGATGCTCATCGAGCAGCCCCTCGGTTACCAGGCTCTTATCGTAGTAGGCGCGATTCAAAAAGTAGCGCAGCGAAGGCTCGCTGAGCAGCACCTCCTAAAATAGGAGTCCACAAAGCTCGTGCTCATAGACACTCTCAAAAAGGCGGCTCTGCGCTGGTGTCGGCGGCTCGGCCAGCGTATGCACGCCAGTGGGCGAAAGGAGAACCACCTGGTCGACAAGGTCTTGGCGTAACGCTGAAACCTTGAGGGCGGAAGTCCCGAGGAGCGACGCAGCAACGACAATGGCCGGATCGACTACCACACGCTCCAGAAACGTCTCCAAGAACTCGTCGAACACTGTGATGTCATAGGTCCGCTTGGGGCTTGTGCTCTCTCCTGTTCCCGGCAGGTCGAGCAGAAACACCCGCGCGTCTGCCTTGTCGAGCAACGGCAGGAGTTCGTCAAAGCTGCGATGCGTCGAGCCAGCGAAGATGCCATGAACCAGGACCAGCACCGGACCGCGGTTGTGGGGCAGCGGAGCCCGGTAGGCAATCGTGCCAAAGCCTGGCAGGTCGACGCGGCGATCGAGCTTAGATGCTGTCTCGCCGGCCCGTACCGGGCTGGCGGTGCCTATGAGCAGGGTCCCAAATGCCAACAGGACAGACGCTGGCCAGCGAAGCGGCAAGCAGCTCCTGAGACTCGTCCAGACTTCCGAGATTTTGCTGCGAAAGAGCGAGCCCTCTTTCACATTCTCTGTAGTTGTTCTCTTCATAAGTCCTCCTTTTGTGAAAGGTTGTATTGGAGGGATGCCGCTTGCGCCCCCCGGCAAGGCGGTCTCCCGGCTTTCCGGCGTGTCGCCGCACACCCTGCGAGCCTGGGAGCGGCGTTACGGTGTGGTCGAGCCGAATCGCAGTCTGACCGGGCGGCGCATCTACTCCATGGCGGATGTCGAGAAGCTGAGCCTGCTTCATAAGTTAACGCAGCTCGGCCACTCCATCGGTAACCTCGCGCCGCTCGAGATGAAGGAGCTCAGCAGCCTCGATGGGCACTTCGATCGGCAGCTGGCCAGTGCTCGCGAGACCTCGGCACCGATCTTCGAAACGGCGCAAGCCGGACGGAAGATTATTATCGCGCTACGAGCGCTCGATTTTGATGAGGTGGATCGGCAGATCCTGCAGGCGCGGCTGGCGACGCCGGTACGCAGTTTTGTCCTCGAGGTAGCAGCCCCCCTGATGCAGAACGCATTACCTTGGTCCGAACATTCCTCCGCAGGATTTGGCACAGGCCGCACACAGCACCGGCGCCCGGATTGTGGTTTTAGGCTGCGTGGAGGCCGATCCGCAACGGCTGGTGTATCCGCAATTCCGGTGCTTCACGTCGCTTCGCTGCCAGGCTTCGATTCGCGGATGGAGCCGTACATTCAACCGGGCCGAAGATAGTCTGGCTAGTCAGAAAACAGAAAAGCCCAGACTACCTGCTGTGAACAGCGCTGTTTACAGCGTGACAGCCTGCGCCCTCAGGCCTCGGTCAGGGAGGCTCGCACGGCGCGAGCCGATGACGAAGTAAGAAGATCCACCAGGCGCCTGGAGCTTGGCAAGGTCACGCAATCGGCAGCCTGCACAATCTTTTCTTGCCCTAAAACCGCGTGGCCGCCGACCAGCAAGGGACACCCTTTTCCTACCGCTGCTTTCATCGCGGCAAGTAGCCTCCCAAGTACATCCGGTTCATGCTGCATCACCACGGAGGTAGCAACCAGAGAAGGACGCGTTTCCTGGGTGGCGTGAGCCAGATCCGGAAGCGGTACGTTTGCCCCCAAATAGATGAGCTCGAAGCCCTGAACGGCCGCTTCGACGGCAAAGACCAAAAGCCCGAGCTCGTGCAGCTCTCCCGGCGGGCACGCACACAGCACGCGGTGCATAGCCGAGCGCGCGCGCAGGGTATCGAGCAGGAGGATGAGCTTGCTACGCACCAGGGCCGTGCCAAAGTGCTCCGCGGCCACGGCAAGCTCCTTGCGGTGCCAACGCTCGCCGATCTCCCTGAGCAGCGGCACCAAAAATCCGCGGCAGGCCTCCTCGGGCTTGAGCAGCAAGAGCGGCAGCGAGATCAGCTCCTCGGCGCGCTCGCTGTCGAAGGCGGCGATGGCGGCAAGCGCCCGCTCCAGCAACTCGGAATAGGAACGTAGCGGGGAGGGCGGCTCCTGAGCCGGCAAAGCAGGCGGCGGCTGGTCCGCCTCGAGGAGCTTGCTGCGCGGCAGACGCGCCACTTGCATCGGTGAGATGCCCTGCTGTACCAGCCGCTGCGCCCCGCGAAACAGCGCGACGTCCTGATCGGAATAAAGACGATATCCCGAAGCAGTCCGCGATGGACGGACGAGGCCGTAGCGAGCTTCCCAGGCCCGCAGCAGGGCCGGCGACATTCCAGTCATCTGCGCGACAGCACGAATCCTATACCTATCCATTTTCACTATGTTCACACGTTAGAAAGAAGTTGTCAATGGTTTGTCGAAAGATAGAGCAGAAAACAGGCCTGAAATTCGCCTTATGTTTCAATAATTTAGCGTGCCTTATACAATCATTCTACAAAACATTTTACAAACCATGATCTAATTGTTTATAGTTTGTTTATATTCTAAGGAGTCCCATATGACTGCCCGAGTTCCCAGAGCCACTGCCTCCTTTTTGTCCGTTGAAGAATCGATCGTTGCGCTGCGGGCGCAGCTAGTGCGGCAAGCGCAGCGCATGATGCGCAATCGCGCCGATGCCGAAGACATCGCGCAGGATGCCATCGTCGCGGCGCTGCGAAACCTCGACCGCTACCGTGGCGATGCCAAGCTCGCCACGTGGCTTTATCGCATCGGCGTGAACGCGGCGCTGATGGCCATCCGTAGCCAGCACCGGGCACACGCTCGGGCGTCTCGTGCGCTCACCGGTCTGCCCGCGGAGTCAAACTGGCTGTATGGCTCGACCGCCGACACGCCGACGCTGCGACTTGAAAAAGCTAACAATGAGCGACTACTACGCCGGGCACTTCGCCGCCTGCCGCCGCACTACCGAAACGTCATCACGCGCTGCGATCTCGATGAGCACCCGATTCCCAAGGTGGCCGCGGCCCTAGGCATGAGCTGCGCCGGCGTGCGCACCCGCCGGCTGCGGGCCTTGAGCTTGCTAAGGGACTCCCTTTCCCACGCTGGCTAAACGAGGCTGCGCGAGCAGGTTCCAGGCGCCGAGCCAGGCACTTCCGGACAGCTTTTTGAAAACTGCGCCGTTCAGTGCGAAGGCGTAAATCGCTTCGGCGACGATCTGTTCGGCAAGATTTTGGTCGATGGGCAGCCCATCGAGCCGGGCTCTGTATTCGCGCTTGAACTCCTGCACGTCGGGGATCTGCGGAAAGGAATAGAAAAGAAGTCCTGCCTCACCTTCCAGTCGCAGTGCCCGGGCAGCGATGCGGCCCAGAATCTGCCCCCCGGACAGGTCTCCCAGGTAACGGGTATAGGCATGCGCGATCAGAAACTCAGGCCGCTCCGCGCACAGCCGGCGCAGCCGATCTGCGTACCGCTGCGCCGGCACGGAAGGACCACGGACTAGGTGGCACTGGCGCGAAAAAAAGGCGATGTCCGAACGCAGCATCGGCTGCCGAAAAAGCGATGGCAGGATCAAGGGGCGCAGCAGCGGATGCGTTGGATGAGCGTTCAGACTGCCTTCGAGGCTTTCATAAATATGCTCCAGATCGATCAGGTAGCGGTAATAGCTGTCAAGGTTCATCACGCCGCGCAAAAACGCGCGCAAAAAGGCCAGATTCTCTACGGCACGATGCGCTTTTTTCGTTCCCTCACGCAGGCGCATTGACAATAGGCACGGATCCATCTTTGTTGCTCCGGCTCAAGATGCAAAAAGGAATTCATCGAGGTAGCGCGTAGCCACCGCCGAGCCGAACATGCGCTCGAGGGCGTTGTGCTCTTTGCGGTTCTGCTTTTCGGCGGTCAGCCAGCGCTCGCGGTGCATCCACGCCGCGCGGGAGTACGGAAAGGCGGGAAGGCGGCCTAGCAGCGCCATCGTCTGTTGCAGAAAGGTTTCGGTCGCGATGAACACCGGCTCCTCTTTTCCGACGCTGACTCCGGCGATTAGGGCCAAAGGCGAAAAGGTGGAATCGGCGAAGCTCGGACGCTTGCGCCGCACCACAACGTCCTGAACCTGCGTATGGAGCTCCGTAAGTAGCGGGGCGCAGTACCGTTCCCAAAAGTCAAGGTCGGTCGGCGCCAGATCGATCGCGATGAGAGAGATCGCACCACGCAGAGCGATGAGGTCGATTCCCAGCACGGGCCAGGGCGCCCCCGGGGGCGGCAGGCCAATTGCGGTAAACGAACACAGTTGCTGATCAGTCGCGAGCACAGCCACCGTGAAGGAATCGAGCCGGGTGCCGCGGTAGCGCCGCGTGTGAAGACGCAGCGGATTTCCGTCGAGTATACCTTCCAATTGGGAGAGCCCTGCAGGCATTTCCCACGGGATCAAGTTTGTTTCAGAAACAAAGGATTTTTCGGCACTGCGCAGCAGGCAGCGGATTCCTTGATCGATGATCAACGAGGACTCTTTTGACATATTCATCGTCCTTTGTAAAAAAGGAGGAAGAGCAGCAGCAGCAAGCTCAAGAGCGCTGCACCGGCTGCTCCCATCTGTGTCGAATTCTGCAGGTTGAACCAGCGCTTTGGGAGGGTCCGCAAAAGCTCCTGCCCCCTTGGAACTCCGCGCGGCAGCAACGAAGCTGCTGGTTGCTGTTTTACCAGCAAGGCGCCTGACGCATCCTTGGATGGAACGGCGGGGTCCTGCTTGACGGCATCTGTACCGGCAGGTCGAGGATCCTCCGGCATGTCCGTTGTCTTGGTATCTAGGCCGCTGCGCCGATCGTTTGGGTTCGCGCTCGAGATCGAAAGCTCGGGCTGATCCTGAAAAAACAGGGTATGGGCGAGCGCTTCTTTGACTTCGATGAAGGAGGCGAAGCGCTCCTCGGGCGTTTTGCGTAGCATGCGGTGGATGGTCCACGAAAGGTGCAGATCGAAGCCCGGCTCGAGCTGGGTGATGGGCGGCGCCTCCTCGTTGATCTGGGCGGTCAGCGTGTCGTGCACGGTCGCGCGACTAAAAGGCGGCCGACCCACCGCCGCGTGGTACAGTGTAGCCCCCAGTCCGTACATGTCGGCGCGAAAGTCGATACTGTTCGGATGTAAAATCTGCTCCGGCGCGATATAGGAAGGCGTCCCGGAGACCAGCCCGAGCGCAGCCTGCGGATCGCTGAGAACACCTTCCTTGGTCCGATTGGCAGCAATGCCAAAATCAACCAACTTGATATGTCCGTCCTTCCGCTCGATGATATTCGAGGGCTTGACGTCGCGGTGTAATAGGCCGACTTTGCGGGTGGCTTCCAGGGCGTCGGCGATGGCGATTCCGATCTGGGCGATGCGCATTGCCGGCAAACGGCCGAGATTTTGAATCTGGCTGGCCAGTGTCGTCTCTCCCACGTACTCCATGACGATGAATGGAAACTGCCCAAAAATGTCCACATCGAGGACACGCACGACGTGAGGGTGCTCCAGGCGAATCAGCGTTCGCGCCTCCCGCAAAAAGCGCTGCGCGGCATCGGGATCGGAAGAAAAATCGATGGGTTCAAAGACTTTG
>CAYWPR010000095.1:0-21517 GCA_964460115.1 uncultured Myxococcales bacterium
GAATGTACCGCTTGGCGGGCAACATTTCGAAGTAACCCTGTACGAGGGTCGATTGCCCGGAAGCGGACCGCTTGTTCCTGTGTACCTTGTCGAGCATCCGCTGTTTGGCGAGCGCCCCGGCCTATATGGCCCGCCGGAACGCCCCGAGCAAGACTACGCCGACAATCCTTTGCGCTTTGCGCTTTTGTCTCGCGCAGCCCTGATCATTGCTCATGAATTTGGGTTGCGGCCCGACATTGTTCACGGCCATGACTGGGCGACAGCTCCGGCGGTTTATTTTGCGCGGCGCGGAATGATGCCCGGCGGCCGGCGGCCAGCGACCGTGTTTACCGTTCATAACTTGCTGTTCAAAGGCCTGTGCTCTTTAGAACAAGCCGCCGCCTGCGGGCTGCTTCAGGAAGATCTGGGGCCGCAGGGTGTGGAGTTTTATGGGCAGGCGGCTTTTATCAAAGCCGGGCTGCAGTTTGCGCATCGAGTGACCACCGTCAGTCCGCATTACGCGGCAGAGATTCGCACTGCCGAATTTGGCTACGGTCTAGAAGGCGTCATGCAGGCGCTGGGCGATCGTCTCGTCGGCATCCTAAATGGTGCGGACTATGAGCGCTGGAGTCCCTGGCTGGATCCCTATCTGCCCGCGCGCTACGGGCTTTCCCCCGACAAGGCCGAGGCGCTTGATGATGAAGCCTGGCTGGCGACGATGACCGGCAAAGCCCGCTGCAAGGCAGAGCTGCAGCGCGAACTAGGTCTGCCGCCGCGGCTGCGCACGCCACTTTTCGCCTGTATTTCGCGTTTGACGGATCAAAAAGGGATCGATCTGCTGTGCGAAGTCTTGGAATCCGACCTGCTTGGCAATGTCGATTGTCAGTTCGTGATCATCGGACGCGGCGATGCAGCTCTGGAACAGCGCCTGCAAGCCCTGGCCGAGCGCCATTCGGTGCGTTTGGCCGTGCGCATCGCCTTTGACGAGCCCTTGTCGCATCGCACCGAGGCCGGCGCCGATTTTTTCATCATGCCTTCGCGCTTTGAGCCGTGCGGGCTCAATCAAATGTACAGCATGCGCTACGGCACACTGCCAATCGTGCGTAGCGTCGGTGGACTGGCCGACACGGTCGTCGATTATGATGCGCGCTCGCGCAGCGGCACGGGATTTACGTTTGCGGCGCACGACGCCAAAGCCCTGGCCCATACCATTTTGCGCGCGGCGCGAAGCTACAGCGGTGACGAAGCGTCGTTTATCGCGATGATACGCCGAGCGATGCGTGCCGATTTCGGCTGGGCCCAGTCGGCGCGGGCCTATTTGCACGTCTACAAGCAAGCGCTACGTGACGCGGAGCTTGGCGGCTGAGTTCGCGCCCAGAGCGGCCAACGCCGGAGGAATATTGATGTGGGCAGCGCTGTGGCAGGCTTGGCGAAAGTGGCGCTTGCGAAAAAGCCTGCCGACGCCGCGCCGCTTTCGTTACGAGCGCTTTGGCGGCATCGCCCAACTTGGCGGTTTTTGGGGCGTACCGCAGGCTTTGGTGTTTGTCGACCGGGCGCGGGCTGCGTGGCTTGGTCACAGCGAGCCGCCGAATGATTTGTGGGCGAATTCCGCGGACGGCGATACCCGTGGACGATTGACCGCCCCCCTGGAAGCCCATCTGCAACTGACCAATCGTTGCGACGCTGGCTGCGCTGGCTGCTACACCGGAGCGACGTCAGAAGGCGGTCGCCATGAATGGGGCTTGGCCGACTGGTGCCGAGCGCTGGACGAACTGGCCGCTGCCGGTGTCTTTCATGTTGCTTTGGGTGGCGGCGAGTCCGCGCAACTGCCCTGGCTCGGCGAACTGCTTGAGCATGCCCGCCTACGCGGCATCGTGCCGAATCTGACAACAAGCGGTCTTTATGCGCAGGACGTTCTTTCGCGCCTGTGCAAGTTGGCGGCTCGCGGTTTATTTGGGCAAATTAATGTTTCTATGGATGGGGTTGCCGCGGACTATGCAAGCGTTCGCGGCTTTGATGGCTTTGCTCAGGCCGATATAGCGCTTATCGCTTTACGTCGCGCTTGGTCTGACGTTGGCATCAACTGTGTCCTGACACGAACAAATTTTGACGGGCTTTCACGCCTGTTTGCGCATGCTCGTCGGCGCCGAGCCGGCGAAATTGAACTATTGCGCTTCAAACCCGCAGGCCGCGGGGCGCGCCTAAGCGTTTATGAAAAAATGCGCTGCACCGACAGTCAGCATCGCGCGCTTCTGCCCACTGTACTTGATTTGAGCCGGCGCCACCGCATGCGCGTGCGGCTGGATTGTTCATGGACTCCGATGATTGCGCACCATCGACCGCCGCTCGAACTTTTGCGCTTCTTGTGCATCTATGGCTGTGCTGGCGGCGACCTTTTGGTTGCGGCGCGCGCCGGTGGACAGCTTGCTGGGTGCAGTTTTTTTCCGCCCACAGTGGCGCGTGTCGATGAACTGCGCGAGTACACGCAAAAGGAAAATGCCTTTGCGCCGTTTCGCGACTATGTGCAATCGGCAAAAGCACCGTGTAACCGCTGCGATTATTTATCTTTATGTCGAGGCGGTTGCCGCGCGGTATCCGCGCACGTTCTAGGCGATGCGGCGCAGCCAGATCCCGAATGCCCGCAGGTGATTGATTCGGCCGGAGCGCGCGGCGCAGTGCGATTGCCCGTGTTAGGCTAGGCGCGTATGCCCGAAAGCACTAGCCCGGTTCGAGCTATCTTTATTGTCTCGGACGCCACGGGTGAAACCGCCGAAAAAGTGGTCCGCGCGGCCCTTTTGCAGTTTGATCTGGAAGAGCAAGCCAGCGAACATCCGTCGGCGATTCGCCCCCATCTGCCCGCCGGCATGCCCGTCGATGCGATCGCTTTGCGAGTATTTCCGCATTTGCGCCACGAGCATGACATCGACACGGTCGTCGCCGAGGCCAGAGCCGCGCAAGCGCTTTTGGTCTCGACGCTGGTGCGTACCGAAGAGCGCGAACTTTTGTATCAAAAATGCCGAAACAGCGGCGTGCAGTGTGTGGATTTGCTCGGGGCGCTTCTGAGCTCGCTGGCCGGGTTTTTTGGCGCCGAACCGCGCGGCGTTCCAGGCCTTTTGCACTCGGTCTCTAGTAGCTACTTTCGACGCATGGAAGCCATCGAGTTTACCGTACACGCCGATGACGGCCGCGATCCCGAAAGCCTGCCGCGTGCCGACGTGGTGCTGGTTGGCGTCAGTCGGACCTCGAAAACGCCGCTTTCGATTTATCTGGCGCAAAAGGGTTATAAGGTTGCCAATGTGCCCATCGTGCTCGACGTCCCCCCGCCCGAGCGCTTATTCGAGGTCGTACCGCATCGTGTGTTCGCGTTGACGATACAGCCCGAAGCCTTGCTATCGATTCGCCGCCAGCGGCTTTTGCGCATGCATATGGATTGCATTCCCGATATGAGCTACGGGCAACGCGACTACATCTCGCGCGAGATACATTACGCCCGCACGTTATTTGCAGCCCATCCCGACTGGACGGTTGTGGACATCACAGGCAAGGCCATCGAGGAAACGGCCGCCGACATACTGCGCAGCCTGGCGCTGCGCGGCGGCGGCGTCCGCGACGGAGCTATAGCGGAGTCATCGAGATAAATTTCTGATTGGTGACGTCGATGCTCCAGCGTTCGTAAAGGCCATCGACGCGATCGCCGTGCGGATTAAAGCAGATGGTGCCGGTCGTGCCCAAAAGGACGAGCCCATTGCCGGCCGCCACCAGGTTTCGCGCTTCGCGATAGTGCGCGGGCCCAACGACCAGCGAGTTGCTGGAATTGGGCAAACACTTTTGCGTCGAGTTATCAAAGCGATTGATGCGGGAAAGCATCACCGAAATCTGCGCCGCGGTGACTTCGGCTCCGGCAGCGCCAATGGCAATACCAACCGCATAGATGGCATCGTAAGCATAGGCTGCATAAATGCTAGCATCGGGGTCCATATGCCATTTGTCTTTAAAGTCGCCATTGAAAATGGAATAAGCGCTGGTGCCGGTCAGATTTGCAGTATCGACGATTGGCGCGGTTCCCGAAATACGCTTTAGATGGTCGGCCATCTGTTGCTGCGAAAAATTGAAGGGCCCACTCATCGACGATGTGTTTATCAGATCTAGGACGGTCTGGTTCTTGGCGCCGTCGGCCATAAAGACCTGCGTAGTCTTGGGCAGATGCACCAGGGCTCTGATGACGTTTTCGGAATAGACGTTGGTAATGGCGACAACAACATCGGGAGCCGGGCTGTCGTTGACAATTTTGGCTGCCTGAAGGGTTGTCTCCGTCACATCAGTGCTGCTTTTAGGAACAGCGTAGGCTAGCTGCAAGTTCGGCATCTTGCCGCTTTTGCCGCTATAGGCATTTACGAAATTCGACTTGAAGCCAGATCCATAAGGATCGTCCACGGACAAAATGTCCAAACTGGCAGCGCCGGGTGGAATTTGCCGCGCCATCACCGGCGCCTGCAGCGTATCAGCGGGAACAACTCGATAAAAAAGCCCATCTTTGGGGCCCTGGGCCGTGCCAAATGATGAAATCACCGGCGAGGTGGCCGAATGCGACATAATCGGAATGCCGCTGCGTACCACTTCGTCTTCAATCGACGCAACATTGCCAGAGAAGCTAGGGCCGACGACTGCAACGGCATTGCGCTGCCGCGCCAGAATTTCCATCGCTTTTAGCGGATCGTCGGGTGTGGCGCTGATTTCGCAAATGTGCAGGGCCAAAGGCGGCTCGGAATTGCGTTCTTTATTGATCTGATCGATGCCGAGTTTAAAAGACAAAAGCGGCAATAGATCGTCCCCGGGGGCCGCGTTGACAAGCGCGCCAACGACAACTGCATTTTGCGGGGAATTGGCGGGATAGATTTCGGTGCACAATTTTGCAGCCGGTGTGCCGCGGGCGCAGAGATGATCCTGTGTGCAGTAAAGCGCCGAACCCGAAGCATCTTCGAGCGTGCCGCAATCGCTGTCGGTTGTGCATTCGTTGAAGTTCTGACAGGCGAAATAAGGCAGGCTCAAACTTAAACAAACGATTAGCGAAGATCGCATTAGAACGCTCCTTGCAAAGCCACTCCCGCGCCGCTGCCAAAAATAAAGGGGGCCAGCATGGCTTGGGGCGAAGGCGTAGTCGATGTCGATGTCGGCGCCGGAGGCGGCATTGCAGGGGATGAAGGTGAAAGGGGTTGTGCGCTCGGTGGCGAAACTGCCGGGTTTGCCGGCGGAGGGCTTTGCGGCGACGATGCCGGCGCGAGGGATTCTTGATCCGGCGCTGGCGCCGCAGTGTTGCTTTGAGTCTCTAGCTGGCGGTGATTCATGCGTCGGCCGATCACGATAAGCGCAACGCCGGTGGCCCCTGCCGCTGTGCCCAAGGTCCCGATTCCAATAGCGCCGTAGCCCAAGGATTGGGCACTGCTTTTGGCTGCTAATTTGTCAAATTCGTCAACGCTGCTCTTAAATGTATTGAACTGGTTTTGCGAAGCCACAGCCAGTCCGACACAGGCGATGATGCTGGCGATTCCAACGGCGGTCAGAATCGCCCCGCCAATGATAAAGTTTCGTCCGGGCGGAGGAGGGGGCGGCGCCGGCGGCGGCAGAGGCGGCGGCGGCTGTACCTCAGGCGGCACGGGTTTGGGCGTCTCCGAAGCGGGCGGCTTTTCGGAGGCGGCGGCGTCCGGGCCGATGGCGGCTCGCACTTGTACGATATATTCATCGACGCGCTTTTTGGTTTCGGGATCGATTTTGGATTCTGCTTGCAGGTAGCGTTCGTAGTAGACAAGCGCCTCTTTGGGCCGACCAAGCTTTTGCAATGTGCGTCCGATATTGACCAGAAGCAGCGGCATTTGGCGAACGCTGTAGGCCGCCTGAAATTCGCTCATCGCGGCATCGAAGTCCTCTTCCTTGTAAAGCTTGATGGCCTTTGAGTAATGCTCTTTGCATTTTTCATCTTTGAAACAGGCATCCTCTGGCAAGGCCAGCACCGAGCTACTGCTTAGTAGCAGCAGCAAAAATCCGCCGAGGACAAAAAGTCGATGGCGCAAGCAAGGGCTGAAAGGTTTGGCAAGGTCAGTCCACCACTTGAACACGAGCATGAGGCGTTTCTTCCTTTGGCGGCGTGGATGGCTTTACCGGCGGCGGCGTGGGCTGGGATGCCGGTGGCGCGACAATTTCAGGCGGCGGATGATTCGCAGGCGCTGCGGGAGCGGTGAGCGCGGCGGCAGCCGCTGCCGTGGAACTGCGTTTGTTACTGTGCTTGCCGCGGCGCGGACGAGTTTCAGGCTCGGGCGGCAGGAGCGGAGCGGGAGTGGGCGCCGGCGCCAGCACTTGCAGCGCTTCCCTGATCACGGCATTGGCGCTTTGATCAATTGTTACAATGTGATCGGCGTAACCAGGATGTCGCAAAATCAGCACAAGGGGGCCGCTGCCAGCGGGCTGTTCGCTTTGCCAAGGCGTGTTGCCAAGTTCGCGCGAATCGGCAGCCCGTAAAACGGCAGCCCCACTTGGTTCGCTGCTCACGACAAAGCGCACCTTGCGCACGGGCTGTACGACGGGCTGTAGCTCAAGCGGCACCGCCTTAGGCGGAACCGCGCGGCGCAAAGCCACGGTGCTAAACAAGACCACACCTAGCAAAATGCTGGTGCCGAAGGTGGCGGCAGCGACGAGAACCCCACGCCGGCGCGGCTCTACTGCGATTTGCGCCGCAGAATGGCCATAGGTCTGGCTGACGGAACTTGCTTGGTGGGTGCTGCTAGCCCCGAGGCTTCCTGTCGAAGTCGGGGGGCCTGCCGCCAAAAGACCGATGTGGTCACTTGAACCGGAGTTTCGCGCAATTCGACCAAGCGCCGTCTGCGATCCCGTGGAGACCTGGCCCAAACTCGACGCTCCCAGCGGAATCGGCGTCGGCAGCGGAGTAAGTGCACCGCTTAATCGAGAAGGTTCTTGCAGCGAGAGATTGCCGGACGCATGAATCGCGCGCAGTTGTTCAAGCGCTTGCACGACTTGCTGCATGGGCGGGCGCGAAGACGGCGCTTTGGCCAAAAGGCCCTGTATCAAAGCCGCCAAATCCTCGGGCACACTGGCTTCGAATTCGCGAATGGGCGGTGGCGGTTCATAGATATGCATGGCAATGACCGAGCCCGTACCCTCTCCGATAAACGGCGGTCGGCCGGCCAGCATGCGGTACAGCATCACCCCCAAGGAATACACATCGGCTTTGTCGTCGATTTGCCCCGAACCTTTGCACTGCTCGGGCGCCATGTATAACGGAGTTCCGATCATGACGCCGGTACGGGTCTGCGAAACGTATTCAAGCGGCTCGCTGCCGTTTTGCGCCGAATAGGCGGCTGCGGCCAGCTTGGCGATGCCAAAATCCAGAATCTTGGCGCGTTCGCCCCCCGGTGCTTCGGGATCCGCGACAATCATGACGTTGTCCGGCTTCAGGTCACGATGAATGATCCCTTTATTGTGCGCCGCCGCCAACGCCGCGGCGATTTGGCGCGACAAGCGCAGCGATTCAGGAACACTGAGGCGACCGCCATTGCGCTTCAGCCGTCCCCCCAGCGAATCGCCGTCCAGATATTCCATAACGATATAAGCAGTGCCGTCAGGAAGCTGCGCAAATTCCGAGATTTGAATCACACTAGGGTGGTTGACGATGTTGACGGCGCGCGCTTCATTGAAAAATCGAGTTACTAATTGCTCATTTTGCGCATATTGGGCATGGAGTACTTTGATAGCTACACGTCGCTGGATCTGCGGATGCACCGCTTCGAACACCGCGCCCATGCCGCCGCGGCCAATCTCGCGCATGACCTTGTATGGACCGATATACTGATCGGTCATGGCCTACTCCTGCGTTAAGGAGAATACCATTTTTATTACCGTCAATGCCGCGCAAAGATGGCCGGCCTGAATAGCGCTATTGCTGCTTCGTCGAGAGCTTACTGTTTCTGCAGATCGGTGCGCAGGGCACGCAGAAAGCCATCGCGCCTGTCATGTAAGTAAAAGTGAGTGCCAGGAAACTGAAGCACTTCTATAGGTTCTTTCATAAGTTCTTGCCATGCCTCTAATTCGGCGCGGTGTACGGAAGTATCTTCAGAGCCGCCAAGCAGCAGAACCGGACATTCAAGCGGCGAAGATGGCACATAGCGATATTCATCGAGCAGTATGAAGTCAGCGCGCAACGCCGGCAGGAAAAGTTGCAAGAGTTCGGCGTTTTTCAAGATGGCCTGTGGAATGCCGCCATAGCGGCTGGCCAAGCTCGCGATGAACTGGTCGTCCGGAAGCGCCGACAATGGCGTTTCATTGCGGCCAATCGTCGGAGCGCGGCGCCCCGATAGATATAGTTTGCGCGGCAAGGGGGCTTTGCGCTGGCGCAGTTCGCGGGTTAGTTCAAAAGCCATAAGCGCCCCCAGGCTGTGTCCGAAGAAATCAAACGGAGTAGCGCCGGCGCTACTCACTTGCAGAATCAATTCGTCAAGGAGCCTGCGCCAATCGACAATGGTTTTTTCGGCCAGTCGCGCCTCTCGGCCCGGAAGTTGAACGGGCACCACTTTGACCAAATCAGCCAGCGCGGCTTTCCAAAAATGATACGAAGAGGTCCCTCCACCGGCATGTGGAAAGCAGTACAAAATCCTTTGTGCGGAAAGGGGCGGCGATGAACTTGTCGTCATGATCTTTTTGAAATCACCTGCACGGTACGTACTTAGCTTGGAACAGCGCACTTTCTCGCGATGGAACACCAATTCTTGCGCCAAGAAATGGGCACAGATACATATACTAAAGCCCATTTCAAAAATCCTGATCGAGGATTCTTGAGATGGGCTCGACTGCCTTCGGACGCATGATGAGACCTGTTAATGCTACTTAGAGACATCTTCACCCTTGTCGTTTTTGTCGCCATGATTGGCTATGTCGGCGTCAAAGAAGTTCTATTACGGCGCAGCACCAACTATAAACCTCAGTTGACTTATCCACAGACGCTCACTGCGGAGTTTAAAGAACGCTGCAGCGTTCTGCGTCTCGGCAACGACGATACGCCGTTGAACGTGTCCATGGTCTATAGCGAGGACAAACGTGGTTGGATTGAGGCGGCTGCCGCACGCTTTGCGCGGCTGTGTCGAAATATTCAAGTTCGCCTGATTCCGATGGAGGATTTTGAGGCAGTGGATGCGCTTGTGGCGGACAAGTTACATCCTACGTTGTTTGCTCCGTCCAGCGAGATGGTGCTTCAGATTGCCGCGGAGCAATTTCAAAAGCACCACGGCAAACCCTTGTTTGCGCCGCAAACTGCGACGTCTTTGGTCACAACTCCACTAGTTTGGCTGGTCTTTACCAGTCGGCACCAGGTGCTTCAATCGATTTTGAACAGTGGACGCAGCCAAGAAGGACCGTGGATGCAATTCGCCTGTTCCGGGGTTTCGCGCGAGCCGCCGCCAAATGCACCAGGCAACTTGGATGCGGCAATTGACGATTCGCAGCAATTGCTGCCGCCACTTTGGAGCGATTTTTACGCGAACTTTGGTCCGCTTGTGGCGGCACCGGAACCACCACTCCTGCCGCGCCGGCGCAGAGCCAAGCTGACGCCGCCGCCGCAGATGGTGCCCGATTCGGCACAAATCGACCTGCTCACGCGCTGGGGCAGGGTGAAGTTTGCGCATGCCCATCCCGGTCGGGCCAGTTCTGGATTGGCCACCTTATATCTTTTGGCATACGACTTTCTTGTACCGCCGAGTGCGCGATTACAAGGAGCGCCGTCGGCCGATTTGGCATCGCTGCTAAGCAAACGCCATGAGGAACTGCAAGACTGGTTGCGACGCTGTGAAGCGGGCCGGCGACATTTTGCGGATACCACGCAATGGCTGACTGCGGATATTTTGCGCCAAGGTCCGCAAATGTATGACGGCGTCGTCACGTTTGAACAGGCGGCATTGCCGCTTTTGAAGCAGCTCATCGCGTACCAGGACAACCTGGAAGCGAATATTCGTGTCGTGTATCCGCAGCCGACGATTTGGAATCGACATCCGGTGGTTCTGCTGGCTCCCGATTCGCCGGCCCATGCGGACGAGCGTGCCGCGGCGAACAAATGGATTGCCTACTTGCTTAGCGAGGAAATGCAACACCGAGCCATTGCCTCGGCATTTCGTCCAGTGCGCGCCGAAATCGAACTGCAATCCTACCCCGCTAGTTCCAATCCATTTGTCAGTTTGGGCAAGGTCGGCGTGCAGCTCGATGCTCACAAAAATGAGCCGCCTCGGCTGCCCGATAAAGCCGTGTGGGAACTTCTGCACACATGGAAAAAAGCCACTAGCCATTACTAAGCGGCTTGCTCAGGTTGCACGAAAGCGGCCTACTTTGTAGGTTGCGCCTCGCGCGCTTGCTCTATAGCCATTTGGTTCAGCGAATCTCTGTATGTATTGTTATTTATTTGTATTTATAATTACAAATTAATAAAATTTATTTGTGTAAATTATATTTGTGAAGGGGCGGAACGTTGCCTGCGTCAGGTAGCAAGCTGCGGCCAAATGCGCTCAATTTTGAAATTCTATCGTCGCTGAATATGTACCAAGAAGCAAGCAATGGACAAAGTTGCATCTTGGCACGCTGGTGAATGGATCAAAGTCTTGATTGAACTAATATTTGGTGGCAAAATTACATCGAAAATTACTATAAATTCTTCCACCAGAAGTACTGCGGTTCGCTAAGGAGTAGTCATCATGGCAGCACCAACGGCAGAGACTCTTCCCCCGGGCGCAAGTTCTACCGCGCCAAACAAGAGCAAAGAAAAAGAAGCAGAGAAAGCGCTTCCTCGTCCCGAGCAGGCCAAGCGCATTATCCGCCGCAATGTCTACTGGGCGCTTGGGGCTGGGCTCATTCCTCTTCCCGTCATTGACCTTCTTGGAATCTCTGGCGTCCAGGTGAAGATGATCAAATCCCTGTCCGATGTCTACGGTGTCAAGTTTTCCGAAAACACCGCCAAGACCGTGACGGCCTCGCTTTTGGCAGGACTCGGCAGTGTCAGCATCGCCGGAGCAGTCACCTCGACGCTGTTTAAGTTCATTCCAGTGGTCGGACAGTTGGCGGGAATCGTCACGACTCCGATCTTCGCGGGTGCGTTCACACAGGCGCTCGGCAACGTCTTTGTCATGCATTTCGAGTCGGGCGGCACGCTGCTCAACTTTGATCCAGAAAAGATGCGCCACTACTTCCGTCAGGAATTTGACAAGGCCAAAGAAACCGTCAAGCAAGTTCAAAAGGAAGAGAAAACTGTGGGCCCAAATAAGCCCGCAGCTGCCTAAGCGCTTTGCCTTTCGCTGCGCTCTGTGATCCGTGATGGAGTTCGTACTCTTCCTGATTCTCACCAATCTTGTCGTAGGCTTGCTCGGCAGCACCAGGCGGCTGGGCTTTTGGGGGGCATTTTTTGCGGCCTGGGTGATTACTCCTATTGGTGCGGCCTTGCTGGTGCTTGCTTCAGGAAAAAAACGGCGCCGGCGCCTTCCTAAAACATCTACCCAGAAAGTGCAAATAGCAAGCTGACGCGCATGGGAAAGATCGAAGAAAAAGATGCATCGCAGGATGAGCTGGAACCACTTTCCTCCCGCGAACGCTGGGCCGAGCGCTGGGAACAGACCAAGTTTTTTCTGTTCTCAGCGCTGCTGCTCATTCTGTTATTTGTGGGCTTTTTCTGGAACCACGTCCTTATCACCATTCCTGCCGGCCATCATGGGGTCCTGTTTCGCCGCTTCACGGGGGGAACAGAGCTGAAACAGATCTGGCCCGAAGGAATGCATGTGATCTTTCCCTGGAACAAGCTTATCGCCTATGAGACTCGCATCAAAAGCCGAACGAGCAATCTGAAGCTGCTTAGCAGCGAGGGGCTTGAGGTAAATATTTCAGCGATCATTCGCTATCAATTGGTGATTGAAAACCTGGGATATCTGCATCGCGACATTGGTCCAGACTACTTTGATCGAATCATCGATCCGGAAATTCAAGCCCAAATGCGGCAGACTTTCGGCGAGCGTCGGGCCCAGGAAATCTACACCAGCGTTCACGAGATTACGCAAGAAGTCAGCAGAGTTCCCTTGCTGAGCCGATTGGAAAGTGCCGGTCGTTTTGGCGGCGATAGCGTGGCCAAACCCTATGTCCATCTGGAAGAAATTCGCATCGTCAACGTCGTACTGCCACAGAGCCTGGTCAATGCCATCAACGAAAAGCAGCGACAGGAGCAGCTCCTTCTTGAATATAAGTACCGCCTGGAACGTGAAGCACGAGAAGCCGAGCGCAAACGCACAGAGGCCGCCGGAATTCGCGATGCCAATTCGATCGCCAGCAGAATATCTCCGGATCTGCTGCGCTGGCGCGGAATTGAGGCGGCCCTTGAATTGTCCAAATCGACCAATTCCAAAGTCATCGTCCTAGGTGGTGGGCAGGGAGCCCCGCCCATGATGCTGAATGTGGGAGACTTGCCAAACAGCCCAAGTGGCAATTCCGCGCCCCCATCTACTTCGTCTTCCGCGCCGGCCTCGGCGCTTTCCGCGACGACTGCAGATATCCTAGCCGCCGCAGCGCCCGCAAAGCCGGCAGAGCCCGTAAAGCCCGCCCCCAAAAACCCCGCCCCGCGCTAGAGCTCTAACGAAAAGAGGACTCCGCTCTGGAAACAGGGTCGGGGATATGCGATCCTGTAGAGGAACCCCAGCGTCATTCTGGGGACTTCATCCACTATGCCACCCAGCGTGCCAGCCGGGAAAAAGGATTGGGCTCCGCCACTGGTTTTCGCCGAGTACCAACTTCTATGGATGCTCGGTCGCGGAGGCATGGGCGAAGTATATCTTGGCCACGACAAGCTGCTTGACCGCCCCGTCGCCATCAAATTTATTAGCACGGTCGCCCCCGACGACAATATCAAAGAACAGTACTTGACGGAGGCGCGCGCTGCGGCCCGCCTGCAGCATCCAAATGTCGTCACTGTGCACCGCGTCGGCGAAATCGATGGCCGCCTGTACATCGTCTCTGAATATGTTCGCGGTCAGACCCTGGAACTTGTACAAAAACCTCTGCCCTGGCATCAAGCGCTGGAATTGGGCATCGGCCTGACTCGCGGCCTGGCCGAGGCGCACCGTCGCGGTGTTCTGCATCGCGACATCAAACCCGGCAACGCCATTTTGGCCGATAACGGCGAGATCAAATTGCTCGATTTCGGCCTTGCCAAATGTATGGATCGCACCGGGCCCCTGCCCATCGCGGCCGGGCCCTCCTCTACCAGCGAAGAAACCATCGCCCCCACCATCGATTTCAATGACCCCGGGGCGGTCGCGCACCTTGGAGGGCAGGGTCAAAAAAGCGCTGCCTCGCCCGGCAAGGCTGGCGAGCTGCCGGTGGTTCGCGTTCCGCTGCGAGCCTCGCTGCGCGGTCATGCGCGGCAACTTCTTATGGCCCACAATCTGCCAAGCCTAGCGGATGCCAGCAAGACCAGCGGAACCTACCGCCGCATCGCCGTGACCTCCAGCATTAAAGGAACGCCGATGTATATGGCGCCCGAAGTGCTGACCGGACTGACCGCTACACGGCGTTCCGATGTGTATTCGATGGGAGCGCTGCTTTTTGAATTATGCGCCAGCGTTCCACCTTACTACGACGTTCCTTTGGATCAGCTTCAGAAAATCGTTCCATCGCGAGATGCTCCGCCGCTGGTCCATATCGCACCGGCCGTGGATGTCCGCTTCGCCAGCGTCATCGATCGCTGTTTGAAGCGCAATGCCGCGGAACGCTACGCCTCGGGCGAGGAACTTCTAGAGGCCCTGGAACAGCTTCTGTCCAGTGCGGTCGCCAACGTTCCCGATGGCAATCCCTACCGCGGACTTTGGCCGTTTGAGGACAATCATCGCGCGCTGTTTTTTGGCCGGCGCGGTGAAATCGGTACTTTGCTCGGGCGTATGCACACCGAGTCGTGTGTGGTCATCGCTGCCGAGTCGGGCATCGGCAAGACCTCTTTATGTCGGGCCGGAATTCTGCCGCTCATCAAAGATGGAACGCTGGACAATAGCAGCCAATGGCGCATTGCGACGCTAACCATTGGCCGGCAGCCGATGCGGGCTTTGGTTTCGGCGCTGGCTCCAGCGCTGGAAATTTCCGAGAACGAGTTGCAAATACTACTGGCCGCCGATCCTCTGAAGCTCGGCAACGAAATTGCCGCGCGCCTGCCATGGGGCAGCAAGCTTCTGTTTTTTGTCGACCAGCTTGAGGAGCTTTTGACCTGCTGCAGCCTTGAGGAAGCGCGTGCCGTTTCGCAAGCGCTGGGAGCACTTTTGTCGCCCCGCCCGCAGATTCGAATGCTGATTACCGTGCGCAGCGATCAAGTCAGCCGGGTCGGCGTTCTGCCGGGACTTGGCGAGGCGATGCTGCGCTATCTGTACATATTGCGCCCGCTCAGCAGCGAGCGGCTGCGCGAAATTGTGGTGAGTCCGGCCCTGGCATTGGGAGTCCGCTTTGAGCCAAGTTCATTGATTGATGAACTGGTCGATTTCGCAGCGCAAACCGATGGTGGATTGCCGCTTTTACAACTAACGCTGGCCGAACTTTGGGAATCCCGCGAAGGGACAGTGATTAGCCAAGCGACGGTAGATTCCATCGGTGGCATCCGTGGCGCATTATTTCGCCATGCTGATCACGTCATCGGCAGCATGCTGGCAGATCGACGGCTTTTGGCGCGACGGGTGTTGTGTACGCTGATGTCAGCCAGCAAAACTCCGATTCACAGCAAAGAGTCGGAGCTTTTGGCCCTGGACCCGGCCATGCCGGCGGTGCTGGACATGCTGGTTCGAACTCGCTTGGTGTTCGCGCGTAACACCGCCGATGGCGCCATTTACGAAATTGCGCATACGACGCTACTTAGCGATTGGCCCAGCTTTCAACGCTGGTTGACGGAATTCGAAACGGTTCCTGGCCGCGAACCCCCGACCGGTGCGCAAATTGCCGCGGAGTCCCACCCTGCAGAGTCCGGCCTAAAACGCCGAAACTGGAGGTATCTGCTCCCGATTGCCGGAATTTTCTTAGGAGTCGCCGCGTATGCCGGAAGTGCGCTGCACAGCCATCGCACACTTGCGCGGCAAGTGGACGGATATGTACAACAAGGGCAGCGTGAACTCGTGGTCGCGCGTGGTTTGCAAGAAGAGCTGCGTCAGCTTCAAGATCGCGCTTTGATGGCCGTTGATCAGCAGCACAGCGATGAAGCGGAGCAGCTTCTGACACGCGCCCATGGCTCAGCCTTGGCTGCCGATCGTGCCTACAGTCGCGCCAGCCATCAATTGGAAATGGCGCTGACCGTCGCCGGTGGACGCAATGAACTGCGCGAGACGCTGGCTGATATTTTGTATGAACGCGCGCTCATTGCGGAAGCCGATCAGCAAGAAGGCCTGCTCGAAGATCATTTACAGCGGCTCGTACTTTATGACGTTAGCAGTCGCTATCGGCAGCGCTGGACGCGTCCGGGGTACCTCCGCATTACCAGCGTGCCGGCATCAGCCAGTGTTGAAGTCATACGCTACGGAATAGACGGGCAGAAGCGCTTGGCGGCAGCCACAACCGTGCATCTTGGCAGTACGCCCCTGCCGCGGGT
Source organism: uncultured Myxococcales bacterium (assembly GCA_964460115.1). Classification (GTDB taxonomy): domain Bacteria; phylum Myxococcota_A; class Polyangia; order Palsa-1104; family JAEUJZ01; genus JAEUJZ01. The sequence goes on from CAYWPR010000095.1 coordinate 15,623, forward strand.
TGAGTTAGAGCCTGGTCACTACATCCTAATTGTCAGCGCGCCCGGCTTTGTGACTCGTCGCCATCCTATTTTGATTCAGCGAGCCGAAGACATTGAGCAGCAGTTGATTTTGCAAAAACTATCTCCGGGTCCCTGAACCGATGGCGCACAGGAAATGGTGTTCGCATGTCAGAACGTCGAAGTGAAGTGTGGATTCCGCCCAAGCTGTTCGATGGCTATCGGGTTTTGATGGCGCTCAGCCAAGGCGCGCGCAGTGCTGTATACCTTGGCCACGATACCGTACTGGACCGGCCGGTGATCATTCGCTTTATGTACATCGCCGCGGACGACAGCGTTACGCGTGAGCACTTTTTCGCCGATGCCCGAGCGGCTGCGCGCCTGCAGCATCCCAATGTCGTCACGGTCTATCGCGTAGGCGAAGTATTAGATCGGCCGTATATGATCTTGGAATACGTACACGGCCAAATTCTGGCGGTAATTTCCAAGCCCATCCATTGGCGCCAAGTTCTGGACTATGCAATTGGTTTGACGCGCGGCTTGGCGGCTGCGCATCGGCGCGGAGTTTTGCACCGCGACATTCGCGCCAGCAACGTGCTTGTATCTTCGGATGGCGAGATAAAGCTCTTAGATTTTGGTCTCATCGACGTCATTGATCCGGATTCCATTGCCACGGGACTTATCCATAAGCAAGCCAGCGATGCGCAAAGCGGCAGCGAAAGCTTGGGAAACCGTGCCGCCAGCTTGGCTGCGGCCAAAGCGCCTCTTAGTGATGCTTCCTTGCATCAGGCGCCCGAAGTTGCGCGTGGCGAAATCGCGACCACCCGCTCGGATGTGTATTCACTAGGAATGCTGCTTTATGAGCTGTGCTGCGGCAATCTGCCAGCGGGCGGAGCCGATCTGGCGCCGTTTACATCAGGCATGCACGAAATTCGTGCGGTCAGCGGCAAAGTGCCGGCTATGGATCCACGTTTCGCGGCAGTCATCGATCGCTGTTTGGAACGCGATCCAAGTGCCCGCTTTGACTCCGCAGAATCGCTTCTGGAAACGCTAGAGCTGCTCCTGCCAAGTAGCACAGCCGAACAGTTGCCCGAGGGAAATCCCTATCGCGGTTTGCTGCCTTTTGAAGCCGAACATCGCGCCCTATTTTTCGGCCGGCGTAGCGAAATGGGAACTCTGCTCGATCGTTTGCGTACAGAATCCTGTGTTTTGGTCGCTGCTGAATCAGGAATCGGCAAATCGTCGCTGTGCCGCGCTGGACTATTGCCGCTGGTCAGCGAAGGGGCCTTGGGCAATGGCCGCAAATGGCGTGTGGCTTCGCTGGTACCGGGCCGCCATCCGGCGCGGGCTTTGGCCAGTGTGCTGTCCAAGGCCGTCTCCTGGGAGGAATCGGCGCTGCGTGAGCACCTGGCCCGCGAGCCGAGTGATTTGCCGCACGCCTTAAGCACTCGGCTACCTCCCGGTCGCGGGTTGCTCTTGTTTATCGACCAGCTTGAAGAGCTTGTCACCATTGCCGATCCGCAAGAGGCCAAACAAGTCAGCGAAGCGCTTGGCGCTTTGCTCTTGCGGACGCCCTCGTTGCGGCTGCTGATGACGGCGCGCAGCGACTTTCTGGGCCGGGTCGCGACTTTGCCAGGCATCGGCGATGCGGTGACCCGGTGTCTTTATATTCTGCGACCGCTGAGTCCAGAGCGGCTGCGGGAAGTGGTAGCCGGCCCGGCACATGCCAAAGGAGTACTTTTTGAAAGCCCAGCCATGGTCGCGGCGCTGGTCAGTTCCACTGCGAATACCGATGGCGGACTACCGCTTCTGCAATTTGCGCTGGCCGAGCTATGGGAAGCGCGCGAGGGCAATTGCATCACGGCGGCGGCGCTTGAGGCCATCGGCGGGGTTTCCGGTGCCTTGGCCCGGCATGCCGATCACGTCCTAAGCGGAATGTCGGCCGAGCAGCGCACGACCGCGCGGCGGGTGCTTATGGCGCTGGTGACCCTCGAAGGAACACGGGCGCGGCGCACCAATGAAGAGCTGCTTGGCGAGCAGCAGAACCGCCGCGAAGTGCTAGAGGCCATGGTCAAGGGCCGCTTGCTTGTCGCCCGCGATACCGCCGACGGCACTGCCTTTGAAGTTGCGCACGAAGCGCTTATCAAAGGCTGGGGCACTTTGCGCAAATGGCTGGAAGAATATGCAGAAAGCCGCGCCGTCCGTCAGCGCCTGGAAACCGCCGCCGCGGAATGGCGCCGGCTAGGCCGCGTCCGTGAAGCCCTGTGGAGTGCGCGCCAGCTTGCCGAAACGACCCTGCTTGAGCCGTCTGACATCGGGGCCCGAGAACGCGAGTTTATTATTGCTTCGCGCCGCCAAGCGCAACGCCGGCAAAGGCTACTTACCGTCGCGGTGGTTACGCTACCGCTGCTTTTGGGCATGGTCTACGGCATGGCCCGCTACATGGCGCGGCGCGATCTGACCCAGCGCGTGACGCAGTTTATCGAAAAGGGCCTTTTGGAACTGCAGGAGGCGCGCCGCAAAGACGGCGAAACCACCAGTGTACGGCGCCAAGCATTTGCGGCATTTGACAGCCAAAACAGTGCCGATGGCGAAGCGCTGTGGACGCGGGCGCAAAGTTTGGCCGTCGATACCGATCGCGCTTATAGCCATGCCAGTCAGCGCTTCGAATCGGCTTTGGCTGCCGATCATAGCAATCAGCAAGCCCGTGACCTGCTATCCGATTCGCTGTTTGAGCGAGCGTTGGCGGCAGAGCGAGATCATCGGGGGCAGCAAATCGAGGATTTGCTACAGCGGCTGGCTGTGTACGACTCCACTGGAGAACGTCGCCGGCGCTGGAATACGCCCGGCCGGCTGCAGCTTTTGCCTCCGCCGCCCGGGGCCCGCGTCCTTTTGGGGCGTTACGAAAAAGACGCGCGGCAGCGGCGCCGGCTTTTGGACTTGCGAGATCTGGGCGCCGCGCCTTTTGCCGACTTGAGCCTGGAGCCCGGATCCTATCTGCTTACAGTGACCGCGCCCGGCCATATCGAACTGCGCCAGCCCTTTGTGATGGAACGCGGCGGTTTCGAGACCATCGACCTCAGCTTGCCGATGGCTGCCGACGTACCTACCGATTTTGTCTATATTCCAGCCGGCACCTTTCTTTTCGGTACTTCTGATGAAGGGGTGCGCAAGTCATTTCTATCGACGGTTCCCATCCATAAGGTGCACACCGCTGCCTACCTCATTGCACGCTATGAAACGACCTATAGCGATTGGATTGAATACCTCAATGCGCTGCCGGCGGATGAGCAACTGCGCATGGCGGCCAAAAAACCCAAAGGAAGTTTGTCGGGGGCGGTGCAGTTGACGCGGCTGCCGGATGAGGCTTGGCAACTGACGTTGCAGCCTGCGGCGGTGCAGGGCACGGCGCGCGCCGGTGAGCCGTTTGTTTACAGTGCGCGCAAAATTCACGCTCGTCAAAACTGGCTACGTTTTCCAGTTGGCGGAGTCACCTACGGCGAAGCCTTGGCATATGCCGCCTGGCTGAATTCAAGTGGACGTCGCCCTGGGGCGCGCCTGTGTAATGAATTTGAATGGGAGCGAGCCGCGCGCGGTGCCGACGATCGCGAATGGCCGCACGGCGACCAGCTTGAGCCTGGCGATGCCAACTTCGATGCCACATATAGCAAGGATGTCGCGGCCATCGGCCCCGATGAAGTGGGAACTTATGAGCAAACGCGAAGCCCCTTTGGAATCGACGATATGGCCGGGAATGCATTTGAATGGACGCTGTCTAAACTAAAAAAAGACGAGGCATTGGTTCGAAGTGGAGGATTTTTTATGCCTGAAACGGTACAGCGCACCACAAATCGGAATATATTCGATCGAGAATTTCGCGATCCGCAAGTAGGTTTGCGCATTTGTGTCGATGTCAATCAAAGCGCTCCATAAGCCTGAAGCTGGCCACCTCGACGTACCTGCAGACCGGTCGTGATTTTCCAAAATCGAGGTCTATAGACCCCAGCGGTGTGGCCTGGAGCCCATACTTGACAGCTATCGCCTAGACGAATAAAATGATCTCGACATCGAACATATAAATTTTTGCAACAGATTCCGCAATCATCTTTTCTTGGCACAAGAATTGCCTGTATAAGTAGCAAGGAGCAGTCTCATGAGATTTAAATTTTTCACCTGTGCAGTCGGCAGTATGCTGGTATTTAGTGCTTGTTCCGCAGATCAGATTGATGATGTGGCTTCAATTAATCTTCCTGAAGATGTCACAAATGGCATTGCTACAAATGGCATTGCTACAAATGGCATTGCTACAAATGGCATTGCTACAAACGGCTGGGAGCTGAACGGAGAACTCATAAATTCTGGACGATTAGATGGTTCGTTGCTTTCTTATACAAAAAGCAACGGCAAGGTCGTCAGTGGTCAAGACCTCGTCGGCATTAAGATGCCGCTCGGCAACGGCGGCAATTCATCGATCAAGGTTCGCATTGATGCGGTGACGCAAAATGCCGCCACCGGGGTCTATGAATATGTAGTCTCGGCAAAGGCCAAAACCACCTGGCAGCCGCTGTGCGGTATAGACCCAGCGACGGGGAGCCCAGTTCCAGCCATTCCAATTGCTGGACGTTACGATTCGATGACCGGCAACTACACTGCCAGCGACGGCGATTTCACCTTCGCGTGCACCACCGGAGCCTTGGGCAAGTGCATCCTATGGGGCTACCAGCCCTGGGCAGCAAGACAAGAATGCCTTAGCAATCGAAACTGTAAGTCGCAATCTGTGCAGCCCTGGCACCAAGCCTGCGTGCACATGGTTCGCGCGGATTACTGCGGAGATGGAGTTTCTCACACCCGCAACGGTACCGAGATAGACATTTGGGATGTTTTAGGAATTCAATCGCAGGGCGATACGGATTGGACGATGGAAGCGGAGTGGACCGCGTCCGGCGCGCAATGCATTCGCCATACTCGATGGCTACAGGCCGACGGCAGCCAATCCACGACCGATCTCCAGTATATTCAGAGCCACTGTCCAGAGCGCTTGGCCGCCAATCAAGGCGCCGCTTGTGATCCTGATCGATCGAACTTCCTAACCCGCTATGGGTATAACGTCGATCCGATGCAGCGCCGCTTGCTTCGCAACGAATCCGATAGCAATCGCTGAGCAAAGTTTGCCGCTCCGTTTCCTCCTTTCCTTCGCTTGCGGCGTGCTTCCTACACTGTAGGCAATTGTCCCTCGATATTGAAAAACGACCTTTGTCCAAAGGCCTAGGCGGCTCGCTAAAGGCGCATGGATACCGCACCCATCAGCGTTTGTGGACATTTCAGTAGCAGCGACGCGCACATCGACATTCGTCGGCAACTCTCCTAGAGTCAGCATAGCTTATCCGATGCGGCTTTTCGGAGATGCCAGGGAGCATAGCTCGAAATGATCGAAAAGGACGGCATCGAGACAGCGCGAACCGAGCCTACGGATGAGTGCGGGGCCGACATCGCTGCATTTGTTCCGCCCCCGCAGATCAATGAATACCAACTGATTCGGCCCATTGGTCGTGGCGGAATGGGCCTTGTGTACCTTGGGCAAGATACCCTGCTGAAGCGACCCGTTGCCGTCAAGTTTCTGGCGGCGGCCTCGCCAACCGAGCAGGCGCGAAAGCGATTTTTGATCGAAGCACGAGCCATCGCGCGGCTGCAGCATCCTAACGTCGTTGCCGTGTATCGCGTCGGCATCATCAATGGATTGCCGTATCTTGTGTCGGAATATCTGACCGGCCGCAGTCTGGATATGCTGCCTAAGCCCGTCTCTTGGCAGGATGCTCTACGCATCGGCCTAGATCTAGCCCGCGGCCTAGCCGCCGTTCACCGCCAAGGCGTACTACATAGAGACATCAAGCCCGCCAA
>CAYWPR010000096.1:0-21505 GCA_964460115.1 uncultured Myxococcales bacterium
GCTTGCGCTTGACGCTGGGCTTCTCATAGAAGCGGCGGCGCTTGACCTCTTGCAGAATGCCCTCTTTGGACATCTTCTGCTTCAGGATCTTCATCGCTTTTTCCAAGTTGTCGCGAACTTCAACTTCTAGCGGTTTTCCTATCAATGGCGCACACCTCCCTTCTGCCGATAATTGCCCTTTTGTTCAGGAGCACGGAGGGCTTTACATAGCCAGAGAGGACCCAGGAAGTCAAGCCGAGGAGATGCGGAAGGGTTGAAAATCGGCTTAGAGCGCCTAACAATACCGGCGACCGAGCATTTGAAAGGAGCTGCAAGCAGTGCAAGGCGCGAAGAAGGGAGCGGGCTAGCAGCCCGTGACCGACTGAGCAACGCAGCAATGCGCAGCAGATCGTTTCAAAGGCGACCGAGACGGTATTGTTAGGCGCTCTTAGCTGCCCGATTGTTGTAGGTGCTTGGCGAAGAATTGCTCCATGGCCTCGTAAAATTCGAAGCGATTTTCTTCATTATGAAAGCCGTGGCCTTCGTTGTCTTTGACCAGGTAGGGAACTTCGATGCCGCGTTTTCTAAGCGCCTCGACCATTTGATTTGATTCGGCGATGTTGACGCGCGGATCATTTTTGCCCTGGACGACAAAAAGCGGAGCGCGAATTCTGTCGGCGTGCAGCGCCGGAGATTTTTCCACCAAAAGCGCATGTTCCTTGTCGGGATCGCCAATCATTTCGTACATCATCCCCAAGTAAGGCTTCCAGTACGGCGGAATCGATTTCATAAACGTAAAGAGGTTAGAGACTCCGACGTAGTCGACGCCGCAGGCATATAGCTCGGGCGAGTAAGCCAGCCCGGCCAGCGTCGCGTAACCACCGTAGCTACCGCCGTAAATGCAGGCGCGCTTGGGATCGGCGATGCCTTGAGCGATCAGATATTTTAGCCCATCGCTGACATCGTCCTGCATTTTGCCGCCCCATTCCTTAAAGGAAGCTTCCCAAAACTTGCGTCCATACCCGGTGGACCCGCGAAAGTTCACCTGCAAAACGGCGTACCCGCGATTGGCCAGAAACTGCACCTCGGAATCAAATCCCCAATCGTCTCGGGCCCAGGGGCCGCCATGCGGATTGACGACGACCGGCAGTCCTTGCGGCTTTGCGCCATTTGGTACTGTCAGATAGCCGGAAATGGTCAAGCCATCGCGAGATTTGTAGGAAATGGGCTTCATCTCAGCCATTTGTTTTTCATCGAGCCAGGGGCTGACATCGGCAAGCTTTTGCAGCTTGTCGGTTTTGCGGTCGTATAACCAGAAGGCCCCCCGCGATCGATCACTTTGGGTACGCACCACCAATTTGTCTTCGGCTTTGTTTGCCGCCTTGAGAATCACGAGAGATCCCGGCAGCTTTTTCTCCAAGTTTTGAAACAAAGCTTGGGTGTCGGCGTCGAAGCATTTGTGCTCCAGCTTCCACGTCGTAAAGTAGGCGCAGGACAGCGTTTTTTTGGCATGCCAGTACGACACGCTTTCGATGTCTACGTCGGGATGTTCAAACAGGACCTGCTCTTCCTTGGCGGTATTCGGATCGATGACCACCAGCGCAGTTTTGTCGCGCCCAAGATTTGAAGCGGCATAAATTTTGGCGTTGTCGAACGTAAAAAACTGCGGATTGACCATTTGGCGAAAGTTCGTCGTCAGTACTGTCTTAAACGGGGTTTTTGCATCGGCGCGATAAAGCAGGCTGGTATTCACACCATCGGTCTGGGTGGCCAGCCGAACCTGGCCCGAATGGTCCGCATACCAGCTTGTGATCTTGCCCGGATTTTCGGCAACCAGCGTCAGCTCGCCAGTCTTAATGTTGACGCGATAGACGTCAAAGATTTCGGCATTGCGTTTGTTTAAGCCGATGAGAACGGCGTTCGAATCGTCTCGCAAGTCATCGACGATTTCGGTACGGACTTTGGGAAAGGGGGTCAGGTCTTTGAGCTTTTTGCCATCGCGGCTCACGCTGACCAGGTGAAAATTTTCGTCTCCGCCAAAATCTTTCACATAGACCAGCGTATCGTTGCCCTTCCAAAATGCGCCGGCGATGTCGCGGGCGGTCTCCTGCGTGAGCTGGGTCGCCGGAGCATCCGGCGCGCTCGTCGCAGAGCGTACAAAAAGATTCAAGCGGTTTTTGTAGGGAGCCAAATAGGACACCCATTTTCCGTCGTCAGAAATTGCAAATGCGGTCTTTTCGGGATTGCGAAAAAAATCGCGCAAGGGAATAAGCGGCGCGCGGCCGCTTGCAGGGGCTGTCGAAGCGGGATTGGCAACCGCCATTGCTGCGAGAAAAAAGGGAAGAAACATGGCTTGCTCCTATCTGATGTTCGATGAACGCGGCAAACCATAGGACGAGCGGCCAAGCTGCGCAAGGGCCGGCAACCGATGCTCGTGACCAAATCATCCACTTCGAAATACAAGGCGGCTGAGAATAGCAGTTGCGCAGCGAACAAAAATGCCTGCCGACAGGAATTTCAGCCGAAATGCAAGAATATCTAAGGGCTAGCCGACATAAAGGTTGCCACTGCTACCGGACGAAACGCCGCATCTCCGCAACAGCCAGGAAGGGATTGATACATAAAGCGGATCTCGGCTTGTACCTGGCTGCCGTTGTGAAGAATCCCGAAAATCTGACAGGTCCGGGAATCTGTTCCCGAAACCTCATTCAGAAATACACCAACAAAGCCTGGCGTCATTCCGGTATTGTCACGTTGATACTGCACGCTGCACAGGTCGGATGAGGTGACAGTATCCAGAGGGGCCGCAAGATTGCTCGGAATGAGAACTTCTCCAATCGATGGATTGGGACACTCAATCCTTGCGCATTCGCCCTCGCAGCCGAGCAGTGATGCCGCAAACACAACCAAGCCCGTTATCGTCAATCGCCACATGTTTGCCTCCTTTTTTGTTTCCGAGCATAGAAAACAGAGCGAGTCTATACGAGAACTTGGGATTCACCACTGAATTTGATAGATGCAGAATTCGGATCCGGTTTTGCGGCAATTTCCGGTGACGTGCTCGACCCGACTGCGGGACTCATGACGCTTCACGACAGCTTCAATCAGTCCTAGATCGAAATCGCAAGGATAGGGATTGTCGGAGCGCATATACGCCTCGTGCAGATGAACGCCAGGCTGAAACGCATAGTGTCCTATCCCTTCGATGAATTTCCAGGTTGTCTGATCGTACATCACCTGCCCCCGCAAGCGATGGGATATATGATATCCGATATCCATGAAGCGCAAACTCGCCTCGGCGGTGGTCACCGTATCTGGAATAGGTTTGTCCGTTCGGAGATTCGCGCGCGAAACCTCGGCTGACGCCAATGGGCAGCAAGCGCGGAAAGCACCGCACGGTGACGTGGCTGGCCAGCTTTGCCGGGCGGGAGACAGGTGAAAAGTGGGAGTACGCGCGAGGAGTTACTGGGATTCGAAGTTGAAGGACTGCTCGAAGCCCTGCACGCCCAAGCGGATGTTATCCACGTAGCCGGTGTACTGGTCCCAAGCGGCCCCCGACTTCTGGCCCACCACCAGCAATAGGCCAGGAGCCGTCGTGTCCTGATTTGCACAGGTGTTTTGCGCAGTGGCCATTGGGAATGGCACCTCCTGACACGAGGCCGAAATCACCTTAGCGGCGGGATTCGCCACCGCCAGCGCATCCCAGGTGTACGCAGTATTGACTGTGCACAGCGTACCGCTGGAATCAATCTTGGCCTTGCCGAATATACAGCGCCAGCCCTTGGTTCCAGGGGCAAATGCATCCCAGTTCTGCCAGCGATCATTTACCGCATTGGCCTGCGCCGTAGCTGGGAAGTAACTTGGATCAAACGCCAAGATGTCGTCCGTGCTCTTGTCAAATGCACCGTTGCCATTTACGTCCACAAAGACGTTCACGTAGGGCATCACCACCACTGCGGCACCATTGACGTTGTAGGCGCTGTAGCTGAGTGCGGTCAGATCGGTCAGCGCCAATCCGTTTAGGGCCGTGGTGCCGATAAACCCCTTGCCGCCGCTGCCAAGCCAGGCCGGCCAGTCGCCACCCATACCCATGCCGTTGCCAGCCGCCATTCGAATGCTAGCTGTGCCCCCTAGCTCTGCGATCGGCCACGCTTTTTCTGCCGAGATGTCAACGGTAGCCGTATTGACGTTGAGTGACTTCCAGGTGCCCATCTGCGTTGGAGTCACATTGACAAAACCCGCGCCATTGGCCCCCGTCGGACCCATCGCGCCGTCGGCCCCCTTAGGCCCCTGGGATCCATCAGATCCCGGCAGACCAGCGGCGCCAGGAAGACCGGTGGGCCCCGGAGGACCAACCGCCCCGCCGCAACCCGATGCCATGAGGGGGCCGACCAAACTCAGAGATAAAAGCGTGAACCGAACCGTGCTGTACATGAACCGCGCTCCTTACGTAAATATGCTTTTCGTTGCAAAAACGACGTACGTAACTACGTGCGTCTATTGCCCATTTCGGAACTCATACAAAGCACTGAGAACCGAAGCCTGAGCAATTTTTTTACATTCTACTGTTTAGCAGCATCCATAGATTGTATAAACATAAATCTCGATAAATTTCTGTAGTTACGCGTGGATATTTGTGAGCAATTATGACGGCATGTAAAACGTTATCATACATTCAATAATAATATTATGAGCGACGCGATACTCAACGCTCGAAACGAAAAAAACGCTTCATTATTCTTATCAGCACAAGGAGCAAAACCGATGCAACATATATCTAATTTTTGATTGATTTTGGCACAATCTGCTTGTGGCGGCGGCGTCTCTAACGAGCCGCCTCTATCCTGCCAGCAGGCCAGCGATTGCACCACTACGGAGTGCGTGAATAGCACCTGCGAGCAAGGGGCCTGCGTCTCGAGCCCCGCACCAGAAGGGATGCCTATACAGGCGCAGATTGCTGGTGATTGCCAACAGACCGTATGTGATGGGCAAGGTGGCCAAAAAGATGTCCCCTTGGATTCCGACGCACCTGCCAATGATAATGATTGTATGCATATCCGTTGTGTAAGCGGCGCTCTGCTAAAGGCAAACCGGGCCAGCCGCACTTCATGCAAGCAAAATGGCGGCGCAGTATGTAACGGTTCCGGAACCTGTGTGCAGTGCGTGCAGCCTAGCGATTGTCCCGGTTCCGACAAGGAATGTCAGACGCGGACCTGCGACGCCAACATGTGCGGCGTCATGAATGCAGCCGACAATACTCCGATCACGGCACAGACCGGGGGCGACTGCCATCAAAACGTGTGCGATGGCCAAGGCGGCGTCAAGGATGTCGTGTTCGATACGGACCAACCATTCGATAACAACCAGTGCACCGATGACGTTTGCACCGCGGGAGTTCCTTCGAATCCTGTTCGCCAGCAAGGCGCTACCTGCAACCAGAACGGCGGATCTGTCTGCAATGGCTCCGGAGTTTGCGTTCTCGGGGCAGGCTGCAACGATGGCATGCGCAACGGCTCTGAGTCCGATGTGGACTGCGGCGGTACTTGCCCAGATTGCGCCCCGGGCAAAAGCTGCCAGAGCGACCCAGACTGTCAAAGTGGAATCTGTACCGGCAATATCTGCGCGGGTGCGAGCTGCAACGACGGCGTCCTCAACGGCTCTGAGTCCGATGTGGACTGCGGTGGTTCCTGCCCAGATTGCGCCCCAGGCAAAAGCTGCATGACGCCAGGGGATTGTCAAAGCGGTGTCTGTGCCTTTGGGATTTGCGGGTCTTAGAAGTTTCTAGAAATTAGGCGACCGTGCACAAGGGCCCTCGAGCCCCACTTCGTAAAAGCATCCGTCCTTTTTAAGCACCATGTAGATTTCCAGTTGCATACAAGCTCCTTGCATGCAACTTGGCTGGGTGCGTTTTCTCCATTTAGGGGGATAGGAATCGTTGCAACGCTCCTATTCAATGGAGCACATGCCGCGCTGCCAAACCAGCGAGAAGAGGAGGAACGGCATGAAGAGTACCTATGCAATGGCAACGGTTCTTGCGCTTTCATCGTGTGCGACACCAAACGATTCCACTGGATTGTCCACAGATTCCGAATCACAAGCGATAGGATCATTTCATACTCCTGCGTCCACCCAGCCGGGCGCAAAACCATATACCTTATTCGAAAGCGGACAAGTTCGGCCTTTGGCGCTTTCGCCGGACGGCAATCGACTTTATGCCGTGAACACGCCGGATAACCGGCTCGAGATCTATGCGGTTGGGAGTCTGGGTTTATTCCACCTAGCCTCTGTGCCTGTCGGCCTTGAACCTGTCGCGGTCGCAGCCCGCAGCAATGATGAGGTCTGGGTTGTCAATCATCTTTCTGATAGCGTCAGCATCGTCGATGTTCGATTTCCTGTAAATGCTCGCGTGGTCAAAAGCTTGCTGGTCGGTGATGAGCCGCGCGACATCGTCTTTGCGGGCAACGACCGTCGTCGAGCCTTCATTACCACGGCCCATCGCGGGCAAAATATCGGCTTCGATCCACAATTGGCGACAGCGGGAGTCGGTCGCTCCGATGTCTGGGTCTTTGATGCCAATCATCTCGGCTATTCATTAGGCGGCAATCCGCTGACCGTGGTGCAGCTATTCAGCGATACCCCACGCGCGCTGGCGGTTTCAAAAGACGGATCGCGCGTCTACGTCGCCGCCTTTCAGTCCGGAAACCGTACGACGACAGTTGATGAGCACCTGATTACCGCCAATGGCGGATTGCCGCCGCCTTTTTTCAATGCAAATGGCGATGTTCAACCGAACAATTCTCTGATCGTCAGACACAACGGCACCCATTGGGTGGATGAATTGGGACGCAACTGGGATTCCCAAGTAAAATTCTCTTTGCCTGACAAGGACGTGTTCGTCCTGAATGCCAATGCCAATCCTCCGACTCAATTGAGCGGTGCCGCAGGTTCATTCAGCGGCGTTGGCACAGTCCTTTATAACATGGTCGTAAACCCGGTAAATGGCAAAGTTTACGTGACCAACACCGAAGCCCTGAACGAACAACGATTCGAGGGACCTGGTACCTTTGCCGGGCATTCGGTGCAGGGGCGATTTATTCGCAATCAGATTACAGTTCTGGGACCAAGCGGCGTACAACCTAGACACCTTAACAAGCATATCAACTATGGGGCGTGCTGCGCGACGATTCCCAATGCCGAAAATGACAAGAGCCTGGCGCTTCCCACCGGAATGGCGATTTCAAGCAATGGAGTCACACTTTACGTCGCGGCGCTCGGTTCCAGCAAGATTGGCGTTTACAATACAGCGCAACTTGAAGCGGATACGTTCATTCCGAGCACGGCAGCGCAAATTCAGGTATCTGGCGGCGGCCCCACCGGACTCGTGCTGGATGAACCGCGTCATCGACTTTATGTACTGACTCGCTTTGACAATGCAATCTCCGTTCTTGATACAAATTCTGGATCGGAAAGCGCACATGTGAAGATGCATAATCCCGAGCCCCTATCGGTCACAAGCGGTCGCCGTTTCCTATACGATGCGTCGATCTCTTCCAGCCATGGCGATACGGCCTGTGCTTCGTGTCATGTCTTTGGCGATGTGGACCATCTGGCCTGGGATCTGGGCGATCCGAACAGTTCGACCGGAAATATGCCTGGTCCCTTTGCCGCTGACCCGCTTGTCTTTGGTCAGGCACGCACGTTCGCATCATTGAAAGGACCGATGACCACCCAAAGTCTGCGCGGCATGGCCAATCATGGTCCGATGCACTGGCGCGGCGATCGCACGGGCGGCAATGATGCACCAAGCGCGCAGCCAAACAGCGGAACCTTTGATGAGGATGCCGCCTTCAAGAAGTTTAACGTGGCATTCCCCGGCCTTCTTGGACGAGGAAGTGAGCTCGCGGCTGCGGACATGCAAGCGTTTACCAACTTTGTCCTGCAGCTAACCTATCCGCCGAATCCGGTGCGCAATCTCGACAACTCACTAACCGCCGAGCAGAATGCCGGGCGCGACTTCTTTTTTCACTCTATCTCAGAGCCTTTGGGCATCGGGCCATGCGTGACTTGCCATGTCACAAGCTCGACTGCCAACGCCGAGTTCGGGGTTGCCGCCCCCGGTTTTTTCGGAACCGATGGACGCTACAGTTTCGAGCCAGAGCCGCAACCCTTTAAGATTCCGCATCTTAGAAATATGTATACAAAGGTCGGCATGTTTGGCATGGCTGCCAATCCAGTCTTTAATCCCAGGGATTTTGACTGGAAGGGCGATCAGATTCGCGGCTTCGGATTCCTTCATGATGGCAGCCATGACACCCTATTTCGCTTTCACGATCGCGCCGGATTCAACAAGGATGCGTTTGGTCCGGGTGCAAATCCCGGTGGATTTTTGGAGGGACCGGCAGGCGTGGTCCAGCGTCGGCAAGTCGAAGCCTATCTGTTTGCTTTTGACAGCAACCAAGCCCCAATCGTCGGCCAGCAGATTACCTTGGCCTCTAGTAACTGGGGAACGGCAGGGCCGCGGATCGACTTGCTGAAAGCCAGGGCGGATGCCGGCGAATGCGATCTTATCGTGCAGGGAAAAGTCTTGCTGCAGGAGGCTGGCTATCTTTATATCGGCAATGGCCTGTTTAAGCCCAACCGCCAACAAGCGGCGGCGCTTCCCGATCTGTTCCTACGCCTTGTGACAAGCTCGCTTGGCGCCGAGCTGACCTACACTTGTGTTCCTCCTGGATCTGGACACCGCATCGCCCTTGACCGCGACGGAGACGGCACGCTCAACGGCGACGAAATACTCGCCGGCACCGATCCCGCCGATGCGAGCAGCCATCCCTAAGAGGGTGTCCAAAAAGCTACTGCGCGTCCCAATCACGAGGCCGTCCGTGCTCACAGCCGGTAGGCTGCTCCGCGCGGTCGTCCTCGCGCTTGGGCCTGCTCGCTACGCTTTTTAGACACCCTCTAATAGCGTTTCAGATTCCTTCCCTCAACAAGACAAATAAAGACCGCCAAATTCCGCGACCAGCTGGGCGCGGCTGCTGACGCCCAGCGCCTGGTACATGCTTTTGGTGTACTCATGAAGAGTATGTACGGAAAGATTGAGCATGCTGGCGGCCTCGCGTTCGGTCGCACCAGCAAGCAGAAATGAGAACACTTGCCGTTCTCGGCGTGACAGCGCCGAAATGCAGGATGGCTTGTGATTCGCCTCAACATCCATCGTACTTAACCGGCTGACAAGCTCGACTTTGCGATGGACCCCATAATGTCGGTAGATACGCAGGACCTCGCGATGCACGGTCGCGACACTTAGTCCAAGCAGCCTGGCGATTTCCTTTTCACCCTGACCGCTCATCAAATGATGCAGGATCCTACGGGCCCGCTCCGAGATAAGTGGAGCGGGCTCAGATGCGGAATTATTTAGAATCTGGCGATGGAATTGTGCAACGCGATCTTTTTCGGCAGCGCTGAATGCGGAATCACCGAGCGCCCGCCCAAATGCCAGTCGGTGAATCAGCCCACTAGGCAGCCGAAGCTTTGAATACAGGACATCATCGAGTCCCGCCGTCTTGTAATATTCATTGAATAGCTCGCTGCCATGCCACTGCCCATCCGTAAAGACTTCGTGGCGGCACACCGTGAGCAGCGCGCGAGAGTCATCGACCAATAGGTGGATGATCGGATCGGCCTCCTGACCAATGGTCCGGTAGGGCGTGCAGAGGTGACGCAGCATCCCTTGTTCCAAGTGATCTACGATTGCAAACTGCATGACCTGGGTGCCAGCGTAGACCAAGGAGATTCCGACTCGAGCATGAATCTCTTGAGAGATCTTCCGCAAAATGCAGTGATTGATGCTGATGTGATACCAAAAAGCAGTTGCTTCCTGCATGGGGGCCCTTTTCAAAAAAAGGACTTGTTGTCGGCATCGTAGTCCAATGCCGACGGATACACAATCCCCCTGTTTGGTGCTGCATAAGTTTCAAGAAGAGATGCAAGGGGTGCCGGTGTCTACTGGCACGTCCCATCGATGCACGTCCCAAGCTTTCAAATTGGCGCGAAAGACGTGAAAAGCTCGAAGAGCTTAAATATACACGAACAGCAGGGACGAAGGACGCACTGCGTGATTTGAAAATTTGTTTTGGAAGTCTAGACTGGTCCGGTTAGAACCATTTCCAGAGGAAACCATGAAGACCATTTCATTACTCTTAGTAACGCTGGGCCTGCTCGGGACGGCTTGCTCGAAACCTGAGGGCGCGCCCGCAAAAGATCCATTGACCACGATGAAACTTGGCGGCGCGCTCTTGGCGGCCGATCTTCCGACGATTGCCTATGACGCCAGCAAGGATATCACCGGAAAAGCAAATACTCTGCAGGCGTTCAAACTGCAAACCCGCTCTGCTGAGATTCCGGTTTCCGGGGATTTCGGCGGCTCGGCGCTTGTTTCCGGCGTTTTCGAAGCACTTCGTCAGCAAGGAACGATCAGCTTCGACCGGTTCAAAGGAAGAGAGGGGCATCCCGTATTCACCAGCGGCACCCTCACTGTCAATCTGACGTTGACCGATACAACCATTACCGGGCATCTGGAACTCGCATCGCTTGTCATCGATGGCAAAAACATCAATATGGCAGCGAATTATGACCTGTACCTTGACAACATGATGTGGCGCGGAACCATGATCGGTACCATCACGGTGGATGGGGCCGAAGGCAGTTTCACCTACGATTACGACACTCCTTCCATCGTGGAAGCGCAAATCATTCCTTTGGATGCCGCGGGAAACGAAACGACGGGTGACTTGACCGCCGGAAACCACGCACGCCTAAAACTCGCGATCAATAGCAATGCGCCGGTCAACCAGTTTAACCTCACCTGGAAAAATCCTTCCACCATTCTGAGCGGCGGCGGCCGTGGTTGCAACTACTGCCGTCTTGGGAGCTGCCCGCCCGTCCCCATTGAGGGGACTTTTGTCGAAGAAGCGCGTGGTTACTGGACCTATTTCGAAAATTACTCTATCAGTCAGTACCAAGAGAACGGAACTTACTCCTGGGCCACTGGCGTAGAAAACGCCGCAAAGCTGAAATCACGGACCGAAACGGTCAGCCTGAACGTCGTGGGCGGAATTGGCAGTACTGAGAAACCGACGATTCAATCGGCCACGATCCGCACGGCCGGTTTAAGCACTGGAAATGGCGGCTCCGCAACGCTGATCCTGGTCGCCAAAACCATGGCGCCAGCGAATTGGCTCAATGTGACCCTTCAGGGACCGACTTACAACATCGAGGGCGGCGGCAGCAGCATGACATTTTCGAGCTGCACAAATTACACGACGGAGCCAGGCCATGCCTGCCAGGGGTTGACGGATCAGTACTTTTACCTGGAGAGAGCCTGGACGTTTAGCAAATGGGCTGAAAATGGCACCTACAGTCTAACGATTTCCGTGGCCAACGAAGCGAACCAGACCTCTGATTCGAGCAGTCCGCTCACTTTTGAGATTTCAAACAATCCAGTTGCGGATACGCCCGTCATCACCTCGATCACACCCGTCGTATATCAGGCTGGGCAAGATCCCGTTACGCAGGGAATTGCTCTAAACGGACAATGTCTGGTAGCGGCCTCCCAATCAGACCCCTTAAGGGTGGCGCTACTCATTGTTGCTTCGTCAAACGCCCCGATTAGCTGGGTCGAAGGCGTATTCGATGGGCCCACTGCGACTCTTTCTGGCGGCGGACATGGAATCACGGCGACCGACTTGGGAAGTGGCTCCTGGCAGTACGTCGAGACTTTTTTCATCGACACGCCGAGTTTCGCTCCGCAAGGAACCTATGCCTGGAAAGACTATCGGGTGCGAAATGACGGTCTGAAACCCTCTGCCGATTACACGAGCACACTAAGCTTTAGCCTGAAGAGCAGTTGTCCCTAAACCGCGCCCCCAGCCGCAAACGGCGCCATTCTGTCAAGCCGCAAGAAAACCTAGCAGCTCGCGGTTGCCGGAAAGGGCCGAGGCGCTCATAGTATTTCTCGTGTTGGCGCGCGGCGCCGACTTCTGCGCATGCACCGACCCGATCTGAATCGCGACAATGTCGCTACGCCAAGTCCACCGCCGAAAAATACGCCGTCAAGCCTGCCGACTTCGAAATCGGTGAAGCGGCTGCTTCCGTGGCTGGTCGCGGTCGCTTTCTTCATGGAAGCGCTCGACAGTACAATCCTCAATACCGCGGTGCCGGCGGTGGCCAAGGCGCTACAGATTCCGCCCCTCAGCATGAAATCGGCGCTGACGAGCTACACGCTAAGCCTGGCGGTATTTATTCCGCTTAGCGGCTGGTTTGCCGATCGATACGGCACGCGCCGCGTCTTCGCCGCCGCCATTGCCATCTTCACCCTGGGTTCGTTTTTGTGCGGCACATCCAGCAGTCTGCACTTGCTCATCTTTTATCGCCTGATTCAGGGCTGCGGCGGCGCGCTGATGGTGCCCGTCGGCCGCTTGACGCTGCTGCGCGCATTTCCCAAACCAGAGCTCATTCGTGCCATGAGCTTTGTCGCGCTGCCGGCGCTTATCGGGCCTCTGCTTGGACCGCTGGCCGGTGGTCTTATCGTGCGCTACCTGCACTGGCGGATGATCTTCTTTGTCAACCTGCCGATTGGATTTTTGGGTCTATTTCTGGTCCTGCGCCGCCTGCCCGACTATCACGGCGAAGAATCGGGGCGCCTGGACTTCATCGGTGTGGTGCTGTTTGGTGCAGGCATTGCACTTTTGTCCTACGTCCTTGAGATCTTCGGCGAACATACGCTAAGCAGCCGCGAAATCGTCGGACTCCTTGGGCTCGGAATTCTGCTCGTGCTCGGCTATGGGCGGCACGCGCTTAGCACACCACAGCCACTGCTCCGTCTCGGCCTTTTGCGCGTGCGCACCTTTCGCATCGCCATCGTCGGCAGCTTTATCACTCGGCTGGGTGTCGGCGGTATGCCATTCCTGTTGCCGCTTTTGTATCAGATTGGACTTGGCAAAACGCCCGTGCAGTCGGGGCTTTTGATCATGCCGCAGTCGATCGCAGCGATGGCGCTGAAGGTACTTACGCCCAGCATTTTGACTTGGCTCGGTTATCGCGCGGTGCTCATCGCCAACACCGTCATCCTTGGCATCTTGATTACGCTGTTTACGACGATTGGCATTCATACGCCCATCTGGCTCATCGTCGTGCAGGCATTCGTGTTCGGCTTCTTCACATCGCTGCAATACACCAGCATGAACACCCTGGGCTACGCTGATATCAGCGATCGCGACACCAGCATGGCCAGCACCATGGCCAGCACCATGCAGCAGATGTCGATGAGCTTCGGCGTCGCCACCGCCTCGCTTGTCGCCGCGCTATTCATTCCGGAGGGCTTTCACGTCGAGCCGGCGCTGGTGCTGCGCGGCATTCATCACGCCTTTCTTGTGCTTGGTGGCTTCACCATCGCGTCGTTTTTGATGTTTGTAGAGTTGCGCAGCGACGACGGCGCCAGCATCAGCAGCCATCGCAGCACCAAAGCATCGGCTTCGGAATAAGCGCCCAGCCATCAGCTTGTTCGAGGTGATCGACAGAAATTTACGATTCGTGCCGAAGGACAATCAGCTTTTCGTGCGACATATCGGCCATCGAGTACGGAATGCCGCCGGTGCCGTACCCCGACTGCCGCCACCCCGAAAATGGCATCCAATCGGTACGAAAGGCGGTGTGATCATTGATGAGTACGGTCGACGCGTCAAAGCGCTGCGCGGCCCGCAGCGCAGCGTTGATGTCGGACGTAAATACGCTGGCTTGAAACGCGAACGGCAGCGCATTGGCGCTTATAAGCGCTGCGTCTAGCGCGGAAAAGCCATAGACGCAAGTGACCGGTCCGAAGATCTCCAAGCGCGACACTTTGGCGCTGGCAGCCGGTTCGACAAGCACCACCGGCTTTAGCGTGGTTTCGGAAATTCGACCGCCGCCAAGCGCGTGAGCCCCGCCGTGAGTCGCTTCATCAATCCAGCTTAAGACGCGGACGGTCTCGCGCGGGTGTATAAGCGGCCCGACTTCGGTCTCATTTCGCAGCGGATCGCCGACGTGCAGGGCACTGACCCGCTCGCTAAAGCGCATCACGAAATCGGACAAAAGGTCTGCGTGTACAAAGACGCGCTGCACCGAAACACAGACCTGGCCTGCGTGATAGTAGCCGCCTTTGACGATTGGTTCGATGACGCGCTCGAGCTTGGCGCTGCGGTCGATAATCACCGGCGCCACACCGCCGTGCTCAAGGGCGCAGCGGGTTCCCGGGGCCAGCTTGCTGCGCAGCGACCAACCTACTTGCGCCGAGCCGATAAAGCTCAAAAACGCGATGCGCGGATCGGTGGCCAGCCGCTCTGCCAAGGCATTGTCCGCGGTGATAAAGCTTTGACACCAGCATTCATCGAGTCCGGCTTCGCGAAACAGTGCCAAAAGCGCCAAGCAGGAGAGCGGAGTCGACGACGCCGGCTTGATGATCACCGGGCTGCCGACCGCGATGGCCGGCGCCACCTGATGCACGATAAGGTTTAGCGGGTGGTTAAATGCCGAGATCGCCGCCACGACGCCAATTGGCTCTTTGGTGGTAAATGCCCAGCGGCCTTCGCTGGCCGCGGTCAGTCCCATGGGAATCTCGCGCCCGGCGAAGTTGCGCAGCTCCGCCGCGGCGTTGCGCAGCCCGTCGATGGCCCGCGTCGTTTCGACCGCCGCATCGCGCAGCGGCTTGCCGCCTTCTTGCGCGATGACTTTGGCGAAATCAGCCTGCCGCGCTTCAAGCAGACTGGCTGTGCGCTGTAACACGGCGATGCGCTGATGCGGTTTCAACCAGGCGTCGCGCTTGCGAAAGGCTTGCGCCGCAAGGTCGAGCTTGCGCTCAAGCGCTGCTGCGTCATCTGTGGGAATTTGCGCGATGATCGCGCGATCGAAAGCCTGCACCACTTCCAATGTCTGCGCCATGATGGACAGAATGCCATCGGCACAAAGGACCCGCTACTCCGTTTCCAAAAAATGAGCTGGGCTATCTGTCGAGCAGGTTGCCATCCCAACGATAAAAGATGGGCCCATGACCGATATGGCAACAAGAAAGACAAACGTCAGCGAGAAACAGCCCAGCGCCAAAGGCAGGCTGACCGCCGTCAATATTTTGCTATTTTGACAGCCTTTTTACTTGTTCTACGCTGAGAATCCTACGCGAATCGCGACGTAATCCGCCACCCGCTGCGATGATTTCATCTACGGTTACTTTATCTGGAAAGGACTTCGCAGCGGGATCATATTGAGCATCCGTGTATCTATAGTTTTCGCCATGAAATTCTTGTGTCCCATTGGCATCCTTCTTCAGAATCCCTTTGGCAACCATCAGCTGGTAGTCAAAGTCAGTGCGGTCTGCTTCATAGGCTTTAATCATCGCTTCGTACATGGCCTGCTCGGTATCTGTACTCGCTCCAAGGCCTGCCCACAGACGCTCCTTGGTGCCTTGTTTATGCCCCATAAAGACCGCATTTTCCCCACGCCATGCGCCGCCAGGATGCTTGTATACATACTTCGGATGATTCTGAAAATAACACCAATCACCTGGTGTCAGATTGTCACCATCTTTTGTCGCCAAAAGCACGGCTGAATCTAGCCAATCTGACTTGACTGCCGTCGCCAATGCCGCATGACTGCCCGTAGCAATTGTCAATTGACGATCCAGATCTCGAATCCCTCTGTCCTTTTCGGCATCCGTGGATCCGAAGTGATTGTCAAACTTCTCATCTCCAATTGCTGCCCGCACGGTGTCGGTTTCCATCGCCAAAACGGCAGTGGCACACTCGGCAATCGTTGGTCCTTGAAGCCATGCTTTGATCGCGGCTGAGGCACTTTTCTGCGGCAGAAGTTCGAAGGTCATAAAGCGATTTCCATCGCTTGGCTGTTTGAAAAACTTGGACGTCGGGTCGGTCCACGATGCGAAGTGGTGCCCCATAAGATACCGGTCCGTCCAAGCACCACCTGCTTTCTGAATGTGGTGCTTGGCGTTATACCAGTAATGAACATTCGCCGCTGTATTCTCGTCGTCTCGGGGGGCCTTATTCGATTCCTCCATGCGCCTCACCATATGCTGGCCCATGCTTTCTGGTGTCACATCGATCTCACCCTTATTCGGCCCACTCATCGGGGCTGCCTGTTTGAGGAAAGGCTCTGGAAGGGGCAGGATTTGCTGCGCTTGGGCAATTGGCGAAATTGCCGGATCGGTTGCTCCATCGGTTGCCGCGTCGGATGATGTCTCGATGTCCGATGTACTTTGATTCATTATCTCGTGAACGTCTCCGTTCTGTCGCCCCGATCGTTTTAGGACCTTGCGCTTTAGGACTGCGCGGTCACGAGCGCTGGCGAAGGCATCAAGCTGTGAAGACGGCGTAGCGCTCTGTCCAGAGGCCTCATTCGCGCGGCTCTGCTGAAATTTCGCTACTTTATGCTCAGACATCTTATTTCCTCAGAAACGCAAGAAACGGTTGAATCGGAACCGATCGAGATCCATGAGATTTGACGTCGAGAAAAAATGAATGCAAGGATCTCATCAATCAATCAAGACTGGTGGTGCCGGTGTCTTTGGCAGAAAGCTGACGATAGCGCACGGCAACAAGGGAGATGTCGTCGTTGACTGTTGCACCGCTTGTAAGCGACAGAATGCTGCGCGTCAATGCTTCGCTGGAATTGTCATTGCAGCATGCTTCTCGAAGCAGCGCACTGACCGGGGCAATATCGAGCATATCGGTACGTTCACTAGACATATGAGCTTCGGTCAGCCCGTCCGTGTATAAGAAAAGGACATCACCCGGACCAAAGTTGACGCTGCGGTTTTCGTTTAGGCCTTCGATCTCATCCAAAACGCCCAGCCAAATGCCTGTGCTCTCCATGTCCTCGACTTGCTTGGTTTCGCCGCGAAATACGAGCAGGCGCTGATGAAGTCCGGCATAGGTCATCTGGTGGTCGCTTAGGCACAGCGCAGTCATTGTCATGTACTGTCCCTTGCCGATAAGCTGCAGGTTGCTCCATACCGCGCGATTGACGAGCGCTAGCAGTCGCGCGGGCGTAAGCTCCAAGCCCGCATCTGCAAAGCTATGCACAAGCGAGCGCACTGCGGTTTGCACCATCATCATGATAAGTCCCGCGGTGATGCCGTGGCCCGATACATCGCCGATAAGCAGCCACAGCTTTCCCTGCGCCGCGAAGACATCATAGTAATCGCCGCCGACTTGATCTGCGGGCTTCATGAGTCCGGCGAATTCATAACGGTCTAAAAAGGTTTCTGCAGGGGGTAGGAGCACGCTCTGAATTTTCTGCGCCAAATCCATCTCGGCCCATAGTTCCTTAAGGGCCTTGTTCAGGGCCGCAGTCCGTTCAGCGACCTTGGCTTCCAGTCCGACGTTGGCAGCCTGCAAATCGACATAGAGCCTGGCGTTTTCCATGGCGATGGCGCTTTGCGAGGCAAGGATGCTGAGCAAATTGACTCGTGCCGGAGAAAAAGCCTTTGCCGTCTCGTGTTCCAAGTAAAAAAGGCCTCCCAAGCGGCCCTGATGAATCAGCGGAACAGCAAGCACAGAGCGAACCGCAGCACTGCGAATGCGTGGATCCTCGGCAAAGCGGTCGTCTGAAAGCGCATCGCTAAGGACGATGGATTCACGGGTCCGAAGTACGAAATGAACCACGGTTTGGGCAATGGGATGGGACAAAGCCAAGGCTTCCGCAAAGCCGGCGCGAATTTGCGAATCGGACAGTAGGGCAACGACTGATAACTGATCTTGCGCGACGAAAAGCAGTGCCGCGCGCTGCGCTCCGGCGTTTTCTTGTACAAGCTGCATGAGGCGGGCAACAATGCGGGCAGGATCAAGCTCGCTCGACAGAGCCTGCGCGGCGCGAATCGTGGTATCCATATCTAGCACAGCATTACCGGTGGTACTCGAGGATTCGGTAATGCTAGAACGCGAAGATGATTGAGATCCGGCAAGTCCCAGGCGCAAGCTTGGATATTGGGATTCCAGATATTTGACCAGGGCCAGCGCCCCCCAGCGAGTATAAGCATCACATGCCTGGCCCAGATAATGGGCCGCTAGCAGCTTACGCCCCGTCGAAAGCAGAAAATCCACACAGAATTGTGCCGCCAGCGCTTCTATATAAAGGAATCCGCTCGCATGGGCCTGTTCAATCGCGTCGCCGTAGGCCAAAAATGCTTCCTCTGCACGTCCCTGCAGGCGAGCGCGTTCAGCTTGTAGCAGCCGCAGCTTGTGACCAAAATTCTCGGGACATCCTTCTGTGAAATACTGGAAGCGCCCAATGGAACTTTCCAGCGTTGCCAAAAGGGCCAAGCGTTGCTCTTGCAGAGTATCAACTTCGCAGAGCTTGGCGGAGGCAAGCCCCAGCCACAGCGGAATGTCCGTCACAGGCGGATTTCCATAGATGTTGGGACGAAAGCGTTCGGCTTCTTCCGCCCGCGCCAGGGCGCGGCTATACTCACCAAAGGCTAGAAATAGGTGAGCCTCCTGAATTCGCGCCAACTCTGCGGCGATCCCTTGGCCGAGTGCATGAAAGTAAGAAGAGCTGGTGCTAAGCCATTCTTGATCGTCCTTGGGCTTCATTCTGGAAGGAGAACGCAAAAACTCGCTAAAGCTGGCGGCGATCATGAAGTGATGCTGTCCGACCGCATCGCCGAGCCGCATGATCAAGTCGCGCTGAGCGCGTTCCCTGTCTGCCACTTGCTCAAGCGGCCGACCGGCCCATGCGTCTGAGAAGAAAAGCTCACCGGCCAATCCCCAGCTCGTGCCTTGAAATGATCCTGAAGCGATAGCTACCTGGATTGCGGCACGGTAGTGCGTTCGACTTTGTTCAATGGGAGCCTCGTAAGGGGTGTACATCCCGCGATAGGTCGTAATCTCTGGAAGCAGAGGCGAATTCAGTCGAATCGCGGCCCGTTCCCCTTCTCGAGTCCAACGGACAGCGCCTCTATAGTCACCAAGAAATGCCGAACGCACATGGGCAAGCCCGGCCAGGAAAAATGGACTGACCGCGGTCAGACATTGTTGCTCGGTCGCTTGCTGTACCTTTCTTAAAATCACCAAAGCCGTCAGGACCGGACGATGCCCGAAAGCCGCGCAAAGCAAGAGAGATACCGAGATGGTGTCGATAAGCAGATGCTCAAGCGAAGGGTCAGCGCCCCCTCCATCAAAGCCCAAAGGGTGCTGATCGAGCCAGGTTTCACAGGGTGCAAACATCTGCAGCGCCTCGGCGATGCAAGCGTCATTGCTGGCTGGATATTCGATGCCCTGCTCGGCAAGCGCCAAAAGTCCAAGCCGCTCGCCTTCTTGATACTGCCCTGCAGCAAGACATGACCGTATACGCAGTTCATGCGCTGCCAGCCTTGGCAAAGCAGGCAACGGCAGCGCCAGAAACTCCGCGGCGCGCCGATGCACTTCGGCAAACTCCTTCAGCATATAATCTGCTTCGATACGTTCCAGAACCAGTTCCACGGATAACTGCGGCTCTTCTTCCCAGGCGCGGAGGCCCAAAAGCTCTTGGCTCTGTTCTACCAGCATCGCTTGCAGTTTGTAGGAGCCGTTGAGCTTTGCCGTTTTCGCGCCCGCAAGGTTCATTCGCGCCAGCTCCTTGCGCGCTTGGCTGTCTTCGATGGCGGCTGCGCCTAGGTTCAGATGTCGCAACATCTCCAGTTGTTTTGGACCGCTGCTCGTTTGCGCACCGCCATGCTGCTGCATCGCTTGATGCAGACGCCGGCCGATCTGCAGGTGGGCTTTTACTCGTTGCTCGGGCGCGATGCCTTCGTAAAATGCCTGCTGCACACGATCGTGCAAAAATCGATAGGAAGCGCTGAGCTGCAGATTTGTTTGCATTTGGGCCAGAGCCTGCATCTCTCGGTAGTGCCCCTCGCTTGGAGACACCAGGCCCGAGACGATGGCAGGCCACAGCGCAGTCGCTGCCTCATTCGCGTTTCTTCCCGAAAGTACGATGAGCTCATCGAAGGAAAAAGTATTGCCTGCACAAGCCGCTTGCCCCAGAAGATCCTGCGTATCCGCAGGCAGCTCCGCCACCTTGTTACGCATAAGTTCTACAACGTTATCTGTGACGGCGGCTTGCTCTACCGCGTGCTGATCCCAGTTCCATACTCCGTCTTCTAGGCTGCGCCTTATACGCTGCTGCCGATAAAGCTCCAAAAGCAGTTGGCACAGGAAAAACGGATTGCCGTTCGTTTTGCGATACAGCGCGTGCGCCAAGGTTCCGACTCGTTCCGAGGTCGCCGATAGCGTAAGCGCAAGCCAATCTTGTACCGCTGCCTCGGAAAGTGGCCCCACGAAAAGCCGCGGCGTCGAGATGCCTCTAGCCGAGACCGCTTCCACAAGTGTCCACAGCGGATGATGCGCATCGACTTCGTTGTTGCGGTACGCCGCGATGACTAGCAGATTCTTGCGCCCTGCATCCAGCAAAAGCACTTTCAGTAGCTCTAATGACGCTGGATCTACCCACTGCAAATCATCCAGAAACAGCACCAGCGGAGGCGAGGCCTCCGTCACGGCCTGAACGAATTGTAGCCAACTGAATTTAAGACGGTTATACGCCATCTCGGTGGGTACGACCGGAACCGGGGCAAGCGGTCCCGTGATCCATTCGAGCTCGGGAACTAGATCCGCGATCACGCGAGCGTTTGGGCCAAGCGCGTTCGTGATGCGCGCGCGCCACTCTTCAAAAATCGGTTTGGGACTTGCCGCCAAATTGTTCATCAGGCCCGAAAATGCCTGCGCCAGGGCGGCATAGGGCACCGAGCGGCCGAGTTGATCATGCTTTCCCCAAAGGAGCAGCCCCCGACCGGCCTTGGCGATATCGCGGTAGACAGAGCGCACAAGCGCCGTCTTGCCGCCTCCAGATGGACCGCCGAGCAGCAGCATTTCTACGTTTCCGGCGCTGGCGCGCTCGAATGCCGCGGTAATTTCCTGCGTCTCTTTTTCGCGGCTCATCAAGGTTTGCGGAAACCGCAGGGCAGGCGAAAAGTCTTTCTCCCCAAGAGCAAAAGGCTGAATCTGCCCGTGCTCCGTCCACTCTATTAACGCCCGTTCCAGATCGGCAGCCAGCCCCTTGGCGGTTTGGTAGCGATTTTCTGGTTGCTTTTCCAGGCACCTTTCCAGAATTCGCGCCAAGGTATCGGGAATGTTCGAAACCAGGGTGGCGATGGCCGGTGGCGCTTTGGCCAAGTGCGCATAAACCAGAGCCAACGGATCTTTATCGGTGAAGGGTCTACGCCCCGATAAAGCCTCGAAAAGCAGCACGCCAAGCGAGTACAAATCCGTCCGCGCATCAAGTTCCCGCGCCGTACGCCCCGTCTGCTCGGGAGAGATATACGCCAGGGTTCCCTCAAGAGTTTCGGGAAGGCCCGCATCGTTTATCTCCTGCGAAAGCTCCGATGCAATGCCAAAGTCAACGAGCACCACGTCGGTACATGCCTCATTGACAAGGATGTTCTGCGGCT
>CAYWPR010000097.1:0-21452 GCA_964460115.1 uncultured Myxococcales bacterium
AAGTCGATGAGCTGAGCTTTGTATGACTGAGGATGAACGACGATATTCTGCGGTTTTATATCTTTATGGATGATGTTTTTTTGATGTAGATAATCGAGAATTTCTGCCAATTCAATGGCGATATTTAAGATGGTTTGCAGCGGCCACTTGCGTCCGTTCATCACCTCCGTCAGAGACACGTAGCCCTTGTCTTCGATGAAAAGGGCCAAACCACTGCGGTAGGGAAGCAAGTCGTAGGCCTTGGGAACTCCAGCGTGATTCAGCTCCTTAAGGATCGCGTGCTCGTGGCGAAGCTTGGCCAGATCCTTTGTGCTGGGATGGTCGCCGCGCGGAATCTTGGCGATAATGGGAACTCGTCCCACCAAGCGATAACCTCGATAAAGCAGATTGGCAGCGCTCTGATTTACCGTGGATGACAAAACATAGGGCCCAATCTCAATCACGCCAATTCTCCCACACAGTCTACGGCCGAGTTACGGTTGCAAGGTGCGAAACTCGAACTAACATTGTTGCCGAGCTGCTCGGACAAATCTAGGGCTCTCAGAAAATGACCTGTCTTCTCGCAGCACTACGGCCACAATTGACAATGCGGTCGCATCTTGGGCAAGCGCAAATGCCGGCGATTATGAGGCATTGGACGATAGATTTTGGGTAACGGCTGGCACAGCACTAGTTTGTTCGGAAATGGCGGCAAGTTGCTCGAGGGATTGACCTTCGGCGGGTACGCCAATCATGGCGGCGATAAGGCCGGCGCCACACATCACCGCAGCAGCCACGGCATATCCGGCAAAAAGGGCCAAGCGGCTTTGGCTTTGCAGAATTGCGCCAAAAACCGTCGGAGCCATGGCGCCAAAGGCAGTTGCCGTCGCATAAAATAAGGCGATGGACATTCCGCGTATCTCTACCGGAAAAAGTTCGCTGACCGTTAGATACGCCGAGCTTGCCGCCGCCGAAGCAAAGAAAAATACCACGCACCAGCACAGCGTCTGCGTGGTCGCATCCAAGAAACCCTGCCAAAACGCGTAGCCGGTGACGAGCAGCAGCCCCCCAGACAAAAGATAGGTCGTGGCGATCATAACGCGCCGGCCGACGGTATCAAACAATCTGCCAAGCAAAAGCGGGCCCAGAAAGTTTCCGGCGGCAAATGGCAGCATATAGCGACCGGCGTGGTGTTCGGGAATGCCATAAAATCGATGCAGAATCAGCGCAAAGCTAAAAAAGATCGCGTTATAAAAAAAAGTCTGTCCAAGCATGAGCGCCATGCCCAGCACGGTGCGGCGCCGATGCCTGCCAAGCAGCACTCGGGCGGTATACAAAGCACCGACCGCCCCCGGCGCCCGCACTTCGATGGGCGCAGCTTCCGGCAATGCGATACCCGTCCGAGCAGTGATTCGCGCTTCGATGCTGGCAACGATCCGTTCGGCCTCATCCACTCGGCTGTGCAAAAGCAGCCAGCGCGGACTTTCCGGAATATCGCGGCGAACCAGCAAAATTGCCAAGCCAAGCACCGCGCCCAATCCGAACGTCAGTCGCCAACTGACGGAATCGCTTAGATATTTGGGATTTAACAGGACCTCGGTCAAAAGCGCCCCGGCCGCGACCCCGACCCAGTAGCTGCCATTTATGCCCAAGTCTACATGGCCGCGCACGCGCGCCGGAATCAGCTCGTCGATCGCAGAATTGATGGCGGAATACTCGCCGCCGATTCCCATTCCGGCAAAAAAGCGCAAGATTGCAAAGACTGCAAAATTCCAAGCCAATCCGGACAAGGCAGTCGCCAGCAGATACACGGCCAGCGTCACCAGAAATAGGCGCTTGCGGCCCATTTGATCCGTCAGCCGCCCAAAAAAAAGCGCACCGACCACTTGCCCGATGAGGTAAGTCGTATTGGCAGCGCCAACCTGGGTCACGCTCAAATGAAGCGTGGCGGCGTTTTGCAACACCGGACCCAAGTTGGCAATCAGGCTGGCTTCTAGCCCGTCCAGGATCCAGGTAATTCCCAGGGCCACCACCACCCGCCAATGCCAAAAAGAAAAGCCTAGCCGATCTAGCCGCACCGGAATGTTAGTCAGCAAGCTTTTCACGGAGAGCTCCGTACTGGCAAACCACACCGGGCCCCTTCGGTCAACGCTTCAAGCAGGGCATTTATCTCGGCTTGATTGCGCAAATAAAGCGGCGCTTGCGTCTGCAGCCGAGGCCCGACGCGAATTCCCAGCACGCGTGCTTGGCGATGTTTGCCCTCTGCTTCCGGCAAAGTAAATACGTCTTCGTCGGTTACGTCATCGCCGATAAAAAGCGCGTGCGTTCGGCGTAGCGCCGCCATGGTTCGCAAAAGCCCCTCCCCTTTATGCAGGGCCCCCGTCGGCATCAGGTTTAGCACGCATTTGCCCTGAACCACCCTGGGAATACGCAGGCGACAAAGCAAGCGGCGTAAGCTCGCCAGGGTTTTTCGTCGATGCACCGCGTGACGGTAGTGAATCGACAGGGAACAGCCCTTGTTTTCAAGAAGTACGCCTTCTTCCTCGGCAAGCGCGTCTTGAATCACCGAAATCCAGCCAAGCACCTCGGCGCGCAGCGGGGCCAGATCCAGCCACGGTTCACTACCGTGGTTGCCAATCGCCTCGGCAATGGGAATGCCGCGCAGACGGGCCAATACGTCACTGCGGGCCCGTCCGGAGATCACGACACAGGGCAGCACAAGGGCCAGCTTGGCCAGCCGTTCCGCGGTCTCTGTAGACATCGCGGCAGCCAGAGGATCGGCCACGATGGGCGAAAGCGTGCCATCGAAGTCAAACGCCAAAAGCGGCCCATTGCGCAGAAACTCGGCAAGCTCGGTTTTTCCCAAAGCAGAGAGGGCGTGAATCAGATCGTTTCTTTTCATTGCAGCCATTGGCTTGGCCTATTTGACGTGCAGGTGCTGATTATGGCGCTCGCGCTCGCGAAGTTGCGCCGCGTCTAGTAGCAGACGTCCGGCCCAGCGATAGATATTAAAATGCGCGAGCAACCGGCGCATGGCCCGCATCCGCACCTGCTGCTGATCAAGCGGCATAGTCAGGGCCGTATAAAGCGCCGCGCTGGCTTGATCCAAATTGTATGGATTGACCAGCAATGCATCGGTCAGCTCTTGCGCGGCCCCGGTAAAGATACTTAGAATTAGGACTCCTTTTTCGTCATCGCGCGCTGCGATAAATTCTTTGGCGACTAGGTTCATGCCATCATGCAGGCTGCTGACATAACAGAAATCGGCAGCGCGCAAAAAGCGAAACACCGTTGGCGGTTCATGATGGGCGCGCACAAAAACGATTGGCTTGTAGCTGCCGCTGCCATAGCGGCTGTTGATACGCTCCGCCAGCGCCGCCACCGCGTCATTGAGTGCGACGTATCGAGCAATGACAGTTCGGCTTGGCGCCCCAAGTTGTACAAATGTGAAGCGACCTCGCAGTTCAGGATGCTGCTCTAAAAGCCGCTCGACCGCCAAAAGCCGCTCCTCAATTCCCTTGGTATAATCGATGCGGTCTACGCCCACGCCGATGAGCGCATCATCAGCAAGTCCCAATTCTTTGCGGACTTCGGCCCGGCAAACTTCCGTGGGAGCACAAGCCTGCGCCCAAGGATTGGGCCAGGCGATGGAAATCGGATAAGGGCGCACCAAAGTGGTATGGCCGCGGCAGGTAATGGCATCGCGATTGCGATCGATGCGTGCTTCCAAATAGCGGTCCACGGCTTCGATGAAATTGTTGCAGTGGGCCTGCGTGTGAAAACCGATGACGCTACTGGCCAAAAGGCCTTCCAAAAGCTCGCGCCGCCACGGGCAGATGCCAAGCTGCTCGGAATTGGGCCAGGGAATGTGCCAGAAGGTCAAAATGGTCGCACGCGGTAGCTCTTTGCGAATAAACTCGGGCAAAAGGGCAAAGTGATAGTCCTGTACTAGGACAATGGGATCGTCACTGTCGGCCTCGGCAATCACCGCATCAGCGAAACGCTGATTCACACGCTGGTAAATGCGAAAATCTTCGCTGCGAAACTCCGGCCGAGTATGTGCCAGGTGACACAGTGCCCACAGTCCTTCATTGGCAAAACCGTAGTAGTAGCCTTTTTCATCCTCAGCAGTCAGCCAGACTCGACGAATCCAGTAGGATTCCTCTCCCGGAGGTACGCGGATGCGGCCGTGCTCGTCGGCAGTCTCGCGATCCGCAGAGCCGCTGCCATGCGCCACCCACACTCCAGAGCAAGCGCGCATCACTGGTTCCAGCGCCGTGACCAGGCCACTTGCCGGATGCTGCACGCTAATCGTGCCGTCTTTGCCGCGCTCGTGCACATAGGGCTCGCGATTGGCGACCAGAATGACGCGCTCGTCCTGCACATAGGTGCGCAGAACCTGCTTGAGCCGCTCTGGAGTCCAGCCGCTTTCGTGCTGCACCCCTTCACGTTCAATCGCCAGCCGCTCGACGAGCGCCCGCACCTCGCTAAGGATGGGCATAAACTCATGCTCACGCGTATCGCCGCGCAGTTGCCGGCGCAGCGAATCGCTCCACCCACGCCACATCCACCGCGCCACAAGCAAAGTCAGGGCCGATGTAGTCAAAGCCAGCACGGCAAAAGCTACCCACAAAAAGCGCTGAATGGCTGTTTGCCGCGAGCCAAAGTAGCTAAGATCATGAACCACGACGACAAAGCCCAGGCGCGTTTGCGGCTGACCCATCGGCATCAAGCTTAGATAGATGCGCTCTTCTCCAAGATTGGTCGAAAAATGCACAGATTGATCGCCATCGGGACCGTAGACAAGGGGCGCCAGCCGTGGACAACTGAAATGCAAGGGATAGTCTTCGGTCGCCACAAATAAGCTGCTGTCATAAGCACAAGCCGCCGCCGCGATGATGCGCTTGTCGCGCGCGATTTCGCTCAGGGCGGCACGCAGCTCGACAAGATCGTGCTGTTCCCAGGCAGGAATTAGCGTACGCCGTGCTCCATGTAGGGCCAGCTCACCGCGCAGGCGCAGATCTCGATCGGTCCAGCTCCGCAGCGTTCGATTCACAAGCACATGCGTCGCCCAAGTCAGAAGTGCCAAGCAGCACAAAAATCCGACCAGCACATTTAGGGAAGGACGCAGGGGCTTCCACCAAGACTTCATGAAGATCATGTGGTATCAGCATAGTAGTAGAGGAGCGAAGATGCGCCTGGAAAGTCTTGGCTTGATCGGAAATTGTCAATTTTCGGCACTCATTGCAAATAGCGGCGCAGTCGTCTGGTGTTGTCTTCCCCGCTTTGATTCGGAACCCATCTTTGGAACTCTGCTAGACGAAGGCGACGGCGGCGACTTTGTGGTGGGTCCGGTCGACGGTAGCGTTGGCGTACAAAGCTATCTGGGCAACACCAACGTCTTAGAGACGACGTTTCAAACTGCCGAGGGCAGCTTTCGCATCTTAGATTTTGCGCCGCGCTTTCAGCTCTACGATCGCTACTTTCGGCCGACCAAGCTCTTCCGCATCATCGAGCCGATAAGCGGGATGCCTCACATCCGCGTGCGTTGCGCGCCGCGAATTGGCTGGTCCAAAGAGGTGCCGGTCGAGATCCGCGGCTCGCACCATATCCGTTACCAGGGTTTTCCCGAGCAACTGCGCCTAACCACCGATCTGCCGCTCTCCTATTTGGACGGCAGGCCGACCGCGCTGACCGAGCGCTGCCATCTGGTTTTATCCTATGGCGAGCCGGTTGAAGAACCGCTGGCCGCGCTGTGCGATCGATTTTTAGGCGAGACGGTGCGCTACTGGGAGCGCTGGGTCAAGCACTGCGCGATTCCTCCCCATTTTCAGCAGGAAGTGATCCGTTCAGCGCTGGCGCTAAAATTGCACTGTTTTGAAGACACAGGAGCAATCATTGCAGCGACCACAACCTCGATTCCGGAATCCACCGGCAGTGGGCGCACCTGGGATTACCGCTATTGCTGGCTGCGCGACGCCTACTACGCCATCAGCGCGTTTCGCTTGCTTGGGCATTTTGAGGAACGCGAACAATTTATTCGCTTCCTATTAAACATCGCCAGCTCGGCTCCCGATTTGAACCTGGCGCCGCTTTATCGCATCGATGGCGGCACAGACCTTCGCGAATATACGCTGCCGCACTGGGCTGGTTATGAAAGCGAAGGACCAGTTCGCGTTGGCAATGCCGCCGCCAAACATTTGCAGCATGATGTCTTTGGCGAAATGGTGTTGGCCCTGGCTCCGGTATTTTTGGACAAGCGTTATATCGAAAAGCGTTCCGCCACCACTTTGGATCTGCTAATCCGCTTGGCGCGCAAGGCCGTGGCAGTGGTCGGAACCCCCGACGCCGGCATTTGGGAATTCCGTACAGAGTGGAAACCGCAAACCTTTTCAAGCCTTATGTGCTGGGCCGCGGCGGATCGGATGACGCTTGTTGCAGAGCAGCACTGCTCGCATCTTGTAGCGGAATTTGCCGATGCCGCCGCAGTCATGCGCAAGCAGATTCTAGATCGCGCCTGGGATCCTCAGCTTGGTAGCCTGGTATCAACCTATGATGGCGGCGATGTAGATGCGTCCCTGCTGCAGGCGATCACTTTGCGGCTGCTGCCGCCAAGTGATCCGCGCCTGCAAGGTACCGTGGATGCCATTCGCCAGCATCTAAACGTCGAGGGCTGGTTGCGCAGATATAGAGCGGACGACGGCTTTGGCAAACCGTCTGCAGCATTTCTGATTTGCACATTCTGGCTGGTTGAGGCCCTGGCGGTCTGCGGCAGAATGGATGAAGCGCGTAACCTATTTGCCAAAGCCCGCAAGGCGCTGTCGCCGCTGGATTTGATCTCTGAAGACGTCGATCCGCCGACCGGACGCCTGTGGGGAAACTTTCCGCAAGCCTATTCCCATGTCGGCCTCATTCACGCCGCCTTCGCCGCATCGCCCCCTTGGCGGGAAATTCTGTAGCGCTCCCCATTCTGCTAGTAATTAAGGAGAAGATGTCTCGAGTTCCGAATTCTCTGATCTCAAAACAAACGGCAGCACTTTAGCGGGCCGCCCCACTACTTCAAGCTTAGGAAGTTTTTGCGACAGCGGCCAGGCGTAGATTCGAGTGTTCGGCAAGCGCTCGAAACCCAGGCGGTCGATGTACAAAGCCAGATGCTCTTCGGCTCGCTTCCTATTTCGTTCAGGGTGCTGATCAAATTCAGCCACTTCGCCCTCCTGAAACTGCAATGGATAGGGAATGGTCGCCGCGAATCCGCAGCCATCACCAAGGACTTCTATCAATCGATGAAGAGTTCGTAGCCCCAAAAGCCGTCCGCGGTGCTCAGGGTGAAGTGCAATCTCGTCAATGATTAGCAGGTTAAATCCGTTGCCTCTCTCTCCAAAAGCATCTTCGAGCTCCGCTTTAAAATCACCGTCTTCCTCGTAAAAGGAGGCCGCATAATCGCAAATATCCTGACTGTGCGCGTCGCAATGATCAAGGAAGTCAATTCCATCATTCATAGCGCGAGCGGCATGAAGCACATATCCTTGAAAGCGCCCCACGACTTGGTCCTGCTCTCCATCCGGCCCTAGGCCCTCTTCTTTATCCTCCGGGCGATAAATGATGTCTCCTTTAAAAGGCACCACATATTCCATGCCTGAATCAAGACTATATTCATTCGTCGCAAGGAAGAGCTCGCTTGCATGGAACTTAAGCACGTAGGCATGACGAAGTTCATGGTCCATGCCTCCCTATATCGATTGAGGCACGCCCGAATCAAGTCTTATCGTAGCGGACGGCGTGATATTGCCGCCATATCATGAGGGTTGGCGTTATTTCGCCGCGATATCACCGTCAGTGATGATATCGCGGCGCCGAGACCTGTATAGGCTGGGAGAAGAAATCAGCGTCTAGTGCAGGAAGCTTTCGACAAATGCTTTGTAGGTGTCGACGCGCGTGCTGCTGCTTTCGGACAGGCAATAGAGGATGCCAAAGCTATTGACGCCCACGACCTTTTCGACACCGTTTATCTTCATCAGCACCGGGCCGCCGGAATCTCCAGAACAGATGCCTTTCCAGGGAAACAGCTTGCCGGTCTTGACGAACAAATCATCGAATGTGTTCAGCGGCACAGTGACCTGGCGCTTGACGCCAGCACCGGTCTGCGCAAAGCTGTTACTCAGGCCGTAGCCGACAAGACGTGCATTTTGTCCAACCAAGCGGTTATTCATGGCCGCGGCATTCCACGGAATCGGCCGGATGGTCGTTGGCGCATCCAGAATGACCACCGCGATGTCGTGGCCGTTCAGAATCTGATTTACATCAAAGTCCGGGTCATAGTGCGTCTCTTTGACGGCCAGCTTCGGGCTTGGATTCATCGGGTCGGTCAAGTCCGGCGCCGTCAGTACGTAGAAAGTATTTCCAGTGCCCACCGTATCCGGATGGACGCAGTGCGCTGCCGTCAATACAACCGTTGGAGAAATCACCGTACCGGTACACAGGGCGCCCGATTCCTCTCCAGGTTTGATCGCGTACACGGCGACGACTGCCGGATCACCAGTATCGACGACTCCGCCGATGATTCCCTGCTGTTCTTGTGCCGTCGGAGTGCCCTCCGCTTCAGGACCATTTCCCCCGCAGGCGACGAGCATGGCAGACAGGGTGGTCAGGCAGGACAGCTTCTTAATATAAGTCATGAGAACGCTCCTTTCTGGACTCTTGTTTGAGCAGCCATCGTCGAAAATCGAGACAAGTGGCATACCCAGCCCAGTTGTTATCGTGAGCGCTGCGAATAGTCAATTGGGGGGACTGTCATTCCCACCTGGGGTCTGAAGTCGCCACCATGCAAAGGGAATAGCGAATTCAATAAATGGGCATGCGAAATTCAAAAGTCGCGCCTTTGTCCGTGGGCAGTAGCCGCAGACTTCCTTGATGCTGGCGCGCAATCTGGTGGGCGATGGCCAAACCCAGGCCGGCGCCTGAGCGTTCCCGTTCGTTGGCACCACGAAAAAACGGCTCGAAAATGCGATCGCGAATTTCTTGCGGAACGCCTGGTCCTTCATCAATGACCAAAATGCAGGCTTGTTGCGCCTTGCCGTAGCTGCCTGTTGCACAGCTTCCAAGGATTTTGACCGTTGAACCGGAAGGCGCGTGCGAAATCGCGTTGTCTACCAAATTTCGCAACAGACGTACCAGATCCGAACGATTGCCGCGCAATTCTATGGAATCCGCTTCAATGGCAATTCCCACAGCCTGCTGGCTTTGTACCGCCGAGCTCCAGATTGCTTCATCGATGAGCTCGCGCAAAATGAGCGGCCGATGTTCCGTGGGCCGCGCGCTTTCCAGACGCGCCAGCACAAGCAAATCTTCCGCCAAAGCAATGAGCCGCTCCGTGTCGGCAAGTGCTCGCTGTACGGCGCTGCGATACTCGCTGACATCACGCGGGCGATGCAGGGCCAGTTCCAATTCGCCGCGCAGCACGGTAAGCGGCGAACGCAGCTCATGTGCAGCATGGGAAATGAACCGTCGATGTCCCACCAAAAGGTCGTCAAGCTGACCAATCATCCGATTCAGATCCATGCTTAAAGTTTGTACTTCCTTGGCTCCCAAACTGGAAAGCTCACCAACGCGGGCCTTCATATCGCCTTCAGAGACTTGGCGCGCGACTTTGGCAACTAGCTCAATGCCGCGCGAAAGATAACGTCCCAAAAATCCACCCGCCAAAAGCGCGGAAACCACCAGCGCCCCCAGCACCACAAGCATCAGTTTGACCAAATGCCGCACATCGGCGTCGGCATCGCCGCGCGGCGCCGCAAGCAGCAAAAGCCGCGGCGGCAGATGGGCCGGCCCACCGACTTTTACCAGCACGCCACGCAACTGCAGACGGCTGCGCGAAAACTCCAGACGGCGCTGCGGCAAGGGCAAATCTTTGCGATATCCGATCTCGGCAAGCGAAGGGGGCGGATTGCCCAGATTCGGTGTCGCTTGGACGACCGTTCCATCTAGGCGATAAAGCGCCGCATATTGCACCAGAAAATCGAGATCGCGACCCTCATCAATCGGTGTCACTTCAAGATGTAGCGCCTGTTCCCCTTGCAAAGCGATAAGCAAGGCCCGCTGCCAGGCGCGAACCAGCAGTTCCTGATCAAGCTGCCGTTCTTGCGCATGGCGAAACACCGTGACCGTTGTAAACAGCGCGACCGCTGCCGCGATGCTGGCCGTCAGCGCAAAAACCAGCGCCAGGCGATAACGCAGCCTCATTCAGGCTCCTTATCGAGCATGCGATAGCCGTGTCCGCGTACAGTTTCAAGGAGACCGTTGGCCGTTCCTAGTTTTTCTCGCAAGTGTCGCACATGTACTTCGATAAGATTGCTGCCCGGATCATGGGACAGTCCCCAGACATGATGCAGAATCTCGCTGCGCGTCACAACGCGGCCGGCGCGCTGTATAAAAAGGACGAGCAAGCCGTATTCTCGACCGGTCAGCTCGACGCGTTGACCGAAAACCGTAAGCTGCCGGCGCTGCTGATCAAGAGCAATTGGCCCGCAGCGCAGCATGCTTCCCACTGCGGCGCCACCGCGGCGCAAAAGCGCGCGGATTCGCGCCAAAAGCTCATTTAGATGAAAGGGTTTGGTCAAATAATCATCGGCGCCGCTGTCAAGGGCCAGTACTTTTTCGCCGACCTCGCTGCGCGCGGTAAGCATCAAGATAGGCGAACAAAGTCCGCTGCTGCGCAATTTGCGACAGACACTCAGACCATCGCCATCGGGCAGCATCCAATCAAGAACCAAAAGATCATAGGTGGACGCAGTGGCCTGAATAAGAGCTTCCTCTCCGGTACGGCATAAGTCGGGAGTGTATCCTTCTTCGCCCAAGGCACGCAGCAGAAACGAAGCCAATTTCGTATCGTCTTCGACAACCAGGATGCGCATGCGGCACAGCATAGCGCACTCTGCCCGCTTGAAAATATTCCGTAGAATTCTTAATCCGAATTTAAGCGCCAAGCCGCGGTGGCTCCTTCACGCTTAGAACATGAATTCTAAGCGCTTCTATCTTTGCCGAGTTTGCTGGCCTTCTTGTCAGAAGTGGCTGCGACTTTTTGCCCTGTTGGCAATTGCTAGCTGCAGCGTTTCCTGCCAAAAGCCGCATAAAAGCAGCCCCGCAGCGGTTGCGGAAGGGGAAGTATGGCTGACTGCCGAGCAGGCCGAGGCGGCGCAGATACAGACCGCCGAAGTACGCGTTCAAGATGTCGATGACACGATTCTTATCGGCGGGCGAGTGGTCTTTGACGACACTCGGGTGACCCATGTTTTTTCACCCGTTTCTGGACGCGTGAAAGAGATACTGGTGGACCTTGGTCAGCGCGTAAAAAAAGGAGATGCGCTGGCCGTCATCGAATCTCCGGATGTCGGAATTGCCTCTTCGGATCTTGGCAAAGCGCAGGCCGAGCTTATGACCAGCGAGCATGAGTTGCGGCGCCAACGCGAGCTTTTTTTGGCGCACGCCGCATCCGAGCGCGAATACGAACAAGCGCAGGACAATTATCGCAAAGCGCGATCCGAACAAGAACGGGCTCGGCAAAAAACTCGACTATTTCACACTTCGAGCAGCGATTCGGTGACCCAGACCTATACCGTGCACAGCGAAATCGATGGCGAAGTGATTTTGCGCGGCATCAATCCGGGCATGGAAGTTTTTGGCCAGTACAGCGGCGGAACTCCGATTGAACTGTTTACGATTGGCAATCTCGATCGAATCTGGGTTTTTGGGGATCTGTACGAGCTCGATTTGCCGCGCGTAAAAAGCGGAGTCCCAGCCGAGGTCAAGTCCATGGCACTGCCGCAGCGCGTCTTTAGCGGTCAAGTGAACTGGGTCTCGGGCGCGCTTGATGCGACGACGCGAACCGCGCGGGTGCGCTGCTTGCTTGACAATGCGGATCATGCGCTGCGTCCGGAAATGTTTGTCACCGTGCGCTTGACCGTCGATGCACACAAGGCTTTGGCCGTGCCCCGCGCCGCCCTTTTGCGCATCGGCGACCGCATGATGGTCTTTGTGAAACGCGGCCTGGCCCTAGATGGCCGCTTGCGCTTCGCCTATCGTCCGGTGCAGGTCGATGCCGGCGAAAACGGCCGCCTTGTGCAAGTCGAACACGGTCTAGAGCCAGGCGCGACCATTGTTACAGCCGGCGCAATTCTTTTGGCGGGAATGCTGTAAGGAGTAAAAAAGATGATGAAGTCGCTTGTCGCTTTCGCGCTGCACATGCCGCTCATCGTGTATGCGCTTGCCGCGATGCTGGTCGTCCTGGGATTTTATTCGTATCGCCAGCTCGATATCGAAGCCTATCCCAATCCCTGTCCGCCGCTCGTTGAGATCATCACCCAGCCGCAAGGATGGAGTCCGGAAGAAGTAGAAAAATTTGTCACCATTCCGCTAGAGATTGGCATGGCGGGAATGCCCGGCCTTTTGCATACCCGCTCGCAGTCGCTGTTTGGACTTAGCGACATCAAGTGCTACTTCCAATGGGGCACAGATTACGCGGCGGCTCGGCAAGAAGTCATCAATCGGCTTGGCTTTATTCAGTTGCCGCCGGGCATCCAAGCGCAAATTTCGCCCTGGAATGCCATCGGCGAAGTATTTCGCTACACGCTGGAAGGCGCTGGCTACTCGCTGCAAGAACTAAAAACCGCACAGGACTGGATTTTAGAACGTCAGTTCAAGCAAGTACCGGGCGTCATTGATGTCGTCTCCTTTGGCGGAGACACCAAAGAGTACCAAGTTCTGGTGAATCCGTTTCGACTGGGATTTTATGGCATTACGCTAGCCCAGGCTTCTTTGGCCCTGCAAAACGGCAATCAGAATGCCGGCGGTCAGCGTCTAGCCATCGGCGAGCAGTCCTACGATATACGCGGCGTTGGGCTGATTTCGAAGCCAAGCGATATCGAAGAAATCGTCATTGGCGCCCAAAAAGGCGTTCCGGTGCGCATACGCGATGTTGCGGAAGTGCGAATTGGATCCGCTCCGCGGCTTGGCATCGTCGGCAAGGACAATCGCCCAGATGTAGTGCAAGGCATCGTCCTAATGCGCTACGGCGGGCAAACCCAGCCCACGCTGGAAGGGCTACATCAGCGGCTTTTCGACATTCGCAAAAACCATCTATTGCCCCCCGGCATGGAAATCATTCCCTACTACGATCGCGGCGACTTGGTAAAGCTAACCACCCATACGGTTCTGGAAAATGTGGTGGTCGGAATTGCGCTGGTCGGAGCGGTCCTATTTGTCTTTTTGGGGCATGCGCGCGCAGCGTTTATTACGACACTGACTATACCCTTATCACTTTTGGCGGCCTTTTGCGGACTGGTATTTTCGCAGACCTCGGCCAATCTGTTGTCTTTGGGGGCAATTGACTTCGGAATCGTTGTCGATTCCACAGTCATCATGGTCGAAAACATCTTTCGGCATCTAGGGCCACAAGACTCTGGAACGATGGCCGAGCGTATCGGCAAAGCCGCGGGCGAAGTGGCCGGACCCATGACTTTTGCCGCGCTCATCATCGGCATTTCTTTTTTGCCCTTGTTTACACTGACCGGAGTCTCTGGCGTCATCTTTGCCCCCATGGCGCGTACCTACGCCTATGCCATCGGCAGTGCCATCCTATTGGCGCTGCTTTTGACTCCGGTGCTGATTCGTCGGCTGATTTCGCAAAATACCAAGGACCATGACAGCCGCATCGTTTTGGCCATCGATCGGCTTTATAAGCCGCTGTTGGCGCAGGTGCTAGCCCGTCCGCGGATAGCGGTCATTGCCGGCGGCGGTTTTATCCTTTTGGCCGCGGCGCTGTTTCCGCTGCTCGGGCGCGAGTTTATGCCCAAGCTGGAAGAAGGCAATCTATGGATACGCGCCACCTTGCCAATGTCGATCTCGCTGGCCCAATCGCAAAAATACGTAGGCCGAATGCGCGACATCGTACGCGGCTGCACCGACCAAGCTTGTACCGAAAGTACGCGCCGGCATTCTGAAGTGCGCTCGGTGGTCTCGCAGGTTGGTCGTCCGGACGATGGCACGGATGTCTCTGGTTTTTTCAACATCGAGCTTTTCGCCCCTTTGCGCCCCTTTTCAGAATGGAAACACAAACAAACCAAACAGCAACTTACGGAAGAACTGGCGGCCGAGCTACGTCGCGCCTTTCCCGGCGTTGTTTTCAATTTTTCGCAAATGATCAGCGACAACGTCGAAGAAGCCGTGGCCGGGGTCAAAGGAGAAAACTCGATCAAAGTATTTGGTCCGGACATCGCTACCAATGAAGAGCTCGGACAAAAAATCATCGATCTTTTGAACCAAGTTTCCGGAATTGCCGATCTGGGCCTTTTGCATTCTCAGGGCCAACCGAGCGTGCGCATCACCCCGGATCGTCAAGCCTGCGCGCGCTATAACCTAAACACCGGCGATGTCATAAATGTCATCGCCACAGCCATCGGCGGGCAGGCGGTAACGCACATTCGCGAAGACGAACGAGTTTTCGATCTGACTGTCCGTTTTCAGGAAGCATTTCGCAAATCGGTCGAAGACATCCGTGAAATCGCGGTCAGTACTCC
Organism: uncultured Myxococcales bacterium; assembly: GCA_964460115.1. Taxonomy (GTDB): domain Bacteria; phylum Myxococcota_A; class Polyangia; order Palsa-1104; family JAEUJZ01; genus JAEUJZ01. Next base: position 14,550 of record CAYWPR010000097.1, read on the forward strand.
CAGCGGCATCATGGTGCTGCTTGGTCAAATTGCCATGGTTGAGCTCGTGCAAGGACCGGCGACGATTTATCGCGAAGACGGACAGCGCTACACCCCCATCAAGTTTTCCGTCCGAGGGCGCGATCTTGGGACCACGGTGGCGCAAGCACAAGGTGCCATTTCTGCCAAGGTGCACCTTCCCTACGACGTCCACCTTTCCTGGAGCGGCGAGCTGAACGAGCTGCGCGATGCGCAAACGCGGCTCTTTATGATCATTCCGCTGACTCTTTTGGCCATTGCATTTTTGGTCTATAGCGCTGTGCGTAGCGGAATCGATACGATCGTCGTGCTGCTGAATATTCCGGTGTCCTGCGCCGGCGGCATCGTGGCGCTGTACTTGTTTCGCATTAGTTTTTCGGTCTCTGCCGCAATGGGTTTCATCTCGATATTTGGCATTGCCATTCAGGATGCGCTGCTTGTCGTCACGTACTTTCAGCGCCTGCGCGCAGACGGACGGCCCCTAAAAATCGCGGTGCAGCAGGCGGCCGAAAAGCGGCTGCGACCGGCCCTGATGACGACGCTGGTTGCGACGCTCGGACTATTGCCGGCGGCCTTGGCGACGGGCATTGGCTCGCAAACGCAAAAACCGCTGGCCATCGTGGTCATCGGCGGTTCGTTGACCCTGGCGCTGCTCAGTCGAGTGCTACAACCTCCGCTTTTGCTTTTGGCGCATCGCTTGGGCAGCACGCAGCGCCCGCAGAAAAACCCGTGTGAGGTCGAAGATGCGCGCTAAAACGCTTTTCAAACCGTCGGCTCTTGTGTGCTTCCTTTGTTTTTTATGCGCCCTAGGCGAACAGACTTTCGCAGCGCAGTTGCCAAATTCCACGCCGGTGGTCATTCCGACCCATCTGTCACTGGATACGGCGCTGCGCCTGTTTCATGAACATGGACTCGATCTGCTACTGGCCGAAGCGCAGGTGCAAGATGCTCGCGCCGATGTGCAAGCCGCCGGAGCCTTGCCCAATCCAGCTTTTAGCGTCAGCTTCGGTCGTTCCTTTGGCTATAATCCTATGGATTCCGCAGGATGTCCGGATGGACGTTGTTCGGCGCAGGCGTTTGGGGTTGGAGTGTCCGATCAAGCGATTTGGGATCTTTTAACCGGCCGGCGCGGCTTGCGTTTGGCGGTCGCGAAAAATGCACTCGCTGCCGCACGGCTTAATTTTCAAGATGCCAAACGGACGCTGGTATTTCAGTTGCAGCAGCAGTATCTAAGCGCCGCGCTTTTTCAAATGGAAGTCGCATTCTACCTAGAGATGCAACGCGCCGGCGCGCAAACCCTAAGTCTGCTAAATGCGCGATATCACAGCGGAGCGATTTCGGAAGCCGAGCAAGCCAAAGCCGAAACCAGCAAGCTACAGTCGGACCAAGCGCTTAGCACGGCCCGCCAAAATCTGCGACTGGCAGAGCTGGCGCTGGCCTTTTTGCTAGGTGCGCGCGCTCCCATTTCCGAATTGACGCTAGATACAGACATGTTTCGCGCCCGCCCAAGCGACCCGCTTTCGCACAAATCATCGTCAGAACTTTTGCAGATTGCTTTGCAAAACCGTCCGGATCTGCATGCCGCTTTTCTACGAAAACTTCAAGCAGAGCAATCTATTGAACGGGTACTCCGAAATCGACTGCCTGATGTCACGATATCCGCGCAGTATACGCAGCAAGGAACCGGGCAGTATGCTTTGCAACCGCCGACTTTGACTGGAAGCTTGGGAATTACTCTGCCGCTGCTTTATCAGTCGCAGGGCGAGCTGGCGCACGCCCAAAGCAATTCGACTACGCAGACTCTGGCCTACGAAAAGCTGCTGGCGCAGGTCGTTACGGATGTGGAATCCGGCCAGACTGCTTTGCGCGGAGCGCAAGAGCGCATCGATATCCTGGAGAATCGAATGCTCGAACGGGCCCGCACCGCGCGCGATCTAGTGCGGCTGCAATACCAGCGCGGCGCCACTTCCTTGCTTGAATACCTTGATGCACAACGTACATATAGCGCCACTCAGATTCAGTACTTTGAAGAAATTGAGCGCTACTTTACCGCCGTGTTTCAGCTTGAGCAGGCCGTGGCCGCAAATTCCCACAGCTCACAAGGTGCAGCTTTGCCCCCGTAGACATTGCCAAAGTCCCTGTTAGTATGCGGCCGCCATGCGCCTTGCAAAAGCAAAAACTCACGACTGGCTCCGTCGGGAAATAGTCGGCGGCCTGACAACGTTTTTCACCATGGCATATATCGTCGTGCTGAATCCCACAATTCTGGCCACCCCTGAGACCCAAATGCCGTTTCGCGGCGTTTTGACCGCGACCGTCCTTGTTTGTACGGTTCTGACGTTGCTTATGGGACTTTATGCACGGCTGCCCTTCGCTGTGGCCCCCGGCATGGGAATTAATGCATTTTTTGCCTATACCGTGATCGTCGGCAACAAAGTTCCATGGCCGACGGCGCTGGGAATGGTTTTTTGGGCAGGCATCCTATTTGTGCTTCTATCGCTCGGACCGATTCGTTTGGCCATCGCGCGAGCGATTCCGGCTTCGCTGCGCGCTGGCTCGGCCGTGGGCATCGGACTGTTTTTGACCTTCATCGGACTGCGCAATGCCGGCCTGGTAGTGGCCAATCCGATCACCCTTTTATCCATGGGCCGCTTAAACGGCCGCGCCGGTCTGGCGCTGCTTGGGCTGCTCCTTATGGCGCTGCTTTTACGCCGCCGCAATCCCTTGGCGTTTTTGCTCGGCATCGCAGCCATTACTTCGCTTTCGGCAATGCTCGGCTGGGTACAGTTGCCGCAAAATCTATTCAGCCTGCCTGATTTTCATTCTGTTTTCTTTCGACTCGACATACTTGGGGCGCTGCGCCTGGCTTTTGTGCCAACGATCGTATCAGTCCTGTTCACGGATTTGTTCGATTCGATTTCCACACTCGTTGGCGTTTCTTATGCAACTGGACTCGTCGATGCCAAGGGGCAGCCGCGGCGGCTTGGCCAGGCATTGATGGTCGATGCACTCGCCACCCTGGGCGCCAGCTTGTTTGGCAGCTCTTCAGGAACCGCCTACGTGGAAAGCGCAGCCGGCATCGAAGCCGGAGGCCGCAGCGGTCTTTCCGCCGTGATTACGGCGCTGTGCTTTCTGCCTTGCCTATTTATCGCGCCACTATTGTCCATGGTGCCACCATGGGCGACTGCCCCGGTGCTTATTTTGGTCGGGGCGCTGATGTTTCGCAGCGCTCGCGAACTGCCGGTTTCACAAGTTGAAGACATGCTTCCTGCCTTTCTTGCGGCGGCGCTGATTCCGCTGACTTTCTCGATTACGCAAGGCATGCTCTGGGCATTTCTGGCGCATACGCTGCTTTACGCCCTGGTCGGGCGGGGCCGAGAACTTTCGCCCATTATGTGGGCAATTGGTGCGTTGTCTGCCGTGCTTTTGACGCTCGGCACAAGCATTTGAAACTTCGGTGGCCAGCGCCTCTTTTAGGATGAGGTGCTATGATGTTTAGCCATGCGACTTGGAAATGACCAAGACGGCTCCTATGTTGAAGATCGCCGTGGCGAGGGCGGTCGACGCATCGGCATGTCCATGGGCATAGGCGGAACGCTTGTGGTACTGACCTTAAGCGTACTCTTGCGCCGAAATCTCTTTCAAGATTTGGGAGTACAAGCCCCCCATTCCCAAGGCTCCGCCGAGTCAACACATCGCGCCCCGCGCAACCAGGAACGCGTGCGTAGCGAGGAAGCATTGAAACGCGTCGCCGTTGGCTCATTCAACGACGCCCAGGCGACTTGGCCAGCGCTGCTGCGCGAACAGGATGCCCGCTATAGGCCGGCGCGGCTCGTGTTATTTTGGGACGCGACCCGTTCCGGCTGCGGCGCCGCCGGCGCGGAGATGGGCCCCTTTTACTGCCCGGCCGATGAGCGCGTCTATATAGACCTGGGCTTTTATCGCGACCTGGCACAGCGTTTTGGCGCACCCGGTGACTTTGCGCAAGCCTACGTCATCGCCCATGAAGTTGGTCACCACGTACAAAACCTACTGGGCATTGAAGCACGCGTGCGGCGCGCCCAGGCCCAAAATCCGCACAACCGAAACCGCTTGTCCGTGCGCATGGAATTGCAAGCCGACTGCTTTGCCGGGGTCTGGGGCCATGCCGCGCAAACCCGTGGACTGCTTGACCCCGGCGATGTGACCGAGGGACTTCGCGCCGCCGCGGCCGTTGGTGACGATAGGCTGCAAAAATCGGCAACCGGTAGGGTCAGCCCGGAAAGTTTCACCCACGGCTCTGCGGCTGAGCGCGCCCTGTGGTTCCGCCGCGGCATGCAAAGCGGCCAAATTGCTGACTGCGATACGTTTAAGACTGGGGCCGACGCGGCTCCATAATCTGCCTTGCGACTTGCAGCAAACTGCAAGGTTGACCGGACTAGCGAGTCGGTTAAAGTGAAATGCAGCCAATCTAGAAGTTTTTCTCGTCTGATAACAGGGATTTAAAAGTCGCACTTCACGGATTCATCAAGCACTCTATGGATAGCAAGGCTCACACAAGGATTGGAACTCCCTGACGATGCTCCGGATGCGGAAAGGAAGCTGGGAGCTTCCGTGCAAGCCGGATTGGCTGCATTTGGGAATGCGCACGTCTTGCTCAGAAATACCTACCGCACGACGGGTACTTATGGCTCTGCTTGTCAACTCTCAGGTTTGTTCCGACTAGGAAAATCTTGGGGGCGACATTGACGCTCCTTGCAGATCGAGGGTCTTTGTGATCAAACGACGATTTTGTTTACTCTTCGTCGGGTTCTCGGTGCTTGTTGGCCTGGCGCCGGCGCATGCGACGCCGCCCGATTGCGGCACGCGCCCAAACCCTGTCTACCTCCAGGTGGGCGACACTCAAAAGCCACTGATCAAGACGCTTGGACAGAAGCTTCGTGCCTCGACGGTCAACCCCATGACCCTAATCTATGCGATCAACGGATCATGCACGAACGTGAGCGCGATGTACACGGGCACCAAGCTCACGACGAATCCCAAATTCGTACCCTCTTAGTCCGAGATACCGAGTTGGGACCCGAGCCAGCCCGCTCCTGCGTGTACCATCGATCCGAGCGGCGTTCCGCTTGACCTCGCCAATTCCAACCTTTTTGTCAGCGCCTGTACCAGCATGGCCGCACCCGTCGGAATCGCTAGCTTCCAGGGCGCGATTCAGCCCTACGTCTTTGTCGTCCCCAAGGCCAGCACGCAGCAGGTGATCACCGCAGAGACGGCGTACTTCGTCTTCGGCGCACAAGGCCAGGTGACGCCCTGGAACGCTCCGTCCTTCATGTTCATCCGCCCGACGACAAATACCACGCTCGTCTCGATGGCGGCGAACATCAATGTGCCCGCGAGTAAGTGGAAAGGCACGCCGCTTGGCACGATGGCCGAACTTGTCAACGCAGTCAGCAGTGCGAAGACCTCGGAGAAAGCTATCGGCATCCTCGGCACCGATGTCTACGACCAGAATAATAGATCTACCCTCACGGCGCTGGCCTTTCGCGCTTTCCAGCAGTGCCACGCATACTTCCCGGACTCGACCTCGGCCACGCGCGACAAGCAGAACCTGCGCGATGGCCACTACGTGCTCTGGTCGCCCACCGTCTACCTCGGCCGCACGCACGCCTCGAGCAACCTCACCAATCCCCGTGCCAAGTATCTCGTCGACCTGCTCACAAACAAGCTGCCCACGCCTACACCCGACTTTGACCCCTTGGCAACCATCATCTCCGTTGGCCTCATCCCGGAATGCGCCATGAAGGTCACCCGCAGCGCAGAAGGCGGAGACCTCTCGCGCTACTCACCCGCCACGCCCTGCGGCTGCTTCTTCGAGAGCCAGGTGGGCACAGCCCCGGCGAGCTGCGTCACGTGCAACGGCACCGGCGACGTCACCTGCAACGGCGGCAAATGCCGCTTCGGCTACTGCGAGGCCCGCTGACATGCGCCCAGCCAAACTAGTCCGCAACTTGACCGTCTCCCTCGTCGCTGCAGCGGCGCTCTCACTCCCCCTTGCAGATAGTGCATGTCACGACACGGGGACGGGTGAGATGGCTACCGGTGACGGGGGTACGAGTGACGCGGCCACTTTAGACAAGGATATGAGCAGCACCTTAGACTGCTACATGAACCCCACTACGCACGTCGAGATCATCAATGCCTGCACCACCGCACAGGCACTCGACGTCACGCCGGTCCTGCCTTTGCTTGAGGCAGACGGGAGCCTCCCGCCGATCCCCTAGCCGCCTGCGCTGCCAAGAAGGAACAAAACGACGATCTGGACATCCTTCCAATTCTGTGATGATGATGCCCACTTATGAGACTCCTAAAAACAAATCGAGACGGTTTTGCGGCATCGCTGTTGTCGGTTTTGGTGATGGGAGGGCTCCTTATTTTTGGGGGGGCGGGGTGCATGGCGCATGTGCATGCGCAACCGGACGAGGTGCCGGGTGCGGATTCGGCAGACGCAGCTCCCAAGGCCGAGGCTGAGACGGAGGCTGACACTGAGGTCGAGGCTGATCTCGAGATCAAGCCTGCCCCGGAGCCCCCAAAGCTCCATGTGGAGCCAGCTCCAGTCCTGCCAGTGCCGGACGACGGGCTTCCGGAGGGCCGAATGGACATTCAGGAGCCGGTGCACGAATGGGAAGCCCGTTCGCGCAAAGAGTGTGAAAACGAAGCGGCGGGCGAAAGCTGCGCGAAGCTCTATCAGCGAGCGGCGGAGCGCATCCGCTATGGAATGGGCGCAGACGAAGCGGGAGGACTGCTTGTACATGCCTGCAAGCAGGGACACCAGATGAGCTGTGCGGCAGCTGATCCTTCCCCCCATATTTCATCGTAATCCACCGACGCGATTCGGCTCGTGGT
>CAYWPR010000098.1:0-20850 GCA_964460115.1 uncultured Myxococcales bacterium
ACCCGTGTCACCAACGTGAAAGGCTGGTGTCCTAGGCCGGCTGGACGATGGGGTCAGGTCGAAACTTCGAACTGCTCAACTAACGCAGTGCAGGCATTTTCCATGTCTCAAACCAATTGTCAACCGCGATTGCCAACCTTATAGCCTGCTACGATGCTGTTTATGAGCAAAGATGAGCGCTTGGCACATCTAGTCCAAAAGCTGGCTGCGGATGAACGCTACGCCAGCGGCTCGCGCCGATTTCCGGATTACATCAGCACGGACGACGGCGTGGCCATTGCCGCAGTCCTTGGCAGCGAGTTTGATCGCGGCGCCGAGCGGCGGGCTCAATCGGCGGCGGCACAAGGCATGCATATCGCCTGCCGGACAGGTTGCAATTCCTGCTGCACCGTCATTCTAGTCGTCTATAAATCCGAGGCGCTGCGCATCGCGCGCTTTCTTTTGGCCGAAGAAAATCGCGACGCGCGCGCGACATTTTTGGCAAACTACTCGACTTGGCGCAGCCAGCTTGGGGACGAGCTCGACGCGCTGCCCGAGCTTTTCAAAGCCGGCAAACAGCGCGAATACGACGCGCTGCACATGGCGCTGTGGCGCAAAAATGTGATGTGCGCCTTCAATCACGAAGGCCGCTGCACAATTTATCCAGTGCGTCCGCTCGGATGCCGCAATGCGCACGCGCTGGATACTTCTGAGCACTGCGTTCCCGATCCCCCTTCCGGCCGGCCGCCATCTGCGGCACAGTTTCTGCCGCTGGAAGATTTCTTGCGCAACGCAACCCGCGTCCTGCACGCTGTACACAACGCCACTGCCAAGCAGCGCCATCATCAAGAGGCGCTTTGCAGCGCGGTGCATAAGCTTTTAGCATGACTAGCGGCAGCGCTAAGCGCGCGTGCATATGATGAACCGACCTGGTCCAAGAGCTGAGCCCTATCCATGGTGAAACCTCCTTTGCCCCGATCTCCTATGAAACGACGCATTCGCGGCACGTCCCAGGCGCCGTCTGCCGATGCCACAGCGCTTGAGCATCCCGCAGCGTCGCCCCAAAGACACGCTGCTTCCGGGGCCACTTCTGCCCGAGATGCCGAGCCGTCAGATGCCGAGCCGGCCGAGGTCGTCGATGAGCATGACGACGATGCCGAGCTTGATGCGCTGGCTGGCGAATCCGCCGGTTTGCCGCTTGATTCTATGGCGGAATCCGATGTGCTGACGGATGATTCGCTGCTTGGCGAGCTGCCGCACGATGCCACAGGCGATGCAAAAAGCGGCGCCCGTTTCGTAGCGCCCGCCGAGAACCGGCGCAGCCATTCGCTGGTCAAATCCGATCCGCTGACCGCCTATATGCATGAAATTCGCCGCTATCCTTTGCTGTCGCGCGAAGAAGAGCACACGCTGGCGGTCGAGTTCGCACGCAACCGCGATCCCAAAATTGCGCGGCGTCTCATCACCGCCAACCTGCGCCTGGTGGTCAAAATCGCGCATGAATACCGCCGCGCCTATCGCAATCTTTTAGACCTCGTGCAAGAGGGCAACCTCGGCCTGCTTCAGGCGGTGCAAAAATACGATCCGCATCGCGGCGTCAAGCTGTCCTCGTATGCCGCGTGGTGGATACGCGCGTATATGTTGAAGTTTATTCTCAACAACTGGCGGCTCGTAAAAATTGGCACGACGCAGGCGCAGCGCAAGCTGTTTTTTAACCTCAGCAAAGAGCGCGAAAAGCTGGAATCCGCAGGATTTGCTCCGACGAGCAAGCTTTTGGCCGAGCGGCTGAGCGTGCCAGAGCAGGAAGTCAGCGACATGCAAATGCGGCTTTCGGCCAGCGAAACCTCTTTAGATGCGCCCATCGGACGCGATGACGAGGGCGGGCGCACCCAGATTGAGATGCTCGAATCGCCTGGCACCTCGCGGCCCGATGTCACCGCCGAAAGCGAAGAATTTCGCGCCCTTTTGCGGCAAAAGCTTTTGGCCTTTGAAACGACGCTGAAAGGCCGCGAGCAAACTTTGTTTCACGACCGCCTGATGGCCGATCAACCGCTGACCCTGCAAGAGGTCGGCGAACGCTACAATATCAGTCGCGAACGGGCGCGGCAGATTGAAGCGCGACTTTTGAGCCGCTTAAAAGCGTATCTGAAAAAAGAGCTGGGCGACGCCGTGCAAGTGGCAATGGGTCTGGATTGAAATGGGGAGCGGAACCATGGAGCGATTGATTGCCTACCGGGCCAATAAGCCCGAGCGCCTGCATGCCGCGCTTGTGGCCAAACGGACGCTGCTATTTCCCGAAGTGCCGCAAGAAGCGCTAAGCACCGATTCGGCCAATTCCGATCCTGGGCAAAGCGGCGAGCAGGACACCACGGCAAAGCTGCGCTGGGGCATCGGCTACTACATCGGCGGCGAACCGCACGTACAACGTTTTGTCGCCACTTTGCAGCAGGGTTTTGTCGCCCTAGCGGCTTTGCGTGCCGACGTGGTACTTTTGCAGGCAGGTCCGGAAGACAGCTCCGTTTCTCCATATCGCTATGGCCGCTATTTGCTCGGCTTGCACGGCCGTGTGCCCAAGCTAAGCGGTGCTGAGCTTTTTGCCCCCTTGCCGGCGTTTTTACAAGCCAACTTGCGCGATCACAGCCCGGCAGAGCGGCTTTTGCACCGCGTCCTAGGCCGTCTGCACGATGCCGCGCCGGAATATCTGCAAGATCCGGCCTTGGCCCCCGAAGTGGCGGTGGCGGCGCTGGCCGCGGTTTTGCGGTCGGTATGCGGTGCAGGTCTTTCTACGCCTGCGTCCGCGAACGCGAATCCATCGCCTGAAGCCTCCTGCAGCATGAGCATGACCAACGGCGATTGGTTGATCATTGCTCAGCACGGCGCATCGAGCATTTGGTATGAAGACCAAGCCTTGGCCTCTAAAGCGCCTGAAAAAGCCGAGCCCCCGGGCTACCGCAGCCTGTGGGCGCTCAGCCGACCGGATCTCGATGCCGCAAACGCCAGGCAAAATGAATGCAACCCCCTTCCTGCCGATTCCGCCTGGATTGTGAATAGCGATCTGACGTCTCGCATCTTGCCGCTCGGCTAAGACTAAAAAGCGCAGCCTGAAAAGGCTTGAAAAGTTCGATTCGCCTGCCTGCGCTTTGGCACAATGGCGGCTTGCCAAGCAAGGGACCGAAAAATTCGTGACCGCCATTCTGACCGTACAAAACGTTGAGAAAAGCTTCGGTGCGCGCCGGGTACTCGCCGGAGTTTCATTCGCCGTACAAGCCCAGGACCGCATTGCGCTTGTCGGCTTAAACGGTTCGGGCAAATCCACTTTGATGCGCCTCATCGCGCAAGTCGGACACGAAGCGGATGCGCCGGGTGAAAGCGCCGTGCCGTCTGCCGAAGGCCCGGACGCCGGACTTATCACGAGACGCCGCCGTCCAGTGCTGCACGTCGAGTATGTTCCGCAAGAGCCGCGGCTGCCGCCGAGTTCCAGCGTGCAAGAAGTCATGCGCGCCGGATTGCGCCAGCATGCCGCGCTGCTTGCCGAGCTACATGAGTTGGGCGAGCAAATTGAAGGCAGCGAGGGACAAGCTCGCGATGCCGCGCTTTTGCGCCAAGCCGCGCTGCACGAACGGTTAAAAGACTTGGGCGGCTGGGACATCGAGCATCAAATTCGCGGTCTGGCCGCAGCCCTGCAACTGCCCCCGCCCGATGCGCGCATTGAAACTTTGTCGATTGGCGAACGCCGCCGCATCGCTTTGGCCGCGGCGCTCTTGGCGCAGCCCGAGCTATTGCTGCTTGACGAACCGACGAACCACTTAGATGCGCGCACCGTCGAGTGGCTGGAGACCCGGCTGCGCGCTCAGACCGGCGCGCTGATTCTAGTCACCCACGACCGCTACTTTCTGGATCGCATCGCCACTCGCATCTTCGAACTCGATCGCGGCCGGCTTTACGCCTACGAAGGGAACTATCAGCGCTTTTTGGAAAAGCAAGCCGAGCGCCTGGACAATGAATCGCAGCGCGAACACGAGCGGGCGGCATTTGTACGACGCGAAATCGATTGGATTCGACGCGGACCGGCGGCGCGCACGACCAAACAGAAAGCGCGCATCGACCGCTTCAACGACGCGGTCGACGCCCGTCCAAAAAGCGATGACCGTCCGCCCCTTGATCGCCGCCTGGTCTTGCAGCTTCCCACCGGCGGCCGCTTGGGCAAGACGATTTTGGAACTGCGCGGCCTTGGCAAATCTTTGGGCGGCAAGAATTTGTTTTCTGATTTGACCCTCCTTCTAAAGCCCGGCGACCGCATCGGCATTGTCGGTGGCAACGGCGTGGGCAAAACCACGCTGGTGCGCACACTTTTGGGCGAAATTCCCCCCGATACCGGCGAAGTACGCGTCGGCCAGAACACCCGCATTGCCTTTTTGGATCAAGGCCGCGCCGAGCTCAACGATCAAAACAGCGTCCTTGAAGAAGTGGCCGGCGACAGCGACACCGTATTTTTGGAAGACGGTTCGGTGCATGTACGCAGCTTTCTGCGCATGATGCTTTTTGACGATCGCTTTGCCGATGCCAAAGTCGGCACTCTGTCCGGCGGCGAGCGCAACCGGGTGCAACTGGCCAAGCTTTTGCGCCGCGGCGGCAATCTGCTGATTCTGGACGAGCCGACTAACGATCTGGATCTGATGACGCTGGGCGTGCTCGAAGAAGCGCTGTGTGCATTTCCGGGCTGTGCCCTCGTGGTCTCACACGATCGCTGGTTTTTAGACCACGTCGCCACCGGCATTCTGGCTTTTTCCGGCAACGGCGTCGTGAACTTTTATGAGGGCAATTACAGCGACTGCATCGAACGCTTGCGCGCCGAAGAAGCCAAATCGGCAGCCAAAACCACCCTCGAGCCGCCCCGCACGAACAAAGCCGCCGTCAAAAAAAATCCGCCGGTTCGCCGTCTGACCTTTGACGAGCAGCGCGAACTAGCGGCGATCGAAGACAAGATCTCCGCCGCTGAAGCAGCGGTGCAAACCCTGCAGGAACAGCTCAACGATCCGGGGCTTTACAAAGACCGCGCCGCGCTGGTGCCGGCGATGGTTAGCGAGCTCGACAAGGCGCGCCAACTCGTCGAGCGGCTGTATCAGCGCTGGCAGGAACTTGAAGACATCAGCAAATTGGCAGCCACAAAGCCCCCCGCTACTGCCTAAAACCATGGCACAGCCGTCGCTGTGCACCTGGCCGTAGCGGCCTAAAAGTGCAATCCTGCAAAGGGGAATTTGCAAAAACGGAAAACCCCTTTGCGACTTATTTTGTGCGACCCTTTTCTGAAGGGCTGACTATAGTGCCAAGGAAACAATCTGAACCGCTTGGATCTGCAACGCGGACCGAGACGGAAGGAGCGTAACCATGTCAACGACCACTGGAAGCCGCAGGCGCGCCGACAAAGTCACCCACCTGACGCTGCGTCAAATGAAAGAGCAAGGCGATCGCATCGCCATGCTGACCGCCTACGACGCCAGCTTCGCTCGGCTTTGCGATCAAGCCGGCATCGATGTACTGCTTGTCGGAGATTCCCTGGGCATGGTGATTCAGGGTATGGACAACACCCTCGCCGTGACCATGGATCAGATGGTCTATCACTGCAGCGCCGTGGCGCGCGGTGTACAAGCGGCCAGCGGCCGGTCCATGATCGTCGGCGATCTGCCTTTTTTGTCGTATCAAGCCGCCGATGACGAAGCTTTGCGCAATGCCGGCCGGCTGCTCAAAGAGGGCTTTGCCGAAGCCGTCAAACTGGAAGGCGGCGCCGAGTATGCTCCGCTTGTCGAACGCATGGTGCGCATGGGCGTGCCGGTGATGGGTCACATCGGACTGACTCCGCAATCGGTGCATGCGCTGGGCGGGTTTAAGGTTCAAGGCCGCGCCGAGGCCCAGGCACAGCGGCTGCGCGAGGATGCGCTGGCTTTGGCCGAAGCCGGCTGCTTCGCCATCGTTTTAGAAGGCATTCCCAGCGAACTGGCCGCGGAAATCACCGCCAGCATTTCGATTCCGACCATCGGCATCGGCGCCGGCGTGGACTGCGACGGCCAGGTACTGGTGCTTTACGATCTTTTGGGAATGAACGAAGAATTTCGTCCGCGTTTTGTCAAACGCTACGACAATCTGGCCGTTCGCGTGCGCACCGCCATCGACGGATTCATTACCGAAGTGCGCAACGGTGATTTTCCCAGTATAGAACACAGCTTCAGCCGTGAAAAAGACCGCAGCACGACACCCGCTCCCAAAGTCGCCGCCGCCGGCGGAGTCGTCGCCGAAAGCGAAGCGCCTTCTTTGGGCTTGTCGTGCATTCCGCTTTACCCCTTGCCCGGTGGAAAAAGCTGACCATGAGCCAAGCCGTCGTCAATTCGCCCCCAGGCCTTGAATACATCGTCGATCCCGCCGTCATGCGGGCAACCGCCATGCGCGTTCGAGCTGCAGCCGGCCGCATCGCCTTTGTTCCCACCATGGGTTATCTGCACGATGGCCATGTCTCGCTTTTGCGCGCAGGAAGGCAGCGCGGCGAGCTTTTGGTGTTGTCGATTTTTGTAAACCCCATGCAGTTTGGCCCCAGCGAGGATCTGGCGCGCTATCCGCGCGACCTGGCTGGCGACATGCAAAAAGCCGCCGCGGCGGGCTGCGACGTGGTGTTTTGCCCCGAGCCTGCGACCATCTACCCCGCCGATTTTCAAACCCGCGTGAAAGTCAGCCAGGTCGAGCAAGGCCTGTGTGGCGCTCACCGGCCCGGCCATTTCGAGGGAGTGGCTACCGTCGTTCTAAAACTTATCAACCTCGTCGCGCCGCATGTTTTGCTCTTGGGCGAAAAGGACTATCAGCAGCTCCTCGTCGTGCGGCGCATGGTCAGCGATTTGAATCTGGATGTAGAGGTCGTCGGCTGTCCGCTCGTGCGCGACAGCGATGGCGTCGCCCTCAGCTCGCGCAATGCTTATCTGACCCCGCAACAGCGCCTTCAAGCGCAGATGCTTTCGCGCGCGCTTTTTTTGGTCAAATCCGACTATGCCCGCGGCGAGCGTCGTCGCGACGTACTTTTAGAAGCGGCGCATTCCATACTGAGCGCCGCGCCCGGACTAAACCTGGAATACCTGGAACTGCGCGACGCGATGACGCTTGCTGCGCTGCCCGCCGAGCTTTTGCAGCAGTCCGCCGTGCTGCTTGTCGCCGCTCAGGTCGGAAAGACCCGCCTCATCGACAACATCATTTTGCGTCCTGCCTGATTTTTCAAAAATCCGCCGCGCCTGCCGCGTCCACTTCGGCCAAATCCCTAGTCCGGCAATAGTCCGGCAATTGCCCTTTGCCGCGCGGAACGATACACTGCTGGCCCCTTGGAGCATTAAGAATGGGACTTCTCGACCTTTTTCGACCGCGTTGGAAGCATAGCGACCCCACAGTTCGTGCGGAGGCCATCAAAAATCTTTCGGCGGAGGATTTGCCGCGCCTGTCGCAAGTGGCACGGCACGACGGGGATCCGCGCATTCGCCGCATCGCGCTCAAGAAGATTACCGATCTGGATCTGCTCAACGAGCTTTCGCAAAAAGACCCCGACGACGGGCTGCGCCGCGACGCCACCGAAAAAATTCACGACCTATTGCTCGCCACCGCCCTTGGTGCCGAGGACGAGCCGAGCAGTCTGGCCGCATTGGCGAAGCTGTCCTCGGGCAAAGCATTTGTCGAGATTGCCAATCGCGCGGCTTTTGAAAGCGTGCAGCTTGCCGCCCTGGCGCGCCTGACCGATGAGCGACGCATCGCCGAGGTGGCGCAAAAAACTCGCAGCAAAGCGGTGCGCACCGCCGCGCGCGAGCGGCTGCCCAAAGCCGAAGGCGAAACCAAAGCCAAAGCACAGAAAGCGCAAAAAGCAGCGCCAGCCGCTGCCAGCAAAGATCCGCTGCAAGAAGCCCGCGAAAAACTGTGCCAACGCTTAGAAATTGCCGCCAAAAGCAGCGATCCCAGCGATTTTGGCGATACCGATGAGCAGCTACAGCAGACGCGAGCCGCCTGGCAAGCGCTTGGCGGCGAAGCGCCGCTAGCACTGCGCAAACGCTTCGAACGCGCCACCGTTCGCTTGCAGGAACGGCGCGACTCGATGTTGCGCAAATCGCCAAAAGCCGCGGATGCGCCCACAAAGCCCCTTGCCGAAGCCGAACCGCCGGCAAGCAAAGCAGCGCCAGCACCGACTGAAAAACCCGTCGCGAAAAAAACGCTGGCCGAAAAACCCCCTGAACCAGTGCCGCCGCCACCGCCGCCCGAGCCGACGGCCGAAGAAATTGAGCAGCGCAATCGCGCCGCCGCCGCCCGCGCTCGTCGTGAAGAAGAACGGCAGAAGCGCGAAGCCGAGCAGGCCGAGCGGCTGCGACTGGAAGCGGAAAAGCGCGCAGCGCAAGAAAAACAGCGCAGCGAAGCGCAAGAGCGCAACCTGGCCCGCGTCGAAGAACATTGCGCGCGGCTGGAAAAACTGGTCCAGGCTGAAAACTTGCGGCCAAAGACCGGCGAGCAAGCGCTGAAGCAGGCTCACGAAGTGATGGTCAACGCCAATCCGCTGCCGCGCGACCGTTCTGCGGCCGTGCGCCAGCGCTACGATGCCGCTCGCGCCGCCTTGGTCATCAAGCTGCACGACCTGCGCGAAAACCAAGACTGGGAACGCTGGGCCAACCTGCCGCGCCTGGAAGCTCTGTGTCAAAAAGTCGAAGCGCTGGCCCAGGCCCAAGAAGCCGGAGCCGCGAAAAATGAAGTGGCCAGCCAGCTTAAGGCCCTGCAAGCCGATTGGAAGGCCGTGGGACCGGCGCCCAAAGACAAATCCGAGGCGCTGTGGCAGCGCTTTAAGGACAAGGGCGATCAGATTTTTGACAAGCTGCGTGCCTCTACCGAAGAAGAACGCGCGCAAAACCTGCCCAAAAAAGAAGCTTTGAGCCAAAAGGTCGAAGCTTTGCTCGCCTCGCTAGTTCCGCAAGAGTCGGCAGCGCCGGCGTCTATAGACTGGAAGACGGTGGCTGAAACCCTCAAGGGTCTACAGACGGAATGGAAAGCCATCGGGCCGCTGCCTACCAAGGAACAGGCCGATGCTTTGTGGCAGCGCTTTAAGACCGCGGCCGACAAAGTTTACGCCGAGCAAAAGCTTCACTACGCCGGCCTGGATGAGGAACGCGCCGAGAACCTGAAGAAAAAAGAAGCGCTGTGTCAAAAAGTGGAAGCCGCCGCGCATTCGGTGGACTGGAAGGGCACGACGGAGCTTCTGAAGACCTATCAGGCGGACTGGAAAGCCATCGGCCCGGTGCCGCGTGGCAAGCAGGCCGAACAGGAAGCCCTGTGGCAGCGCTTTCGCGCCGGCTGCGACAAGTTTTTCGAACGCCGACAGGCAGCCTTCGCAAAGCTCGATGAAGAACGGCAGGTCCATCTGAAGCAGAAAGAAGCGCTGTGCGAGCAAGCGGAAGCGCTGTTGCAAAAAGAAGATCTGGATCAAGAAGCAGGCGAAGCCGAAATCAAGCGACTGCAAGCCGAATGGAAACGTGTTGGTCCAGTGCCGCAGCAGCAAGCCGAGGCGCTGTGGCAACGCTTTCGCGCCGCCTGCGATCAGGTATTTACGCGCGGCCGGCAGTATGAAGCACAGACGACGATGCCCGAGGGGATCGACGGGCAAGGCAAGTTCAGCAACAAGCTGCCGCTAGAAGGCGTGCTGGCGCGTCTGAATGCCGAGTCCGCACCGGCTGCGGCAGCGCCAAGCGCGGCACCGGCTGTAAGCGTTGCGGCGGCGGCAAGCGCAGCATCGGCAGTAAGCGCGGCATCGGCAGTATCGCCTTCGGCTGCGGTCGCAGAAACCGCGGCTGCGGCCGAAAGTTCGTGGGAGCACGACGCGGCCTCCGCTTGGGAAGACATCGACCGCGTGATCTCTTCGGGGCAGACCCCCGACCCCGAAACACCGATCAAATAGTCTGCAAGCGCGCTCGAAGACGCCGCAGCACGAGCTCGGTCTTGGCGTCGGCGATTTCCCCACGATCACACATTGCAATGGCTACATCGAGCGGCACAAAACGCTGCTCGCTGCCCTCTTCCATGGGCGATCCGTCGCCTTCCGCCAGCGCGGCGTGCCCTGGATGCACTTCGGCGCAGGTCAGAAAAAAACATTCCGGCGCCATGCCCGGGCTTGGAAACACCGGCGGGCCCAGCCACTTGATCGCGGCCGAATCGATGCGAAAGCCAGCTTCTTCCCAGGCTTCGCTGGCCGCTCGTCGAAAAATCCCTTCTTCGCCGCGATCTTCTTCTTCCAGAATGCCGGCCACCACCTCGGTAAAGTATAGAAACGGCGCCGCGTCGGGCAGGGGCAGCCGCTCGGCCGGACGGCCAAAACGCAGGGCCGGACGCAATCCCTGACGCAGCAGCACGAAAACTTGCCCAGAGGCATCGCGATGCCACAGACCGACCACCACCGCATCGGTGCCATGGCGCGGCCGGTCTACGAATTCGCAAAAATAGCGCGGCGACAGCGAACCGTCGGCGCGCTGGTTTTGCAGATGCACCCGGCGCAGCCGTAGATAACCGTCGCCGCCAAAGTCCTGCACGCCAAGCGTCACATAATCCGTCACTTTGTGCGAAGTAGTCATGGCACCCGGCAGTGTAGCGCGCCTCTTGCGCAAATTGCCCGCTGGCTGGCCAACAGCGATACACTTGCGGCATGAAAACGCCCGTTTCGCCTCCCGCAAATCAGATGGATACGGCATCTGCTCAAAACCGAGCCTTTGCACCGCCGCCAGAGTTTGTACAGCGCACGCAGCTTTCTGCCGAGCAAGCTGCGGCGCTTTATGAAGCGGCGCGCACCGACCCCGAGGCCTTTTGGGCGGATCAGGCACGCCAGCACCTTGTTTGGCGCAAGCCTTTTGGCAAAACGCTGGATACCTCAGCGCATCCCTTTGTCACCTGGTTTGCCGATGGCGAACTGAACCTGACCGAAAGCTGCCTCGATCGCCATCTGCAAAGCTGGCGCCGCAACAAAGCCGCCCTCATCTGGGAAGGCGAACCCGGCGACACCCGCACCCTGACCTATTTTGAGCTGCATCGCGAAGTCTGCCGCGCCGCCAATGCGCTCTTGTCGTTAGGAATACGCACCGGCGATCGCGTGGTTTTGTACATGCCGATGATTCCCGAACTGGTGATTGGCGTTCTGGCCTGCGCGCGCATTGGAGCCACCCATTCGGTGATTTTTGGCGGCTTTTCGGCCGAA
The DNA here is from genome assembly GCA_964460115.1 of uncultured Myxococcales bacterium. Classification (GTDB taxonomy): domain Bacteria; phylum Myxococcota_A; class Polyangia; order Palsa-1104; family JAEUJZ01; genus JAEUJZ01. The sequence goes on from CAYWPR010000098.1 coordinate 11,225, forward strand.
TCCATCGCCGACCGAGTGCGCGATGCCGGCGCCACTTGCGTGCTGACCGCCGACGGCGGATATCGCCGCGGCAAAGTCTTGGCGCTAAAACAAAATGTCGACGACGCACTGCGCAATTGCCCAGACGTAAAAAGCGTGATCGTGGTCAACCGCACCGGCGGCCCGGTCGCGCTGACCGCCGGCCGCGATCATCTGTGGAGCGAACTTTTGCGCAATAGCTCCACCGATTGCTCGGCCGTTGCCGTGCCCGCCGAACATCCGCTTTTCATCCTGTACACAAGCGGCACCACCGGCAAACCCAAAGGAGTCGTCCATTCCACCGGTGGATATGCCACGCAAGTCGCCTTTTCCACCAAGTACATCTTTGATCTGCGCGACGATGACACTTATTTTTGCACCGCCGACATCGGCTGGGTCACCGGCCATTCGTACGTGGTCTATGGACCGCTCATTCATGGTGCCACCGTCCTTATGTACGAAGGGGCTCCCGACACGCCGCACAAAGGCCGGCTGTGGGAAATCATCGATCGCTGGGGCGCGACCATTCTGTATACCGCGCCGACGGCGATTCGCGCGTTTATGCGCTGGGGCAATGAATACCCCGAACGCTACCGCTTAACTTCCCTGCGCTTGCTCGGCACCGTCGGTGAACCCATCAATCCCGCAGCGTGGCTGTGGTACCACACGACGATTGGCAAAGGGCGCTGCCCGATTATTGACACTTGGTGGCAGACCGAAACCGGCGCAATGATGGTCTCGCCGTTTCCGGGGGCCACGGTCACTAAGCCCGGTTCTTGTACTCGGCCCCTGCCCGGGCTCAGCGTCGAGGTCGTGGCCAAAGACGGCAGCCGCTGCGCTTCCGAGCAAAGCGGCTATCTAGTCGTCACGCGGCCCTGGCCGGCGCAGCTTCGAACCGTTTGGGGCGACAAAGAGCGCTATCAAAAAACCTATTTCAGCGACTTTCAAATCGACGGCCGGGCCGTCTATTTCACCGGCGACGGCGCGCGCTTCGACAAAGACGGCTATTTGTGGGTGGTCGGCCGAGTCGATGATGTCCTCAACGTCGCGGGCCATCGCATCGGCACCGCCGAGGTGGAAAGCGCGCTGGTTTCGCATCCCGATGTCGCCGAAGCCGCGGTCGTCGGCCGCCCCGACGAAATCAAAGGCCAAGCGATCGTGGCTTTTGTCAGCTTGCGCGCCGGCCGCAGCATGAATCCGGACGAGGCAGCGGCGGAAATCCTCAAGCAGCACGTGCACAAAGAAATCGGCGCCATCGCTCGGCCCGATGAAATTCGTTTTTCCGAGGCTTTGCCCAAAACCCGCTCGGGCAAAATCATGCGCCGACTGCTGCGCGAAATCGCCACGAGCGGCCACGCTTACGGCGATGTAACCACGTTAGAAGACATCGCCGTTTTGGAAAGTCTATCGGCGCGAGAGGATCAGGAATCCTGATTTTGCCGCGCTTTTTCCGTCTGCTCCAAATCAGCCCCTTCAATCACTTTGCTAAGAAACTCGCGCTTTTCGCGCGCACTTAGGCCAAGGGCCGTGTAATCGGGTGTCTCGCCGCGCAAGAGCATCCGCACGGCCAATAGCTCAGCGCGCGACAGCGTCGCCCCGTGCCAGCGATAATCGGCAAAGGCTTCGAAGCATTGCGGCACCCAGCGCTTTACCAAAGAGGCGATCGCATCGGCATACACGCGAATTTCATACTGCGCATGCGCGTCCATGCGCAGCGATAGAAAATGCAGCAAATTGTGCAGGTCGCATTTCCAGTACCACTGGGTGTAGTAGTTCAGCGTCAGATTCATTCGCGAAAGCTCGCGGGCCAGTTGCGGTTCGCCTTCGCGCTGCGGCCGGCGCTCTTTTGCATCTTCAGAAGCCGTGGTGTCTTCGTTCAAAAGCTCGACGTAGTGGTCGTAGCAGCGCTCGGCATCTTCGCGCAAAAGCTGCAGCACCCGCGCCGACTGCGCTGCCGACAGCGGCGCCCCGCGGCCTTGGCGGTTCGTGCGCGCCTGTTCGCCAAGCTGGGCCGGCTCGGGCAGATAAAATTCGCGATCGAGTATCGAATAGCGCGCCGAGTATTCGTTGACGTTGGCGGTGCGATGACGAATCCACTGCCGAGCGATAAAGATGGGCAGTTTGACGTGCAACTTGATCTCGCACATCTCAAAGGGCGTGGTATGGCGGTGGCGCATCAGGTAGCGAATGAGCCCTCGATCATCGCGCAGCTTGGTCGTGCCGCGACCGTATGAAACGCGCGCCGCCTGTACCACGGCGGCATCATCGCCCATGTAGTCCACGACGCGCACAAAGCCGTGATCGAGCACCGGCAGCGGCTGGTACAGCACTTCTTCCAGCGCCGGCACGGTAGGACGGCGGGTTACATACTTCTCGGCGCAGGCCTCAGAAATGGCCTGGCGCTCGGCATCCTTCAGCAACATCCGCGGCACCTTAGCACAACCGCCGACTTGGCTTTGCGCACGCCGATTTCGCATCGGCCGGCTTATGGTATGGTCGGCGCGTGAGTACGTCGTCGGCTCCTCCTGCCTGGTTTGCCGCGCTGCGCGAGCAACTTGGACCTACCCAGGTTTCGCTGCGCAGCGAGGATTTGGTTACTTATGCGCGCGACCTTTGTCCGCGCGGACTTTTGGCGATTGCCGGTGCGCAGTCACCGCCGACGCATCCAGCGGCGGTGGTCTGGCCGCAATCGGCCGCCGAAGTGCAAACGGTGCTGCGTCTATGCCGGCAGTACGGAGTAGCGCTAGTGCCCTTTGGCGCCGGATCGGGAGTGGCCGGCGGCGCAGTGGGTCCGGCCGGCAGCCTGGTGCTTGACACCAAGCGCATGCGCGCCGTGCAAATCGATGCCGACCGCGGTGTGGTGAGCTTTGAGCCAGGCATCTTGGGTTGGCATCTGGAAGAAAAGCTCAACCGGCAGGGACTCTCGCTTGGCCATTTTCCATCTTCGATCATGTGCTCGACGGCCGGAGGCTGGCTCGCGACGCGCAGCGCCGGTCAAATGTCCACCAAGTACGGCAAAATCGAAGACCTAGTACGCAGCCTTGAAGTTTGCACCGGCGACGGCGAGCGCAGGCAGCTAGAAAACGGCGACCGCGGCGGCACCGATTGGGTGCAGCTTCTAGTCGGCAGCGAAGGAACACTCGGCGTCATCACCCGCGCCACCTGTGCCATACGGCCCATGCCCAAGTCGCGCCGAATGCGCGGCTTTCGCTTTCCAAGCTTGGCGCAGGCCTGCCAAGCAATTCAGCAACTGCTACAGATGGGAATGCGGCCGGCGGTGCTGCGGCTTTACGATGAGCTCGATACGCTAATCTCCGGAATCGGCCGCCATGGCGGAGGCCGATTGCCCGATGCCGCCGAGCTCTTGTCCGAAGACGAGCCGGGCCGATTGGACATAGAGCACCTGCTTAGGCTTTTGCGCAAAGATGCGCAAAAGCTCAAAGGACGTCTCGAGCGCTGGCTCGTGCGGACGCTGCTTGGAGAAACCACGGCGCTGAATGCACTGATTGAAAAGCTGCTTGGGCGCTTTGGCCAAGGCTGCCGACTGATCGTGGGCTTTGAAGGCGAAACCGCAACGACCGCAGCCGAGGATGCCCTGGCGCGCGACTGGCTATTGCGAAGCGGCGGCCTAGACCTGGGCGAGGAACCGGGGCAGCACTGGCTGCGCCATCGCTACGACGTCAGCTTCAAGATGTCCAAAGCTTTTATGGCCGGCGGTTTCATCGATACCATCGAAGTCGCCTGCACCTGGGAGCGGCTTTTGCCGCTTTATCACGAAGTGCGGGCCGCGCTCGCGCCCTATGCCATCTGCATGGCCCATTTCAGCCATGCTTACGTAGACGGCTGTTCGATTTATTTTTCGATTCTGGCCCGACGCAACACCGACTCGGCTTCGACTCCGGCGGAAAACCGCGTGGCGGTGGCCCTGGACGAGCAATGTTACGACGCGCTGTGGCAAGCCGCCATGCAGGCCACGCTGCGCCGCGGCGGTACGATCAGCCATCATCACGGAGTCGGCAGGCTGAAAACGCCATTTCTTGTCGGCGAGCATGGATCCAGCCTGCGCATCCTTTCGGCGCTGCGGACCGCCTGCGATCCCGACGGTATCTGCAACCCCGGCAATCTGAGCGTCGCGACCCAAAAGCTGCCGCCTAGCGATGCCAAGCCTTTCGCGCCTAGCGCCGCCCCGGAAAGCAGCTTTCTCGTCGAAATTTCGGGAGAAACGCGGCTGCTTGAAGTCGAACAAAAGCTGCGCGCCCAAGAACTATCCCTTGGCGGGCTGCCGCCGTGGGCCTGGGAGCGGTCCCTAAGCGAAGCGCTGCTAGCCCCCTGCCCGTCCGAAGCCAGCTTGGAAAACGGCAGATTGCGCGATCGCCGGGCGCAAGTACGAGCAAGCCTGCAAGACAAATCCGAACTATGCGTGCCGCCGCAAATCGTGCCGCGGCGCGCCACCGGCCCGGATCTAGGACAGGCCTTGCTCGGCAATTCGACACCGGCGCTAACCGCCACGCTTTCCGCCGCAACGCTGCGGCTTTGCAGAAGACCTGTGGCCGTGTCATGGACGGGCTATTTATTTGCGCATACTGGCAGCGCGGTGAGGGCCCTATTTGCCGCGCGCAATTTGCACGGAGCCGGCGGCATCGCCGAAGTCGTGCTGACCAATCGCTCGCTTTTGAACCGCTTGCTCGGTCTAGAAACGCTGGCCCCCGCCGAATCATGGGCACTGCTCGTGCGGCCCGCCGGGCCCGAGTCCGTCGCGACGGCGGCCCAGCTAGAACTGGAAGGGTACTTGGCCAGCGAGTTCTGCGGGCGCTTGCCCGCTGAAAAATGCCGCGATTTCTGGGAGCCCTTTGGCGAGTCCGCTTCGGCGCTGCCGCAAAGCGCATACACCGCGGCCCGGGCCAAACACTTTCCTGCACACAAAACCGCTGTCGCGCTTGTGCATAGTTCGCCCGCGGCGCTGACGACGCTTATCGACAAAGTCGATGGGGCGTGTCTAGTTTGCGGCGTCTACCTGCACGGCATGACTCTATGCACCGATTCGCCATTTTTGCAGCCAAGCGCCGAAGCCGAGGCAAAAGGTGCTGAAGTCAGCTTGTGGCCGCGCCTGGTGGCGGCGCTGGAAGGCAAGCATGCTCAGCCGTGACGCAAGGCGAGTCGTGATCATCGGCTCGGGATTTGGCGGACTGGCCGCCGGCATCCGTCTGCAAGCGCGCGGCTATCAAGTCACCATCGTCGATCAGCGTGCAGAGCCGGGCGGCCGGGCCTACGTCTATCGCGATGCCGGATACACTTTTGACGCCGGACCAACGGTGGTCACCGCGCCATTTTTATTCGAAGAGCTTTTCACGCTGGCCGGTCGGCACATGGCCGATCACCTGACTTTTGTTCCCGTCACTCCGTTTTATCGCATTCGCTTTCACGACGGACGCATCTTTGACTATTGCGGCGATGCCGAGCAAATGGTCGAGCAGATCCGCAAGCTAAGTCCCCATGCGGAAGATGCCGACGGCTACCTGCGTTTTGTGCGGGAATCAGAGCGCATCTTTCGCGTCGGATTCGAAGAGCTTGGCGATGTGCCGTTTTCGCACCTTTTCGACATGGCCAAGATCGTGCCGAAAATGATGCGGCTGCGCTCGTATTTGACCGTGTATCAGCTTGTCGGGCGCTACATTCGCGATCCCGATTTGCGCACCGTGCTGAGCTTTCATCCGCTGCTCGTTGGCGGCAACCCCTACAAAACCACGTCCATCTATGCGCTGATTTTGTATCTAGAGCGCAAGTGGGGCGTATGGTTTGCGCAGGGCGGCACCGGCGCCATCGTGCAGGCGCTGGTCGAGCTTTTTACGACGCTAGGCGGGGTGCTGCGGCAGTCCGAGACGGTTGAAGAGATTCTGGTCGAGCCGGGGCCGCTCAAAGCGCGCACCCGCGGAGTTCGGCTGCGCGGCGGCGCAGAGCTTTTGGCCGATCTAGTCATCAGCAACGCCGACGTGGGTTTTACCTACCGCCATTTGCTGCCGGAGTACGCGCGCCGCAAATATACAAATCGCCGCATCGCGCAAATGCGCTACTCGATGGGGCTGTTCGTGGCCTATTTCGGCACGCAAAAGCGCTATGCCGACTGCGTGCACCACACCATTCTGCTTGGACCGCGATACAAGGGGCTGCTCGACGATATTTTTGTGCACGAGCAATTGGCGAAAGACTTCTCGCTGTACCTGCATCGCCCCACGGCCACGGACCAAAGTCTGGCCCCGTCTGGCGGCGATACCTTCTACGTGCTGTCGCCGGTACCGCATCTGGGGCCGGCGCATGGGGCCAAAGTGAATTGGCAAGCGCAGGCAGAGCGCTACCGCGATCGCATCCTTACCCATTTGGCGCAGACGCTGCTGCCCGATTTGCAATCGCAACTTGTCACCCTGCGCCACATTACGCCGCTGACTTTCGAAACCGAGCTGTCGTCGCTTTATGGCTCGGGCTTTTCCGTCGAGCCAATTTTGCGCCAATCGGCGTACTTTCGTCCGCACAATCGCTCGGAAGATGTCGATGGCTTATTTTTCGTCGGCGGCGGCACGCATCCGGGGGCCGGCATGCCGGGCGTTTTATCGACCGCCAAAGTGCTGGATCGGCTGATTCCGCGTCTGCCGGGCGCACCGCTCGGATCTTCCATTGCGGGAACGCACGCCTAAATACGAGCCGCAAAGCATTTAACCAAGCGGTTCGAATCACCGCGGATCGGCCAAAACTGCAAAATCTAGCTGTGTACGTCCGTGTAGACAGAGAGACAGCGCAGCGGCATGCGCAAACTAGCCTCTTCACCTTCGCTTAAAAGCCCCATAACATGCCGAATATGACCGAAAATGTTCCAGGCCTAGCCAATGCTAGCGACCCTACGAAAAAGCCTTGTAGCAAGCTATTCGGCAAGCTGTTCGGGCGAACCGTCGCTGGCGTGGCCTCGATCGCGGCCATTGCGGGGACGCTTACTGCTTGCAAGTCCTTCTCATCGTACTTATCGCTGCGCGCCGCCTATCGCCCGCCGGCGGCCAGCACCGTGCAGCCGCCCACACCGGCCGGATCGCCGACGCTAAAGCTTTACGCGGGCGACTGTAATTATCACCTGCCAGAGGGAGATTTTCGACTGCGACCCGATCTGCGCCGAATCGTCGATCGCATTCATCAATCCAATTTGGATTTCGTATTTTACACACCGACGGTAAAAACTCGCTTTTTCGACAAAGAAGGTGGCATCGAAGAAGCGATACACAAATTTAAGGACGTTCAGCAGTTTCTGGACAGCATTCCCGAGCCCAAACCCCTTTTTCTGCCCGGGGTGGAATACCTCGACAACAATAACGGCAGCGTCTCGCTTTTGTTTCTGGAGCTGCCCACGGTTTTTGCCGATCTGAAAGCCCGCGATTTTCGCGGCAGTCCGCCGCTATTCTTTTACACCGCCAAAGCTTTTGGGGCGCTGCTAGCGATCAACACGCCGCTGGCCACGCCGGTGAGCGTCCCCATGGAATCTCAGTCCGAAAAATACGCCACCACCAATCGAAGCTGGCGGCCCTTTACCGAATCCGGCCGCGGCATTGCCAGCTTTCCAGCGGAAATTCAGGCCGCGCACGATCTGTCCTACGGACTTGAAGCCTACAGTCTGCCCGTGGCCGTCTGGCGCGATCAGTATGCGATGGACGATCAACAGCTGAGCTTGCGCGAAATTCTGCGCAACTTGGACAAACTGATTCTACAGCGGCGCCGACGCATGGTGCCCACCGCCGGCACCGACAGCCGCGGCCGGGTTTTGCATCCGGTGATGTATATCGCAGCCCCGACGCGTACCGCTCAAGCCCTGCGCGAAGGCATGCTGCGCGGTCGCGTCTGCATTCGTTCGCCCGAGCCCTGCGGCGTGCGCGTCTATTCGGACGACGACGCGCTGCCCAAGGGCGTCGGCGCAGCCCTGCGCGCGCGCCAGCGCATCGAGTTTGACTGGAAGGGCGAAGGCGAGCTTATCAAAAACGGCGAAAGCATCGGCAACTTCGAGGGTCACGCCACACTGGCCGCCGATGCGCAATGTAGCGTATACCGGCTTATCGCAAATGGCGGATACTCTGCGCCGATTTACGTGAACTGTCCGTGGGCCGAAATCGAACTACAGATGTAGAGCTTGCAAAATCCGACACCGGCACGGTGCTGGTCGTAGGCGCCGGAATCTCTGGTCTATGCGCTTCAATTTTTCTTCGTAATTCAGGACACAAAGTTGAGCTATGGGAAGCGGCCGAGCAGCCGGGTGGGCTTTTGACTTCGGTCGAATTTCGCGGCGTGCACTGCGACCTTGGCTCGCACCGGCTACACGGAGCAGCCTTGCCGCTGCTACAGGCCGCGGCAAAAGACGTGGAATGGCTGAAGCGGACGCGCCAAGGAGTGCTGGTGCTGCGCCGACGCCATATTGCTTATCCGTTGCGCCTGCTTGGCTTTTTGCGCGGGCTCGGCTTGCCCCAGGCAGCGCGCTTTGGCCTGGGATTTTTGACCCGGCCGACGGCGCTGCACAAGTTTGCAGCTTGGGAACACGACCGCGCTAGCTTGGATACGAGCGCACAGGCGGATTTGGGATTTGCTCGCTTTGTGCGCGAGCGCGTCGGCGAAGGCGCTTATCAGGCCTTTTATCGCCCCTACGCCGAAAAAGTTTGGGGCTTGCCGGCCGATGAGCTATCCGTGTCCGTCGCCAAAAAGCGCATCTCGACCGCGCAGCCGCTGACCGTTCTGCAAAATACGCTACAGCAGGCGATTTTGCAGAGGCGTCAGCCGCCGCCGACTTTTGCCTATCCGCGGCTCGGCATGGGGGCGCTGATTCAAACGCTGTATGCGCAAGCGCAAAAAGCGGGCGTGCACATTCGCTTGGGCCGGCGCTTTACCGCCGCGGATCGCAGCGATCCGCGCTGGCGCTACATCCTTTACAGCGGACAAATTGCCGATCTTTTACCGGCGCCGCCGAGTCCGCTTTTGCATCGCGGGCTGTACCTTGTCTATTTGGCGGTTTCGGCACAGGCGCTGGGTCCGGTCGATACATTCTACGTTCCCGAGGACCGTTACTACTTTGGTCGCGTGTCCGTACCGCATAATTTTTCGCCCGACCTCGTCCAAAACGGCATGCCCCAAGAGTCGGTGCTATGCGTCGAAATTCCCGAAGGCCGCTGGGGCCAGACGCATGACTTTGTGGGCCGGTTGGACATACTGCTCGCGCAGTTGCGCGATGCTGGCATCTTGCCTAAAGGGGTGCGCATCACCGCCGCCAGGCAGATTTTTCTGCCGCATGTGTATCCGCTGTACCGGCGCGGCTGGCTTTGGGAGTGGCAAAAGACCATGCAAACGCTAGCAGCCGATCCGCGGCTTTTTCCCATGGGTCGGCAAGGGCTGTTTTTGCACTGCAACATCGATCACTGCGTAAAAATCGCTCGCGATGTCAGCGCTCACATCGACGCCGGTCACAGCAGCAGTGCCTGGATTCAAAACGCCCAGCGCTATCTGGATCTACGCGTCCGCGATTAGACAGGACTTTCCGGCCAGGCGTGGCGGGGATAGCGGCGACAAAGTTCGCGGCGTATAGCCGGATA
>CAYWPR010000099.1:0-20767 GCA_964460115.1 uncultured Myxococcales bacterium
CGGCCTTGTTGTTGTCAGCGCTTTTGGGCGGGGCCACTTTCGTGCATGTAGAGCCGGCCGCACTAGAACGCGATGCCGGGCTTTTGCATCGGCTGGGCGTAAGCTGCCTGGGCATTAGCGATGCTACGCGCGACGCTTTGCGCAAAGCGCGACCGCTAAGCCTGCCGCGGCTGCAAAGCTTTTTTCGCCAAGCGCTGTGGCCCGCGGAATTCGAAGCATGGCGCGACCTGTGTACGCACCATGGCCTCGGCGCGATTGCCAATTTGAACATCCACATCGATGCCGCCAAGGGCGGAGCGCAGCTTTTTTCGGCGCGGCGCAAAGGCGCAATCAGCTCGTTTGTTTTGCCAGCGCCGGGAGCCGCCTTTTCGCTGCTGACTGCAGAACTATCCGGACAAAAAGCCCCCGGACAGCACGGCGTCTTTTTGCCCGCGGATGAGAAAAAGGAAAGCGCGTATCTGATGCTCTCACGCGGCAGCGAAGGCTACTTTGTCGGTGGCACTCGAACGCCGCGCCGCGTCGGGCAGGTTTATCCGTCCGCTGAAGTGATCAAAGTGGTTTCCGAGCTGCCCTTTGTCGTGGGCGCCTCGACTCTGGCTGTGCCGGAAGGGGGCGAAGTCCACCGCTTCCTATTTATCCTTTTGGTCTTTGTCGGCGGACATTCCCTAAAAATCAATACGAGTCTGCTTTCGCAGATCGAGCAGCAGATAAGCTTTTTCCTTTCGCCGGCTCATCAGCCCGATCACATCGAAGTCTATCCGCTGTATCCGCGGCAAATTCAGCAGGGAGACAAACTGCTTACCGACGACTCTTGGTGTCAGACGCAGTACCTAAGCGGCATGTTGCAGCGCAAGATGCAGCGGCGCAGCGTGCAGTTATTGACCACGCTGCGCAAAGTATGCGCCGATCTGTATCCGAAATAAAAAGGAGAACTTCATGGGAATGCAAGTATGCATGGGTGCCAATCTGCAATGCAGCTTCGGCGCCGCCCCCAGTTCGCTTGTGGTCCTACCAACCAATAAGGTCTTGGGGAGTACTCCCTGCGCCAACATCATGGACCACGTGCCCTTGTTAAACATCATGCCGTTTGGCATGTGCAATTCGATGTCCAATCCAATCGTCGCAGCGGCCACGGCAGCGGCACTTGGCGCGTTTACGCCGATGCCGTGCATTCCGCTTACGACCGCGCCCTGGGTGCCGGGGGCGCTCACAGTGCTTCTGGGAAATATGCCGACGCTCGACAGCAACGCCAAACTGACTTGTAGCTGGGGCGGGGTCATTCAGGTGCTGGCTCCCGGACAATTTAAGGTGTCTACTCCATGAGTAGCACGGCCCCTCCTGCCACCGCAGCGGAAGCCCCCGCGCCACTGGCGCCGGAATGGCTGTTAGATGCCCTACCGACGGACATTCGCGCAGATTTGGATTTCGAAGATTCCAGTTTTGAAGACATTAACAGCTTGATCATTCGCGGCGATTACATAAAAGCCGGTCAGCGCAGCGAGGCGCTATTTCATTCCGGAATTTACGATGTGCGCGTGCTGGGCTACTACCTTATGGGGGTCTACTGCGAGCGTGGAATCTCCAGCCTGCCGCTTTTGTGCCGAATCTTGCTGGACTTTTTGGCGAGCAAATCGGCCGCCTACGGACCCAGCCGAAAAAAACAGATACAGACCGAAAACATGCTGCTGTGGCTGTTTTCGAGTATTTTGAAGAAGGCAGAGCTGCATTCCTCTTTAAAAGACAACACTTGGAAGGAATGGATGGAGGCCAAACATCGACCGGCCATCGAGGAAGCGCGCAAGCTGAGTGAACAAATGCTGGAAGCGCTGAATCAGTTTGCGCCGCAAGCGCGGGCGCTTCCCCGTTTTCGCAGCCTCAGCAACTGGCTGAACGGACTAGAAGCCAGCGAGGCTGTAACGAATAAACCCGCCGCGCCCGCTTTGTCAAAAAGCGCCAATGTCGCAGCGTCGGCGCTTCCACTGTCAGCTCCTGAAGTCGACAAAGAAGAATCCTTCGCAGAGCCGGAAGAAGAAGAAGAGGAAGAGGAAGTAGCGGAAGAAGTAGCCGCAGCGGAAGTAGAGGAAGAGGAGGACGAAGAAGGGGAAGTCGCGGAAGCACCACCGCGCCCCGTATTTGGACGCAGCACTGTGTCACGCGTCGCAAGCGCGCCTCAAAAGCCGCCTATAGGCGAGGTACACGGTTCGGCAGAGTGGCAATTTTTGCAGGAACGGCTGCGGGCTTTTGAAACGCTTTTGCAAACCAAGCAGTTTCTGAAAGCCGCAGTGCTGGCCAGCGATATACAGGCGAGCATCGCGTCCTTTGATCCAATCGTGTACTTTCCGAATCTGTTTGCGCCGTTTCTGGCCGGCTTTGCCGAACATATGCGCGCGCTTGAGCGCTGCATGAACAATTCCGCCGCGCTGAAATTTAAAGTCATGAGCCAGCTTTATCGCGCCGACTTCAAAAGCTTTATGGGCCAGGGCAAAGAAGAAGTCGGCGACGAAGAGGAATAGGACGGATTTTTTGGTTCTCTAGTAGCTGTCGAAGGGAACGACTTCGATGCTCGCGTTTTTGAGCGCCGCGACTTTTTTCAGCTTTGGCAAAAGAACTTTGGCGGTTCCGACGATGGTGACGAGCAAATCGTCAGGCTGTACCGCCGCGGCCAATGCTTGCTGTATCGCCCGCTCATCCACCGCGGCAACCCGCTCGGGAAAGTTCGTGACGTAGTCTAGGGGCATTTCGCACAGCAAAAGCTGCGTCTGCAAATTCAGACGATCATCAGCGGTCTGAATCGAAAAAGCATGGCTTTTTTGCAGGTAGCTTTTGGCGAAATCCACTTCCTCTTTGCGCAGTCCTTTTTCCGCCCACTCGCGATACAGCCGCAACACAAGCTCTAGCGTTTCGGCCGTTTGCTCGGCAGAAGGAAAAACGTGAACGCTTAACGCGCGCCGGCCGCGACCGCTGCGCAAGCTGGCGGAAGCGCCATAGGATAGACCGCGCTTGACGCGCACTTCATCCATCAGGCGGGCGGTGAAGGTACCGCCAAAAGCGGTGGTGGCGATATAAAGCGGCAACCAAATCGGCTCGCTCCAATGCGGAGCAAGCTGACCGATTAGAATTTGCGACTGGGTGCGCTCTGGCTTATCGACAAGAAGGACGCGCAAGCCGCGCTGCTTTTTGACATCCGGAGAGGTAAATACCGGATCGTGGCGCGGACCGCTCGGCAATGCGCCAAAATGACGCGTGACGAGCTTTTCGACTTCATTGCGCGAAAGGTCGCCGGCCGCGCCGTATAAAACGTTGCCGCTTACGACATAGTGCGCAAACCAGGCGCGTCCGAGCTCGGCGTTGTATTTGGCAATCGCTTCTTTGGTGCCGCCGACGGGGCGACCGTAGGGATGTTCGCCGAAAAGAGCCCGCGCAAAGAAGCGCTGCATCAGGCCCCCGTCGTCGTCGCGCAAGTCGTCAAGCTGGGCCAAAAGCTCGCGGCATAGCTTTTCCGATTCGGCCGCCGGAAAATCCGGGCGCAAAAGCACATCGGAAAGAAGCGCGCAGGCCGCGTCGATGTTTTCTTTTAAGGCCATGGCCTCAAAGACCACTTGATCGTGCCAGCAGCTCACCGAAACGCCAGCGCCCAGATCATCGACGGCGGCATCGAGTTCAGCGCGGCTGCGACCGCCAGCGCCGCGGCGCTGTAGCTCGGTGGCGAAATTGCACAGGCCGTCCAGCGCTTGAGCCTTTTTGGCCTTGCCAAGCCCGAGTTCTGCGGCAGGGGCGGCGTCACTGGCGGCGCCAGTACGCAGCGTTACTTGCACACGGCACAAAGGCAGGCTGGAATTGGTTTCCAGAAGCAATGGAGGGGACGACTTAAGCATCTAAGGACTCCTGCGCAGCTCGCCGACGCGATGGGGCGGGACGGGCGATAAGCACGGTGCGGCGCTCTTTGCGAAGGTAGCGGCGGGCGACCTCCAAAAGGTCGGCGCTTTTGATGGCGCGCAGCGCCGCCGGCACCGCAAACAGTTCGCGATAATCATTGGCGACGGTCTGATATTCGCCAAGCTGCGCCGCTTTGCCATGGGCAGTGCGCAGTCCGGTGTAAAACTCGGTCAAAAGCCGAGCGCGGGTGCGCGAAACATCGGCTTCGAGGACGCCGTCTTTTTGGACGCGCGCGATGTGCTCATCGAAAATTTCGAGCGCCGCTTCAGCGCTATGTCCGCGTTGCAGCGAAGCGCCAATTTCCCACAGCCCTGGAGTTCTAAACGGCGTCACCGAACCGCCAATGGAGCTTACTATCTCACGCTCGACGACCATGTCGCGATGGATGGGAGAGCTGTAGGCTCCCATCAAAAGCTCGCTTAAAAATTCCAAACGCATGTGATCCGGATCGGTAAAAGCCGGCGCTTTGTAGGCGACCAGTAGTTTGTCGGTGGTTACCGGCTTGCGAAATACGGCGCGTCGTTCTTCGGTTTGGGAACTTTGCACAGCCGCCGGTTCCGGGGGCAAAGGCTGCGGCGCGATATGCTGATAGTTCTTGTGTATCAGCGCCAGCGTTTCCGCTTCATCGATATCGCCGACGATGACGATGGTGGCGTTGTTCGGCGCGTAGTAGGTGCGATAAAAATCCATGGCGTCGCGCAGGCTCAGCCGTTTGATATCGCGCATCCAGCCGATGGTCGGCGCGTAATAGGGATGTCCTTTGTCAAAGGCCAGACGATATAGCTCTTCGGACATAAAGCCGTCTACGTCGTCTTCGACGCGCAGGCGCCGTTCGCTCATCACCACGCCGCGCTCGGTTTCGACTTGGTGACGCTGAATGACCAGATTCACCATGCGGTCGGCTTCAAGCCGCGTGATAAGCGGCAGCTCGCTTTTGGGCAAATCGTCCTGATAGTAGGTCCAGTCCACCCAAGTGGCGGCGTTTGTATACCCGCCCTGCATTTCAATCAGGCGATCAAATTCACCGGGCGCAAGATTTTTGGTCTCGTTGAACATCAGATGTTCAAAAAGATGCGCAATGCCGGTCTTGCCCTCTTTTTCATTGCGCGAGCCCACGGCAAACCAGGTCTGATAGGCAAACACCGGCGCCGACGGATCTCGCAGCAAAAGAACATGCAACTGATTGGGCATGTGGTACATGCGCGCCATCAGGCCTCCGCTACCAAACGGATGCTCGGAAACTAGCTTTACATCCTTGGGCAGGACAGTCATAAAGCGACCTCTTCGAAGTGGAACTTCATCAATACGGGGATACCGGCACCGCGGCATCCTGTCAACGACTACCGCTTTTTCGAAACGCCCAATTTAGCCGTCCGTTGCAAAATTGAGCGATTTTCTCGGCTACAATAAATAATACATGACTGTCGAGCATCGATTCGGTCCGCACACCGTTCGAGTCGAAGAGCATATCATCGTCATCAAGTTTGTCGGCGGAGCTACTCTTTTTGACTTTCAGCGCCAGATGGAAGTTCTCGAGCAAATCGGCGAACGTCTGACGCGAATGATTGTGCTTGTGGACCTTTTCGAAGCGGAGCTTAGCGACCCGCGCGCGCGCAAGTATGCCGCCGAAAAGGGCGGTCAATTGATACCGCAGGCCCTGATTTGCTTTGGCGCCAGCCTGTTTATACGCACCGCGGCCATGCTCGTCATAAGTGCGACGCGCATGGTCGGCAAGAAAATTCCCAATGCCGTATTTGTCAAAACGGAAGCTGAAGCGCGAGCGCTCGCCGCAACTTACCTAAATAAGGAGTGCGATCGAAATCCTAAATAGGATTCCCTTCACACTTCCAATGTCTGCTCGTCCGCACTCTACGGATCGGAATTCACTTGTTTAAGAAGGCTTGCGCGGCGAAGTCCGGTGCCGCGACAAAGGGCGGATGCGTTTTTTTGTCGTGCGGGGGCGAAGCGGCGAATCCGCAGCAGCAGGGCGCGTAGCGAATCCTAATTTTTGCCGCAAAAGCTCGGCGCTGCCGGCAACGCGCTCGGCAAGCTCGCGATGCGCGGCAGCCAAAAGCGCCAAGGCGCGCAGCCGATGTCCAGCGCGTTCGTCAAAAGGAACCGCCGACAGCCACTCGGCGGCGTCCGTCCCAAGCTCGCGCCGCACCGCGTCAAGTCCACGCACCCGCGCATACCCCATCTGCGCCGCGCGCACTTGCGAAATGGCACGGGACTTTCGCACGGCGACAAGCGCGCGCACCGCGGCCAAGTAATTTGCCGCAGCCGGCGCCGCCAAAAAAGCGTCGATGGCAAAAAGCGCCGCACCGCGCTCGGCAGGTGGAATCGCAGCAAAAGTGTGCAGCGCGCGAACCAAAAGATCTTGCGCCAGGCGGCTGTGCGAAAGTGCGGAAGCAGTCAGCGCGGCGCTCATCGGCTGGACACCGCGCGAACCGGCACCAGCAGCACTTCGATGCGGCGATTGCGCCGGCGCAAAGCTTCGTCGCGATTGGCAGCACGCGGATGGTTTTCGCCAAAACCTGCCGCTGTCACTCGCTCGGGCGGCAATCCGGCCGCAATCAGCACCCGCGCCACGGACACGGCGCGCGCCGCCGAAAGTTCCCAGTTTGAGTCAAAACGGGCGTTTTTGATTGGCACATTGTCGGTATGTCCACCGATAAGAATCATTTGCTCGGGCTCGGCGACAAGCAGCGCCGACAGCGCGCGGGCCATTTCGCCCAAAAAGCCGCGGCCTTCGGGCCGTACTTCGTCAGATCCGGAATCAAACAGCACTTCGCCCTGCAAAATGACTTTGCCTTCTTCGACCTCGAAGCTGCCGGCCGGCACCAGGGCGCGCAATCGCCGCTCAACGCGCGCTTTTTCTTCGCGCAGCCGCGAAAGCTCACGCTCTTTGTCGCGCAACCGAGCGACCAGCGCATGCTCGGCCAGGGCCCCAATCACGGCCAGTAGCGCAAAGGTCGCCAGCACCAGCGTCATCGCATCGACAAGCGGCGGCCAGACGTTGATGGGAAACAGATTGCGAGCCCGCGCTTTCATCGTTAGGCCTTCTGCACGTCGAAGGCCGAGCCTTGGGCCATGCGCAAAAGCGCTTCGAGGCGCTCCATGCCCTCGCCCAGGCGTACAAGCTCATCCAGGGTGGTAGCAGGCGCTTCGGATTCACTGCGCGCCGCCAAAAGCGCTACCTCGCGCGCCAGCGCCGACAGCTCTGGCGTCAGGGCGGAAAGGGGCGTTCCCAGGGCCTCGGCCGCTTGGCCTAGGGCCATTGCCGACTGACCCAGCGCCTGGACGGTGGCTCCCAGGCGCAGCCCCTCACTGCCTACAGAGTCGCGCACAGTATCGCACAAAGCCGTCGTCGTCGCGCTAAGCTGGGCCTCTTGCCGCGCGCCTAGCGCCAAAAGCGCTGCCTCAAGACGCGCGACGGAATCAGCCTGCGCTTGCTGCAGCGCCGCGCTTTGCGCAAGTTGCGCATTTGTGCGCGTGTGCAGCGATTCTTCGATGCGCTGTGCCGAGGCTGCATGCGCTGCCGCAAGCTGCGCCGTTTCTTGCGCCTGCGCCGCCACAAGGGCCAAAAGCGCCGCCTCGGCCCGCGCGGCCCCTTCGGTTTGCACCTGTTCCAGACGCGCGGCGCGCGTGGCTTGCGTTTCTTCAAACTGAGCCATACGGGTGGACTGGGCCGCTTCCAGTTGCAGCGCTCGCACCGCCTGCGCATCAAGCAGGCGCTGCACAGCGGCATCAGCATGCATGCGCGTGTCGTCTTGCGTCGCCGCAATTTTGGCCGCGGCCGCGCTTTGCGCCTCAACAAGTCGAGTGCTAGCGGCAAGCTGCGCGGTGCCGAGCGCCGAAAGCGCCTGCTCCAAACGGTGTATCGAGTCGCGCGAAACTTCGACGATTTGGGTCACGGCGCCAGAGGTATTGCGCAAGACTTCCTGATTGGTCTGCTCTAAGCTGGCCGCGCTGCGGGTGATGCCGTCCAGCGTCTGCGCGGCGGCCTGCGCGATGGTGTCCGCGGCGCGGGTTCCGGCGGCAACGGCCTGCGTATGGGCCTTTTCGGCCGCCGCCTGTAGCGCCGACAGCCGCTCGGCCTGCGCGGCGAACACCGGCGTCAATTTGTCCTCGATGGTCGAGGCCATGGTCAAAAGCCCGGTTTCGACGCGCACCGCCGTGCCTTGCACGGCATCGGTCATCGTCGCGCGGACTTCGTGCACCAGGCGAGAAACCTCCGTGGTGGCGATGCGCGCCACGCGCTCGCCCGCAGCCTCGGCGGCGCGAACGACGAAATTCGCCAGTTCGCCGCGCAGCGCCAAAAGCTCACGCACGGTGCGCTCGTCGGCAGACTCGCTTTTCGGCCAAAGCTCGGGAACGAGCACGTGCCGAGTGCGTTCTTCTAGCTGGGCCAGCGCTTCTTCCTCGGCCAGCGCCAGATCGCCTTGCACAAGCGCCAGCGCCAGCGTCACCAAAATGCCTACAAGGCTGGCGCCAAAGGTTACGTCAAGCCCGGCCAGCGGCCCGGCCAGCGCCTGCAAAGTCGTAATGCGCTCGTCGGCCAAAAGCGGGGCGACGCCGCGCAGGGTTTCCATAAGGCCCGCGAATGTACCGACAAGGCCCACAAGTACGGTGACGGCGACTAGATACTTGCCAAGGTAAGCCCGACCAAGCTCTATCGCGGCCGTGGCGGCGGCCAAAGCGTCCAAATCCGGCCGACCGCCGGCAGCGTGTACCGCAGAAAGGCGACGGCGGCGCTCGGCAAGAAGTTCTCCGCCAGGCGGCTCGGCCGCAAGCGCGGCGATTTCTGCGTACAGACGACGGCGGGCGCGGCCTAGACTGACAAAGCCGACCAAGTCGATGGCCATAAGCACGAGCACCGAGATTCCGCCGAGCCATAGCCGATGCCCAAGGTAGGTTCTAAGGACGCTTAGCGCAGCCAAAAGGGCGATAAGCGCCAGCGCCGCCCCAAGCCCCCAGCGCAGCTTGCTCATACCCACCCTCGGGCGGCTTCGGCAAGGGCCGCCGCAATATCCAAAAATGGCCGCTCATCGGGCAACAAAGTGGGATCTTTGGATTGCACACGCAGCCGTACCAGCGTCGCCAGGCGCCGCTCAATCAGTTCGATAAGGCCCAGGGTAGACACAAGTGTAATGCGCACTTCCATGCCGATGGCACAAAGGCTGAGATCGGTCTGACGTTCTAAAACCGCGGCGGCATCCGCGATAAGGCCGGCGTCGCGGTGCAAGGCTTCATCCATGATCAGCACCGCGTCAAAAGCATCCCAGGCCACGGCCGCGTGCTGCAAAGCATCTTTGAGGGCGGGATCGAGCCGCCGCGCCAGTTCGAAAAGAAACCGCCCAAGCCGGCCGCGCAGCTCGGCGGCGTCGATGCGCACTTCAGGGACCGCGTCATCGGCTGCGGCATCCATTTGCGCCGAAAGCGGCGCCGGCGGCTGCGGCAGCCGCACAGGCGGCGCAGGAGATCGCCTGCCCGGCAGGGCGCGCGCCGTATCGACCAGTCGTTCCAGGCATTGCGATTGCACGGCCGGGCATCATAGGTGCCGGCGCGGGAATTCACAAGGGTGTGCGCTGAATGTGCAAATGCCGGCCGATTCAGCCGATTGGCAATGGAGGCTTGCGCAGGGCAGCGCAGAAAGGATTCCCGAATTCATAAAAGCACTTTGGAGAAGAAAATTCTTTTCCAATGACGTTTTCAAAGACCCACCGATACTATATGCAGAAGTTTTTTGAGGGATGCATGTCATGGGAATTGACCAAACACAAAAAGCGTGGCGCGATTTGGCGGTTGTGCTACTTGGCAGTTTGGGGCTTTTCGGATGTATCAAAGAAGTAGCGCCTTTGCGCAAAGCGCCCAAGGTGTCAAACCTTGCCGAGGCCCAGTCCGCAGTGGGAAACATCGTGCAAGTGAGCGGCACCGCGCAGCGCGAAAAGCTTGGCGATGCGGTGCAAACACCTTTTTTGCATGTGCGCTGTCAGGAGCCGCGCTTTTCGGATGAACTCATCGGCAAAACGGTGACTGTAGAAGGTCAGCTCGAACTTGTCACGGAACCCGCAGCGACGGTAGGACCAAACGGCGAGATCAGCCAGGGCACTGAATCAAGCAGCACTAGCTGGGTGCTGCGTACCTGTGTGCTACGATAGAAGCAGTCTGGAAATTTCTGCCAAATTCGCGCTTATTCACACAGGACTCCCAGGCGAGCAAGCTGGTTCAGTGTATGGTCAATCGCTGCCGCATCGAGCTTTCCGGGAACTGGAACTGCGGCAGCAGATAGCTCGGATAGGAGTTCTTTCCGAGTGCGTGTACCGTCGAGCAGGGGCAACATCCGCAGGGCCAACGCATCATCGAGCAGCAAGTTGCGATGCCATAGATTGACGACCCGCGGACCGGTGCGCGCCTGCCAGCGGGAAAGCGCGCTAGCTAGCGGTTTTTCGCTGGGCACGGCAGCCGCCTTAGGAGTCTGTAGATAAAGCTCGACCATATCGCCGCTGTACAGCGTGACAAGCAATTCGCTGAGCACATCGCGCAGGTTCTGCGAATCGAGAAGCGTTTTGCCAGCCGCCGCCATTTGCTGCGAAACAATTGCGAGCAATTCATCAAAATGAAAGGCGCGCGGCGATTGTGCGATAAGTACGCTCAGCGTCAGCTTGGCCAGCACTTCGCCAAGTCCCACCACGACACCCGCGCGGTTGCGAAAGCGGACGGGATTTGGGCCCATAATCTCGAAGTCATTCGCTTCGGTGGCGGCATAGGATAGCGCCCACATCTGCTCGACCGGCTTAGAAAGCGGCGCGGAAGCCAATTGCACCGCAGGGCGGCAAAGTAAAGTACGGCGAAATGTGCGGCAGCTTAGAAAATCCAGATATTGCTCAAATTCGACTCGATCGCCGCATGTGGAAAGCAAATTCATGGCCGTACGCGGAAAGCGATGCGCATGCATGGATTCAAACTCGGCATCTGCGAGATAGCGCAGGCCGTGGCGAGCCGCGCGCGCGACAAAATCATGCAGAAACAGGGCCTCATTGTACTCAGCCAAATCATCATGAAAAAGGACTGGATCAAAAATTTTGGAAATTCGATCGCGCTCGGCGCCGATCAGGTTCTTGTATAGCGTGTCCTGCGGAGAAATGGACTCGACCAGAGCGTTTGCCAAAGCACGGCCTTTTTGCACTCGAGCCATCGGATCCGCTTCATGGCGCGCATGGTGCTTCATCATACCGTCTAGAAGCTGACGGATGTGTCCACCAGGCAGGGTGTTGTAACTAATGTACGCGACCCCTTTTTCGGCAAGCAGATTTCCGCACACCCATAAAAGCCGATCCTGTACGGCTGGCGGCACCCAGGAATACACGCCGTGGGCCACGATAAAATCGAAAGTCCCGAGCTTTTCATTCAATTCTAAAATGTCGGCTTGCTGAAACATCACATTGGCCAAACCAAGGTGCGCCGCAGATTGATTGGCAACTTCGATTTCCCGTCCGGCCAAATCGATCCCTAAAAGCGTCGCCTGGGGCAAAGCATAGGCCATCGGAATGAGGTTGCCGCCGCTGCCGCAGCCGAGCTCTAAGATGCGAGCTCCTTCAAAACTAGGTGCGCTTGATGCAGCAAGTCCGTAAAGCGCAGCCAGCGTTGCCAGACGCCGCGGATGCGTATCGTCAAATGCCCCGGTTGGATAAGAGACCAAGTCATAGCGGAATCCATCTGCAGACATAGAGCCCATGACGTCATTATATAGTGTGGACCGAGCGCCCACGCAGCAAAAGTTTCTAACGCTGCGCGCAGTTGGATAGTACAGCGCTGGCACCGACGCAGCCGTTGCTGTTTCGGTGCAGACACGCGAATCAAAGTGTGGTACTACAGGCTACCGCAGTCACCTGACCCATAAGGATATACGTGAGGGATACCATGAGAAAAGATGTACTCGCTGTCTTGTTTCTAGCTGTTTCTGTAGCCACCGGGTGCGTGGCAGCAAAGCCCGTGTATGTGAAACAGCTCACTATTCCTTATAATGCGCCGATGGTCGCGTCCAAGTCGGCCATCCCATTTTATATAGTCGCCGATCCCAATGACATTCCGGACGATGTGATAACGCCTGCAGGTACAGTCAAGTCCTTCGAAGTGCATGAGGTTCGCACCTTTGTAACTCGCGATGTCAAGCGGCTGTTTGAGAACTACTTCAGCAACGTTACCGTCGTCGAAAATGAAGCGAAAATTCCCGCCACGCCGGGTGCAATCGCCAAGGTACGCATTGCCGGGATTTCGACCAAGGCGGATATGGCTGTGGCCTCAGACGGCGCATTTGCCGGCCGAGTTTTCGGCGTTCTGGATTGGTCCGTGGGCGTACGGCCAAGCGGTGCCAAGGAATTCTTATTTACCTACACCGCCAAAGTCATCGGCACCGAGTCGCTTATCAACGTGGCGCAAGCCGAGCAAATGTTTCGCAGTACCTTCGAAGAAGCGCTGAGCGCATTTACCAAGGAATGGGCAGAAAAAGGAATTCCGAGCAAATTAGAGAGTGCGCCAAAAAGCTGAACTGAAAAAATTATGCTACGACGCAGCAGCAGGATGCGGCTGCGCAAAAAAGCCGCGCAGATGATTGCGCAGGTTGCTCCAGAAACTTTTCTTGCGGGCTTGCGACATGGACTTGGCGCTGCCATACCAATCGCGAGAAGACAGCGTCGTCGCGCTGGAATATGCCGCCGTCTGCAGCTCTGTACGTTCAGCCAAGGTGGTCATAATTCGCTCCACCAGAGTTTTGTAACTGGATGGCTTCCAAACAATACGCGCGGCGCCAGCGCTAAGGAATTCTTCCACTTCTTGATCAGTCGCATACTCGACCAGGCAAAGCAGATCGGGGGCGCCTTTGCAGGTATTTAATTTCTGACACAAATCAGTGATACTTACCGATGGAATGCTGTTATCCGTCACCAGGATGTCCTGCCCTTGCGATAATAGCGACATGGCTTGCTTCATGTTTGATGCATGATGAATCGTGAATCCGCGTGCTTGCAAAACATTGCGTACAGCAGGAGGAAAAGAGACTCCCAGGGTCATCAATTTAGAACGCTGCCCGCGGCAACGCACAGGAGACGTAGAAGCATCCGCACAGCCATCCTTTCCTTTGATTAGAAACTGCGCCAGGCGTTCTTTGTCCGAATTGGAGATCGTACAAAACATCGCGTCGATCCAATAGCCAGCCCAGGTTTTCTCGACATATTCAGCGCGGGCCAACGCGAAAATTGGCGCTTCCGTCGGCTCGATAAAAATTCGAAGCTCCATCTGTTCCAGGGGGCTTAGCGGTTGCTGACTTCGTAAACTCAGACGCGCAACGCCGATCGCTTCGGCTCGCATGCTGCATTCGCGGTTGCGTACGCAACCGTAGGTCAATACATCTGTAGGAATGGTCCAGCGACTGTTTTGGGCAGGCTCACTCAAGAAGTACATGGGCGTCTCCGGGTGCGGGTTGACAATTGTGAAAGCTGCAATGCATATCCCGGGCCAACTACTTCAAGCGTTGGCACTACGCATGTCCTAAGAGATGTACAGAAACGACTCGACCAATTCCGATCTGAATCGCAAAAACTCATCGGAGCAGCCCACACCGCTTCCTCTGCTTCGCGCTATAATCGGGCATGGATCATTTTGCAAATCGAGTGCGTGTCTGTTTCCTGCTACTTACAGTGCTGCTTTTAGGAGCCTGCCCCCAGCGAACGCCACCAGCGACAGCGATTAGCGTTTCTTGGTCGGCATCGCTTTTCGGCTTGCGATGAAAAAAGGAGGTCCGTGTATGCTAGAAACATACCGGCCTCCACTTGCATGCCGATATGGACCAGATGGGAGGATATGCGACAAAATGGGAGTTTCAGGCGCGTCGATGTCTTTTTAAAAGCGGCAGTTCATAAAGTAGATAGATGTGCTGAAGTTCAGGAGTCCTATACCCGTGTAGGCAGGATATTGCCGCTGTACCGACGCGATGGCATCCATAGCGCTTGGAGCGGAATTTAGCAGCGCCGTTACTGCGCGCAGGTAGGAAATGTTCTCGGCAAATACGGTGGCGCTAGCTTGTGCAAAGCCATGCCCGGCATAGATCTGGCGAATCTCGCCGAGCGCCTGCAATTGTTCAATATTGTCCATCCATTGCCGCGGCCGGCACTCTGCCAGCCATAGATAGGCTTGGTTGTACAGAACATCGCCAGAAAACAGCAGCTTCTGACGTGGAGCATATAGCGCTGCGGCAGTTTCGCTTTCACCTTCGCGTAGCTTGATCACGCGCAGTTCATTGCCTTCTAGATCGAGCTTGTCGCCCTCTAGCACCGTAACCGCAACCAAGTTGTCAGCCACCAAACCCGAAAAGTTCTTCTTCAGTTCTTCCAGCGCTGCCGGTGCCTTGGACGCAAAATCGGCCACAACTTCAGAGGTACCGTATACCGGCACGCCGGGAAAGGCCTTCAGAATCTCTTCCAGACCCGCGTAATGGTCGGGATGGGCATGCGTCAAAAAGATCTGCTTCAAAGTCTTTCCGGATTCGCGAATGAGCTGCACGACATTTTGCGCATCGGCTTTGAAAAACTGACCATCGACCAAGATGGCTTCGTTTTGTCCGGCAATCAGGTACGAGTTGACCGCAAATTGATTGTCGCTTGTGTAATGGCTGACCGTCAGCTCCACGGGATTGGCGCAGGCGCCAATCCCTATAGCGACAAAAAGGAAGATGGATACGTGCATGGCAAGAACTTTGTTCATGGGGTCTCCTTTGTGTGCCGTCCATTCTGCGTAGAACCTGCCATGAAGGAAATGAATTGATATCATCTTCATCATGAACGATGAACATATCGCTGCCTTAACTGGAATCGACTTGAATCTGCTTCTGGTGCTGGATGCATTGCTGACGACAGGCGGAGCGACTCGAGCGGCAAAGCAACTGGGCATTACGCAATCAGCGGTCAGCCATGCCCTAAGACGGCTGCGACAAGCACTTTCCGATCCGCTGCTTGTGCGCACGCCGCGGGGTCTCGTGCCGACTCCGCGCGCCCAGGCACTTGGTCCGACGCTCAGCCGGCTGCTCAAAGAGCTACATAACGCCCTGCAAGGGAATCCGGCATTTGATTCGACCACGGTACAGTGCAGCTACACCTTGGCCATGACGGACTACGTCAGCCTGCTCTTGATGCCGCCGCTCATGGCGCGGCTGGCAATCGAGGCGCCGGGCGTAGAAATCCTAATCCGTCCCATCGAAGCCGATGAAACCCTGGCGCTCGAGCGCGGCGAAGTAGATTTGCACATCGGCAGACTATTTCCCAATCGGCAGGGTTTTTATCAGCAAAAGTTGTTTGCGGATCGCCTGCTGTGCATGGTCGCCAAATCTCACAAACCACAGCGCAAACTCACGCTGGCTGAATATCTGCGCCGACGTCACCTGCTGATTAGCCCGCATGGACAAGGACCCGGCCTCGTCGATGTTGCTTTGGCTGAGCAGGGCCTGTCGCGGCGCATTGCCTTGCGCGTCCCCTATTTTATGACTGCACCGCTTATCGTCGCGCGCACTGACTTTGTGCTCACCTTGCCGGAACGCGTCGCCAAAGCCCTTATGCCCATGCTTCCGGTACGGCTCTTGCGACCGCCTGTAGAGCTTGGCGGATTTAGCCTGGTACAAGCTTGGCACGAGCGACATCACCAGAGCCCGCGCCATCTTTGGCTGCGAAATCTGGTACACGAAGTGGGCCGTACTCTTTGAAAGGAACCGCCGATTGGAGAGCTAAAAAATCGATGGCCAAATGGGTGCGCAGAACCTGGTCCATCAAAGAAGATGGTCCCCAGATGGGTGCCTTCGTTTTAGGCCAGTCCTGATTCCTTTTTTGATGCGTTGAGGGGCGGACTAGTTTATTCGAAAGCCTCGGTCTGCAAAATTCGGCGCCGCTCTTCCAGCCACTGATTGGCTTGTGGTTCGCTCGCAAAAAACTCAAGTTCTAAGGGCTGCTTGGAAATCAGACGGGCGCAGCGAATGACCAGCGTCGCCACTGTGCGCGTTACAAGTGTTGCACCGACCACTGCGACTTGCAGCCGAATTCCATGGTTGCGTATTTCCTCTGCCACTATCCGCCGAACTTCGGCCCCAAGATTGGCGGAAGGATGAACCAGATTCAGATTCAACACATAGCCGTACTGCGCTTGAATTTGACTCTCAATGCTCAAAATTTGACGTATCTCTGCGACCGTAGCCTCTCCATTCCAATTGATGGTCAGACTGTCCGCATCGCGGTAATGCTGCTGCTGACCATTCTGTACCCAATCTGGCATTGTAAACACCATCGTCTATGACAGCCGATCGTCGCCATCTCGTCAAGGATGGCTGCTCTTTGGCAGCATGCAGTCACGCGATGACAGGCGTCGAGAAGTAGGTTTGGAAATGGATGTTTGGGCGAAGGGATCTTTGGTTTTTCTTTCACTTCACTGAATCGAAGCACACAGCGGTTCTAGCCAAGAGATCGCTATCGTGCGAAAATGACCGTGCCGTTTTTCATCGTCATCCTTCGTATAGGGGTATAGCGAGAGGTCACTTCGTACCGTCCCAAGCGACCTAGCCAATTCCCTTCATCGATCTTGCCTATGAAGAAAATCTATGAAGAAGAAATCCCATAAAGAAAAATGGAGGTGGAAAAAAATCCACTTAAAAAAGATTAATTATGCAGATATGTGGGAATGGAGGCTGAACGGCTTTCACAGAAAAAGTCCTGCAGAAAAATCGGTTGAGCAAAATCCGGCTATCGAAGAACGACATTATGCAGCAAATAAATCTACGATCACTACATCAGAAAATCGCAAACCAGTAAAAGCATCTACAAAATCCCAAGATAGCACAATCAACAAAATAGGTATCTGCCTATCGGGCGGTGGCTTTCGTGCAGTAGGTTTTCACATAGGCACGCTGGAGTACCTCGAACGGCTCGGTTTGCTTGGCAATATAAGGCAGATCTCAACGGTATCAGGTGGGACGTTTGTAGGCGCGAAATGGGTTCTTTCGTTAATTGAAAAAGTAGAGTTCCAAGATTTCTTTACATCCTATTATGCTTTCAACGAAAATGTTCACTTACTCGATCTTGCCTTCAAACATCTGCATGGACCTGCTCCAGCTACGCATTCGGGCCGAAACACTTTTATCGTCGGCCTAGCGAACGTGCACGCAGATACCATTGCCAAAGATCCAACTGGGAAGCCCTATCTCTTTAAGACAATTTTGGATGCCGAGCTTCCGTTTGACGAAATCATCTTCAACACAACTGAGCTGCGAAACGGCTTAGCATTTGCTTTCCGCAAGAGCAGAGACCCGTTAGCCCCTATAGGCAATAGTCGCCTGCAGATCGATCCAGAAGAGGCGAACCAGATACGCGTCGCCGACATCATCACCGCTTCATCTTGCTTTCCTGGCGGGTTTGAAGCGCTCGCCTTTCCAGGTGATTTTGTTTGGCCAGAGGGCAAGCTGCCGCCCAAAATCCGGGCGCAGTTTTCTCGCAATGGAGCCACGCAATCGGTCGCTTTCGCAGATGGTTGCATTTACGACAATCAGGGAATTGAAACCCTGCTATTCAGCGAAAAGAGTCATGCCGAAGATCTCGACATGATCATCATCTCCGACACCGATCCGCATGTTGAAGAGTTTTATCCCATACCGCCCCCTGCTCGGTCCGGATCGTCGACCTCCGTAGGTAGCCTGCTAGGTCTTAGCCAACTCGCTGGAATGGTCGTCGCCCTTGGCACGATTTTCATTGCTTCTATTTTTCTGTACCGTCTTTTCACTGGCGGTCTGTGCTCAGGCGATTTATTGGTATTTTTCCTGCCCATCTTTGTTGGTTGCGTTGCTATCTTCGGCATGGCGTGGGCTTACTGGGTCGCTAAATCGATCGTCGCAGCCGGGCTACCCAATTCTGTTGTCTCCCTAGCAAGAGGGCTTAAAGCAACCTCTCTTCGTCAGGTGATAGACATGGTCAAGCTGCGGATGACGATTCTTTTATCGTTAAACGAAAATTACTACGGAAAACGCATTCGAGAGCTCGTCTATAGTATGGCGTACAGCGATCCACGCTACCAAGGAAAGCTTGTATCCAACCGAATCTTCGAGCTTATACCCGGCCAACCTTGGTCTTCTGATCTTCCGCGCGAAGTGCCCAAGCCATCCCGCGAACTGCAAGCTGTAGCCCGTATTGCCGCCACGTGTAAACTCAATCTTTGGTTCGATCACCCCTATGATCTTCCTTGTCTAGTCGCAGCAGGGCAGGCAACGCTTTGTTATAACCTAATGGAATGGGTTGCTAAGCAATACGGTCAAGACTCGGCGACCTATCCCAAAGACATTCGTATTCTTTGGGATCAGCTTTTACAAGACTGGAAGCGTCTCTGCGCAGAGCCGTATTCCTTGCTACAGGAGCGCCTGCCCGACAAGACTCTCATCCGTCCTCCGCTGTAATCAGTTTCGGCTCACGAAGTATAAGCGCGCCGCCAAACCAGCATCACTGTCGAAGGTAAGTAAATGAGTGGCCCGTAACAGACATGAAGCGCCCCATCCATAAATCCGTAGCGATTCCGCGGCGCCGTCAGAAAATTCCCTGAGCTGAGTGTCTTTTTTGATGCTACAAAGGTTGCTATGACACGTCACGATCTTCCGCCAGCTAGCGGCGACAAGCGCCAGGAACTGCTTTACGATGCGACGGTTTCCACTCCAAGCCATGCCGAATATGCCAAAACCTTGGCCAGTCGATTTTCGATAGGCAGTCTCGGTACGATTTTGGCCACCGAGCCAGTGGGATATCCCTATGCTTCGTTTGTCACGTTCGCTCTTGAGCAAGGCAATCCGATATTTTTGATTAGCAGCCTGGCGGAACATACCAAGAATCTGCTGGCCGATTCACGGGCCTCTTTACTCATCGCGGAATCAGGAGAGGGAGACCCCCTGGCCAAAAGTCGCGTGACCTTGCTTGGGCCTTGTCAAGCGCTGCATTCCGCAGAAGACAAAGCCCGCGCCGGCGCGGCGTTTTGCGCCGTCCATCCCGATGCCGCTTATTATCTGGATTTTCGCGACTTCGCTCTGTTTCAGCTAAGTGTCACGGCCATTCGCTATATTGGCGGCTATGGTCGCATGTCCTGGGTAAGCAGCGCCGACTGGCACCGCGCCAGCCCTGATCCGCTTGTTTCTAGCGCCGCCGATATCCTAGCGCACATGAATACCGACCACCGCGATACTCTGGTTCTGTACTGTCGCGCTTTTTCGCGCGCCAGCGATACAAGCGCAGCGATCATGACCGCAGTGGATCGCTATGGCTTTGAAATGTCGGCAACGACCGCAGCCGGCCCTCGCCCGATTCGTCTGGCATTTTCCAAACCAGTCAGCACTCCCGATGAAGTTCGTCGCGAAATGGTAGCCATGGCGAAGCAGGCACGCGCCCAATAACGCCTGGAAATCCCCTCTCACTTGCGTGGACGCGGCAATGCTCCTTGCGCGCCGCGATGCAAGCCTTCGCAAAATCCTCGAGCAGCTTTTTTAAGATGTGCTCTAATGTCGCCGACCATGCGCAAACGACTTTTTGCTCCCTTCTTATGGACATTTCACCGCCGCTGGCTGCTGGTTTTAAGCCTGGTCGGCAGCGCCAGCTTAGGGGAAGCGCGCGGAAGCGCCCTCGAACTTCAGGCCAATGTTGCCGAGCTGCAAATTCGCGGCGATTTGCCAACCACGGGCACTATCCGTCTGGCCGAACTGCAAGCGCTAGGAACAGTAAACGCAACTTATACCGCGCACGGAAAAGCCCATCCAGTCACCGGCGTCCCCCTTCACAAAGTACTGGGGAAGTTTGGAATGAGCCCTGGGAAAATGGGCAAGGACATCTTGCCTACGGAAAAGCGCAGCGGCTACAAGCTAGTCGTGGTTGCGACGGCTGCGGATGGATTTCAGGCGGTATTTAGCGCGGCCGAGTTTTGGGAAGGAATGGGCAAGACGCAGCCACTTATCGCCTGGGCTATGGATGGAAAACCCCTGGACGCGGCCCTAGGACCGCTTAGGCTCGTGGTGCTGACAGACGGTGAACCGTCGCGCAGTCTGCACCAGCTTTTGCGCATTGACGTCGTCGATATGCGCAAAATCATTTCGCCCCCAAGCAAACCGTAGTCGTCAAACACCAACCACAGTGTAGGCATCTAGCGCAGATGCCACGCGAAATCGCCCAGGCGCGGACTTGCTTTAAAAATCCTGCGCCAGGTCGCTGGTCGTACTATTCCGCCTTCGACAAATTGTAATTTTTGTTACAATTTTCGAGCTTATTCGCTCCAGCTTGATTTTCGTTTGCAGACGCACAAACGACAACGCTGGCCCCATTCCCAGGGGCGCTGGAAAAATCCTGCCTGACCGAATTGCCCGAATCAGGAACTTACGATGTTACAAATTCAGAACTATACCTTCACAGACAAGTTCTACGAGAGCAACGAGACGGTCATGTACCGCGGATTTCGCCACGAAGATAAGTGTCCGGTCGTGGCCAAGCTGCCGAAAAGCAATTATCCGAATGTGCGAGATCTTTCCAAACTACGGCATGAATATTCGATTTTGCAGGGACTCAGCATTTCCGGTGTGATCAAAGCCAGAGGACTTTTGCCCTATCACAACATCCTGGCGCTGATTCTGGAAGATGTTCAAGGTCAAGCCCTAAGTGCCATTCTTTACGAGCGGCGCTTGCCGCTAAAAGTTGCTTTGCGGCTTGCCGTCCAAGTGGCTAGTATCCTCGACAAGCTGCATCGGCAGGGCATCATTCACAAGGATATTAAGCCTCAT
>CAYWPR010000100.1:0-4412 GCA_964460115.1 uncultured Myxococcales bacterium
CTTCGCGATCGTCTGATCCCCGGCTCCGTCGACATAATGAGGGGATCTCTTAGCAGCCCGTCATCTTTTTTCGCCAGCGGCCTTTCGGAGCGCTCGATAGGGGCACCCTGGAAGAAGCCAATCCCACCCTTTTGGGCGAGGCCATTTCACGGCGGCAACTAGAGATTCGTCCGCGCGACAATGGCTTGCTTATCAAAAACATCGGCCGCTGTCCGCTGCTTTTCAGAGGCGTACAGATAAATGAGGTGCTTGTACGTCCCCATGACACGCTGTGTCTGCGCAACCAATTGGTGCTTTACTGTACGCGCCGGCCCATGGCCATGCCGCCGCTGCGCGCTTACCCCGCGGAGCGCGCGCCGCGCTTTGGCCAACCAGACCTTGACGGAATCGTCGGAGAAAGTTCGGAAACTTGGCAGTTGCGCGAACGTTTGGCCACCTGTGCGCGCACAAACCTTCATGTGTTGGTGACCGGAGAAAGCGGAGCCGGCAAGGAGCTGGCGGCGCAAGCCATTCATCGCATGTCGGCGCGCGCCAAGTACAAGCTGATTGCCGAAAACATCGCCGCGATTCCGTCCAGCTTGGCCTCTGCTGTCCTGTTTGGCAACAAACGCAACTTTCCAAACCCCGGCATGGAAGAGCGCGTCGGACTTATAGGCGCGGCCCATCTATCCTCGTTGTTTCTGGATGAGATTGGCGACATGACCGAGGAAGTGCAGCCGATGTTTTTGCGTGTCACCGAGCGCTCTGGAGAGTATTCCCGTTTGGGCGAAGAAGGACGAATTTTGCGTTCGGATTTTCGGCTGATCGGCGCAACCAATCATCCGCAGCGCATGCGTTTCGAACTGAAACGGCGTTTTCAGCGGGAGGTCAAAGTACCGGGACTGAATCAGCGCAAAGAGGATATTCCTTTTTTGGTCAATCATATTTTGCTCAGTCAGTCCGAGCGTGATGATCTAGACATCTCGCGGTTCATTCATGATGGCTTGCCCGCGTTACATCCTCTGCTGATCGAGCAACTATTGCTGCACACTTTTTATACGCACGTGTCAGAAATTGCATTTTTGCTGGGACAGGCAATGGCTGACAGCACCCAGGACATCATCGTGCCGCCAGTCGGCGGGTTGGAATCCTATGCGGCGCCGCGCGCCGAAAGCGGCCGTCGCACCACGCAGCGCAAGCTCAAGGTCCCGGTGGCGGCGCCGCGAAAACCCATCGCGCGTCCACTGCCCACCAAAGAGCGCGCGGCGCAAGTGCTGCTTGAATTCGGCGGTGACGTCACAAAAGCGGCTGAAGCCTTAAACATCAGCCGCGATCAGCTAAACCGCATGATTCAGCGCGAAGGCTTATTCATCCCCAAAGAACGAAAGCCGCGGCGCAGCAACGACGCCATCCCGCTTCCCAAACTTCCCCCAGAAGAAGAATAGCCCAATCAGAATAAAATCCCTTTTTGGCGCAAATAGTAACATAGGAGCGCGCTTAGTAACATAAATGGTGCGTGCGGAGTACGATCGACCATGCCCACTGGTTGAAAGTGAATTTTCTCGGTGTTGGGGGTAGCGGTCACCCATAGGAATTTGAAAAATCGCGAAAAATTTTCGCGCGCAGTTCCGGTCACTACCCAGCGCACAAAAAGCCATAAAATGAGCAGCACCAGACTGACAAATGTGACGTGCGCGGCGGGCAGAAAGCCCAGGCAGGCACCAATGGCCATAATCATCTTGATGTCCCCGGCGCCAATCTCTTTGCCAGCGAGTGTACGGTAGTACAAAAATCCGAGCGCAAACCAAGCAAGAAACGCCAATAGGCTGGCTCCGGCGGCAAATAGGCCGCCATAGACGCCGTGGGCAATAATGGCGGCAAGCGCCGTCGAAAATGTCAGCCAGTTGGGAATGCGCCGGCGGTGCAGATCCGTAATCGACGCTAGCACTAGCGCCGTTAGGAGCAGCATGCGGATGAAGGCAAAGCCTTCACTGTGAAGCAGGTTCACGATCAGTCCTCCCCAGCGCGATCGCGCTGAAGGCGAAGCTTGGTCGGCTTGTCAAAGTAGTGCAGCGCGCGCTCTAGCGCTTCACGGCTTTGCGGCGCGCCTTCCTGCATCACGGTTGGTGTAATGAACACGACGCCGTACGAAGTTTCGTTTTCTACGCCGTCAGAGCCAAACAGATAGCCAAGAATCGGAATGCGACTGAGCCAGGGCAAGCCGGTTCGCGTGACGCCAGCCTGCTGCAAGTCCACCCCTGCGAGCATTGCCGATTGCCCGATTGGAATGTGTACGGTGGTGTGGACGTGCGAAACATCGCGTCCGGGAATGCCATCCTGCGTGGCGGCATTGTCGCGCTGGGTAATGTTGGCATCGATGTCGAGCGTTACCGCATCGTTACTAGTGCTCAAATGGGGTGTTACGTTTAGCTCCGCACCATAAAAGACGCGTTCCAGTTGGCCGGCACCAAGCGCTCCGGTTAGCCGTATCGCCAGTTCAGAGCCCTCGCGATATACCGCTTTGGCGCCGTTTTCGGTGATCAAAGTATCGGTGCGCTTGAGTTTGACATAGCCATTGGCCTCACTAAAGTCGAGGCTGGGCAATAGATCGCCGATGACCGCCGTCTGCGAGACCCAGGAGGGACCAAGGCTTAGGGAGGCGGCAGCCATGGTATAGGCTTGACTGCCAGTGATTCCCGTTGGATAGCGCATGCCCAGTTTGCGGTTGAAGCGCCGCCTGACCGAAACGTGATGTAGATCGAGGCGGACCATCATTCTGCGCGGCGCCTCGGCTATCGCGACGGTGGCCAAAACCACGACTTGGCCATCGTAACGCCGTTCCACTTCGCGCAGGCGCAGAAGGTCCTGATCGGTCTTAAGCACCCCTTCCAGAAGCACGCGACCCTTATTCACATGCGGGTGAATGCTGGGAAAGGGACGTAAGAGCTCTTCCAGATCCGCGAGGATGGTCTTGGGATCCCGCAGGGTCACAACAATCTCTAGCGCTCGACTTTTGTCCGTGGCCGAGGCTCCGCGCAGCAGGATTTTCGAGACGCCGGGACGCATGGCGCGCACGATCACTCCCTTTTTGTCGCGCGTGACGGCAGCGGTAAGAATCTGCTGATTTTCAATGGCGAATTCGCGGACGCCGTTAAACGCCAGCTCTTCACCGATGACCATGGTAAATTCTTCGACCTTTTCCTCTGACTGGGCAGCATGGCCAATGGCAGGACCAAGCGACACAAAACCAAGGGTCAGCACCAATACGGTAAGGGGAAAAGCTCGCCACATGGTCTATTTCCGCTTGTTGTCGGGACGGCTGGTGCCTTTGTCGTCGCCCGAGGTTTGCAATTGCTGCATGGTATTTAGGCTGGGCGCCGGCGCGGGGGCGTTGTTGCCAAGCAGAGTCAAAAAGGTCACCGCGGGCAGCATTTGTTTGCCGATGTCCTCGCGGTTGCGTACACCAAAGGTCAGGGTGCCATGCGAGCGCGCAAACACGAGCTGCTCAAGTTGCTCGGGAGTCAGCGCCACCATGGCGACATTGCCAATGATTTCCAGAACTTGAACGCGCTGCAGAATCGTCGTTGTGACGCTGCCGCGTTCCGAACCCAAATTGAAGTGGCAAAGGACATCTAGAAAATCACCAGCCGATAGAAATCGCGACTTGGCCAAATGATCGCCGACGACAATCGGAGTCAATCGCAGCCCCTTGGCCAGGGTGTCATTGGCCCGAGCGTTCTCCGGCGGAGCAAATTCCGACCATAAAAGCGGCTGGTTTTGTCGAATCGGACGGTAGACTTTGCGCCCAATGATTTTTTGCTGATCGGTGCCAGCAATGGCGTTTATATGAATGTAGGCCCGTGGAATCTCTTGCGTTCCCAGGTTTTCTTCAGTCAGTCGATCACCGGCCTGAATGTCAACCTTGGCGATAAGCACCGGAGTGCGGGGGCCTCCGGATCGCTCGGTGACGAGCTGCTCTTCGCGCAGATAAACAAGTGCCATTGCCACCACCCCGCACAGGGCAGCAAGGCCCAGCCGGGCCAGCGGTTGACTGAATCCGCTGCTGGGACTTTCTGTATCTTTTTCATCCATGGCTGTCTCACCTGGGTGCGCAAGCGACTACTGCATGGTGAAGTTGGTGGCGGTGCCCTGTCCGGTGATCTGTCCGGCGGCGGTGGTGCCACCGCTCTTAGATGCAGTAAACAGCAGCTTGCCGATGACGAGGATAATGCCCACTGCGATCAGCGTAATGACCGCTTTCTCTGCACCCGTAAACCCTGCTTCCTCTTGAAGAAAACGCTTAAGCTCTTGCATCGAAACGCTCCTTGAACATGCATTCGCTGCGCAGTGAAATGCCCCTTAGATAGGGGCTTTTTTCCTACTGCATGGTGAAGTTGGTGGCGGTGCCCTGTCCGGTGATCTGTCCGGCGGCC
>CAYWPR010000100.1:4512-19954 GCA_964460115.1 uncultured Myxococcales bacterium
CTACTGCATGGTGAAGTTGGTGGCGGTGCCCTGTCCGGTGATCTGTCCGGCGGCCGTGTTGCCACCGCTCTTGGACGCGTCAAACAGCAGCTTGCCGATGAC
The DNA here is from genome assembly GCA_964460115.1 of uncultured Myxococcales bacterium. GTDB lineage: Bacteria > Myxococcota_A > Polyangia > Palsa-1104 > JAEUJZ01 > JAEUJZ01. The sequence goes on from CAYWPR010000100.1 coordinate 4,615, forward strand.
AAGGACGATACCAACGGCGATCAAGGTGATGACCGCTTTTTCCGCACCAGTGAAGCCCGCTTCTTCTTGAATGAAATTCTTGAGAGACTGCATTTTCGTACTCCTTTGTCGATCTTTTTCGTAATGCGCCGGTTCGAGGCGTTGACTGAATTTCATTCCAAGATCCATGCCAAGTTTGGCCGGAACAATTCCTTGCAAAGTAGATTTCTAGGAATATAAGGAAGCAAGCTGGAGGGGGTGTGGGGGCGGCTGGTGGAATCGGAGCGCCGATCGATTCCTATACACGTGCGCTCAGTTGTGCGCCTAGTTGTGCGCGCGGAATCGTGCGTGGAATCTAAAAGCTCTGGGGGCCCGGGGGCTACAGGGCCTTCGTAGCGGCGGTCCTCATTTAGCTGGTATGTCCCTTGCATTTCCGAAGTCGAAATGCTTTCAGGCCATCTGTCATGACGGCCGGCGCGACTTCCTTTTGCGGCTTTTTCGTCGGACCGGCCAGGCCCTGACCGACTCCAACCTGAAAGTGCGGAGATCCTAATGCGAAGCATATTGAGTTTTGTATGCCAGCTTCGAAAGCGGCTGACTCAGCCGCGAAATAATCGCCAATCTGGTTCCATTCTGATTTTGACGCTACTTGCCCTGGCTGCGATTCTGGGCGCATTTTTTTACGTTGCGGTCATTGGCGGTCGAGTGGTGGAAACCACCCGCACTCGTACCGCAGCCGATGCCGCTGCTCTGGCTGCAGCGACGGTCAAAGCGCGCTCGCTCAATTATGCGGCGTTTACGCTAGAGGCCGCCAGCATCCTTTTGCCGCTGGCGGATGTGGCGCAGAATCTGGCGGCGGTCGAGGCGCAGAATCAGAACTATGCGGCCTGCGCCGCCATGAAACTTCTGCCGGGGATGCAAAGCCAGTCTCAGGCTTGCATCGAGCATGTGATTAGTACGGCCACAAACTCACTACAGGAATTCACGGTCTTAAATGAGATCTTAAGCGGCCTATCCGCCACGGCCTTGGGCATCGACACGATAGGGGCCTTGTGGGCGCAATCCGTAGCGCTACAGACCGTGCACCACGACGCGTACAAAAGCGGCGCACGTCCGGTCGATCAAGTCGCGATTTATCCCGGCATCACCACCAATCCGCAATGCGGACGACTAGGCATTGAACAAAGCCAGTCGCCGGATGCCTGCGGCGACAACGACAATTGGCAGGTCGGATATGCCGCGACCGCGGCGAATGCGGCGCTGGCCAGCACCGATGCATGGGCATGGACAGCGGGCCTGGGTGATTCAAGCTGTTCCAATGTAGGCGGCGCGGCGAAGCAAATTTGCAATCTATACGCTAGTTTTCCGGAGCTAAGACCGGGCGGCACCGCCTCGACATCCGGATCTTCGAGCAGCAATGGCAGCGCGAACACTGCGGCGCTAGAAGCCCTGGCCGAGGCCCGTATCAAAGCCGAGCAAGATGCGACCGCAGCCAAGAGCGCTGCCGATCTGGCGGCCCAGGCCGCCCTCGCGGTAAACGTGGCGCTCGACGATCGGGCCAAAGCCGATAAAGACGTGACGGAAAAGACGCAAGCCTTGGACGTTGCCGTCAGCGCCAAAGTGAGCGCCGATACGGCCTTTGCCAGTGCTCAAAGCGCCGTCACGGCGGCCACCGCCAAGCTGGCGTTAAGTAACGCTGCGGTTGTTGATGCGGAAGCCAAAGTTGCCGTCGCTGCGAAAAATCAAACCGATGCCAATACGGCCAAGACGCAAGCGGATCAAGCGGTAAGCGTCAGCGCTCAGGCGGCGGTGGATGCCGCCAGTGCCAAAGCGGCGGCGGACGTCGCTTTGACAAGTGCGCAGACCGCGGCCACGGCCGCCAGCGCCAAGCTAAGCGTCAGCGCCAGCGCGGTGCAGACCGCCACGGCCCAAGTTTCTACCTGTTCGAAAAATGTGACCGATGCGAGCAACGCCAAGACGCAGGCGGATCAGAACGTCAATACGACGACGCAGGCGGCCACAAATGCCGCCACGGCCAAAGCGGCGGCAGATGACGCCTTGGCCAGCGCCCAGAGCGCCTCCAATGCCGCCAACGCCAAAGTGACCGTCAGCGCTGCCGCTGTACAAACGGCTTCTACCAATGTCTCCACGTGTAGCAAAAATGCCACGGACGCGGCCACCGCCAAGACGCAGGCGGATCAAAATGTGACCACAACCACCCAAGCGGCCGTCAATGCTGCCAATGCCAAAACGGCTGCCGATTCGGCGCTGTCGAGTGCACAGACCGCGCTGAATACGGCCAATGCCAAGCTGGCCACCAGCACCGCCAACGTGCAAACGTGTGCCGCCAAAGTGACCACGTGTAGCAAGACTGCCGCTGACGCCGCTACGGCCAAGGCGCAGGCGGATCAGAACGTCAGCACGACGAGCCAAGCTGCCAATAACGCCGCCAATGCCAAAAATGCCGCCGACAATGAACTGCGCGATGCCAAGGATGATCAAGCCGATGCCGCGCAGGCGCTGTCTTATGCCCAATTTATCGCCAGATGGTTTCCCTCCAAAGAGGCCAATGACAACGTCGCGGCCAAACAGCAACAAAAAAACCAGGCCGATCAACGGGTTGCGACGGCCACCACGGCGGCGAATAACGCTGCCACCGCGAAGACGGCGGCGGATGCGGCCAAATCGAGCGCGCTTTCGCAACAAAGCTCATGCGCCAGCGCCAAGTCCGCTGCGGATTCGGCGCTAAACAAAGCCAATCAGGATTATTCCAGCGCCAACTCGCAAATGAACCGCGACAAAGACGACGCCGACGACAAAGCGGCGAACGTGTCCACCTGTAGCCGCAATGCGACAAACGCGGCCAGTGCGAAAACGGCGGCAGATACAGCCAAATCGAATGCCATTACGCAGCAAAGCTCCTGTGCTGCCGCCAAGGCGGCTGCGGATTCGGCGTTGACAAAGGCCAATCAGGATTACTCGACTGCCAATACGCAATGGGGGCGCGACAAAGACGATGCCAACGAAAAAACGGCGCGTTTGAACACTTGTAGCCGCAATGCCACAGACGCAAGCAATGCCAAAAACGCCGCGGATGCGGCCAAATCGAGTGCCATTTCCAATCAAAACAATTGCGCCGCCGCCAAGGCTGCCGCCGAGGCCGCGCTAAGCAAGGCGAACCAAGACGTCGTGACGGCCAACAACCAATGGAGTCGCGACAACGACGATTACAATGCGAAAAATGAGACGGTTCGTACCTGCTCTAAATCAGCTTCAGACGCGGCCAACGCGAAGAACGCGGCGGATACGGCCAAAACCAATGCGCTTTCGCAGCAAAGCTCCTGTGCTGCTGCCAAGGCTGCTGCCGATGCTGCCAAGTCCAAGGCCGATCAAGATCATGCCTCGTGCCGAAACCAGCGTGACAATGACGATAACGACTGCCGCGCCAAGACGGCAGCGGCGAATACTTGCGGACGGGCCGCCCAGGAAGCGGCCAGCGTCAAAGCCTCGGCCGAGCTGAATCTGTCGCTGTCCAGATCGCGACAAGACGAATGCACGCGGAAGTTTTCCGACAAATTGCTGGCGCAAACCAAGGCGGATCAGGCGGCTGCGGCGGCCAAGGCTGCGGCGGACGCTTCGGCGGCGGACGTGCTGGCCAAGGAAGCGGCGTGCGCGGCTGCTAGCACCACGGGATCGAGCAGCGGTGGTTCGTCGGGAAGCTCCGGTTCCACTCCAAGCACTAAGCCTGGCAGCTATAGCGCCGCGGTTCTGCGGGTTTATTCGGCGCCGCAGCTTGATGCGTATTTCAGTACGGTGGACAATTACAAACAACAAGTGGCCACGCAGGTGTTGGCGGCGACTGTGAACGCCGGCACAAATTCCGGCACTGGCAAAAAATGTAGCCAGGCGACGCTAATTCCGCGGCTGAGCATGGATTTTTCGCACCGTACAAAATCCATTGCGCTGACCGGGATTTCAAACCCCAGCGACTCGTATCTGCTGACGCGTCTGGAAGGAATGCGCCGCACCGCGCCAAGCGGCCAGAATCTTCCCAAAGGCAGCCCGCTTGGCATCGCTTGCGCCGAGCACTACACGACGGATACTTCGCAGACGGTAAGTCTGTGGAGCATGTCTTGGCGGGCTCGTCTAGTTCCGTGCAACTTTGAAGAGGAAAGCAATGCGCAGCTTGTCACTAAGTGTGGTGGCGAAACGGGCGTGCTCGGCGACCGCTTTCAAAACGAGCTGAATTACGGAATCGCCAAGGAATGGAAGTACTAATGGCCAATCATTTCGATTTTGAAATCGGGTCGGTGCGATCTTCCGGCGGAACTCGTGATGAAGGCCGTCGGCAACGGGGGGCTTCGGCCTTCGAACTGCTGCTGCTTGCCGTGCCGGTGTGTCTTTTGTCCATGGTGATTTCGAGCAAGCTCGCTGCAACCAGCACCACCAAGATGCGGGCGCAGTGGCAAGCGGCACTAAATGCTCAAAAAGCTGCCGTCAATCCGTGTGGCGGCAATGCGCAGCTTGTTGCCCCTTGGCTCGATCAAAATGCGGCGGAGATTGCCATTTCGGCGCACATCAGCGCGGCACAGTTTTCGGCTTCCGCCGCCGTGCCGGCCAACTTGCAAAGCGTCATTTTGGCGGAACAAAAGCTGGCCAGCGCCGACAATTCGCGCAAAGTCGCGGATGTTTCGGGGCTTTTGACCAAGGTTGGTGCCGTCGGCGGACTGCTTGATAATTTGGCTCCGACGACGGCAGCTATAAGCCTAGGCATCAAGAACAACGCCGATTATCCCGAAGACCTGCTGACGCAGTCGCAAATGGCGGCCACCAACTGGTCGGTGGGCAACACGACGCTGCAACCTTCGCCTTACTACTTCAAGCCTCTGGCCGATCGGATCATTCCGGATCAGGGGCAAAGTCTTTCGGCTGGGGCGGCATTTGTGTGCAATGAGCCCGTCGATCCCAGCACCGGAAGCGGCAAAGACGGTCAGGAAAGCCGCTTAGGCCGACTGCACGATCAGATTGTAGGCTGGGCCTTTATGGAATCAGGGAGATTTTATTAAACCATGTCGCTGCGTCCCCGACTTCTGCTTCTCCTCGGAGCAACTGTTTTGACCGGGACGCAGTCGGCGCGCGCTGACATCACCGAGTTTTTTCAGCTTATGAAAGGTGCGCGCAGCGGTCTTTCCGCAGCGCCGAACACCACCGGCGAGGGCGCGCCGCGGCAGGTGGTATTAAATGGCGTGCCGCTGCATCTTTTGACCGGACGTTCGAACGACACTCCGGAAGACGTCGTCAGTCATTACGAACGCCGCTGCCCCCGTCCGAAGTTTGCGAGCAGTCAGCTTCCCATTCGCAAGGATGTAGGAACTGATTATGCTTGGATGCTCGATCCCACCCCATTTTTGCAGCCCGCGCCGCTGTGTATGGCCTATGCTTATAATAGCGCCGGCCTGACCGACTATATCGCCGTCTTGTCCGATGCTGCTGTGCCGGCCGGGGCCCTTTCTTCTGCCGAAAATCGTGATGCTCCGGGGAGCGAAGCTCCGGGAGTGCCGCGACCGCACGGCGCCGTGCGCAGCTTCAATTTGGCCGAGCCTGCAGCGGGTTATATGATGGTTTCGTATCTAATGCCCGATTCGGCCGAGTCGGCGTTTCGGCAGACGGTGCATCAATTGACCGCGGCTGGCTTTACCTCGGACGGCTCCTTTGCGCGCGCCGCCAGTCAGCAGGGACAACTGCTGATTCGGCTGGAACGGACCGGACAAGATGTGCTGATTCATGCCATGCCGCGAAGAACGACTCCATCAAGAAGCCTGATAATCTATATGGCGCGCATTCGCTGATACAGCGGCCGGCCCATAGGAAAGCAAGATGCAGACAGCAGACAACCCTTCCAGTGGACCGCTAGTGCGCTTGGGTCTGGCGGTGGCCTGTGGACTTGTCAGCTTCGTCTTGCTTTTTCTTTATGAAGCGCAGCGTTTGCGCGAACGCGCTGGCGGCGAAGCCATCGTCGTTCTAGTGGCCAAGACCGAGATTATGGCCGGAGATCGCATCAATTTGGAGAATGTGGACCTAAAGTCGATTCCTCAAGCCTACGTGCACCAAGAAGCTGTGCGCAGCGCCGATCAGGGCAAGATTCTAAATCGCCGCGTGGTAAATAAGCTCAAGCCCGATCAGCCGCTTTTGTGGATGGATTTGCAGACGCAAGACCCTGGGCGGCTGCGCGTCCCCTTGGACAAAGGGCTGCGTGTGACGTCGATCGCGATTGGCGAGCAGTTGGCCAAATCGCGATTTTTGGCGCCTGGAGATTTCATCGACCTCCTAAGTCACCTGAATCTGGGCGAAAAAGGCAGCGTCACAAAGACCATCCTGCAGAAGATCCAAGTCCTCGAGCTTGGGCAAAATGCCGTCGTGGTTGCGCTGAGCGCGGAACAATTGGAACAAGTCACATTCGCGCGTACTTACGGCACTTTGGTGGTCGCAGTGCGCAATCGCGAGGATCAGCAAAAGCTGGATTTGCCTCCTAGAACGTCTCTGGAACTGCCCGGAAACATTCCTGCCTATCCGAAATGAGCGCGATTCCAGTCTGATTTCGCGCTGCAAGCAAAATTGGCCCCGATATCCGTTGAACAATTCACCGCTTCGTTGCGCCTATAGAATTCTTGATGTTCGCACAATTGTGCGCTCGCCAGTGCGCACAGGGCTGTAGGGAATGCTGGTGGGTTCGGTGCGCTGCTTGGTGGTTTAGGAACTGTGCATGATTTTTGCAAGGTCTGAATGTGGGAGACCCTTTTCATGCCGGTGACGAAGCGCGAGACCCCCCTTTACGACGACGATAACGGCAATACTGAAGTCACGCCGCTGGCGCAAATGCTTCGTGAGCAAATGGCTTCCACCAATTCGCTGCGGCTGGTGATGGAAGAGGAAGCCCCTTCGGAACCCCGTCTGCCCGGCGTGCAAGAGGCGACCGCGCCGCGGCGTAAATCCGAAACTTCGATTCCGCAAATTTCTAAAGCCAGCGTGGCCGCAGAATCCATCGAGATCGATCCTTTGGCCAATCTGCTGGCGCCGCCGAAATCGCAAACGAGCTCGGCCAAGTCGCGTCGCTCGACCAAAGAGATGGTCATTCCCGCGGTCGTGGCGGAACCGCCCAAGCTGCCCAAATGGATACTCGGGGGATTGATTCTATCGGGCATCGTCAATATCGGGCTCTTGTTTGCTTTATATACCGCACACTTGCAAATTCAAAAGAACCGAGGCCGCCTTGTCAACGGAACGGTGATCACTTCGATTCCGCCCACCAGCACCGAAGCCGCAGCGGTTTCTGCCTGCGCGCGCGACAGCACGCAGACGATTTCTGGACCGGAACGGGATCAACTACTTGCCAATGTCGTCTCTGCGTATGAGATGGGCCGACAAGCCGAGTCGCTGGCGCTTTTGAAACGCTATGTCGCGGAAGCCTGTGATGCGGCAACGGTGCAGGCCCTGGCAATCCTCAATCGCGATTTGTCGCCACCCAAAAAGGAACTTCCCAAATGACGCTGGGGCATCATCTTTCTACAGGATTGCTATGGCTGGCCGCCGCATTGCCCAATTGGACGATTAGTTGTAAGTGGACGATGCTGCAGGAAGATCGGGTGGTAAACAGCTACACCATTGCTGTGCGCTGCCGCACCCCCGACGGCGAGCCAGTGGCCAACGTCTTGGTGGTAAATCCCGAAAGCGGGGCCAGCGGATTTACCGATTGGCAAGGCAAGATAGGCTTTCGCATCGACGGCTACGAAGGAACCGAAGTGTCCTTTCGCGTCGATCGCATGCCGAGCGGTATTCTGCAGGCGGACGACAGCGCTGCGCATCGAGTCATTTTGAAAGCCATCGCCGGTCCCGCTGGCCAAGCTGATGAAAAATCCGGACTTTTGACCTACGACATCCCCATGCGCAAAGCCCGCGAGACCTATGTCGTTCTGGTTTCTACCAAGGGCGTGCCGGATCTGCCGGTACTCGCCAACGGCGTGACGGTCGGAAAGCTAAACTCGCGCGGCGCCGGTGCATTTCGTTTGCAAGGGCAGCCCGGGGAAGAGCTGAAACTGGTCATTCAAACCGGCGATCACCGCGCGCAGTACAGCCTGGAGAATCCCGAGAAGACCTTCACCCTGCCGCAGATTAGCGGCATCCTATCATTTGGCTCCTCTTTGGCCCAGCGCTTGGGACCGCCGGATGAAATCGCGGCCAAACCGGTGGTTACCTTCGTTCCGCAAAAGAAGAAAAGAAGCCGCAGCAAAAAGGCGAGTTCATCGCCCGCACAGGCCGCCCCCACCGGACCGAGCGCACCCGTCCAAATTCCGTTTCGCGGCATCGAAGTCAAGTAATCCGCTACAAGGCGTCTAAACCCGTAAAGAGGGGCCTAGGCCCACATCTGTTTCCAGGGGGTAACACCCTGGTGGGAAATCGTAACCTCGGCAAGCTGCGAACATCGCAGAAATCGCCGGCCGAGGTGTCAAAAGCGAAAAAGCGCTGCGATTATCCGGGTTTGTCCGGAAGACGTAGAAATGTATGCTCGATGTTGGTGCAGAAGCGGTGGCGATCCTCGCTGCATAGGTGCAAAAGAGTTTGCAGAATTTCCCGTTGTTCCTTCAATTGGTTGTCAAGAATGGCCCGCTCATAATGAAAGGCTGTGTCCGCGAAGGATTCCTTTAGGTCGGCGCGGGCTCGTTCGAAAAGCGGAACAAGTCCGGGAATTCGCTGCGGGTCTTGGCCAAGCGCGCGTTTGGCGCGATAAAGCAGACGCGCCGTTTTGTAGCGCGTCACCAAGTCGCGCGAGCTGGCATCAAGAAGTTCTTTGGCGATGTGATAGCTGTCTTTGGCCCGTTCCAGGCATTCGGTTTCGCTTTGACAACTAATCGGCGGCACCGAGGCCAATAAGTCTGTCTTGGAAAGCGCCGTGGCGTCGGACTCCACGTTCGGCCCGGCCGGGGTTTTGGTGAAGTCATAGATGAGGTATCCTCCGATCAGGACCAAAAAGCCCATAAGAAGGATGCGCATCATCGGCGAGAAGCCGGGTTGGCCGTCTGTCGTTTCACCTACTGGCACGGGCTTTGGTGCCGTTTTTTCAATCAGCCCCCCCGAATAATCGCTTGAGCGCCAGCGCGGGGCGATGTGTTCGCCGTCCGTAAGTACCGACAAATCGATAGGCCCGGCCGGATCTTCTGCCGGGCCACGGCGGTGCGCTTCGGGAAGCTCGAGGGTCGCGGTGATTTCGAAACGATAGGGTCCGACGAAGAAACATTCCCCCGAATGCACTTCGTCGGACATCCGCGCAGAGCCGCTTCGAACCATGACGTTGGGACTTTTTGCATTCATCTCGACGTGCACGGACTCGCCGCTCGACTGCAGGGTAAGCTGCTGCCGGGAAATGGCCGGATCGCGGATTAGAATGTCGGCAGTCGGGTCGCGGCCGACGGTGATTGGACGCTCGCCCAGCGGAAAATGCCGAACGCTGTCGTTATAGGTGATTGTGACGGAGAACGAAATAGCCATGGGTTGTCGCTGTGCTCCGCAATACTTGTCGCCCGCTTGCCCGCCGCTTTAGTAGGTCTTGTATTGGGCGCTGGCCGTCATTAAAGTTCCGCCGGATCTGCCACTTAGCGGCGAAAAGGGAATATTCAGAAGGTAGCGATATTGCACGGTCGCGGTGACTACATCGCTATTTGTCGAGCAGCCGCCGGACAACGTGACGGTGACTTGTTGGGCAGCGCGATCGACAAGCTGGCTGACCACGCCGTTTACTGTCGGATTGGGATAGCTGCGCTTGCTGACAAAGCCGGCCATGCAGGCCGCAGCAGCGCGAGTTGCCGCCGTCTGGGCCGTCGGTGCATCGCAGATGCGTGAGGGATTATTTTGGAAGTTTACGGCAGCGGCGCGCGCGGCGCAGTAGGCTGCATATTCGACGCCCAGCTTGGCGCCTTTGCGCAGCCCAAGGTCAATGGCAAAAAAGATGAAGAATAGCGCCACCGTAAGGGTAATCAGGTAGCTGGCGGGACCCACGTCGCCGTGTTCATCGCGTAGAAATGAAACGCCGCGCTCACAAGCTGAAAACGTCTGGCTCATGGGACCTCTACGAAATTCTAATCAAGTTTCGGGCCAGCCTGGGTGTGGCTGGCTATTTCGGCCGTGGCATATCCGTTGCTATTGGATCGGAAGGTAGCAACAGATTCAAAACCGTGCAGCCAGCCGGCCCGGGCACAAGGGCCACCATAGAAGATGCGAATACGAACGGACAGCCTGAAGGCTTTTTGGCGCGATGAGCGCGGCGAAGCCTATGTCGCACATAGTTACCTGGGGGCGGCTCTGGCCATCTCTATCCCACTTGGGCTCATGTTCTATTCGATTTACGAATCGATGTGCTCCGCGGGTCGCTATGCAGACTTCATGCTGGCGCTGTTTTGAAACAGGAGGGAGTCGTGCCGATTTCGCGCAGCAAGCAAAGTAAACTCGATTCGCGCGGATGGTTCAGTCGTTTCTTGCGTGACGAGCGCGGATTTGCCGGAGCAGAAGCCGCGCTTTTGGCGGTGATTCTGTGTGGCATCTGCATTGTCGTCGGCGGCATTTTGCAACGGGCAGCGGTGCAGGCCGCTCAATCGCTAAATACTGAGCTGGCCGGCGGTCGATAAGAACGGCCAAGGCCGTAGCGTGCGCAGCAATACCTGAGGGAGGAGCCAGGCATCGTGTCATCTTCGCCATCATCTCAGCCATCACAGCCGCAAAACCTGGAAAAAGAACTGCGGCGACGCCTACATCCGCAAGTTCTGGCGCTGCGCGAATCCATGCACCGCCGGCTGCTCGAACTTATAGACTTGCCGGCGCTTCGTCCCGAAGACATTGAAGACTCCCAATTTCGCGCCCACGTCAGCCAGATTGTAGACAATCTGCTTACAGACTACGCGGATCAGCTTCCTTATATGACCTCCTTTCAGGAGATCAAAAAGGACTTCCTAGATGAAACGCTGGGCCTGGGCGCGCTAGAAGAGCTGCTTGCCGATGAAGCGGTCAGCGAAGTCATGGTTCTGGATCGCCAGACTGTCTACGTAGAACGCCGTGGTCGTCTGGAACAAGTGCCCGTGGGCTTTGGCTCCGATGGTGCCCTGCGGTCGATCATCGAGCGCATCATTATGCCTTTGGGGCGGCGCGTCGATGAAAGCCAGCCGCTTGTCGATGCTCGACTGAAGGACGGCTCCCGCGTCAACGTCATCATTCCGCCGCTGGCTCTGCGTGGACCGACCCTGACCATTCGCAAGTTTCCCAAAAAACCCTTGTCGCTAGGGAAACTTGTGGATTTTGGCGCGATGAGCCAGGCGATGCACGATTTTCTAATTCGCTGCGTTCGCGCTCGCAAAAACATCATCGTTTCAGGCGGAACCGGATCGGGAAAGACCACGCTTTTGAACGCTCTGTCGCAGTACATAGACACGAGCGAGCGCATCATTACCATTGAAGATTCTGCCGAACTACAGCTTCAGCAGCCACACGTTGTTCGCCTGGAAACGCGTCCCGCCAACTTTGAAGGGAATGGCGCGTTTACCATTCGCGACCTCGTCAAAAACGCGCTACGTATGCGGCCGGATCGCATTGTCGTTGGCGAATGCCGCAGCGGCGAAGCGCTGGACATGCTGCAAGCCATGAACACCGGCCACGACGGCTCGCTGACCACCTTGCACGCCAACAATCCGACGGAAGCGGTCAATCGTCTAGAGACCCTTTGTCTGATGGCCGACGTCGAGCTGCCGGTCAAAGCCATTCGCACGCAAATCGCCGGTGCCGTGCACGTCATTGTTCAGCAGTCGCGCCTGGGCGATGGTTCGCGCAAAGTCACCGCGATTGCCGAAGTGACGGGAATCGACGATGACGGCGAAATTCGAACCACACCCCTTTACGTATTTCAAAGGCAGCCGCGCAAAGCCGACAGCGGGCCCGAGACCAAGATCATCGGACGCTTCCGTACGACCGGCTATGTTCCTTCCTTCATTAATGAATTCTACACGCTTGGACTAATCAGTCCGGGGGAGGAACTCTGACATGGATGGCTGGATGCTGCTTTGCGCCCTTTTGGGCGCCAGCGCCCTGGTGGTCGGGCTGCTCTCTTTTCATTCCTATCTGCGCTCAAATAGTGAATTTATTAAGCAGGCCTGGCTGGCTTATAAGGCCTGGTACAAGGACTACGCTGATTATCTCATGGACCGCACTCCGGTCGAGCGTCATGCCAAGACCCACGCGACCGTTGCGATTGGCGCGTTTGTCGTCGGACTCATTGCTACTAGCAGCATTTTGGTCGCCATCGCGCTTTTGGCCGCGGCCGCTCTAGTGCCATTTCTGATGTTGCGCGATCGAGCGCTGAAGCGGCGCATCGAGCTGATTCAGCAGGTTGATCCAGCTTTGCAGTTTATCGCCAACTCGCTGCAGGTGACGCCGAATGTCGAAGGGGCGCTGCTTCTGGTCGCGCAGCATATGAAACCGCCGATTTCGCAAGAGGTCAAACGAGTGGTCGCCGCCTTTCGCATGGGACAAAGTCTGGACGATGCGCTGCAGGGCATGGCCGATCGCTGCAATGACCCCTTTGTGACATGTATGGTCATCGCGCTAATTGTCGGAAGAAAGACCGGCGGCAATATCTCGGGAACTCTGCGCCAAATCGCCTCCACCACTCGCGACTCAGCGCGTGTCGAAAAGGACATGGCCAGCAAAACCAATGGCCAGCGCAGCCAGTTTTATTTTGTGGTGGCCCTTTATCCAATCTGTCTTATCGCCATGAAGTTTGCGATGCCGACTGCTTGGCAAACGCTAACTACGACCCTTCAAGGAATGGTCGCACTTTTGGGTTCGGGGGCCGTCATCCTGTTTTCATTCGTTTGGGCCATGGACATCCTGAATCCCAAGAACTTAGGAGGGAGCAGTGGCTGAGCGGCTTATGCAAGTCGGGCTCATCGTCGCGCTGATTTTGGGGGTACTGGCCTGCGCCCTTTTGCTCGATACGATTTTGGCGGTTCCCTGTCCGGATTTTGAAATCCATGGGCGGCGTGCGGCCAATCGGCTGCGCGCGCTAAAAGAGACCGCCTTTTTTCCTGCCCTTTTGTATGTGATTCGCTTTTTTGCCGGCTATGCTTCTCTGATTCCGGCCAAAAGACTACGCGCCCAACTTGAGATCTGGCTGCGCCAAGCCGACGAACCACTGGGACTTGTCCCTTCCGAAGTGATGGGCCTGTGCCTATTGTGCGGCATTGTAGCAGCCGTGGTGACGGCCGTATTTCTTCAGCCGCTCATTGCCATTCCGGCCGGCGCCATCGCCATGTATCTGCCCTATGGCCGCATTCGCGCCCTGGCCAGCGAGCGCATCCGCGCCGTCGCCAGCTCCCTGCCAACCTATACTGACCTTTTGGTGCTTAGCATGGGGGCGGGGCTAGACTTTATTGGTTCGATTCGGCTGCTTATCTCTCAGACCGAAGTGCGTAGCGGCAAGTTGCCGATGCGAGATGAGCTTTTGGTTTTTCTGCACCAGCTCGACTTAGGAATGACCCGCCGCGCCGCGCTGCAGAACTTTGCCAAGCGTGTTCCCGCGGAAGCCGTGCAGTCCTTTGTTACTGCGATCATTCAAGCGGAAGAAAGAGGCATGCCGCTGCGCGACGTGCTGGGAATTCAAGCGGAAGTGCTGCGTCAAAAGCGCATCCAAGAAGCCGTGGCCTATATCGACATCGCCAACTTGCGAATGATGGGACCGGTTATGATGATCATCGTCGCAGTCATGGTCGTCATTTTGGCCCCGGTTTTGACCAATGTTGGCTCGGTGCTGGGCGGCGGCGGAATGGGAGGCATGCAATGACTTGCGGGCCTTTGTCTTTTGGCCAAAAAGTTATGCTGCCGGCGCTTTTGGGACTGCTTTTGGGACCTTTGGGCTGCGCATCCTTGTCCAAAAACCAAAGCGATCCGCAGGCCGAGGCCAGGCAGCGCTTGGCCGAAGCCCCGGCGGATACAGAAACCCACATTGCGCTTAGCGAGTTCTTTTTGCAGCAACGGGACTACCTGCGGGCACGGCAGTACCTGTCGCTGGCCGAACGCGGAATCGGCGGAGTGGCGCCGGCGCCTCTTGATGCCGAGCGCGTCTTTCGTCTGGCCATTCTGATTGCGGTGCGCAGCCAGCAGTACTCGGATGCCATTTTGCGCTGCAAACAGCGGCTTGAGCACGTGCAAGATCCCCATGTACGGGTACTTTTGGCGCGTTTGCTCGAGACCACTGGAGATGAAGCTGGCGCCGCACAGCAGTTGCGGCTTTTGACGCAGCTATACCCAAATGAACCCGAGCGCCTGCTTGAACTGGCGCGATTTTATGAACACTCTACGCTGCTCGACCGGCGGCGTCTTTCGCGTGAGCTATTTCGGCGCTACCTCGAAGTTGCGCCCCAGGGCGCCGAAGCTACGCAGGTAAAAGCGGCGCTTATTTTGGATCAGCTAGAACAGAAAGCGGCACGGAACTAGACCATGTCGGATACGCAACGGATCATTCCCGAACATATCTTTCAGTACTCCCTAGGCTCGCTGATGGCGCCGATTCGCAGTTTGATCGATGATCCGTCGGTATCCGAGATCCTCATCAACGGCTACGATACGATTTATTTTGAGCGGCGAGGCAAGCTGCACAAAAGCGAGTTGAGTTTTTCCTCGCCCGAAGATTTGGAGGGGCTGTGCCAGAATCTGGCGCAGTACATGGGCAAGCACATCAGCCCAGAACATCCGCTGCTTGAAGCGCGATTGCCCGATGGTTCACGTGTGGCGGTGGTGGCCCCGCCGGCGGCTCGCGGCGGAATCATGATCAGCATTCGACGCTTTTCCCGCGAACGGCTGCATCCCGATCAACTTATCGGCTGGGGCAGCGCAACCAAAGAGGTACTGGATTTTTTGCGCGCCTGCCTGCTTTGCAAGCGAAATACGGTGGTCGCTGGCGGTACCGGATCGGGAAAGACGACGCTTTTGAACATCATGTCTTCCTTTTTCCCGGACAACGAACGGGTCATCGTGATGGAGGACGTCAGCGAGCTGCAAGTGCAAAAGGAACATGTTGTCTACTTGGAAACTCGTCCGCCGGATCAGCGGGGACGTGGCCAAGTGACCATGCGTGATCTTTTGCGCGCCGTGCTGCGCATGCGTCCTGATCGTATCATCGTCGGCGAGCTGCGCGGTGGCGAAGCCATGGAACTGATTCAGGCGCTGGCCACCGGCCACGGCGGTTCGATGACCACGCTGCATGCCAACTACGCGGTAGACGCCATGCATCGTCTAGAAACGATGTGCATGATGAGCGACATCAACC
>CAYWPR010000101.1:0-19725 GCA_964460115.1 uncultured Myxococcales bacterium
GCCAGCTTCTATGCGATTTCGTCGCTGATCAAGTAGCGAGTTGCACATCCAGGTGATGTGCTTTGAATTACAAAATAATTTATCAATTATCCGCACTTATCGAGGGTGGGCCGGTGCATGTAGCACCGTGCTGACTCTGCCGCCGTCGAGCACCAAAACCCGGTCATGGGATGACGACCGGGATGACAGGACGGCGTCTCATGGGTGAAGTGATTCGGCAGATGAAGGGAGGGCGGTTCGTTGGCTATTACCTTCGCTACTACGATGCGACAGGTAAGCGACGCATGCGCGCCAGCGGCGAGTCTACGTATGCAGGGGCACTCGGCAAGCTGCGCGAAATCGAAGGTGCGGAAGCAACGGCACAGCGCACAGGTCAGCCTGTAACGCGACCTGCGAATCTGTCGCCTGATCTCACAGTGGCGGAGCTCTGCGCAGCCTATCTCGACAGTAGCCATCTCCATGTCAAAGATCCCCAAGCATACCGGCGAGCATCGGCGTACAGCCTGCGGTCCATTTTACCTCTGCTTGGCCACATCCGACTCGCGTCACTCAAGCGGAAGGAAGTCGAGCGAGCCCGCGACATCCTGAGTAAGCGACTCAAACCCAACAGCGTCCGCGCTTGCCTGCGTCCGCTCTCGGCGGCGTTGACGTGGGCCGTTCGAGAAGAGATGATCCCGACGTCGCCCCTTTTGGGAATGCGGCAGCCTCGCCGAACCCAGAGCACTGAGAGGCTTAGCCAGGAAGAGGCTACGACACTGCTGAAGGTGGCCAGGGAGAGCGACGAACACATGTATATCGCTGTCGCGCTCGGCATGCGTCAGGGCTTGCGCCGAGGCGAGATCTTCGGACTGCGCTGGAGCGACATCGACCTATCTCGAGGGCGGCTCACGGTTGCGCAGCAGAGGGGTGGAAAGACTCCGAAGAGCGGAAAAGCGCGAACTCTACCCTTAAACCCTGAGATGCTAGCCGACTTGTCCACTTGGCGACGGCAGCCAGGAGATCTGGTCTGTCCTTTGTCTGCTCGAAAGCAGCGCTGCGTCGTAACTATCCTCGAAAGAGCCATCGGCCGGCGCTTCGATCGACCCTATCACGTCCTGCGTCACACCTTCGCCAGCCTGTTTATCGAGGCCGGCGGCTCAATCGTGGCGCTAAAAGAGCTACTTGGTCACAGCTCGCTGGAAATGAGCTTGCTGTACTCACATATCGCGCCGGCCGCCCTCGCCGCCGACATGGCGAAGCTGAAAATATAGTCCTCAGTCCGTTGTGACGAGACCGGTGCTCCCGCTCTCGGCGCTGGCGCTGACCGGAGTCAGCACTGCCTTGGGACCCGCGGCCGGCGGGGTGTCGCTGCACCTCTCCGCTGATACTGCAAGGACGTGCGCGATGTCGAGTTCACCGTCGAGCCGGATACTCACTGCACCGTGCGCGGCAGCTACGAGGCGAGCTACGCGATCGACGGTTCGCTATGTCCGGTACAATATGTACGACCCGCCAACGCTCGTCGAGTGCGTGGAAGGACAAGGCGCCCGACCGGAGCGGCCTACGGGCCATGAGGACGGACAGAGTGCTGGATCATGCCGTCATTAACGATCCACGGCGCACTTTCTAACACCCACCGTACACCGTTGCCCAGCAGGCGCTGGTGGCGCCCTGGATCAAAAGGAACCTTCCTTTTTACTATGCGTTGTCGTTCAAGCTCACCCGCGCCGGTGAGCTCATCGGTCAGGAGGTCGCACGCCGGATCGGGGTCGCCTTCGGCATCGTCGATCTGAGCCTGGCGCCGACGCCGGCGATGGGCGACAGCGTTGCCGAGATCCTCGAAGTGCTTGGGCTCTCGCGCACCGGCTGTCCGGGGACGACCGCGGCGCTGTCGCTGCTCACCGACGAGGACTGCGATATGATCTCGGCGGTCGAGGTCGGCACGCTCAGCCTCGAAAAGCTCGAAGCGAGGACCGCGGTGTGCTCGGTCGGGCTCGACATGGTCGCGGTGCCCGGCGACACCAGCGCGGCGACGCTGCCGGGCATCCTCGCCGACGAGATCTCGATCGGCATGTTCAACAACAAGACCACCGCGGTGCGCATCATCCCGGTCCCGGGCAAGGCCGTCGGCGACAAGGTCGGCTACGGCGGGCTGCTCGGCGAGGCCCCGATCATGCCGGTCAGCCGCTTCGGCCCCGACGCCTTCATCGGCCTGGGCGGCCGCATCCCGGCGCCGATCATCTCGCTGCGCAATTGACGGCGGAACGAAGACCGCTCTGTTCATATCGGCGATTGCCGCATTTTTGCAACGTACGCAGCCCGATCTTGCGAATCGTGTAGTTTTCGATGTTTGTAAGGTAGATCGCGCTGCTATCGACAGCACGGATTTATTGCGCGATGATGGCACTTGGGGCAGTGCTCCCGGGCCCAGCCTGCTATCTAGCAGTGGCAAGGGGCGGGCCATGATTCACAAATACGAAACCCATGCGCCACTGCGATTGGAAAAGATGAATGTCTGCGGCTAAATGTACTATCTGCAAAAAAACGGCCTATCCACTAGAATCTCTAACGGCTATCGAGAAAGTGTACCATAAACAATGTTTCAAGTGCACTACTTGCAAACAGGCTCTTAATTTGAAGAACTTCAAAGCGTTCGATGGCAATATCTACTGCTATACACATACGCCCAAGCTAAAGGACATAAACGTATCGGAATCGGTCGCCATAAAAGCAGCGCTCAGTGCCCCGAAGAAAACAGCCGCGGGCCTTGGCAGCGTGCAGAAAAGCGCGGGCGGGCTGTCCTCATCGCCGAGTAAGGTCCAAGAAGAGGAACCGGCCGAAGTCCCGCCCGAGGCCTCGTCCGAGGCCCCGCCCGAGGCCCCGCCCGAGGAATGAGCCCACGGTCCGCGCCTCTCCATTCCAGGAAATGAGCGAAATACCGCGATTCGTCGCGCTCTCGCGCGTGCCTCAGTTATCCCAACGCGTAAAAGAATTGCTATCCCAAGAATGGGACGTGACAGGGGTTCAATTAGAACCATCTACCTATTGCGTAGAATCGCCTGAGCCCAGACCGCAGGAGCTTCCCTGCGTGGCACTGCTGCTGATCGGCAGATCGGTCATTGCCCATGGCTGCTTGGAGTCTGCTGGGACTGCAATGGAGCAGCCATGGGGAAAATTATCATTTATTATTGTTGATTCGAAATTTAGATCGATGGGATATGGACGGCAGATGGTTCAGCAATTATGCGAAGTGGCCAAATCTGTCAATATGAGTGGAATCATCATTCAATGCAAAATGGATCTAGTTGAATTTTACAAAAAAATAGGATTTCAATTCTGGCGGATTTCGTCCGAAGTGGATGAAGAATCATCCATGGCCTGGATGAGATTGGAATTTTGAAGTAGATGCTAACGGCCGCGCGGCCGCTCGGCCGGGACCTAGAGCACCGTCGGCCGGTCGGTGACCGCGAGCTTCTGGGTGGCGCTGTCGTGGACGCTGTGACTGCTTTCCTTTGGGACGCTCGGCCGGTGCGACAGGTCTTTTTCGAGGAGCCGCGCCAACGCATAGTAAAAAGGAAGGTTCCTTTTGATCCAGGGCGCCACCAGCGCCTGCTGGGCAACGGTGTACGGTGGGTGTTAGATAATGCACTGCGGATCGTTTCTATGTGAGGCCCCAAAGATTCGGGGCAGGCTAGCTGTCAGTCGGTTATCATGCGGCGCGTCTTCGCCAGTGCGTATTCGCAGCCTGACGTTTCGTATTGAGCGAGGGCACGACTGAAGTGAAGCTGCGCCATGGATTCATCGCCCCGCTCGCGACAGATGCGCCCCCAAAAGACTTCGGTTTGGGCTGCCATCAGTTGATTGTCTCCGCTGCGCAGGACTTGCAGGCTCTCTTCCAGAGCGGCGTCCACTTCAGCGGCGTTGGCCCCCTGCCGGCTTTTTACCACGGCCAACACCCTGGGCGCAATGCCCCAGGAATTCAGAAGTCCCGCTGGTTTGGAAATCGCGAAAATTCTTTCTGCGCAGCGCTGAGCCGCTTCAAACTGACCCGCGAGGAGGGCGATTTCTCCGTCGAGTGCTGCATATAAATCGGCTGCCAGAAGTTTGCCTCCGAGTTGGTCCATCAATGCTAGCGCTTTTTCCCGCAAGCGCTGCGCAAGTTCCGGCTTTCCGAGATAGGCCTGACACCATGCTTGAAGGCTCCACGACATGACTAGATAATTCCGTTCACCGGTTTGATTCGTCCAGGTTTCTTGCTGCTCCGCAAAAGCCAGGGCCTGCGGCCAGTCGGCGGCAAAACAATAGGCAAAGGCCGTCACGCCAAGTGCTCCCGCAAACAATCCCTCCACCCCGGATTGTCGGGTTGAATCCAATGCCTGCTTGAGTACGTCAAACGACACCGGACTCTTGCCCATGCAGACAACGGCCAGGCCATTCATCATTTCGCAACGGACCCGCTCATCACGATTTCCCAACCGTTGCAAGGCCGCGATGGCATGGGTCAGCATATGGTGCGCTTTTCCCATTTGCCCCTTTGTGATCATGGCCATTCCGATGGCGGCATTGGGAAGTGCCAGAAGTTCCGGATCGCCGGTCTGATGGGCTATGGACAGAACCCGTTGAAAATGCTGAATCGCTGCCGGGTGTTGGTTGCCATAATAATAGACTCGACCCATGAGGTAGTCGATGTGAGCTTGCCGCAGCAGGTCGAGACCCTGCGGATCCTCAATAGAAACCAGAGAATCGAGAAGCTTCTGCGCCTCCGCGACGTGCTGAAGTTGATGGTCCATGGAGGCAAAGGATAGGGAAACATGCGTCAATTTCAGCAAAACATCAATGCGTTGTCGCCGAAGTGTGGGTAAGTCCGGAAGTTCAGACATGAGTTCCAAAGCCGCTCGGTAGTGGGTGCGGGGCAGATTGAGCAAGCCAATCTGATGGGCCTTTTCGCCAGCACGAACATACCAAGGAAAGGCTCGCTCAGGCATCTTTCCCTTCGCAAAATGGAACGCCAGCTCTGCACTTAGCGCATCTCGATCGGCTCCGAGATAGGTTTGCTCCAGCGTCTCGGCGACTCGGCCATGCAAATGCCAACGCTGTGCATCGTCAAGGTGCCGCAAGACTCCTTCGCGCAGCTTATCGTGTGCAAAGCGCCAGTCGTTGCCTTGGCTCTCCAACACGGCGGCATTTGCGCAATCGAGCAGGAAGGTCCGCAATGCGAGCTCAGGAAAGGCTTGCGCAAGGACTAAGAGATCCAGCTTGCGCCCCTGAGTTGCGGCAAAATCGAGGACATTTCGATACACCGATTGCACCTGCTTGATGCGTCGATCGACGATGCGCTCAATACCCACGGTCAGAACATTTTCTGGAAGCTCACCCTGGCCAATGCGTTTCAGCTCGCCGGCACTTTCTGCCAAGACACGCATAATCTCGACTAGGAAAAAGACATTTCCTTCGGTCTGACGTTCTAGGTAATGGACCAGCCTGGGTTCTGCACCCACGGAACCCAGCATCGATTGGCTAAGTCGAGAAACTTCAGCAGTGCTGAAGCGTAGCAGAGGGATATGCTGGGCCGATGGGAATTTTTCCGGCAGATTCGGACTTTCATCCGAACGAAATGTTCCGACGATAAGGATCGGCAAATCGGCCAGATGGCGCATCAAATACGAAAGCAATGCCAGGGTCTCACTTCGCGCCCAGTGCAGATCCTCTAGCACCAAAAGCAGCGGCTTGCGAATGCGTGCCAGCAATTGCAGAAGCAGATTGAACAAGCGGCCCTGCATTTCCTCCGGTCTGATCGCCGGCGGATCCGGAACCACTCGCGCCATTAACATGTCTATATCCGGTAGAAACAGCTTAAGGATTGAAGCTTCGGCATCCGTGATTTCAGTTCGAAAGCACAAGGCCTTCCATAAGGGCAGAAACTCTTGGTAATAAAGATTTCCGTCAGTTGTGCTTTGGCCATCGGCAACCCAGAATCCTCGAACCAGCGCCTGGGTACGCAGCTCTTCCAGCAGGCGACTTTTCCCGATTCCGCTTTCGCCACCAATCAGAAATGTAGCACTCTTTCCGGCTTTGACCTGCGCCAACGCGCCGTGAAGAATATGTACCTCCGCTTCCCGACCGACGAGATCGATGGCTTGCAGGAAGCTCTCGCGCGTGGCGGTCGTTTCTATCGGTAGAGGTGTCTTTATCGCCGCTGCCAGCGCCTTGAGAACGGCGTTCGCATCGGTAGGACGTTCCTCTGGACGACGCGAAAGAAGCTGCTGCAGGATAGCGGTGATTGCCGGCGAGATGTCGCTTGCAATTCGACTGAATTTTTCATCGTGTTCGAAGCGCACATCATCAACCTGAGAGCAACGATCTGCTTTGGCATCGCCATGCGCGCCGCTGAACCTTTCCAGCAGATTGACCACAGTCGGGGAAAATGTGTAGTCCGACTTTTCACCAAGCAAATCGCTGAGCATTTTCGTAATCGAAGCGCGAGAATAAGGAAACGTCCCGCTTAGCATCTGATAGAATAAGACTCCAACGGAATATAGGTCGCTTTGGACAGATGGGGCTTCCTTTAAGAGAAGCTCAGGGGCCATGTAATCCAGAGTTCCTGCCAATCCGGATACATTGTTGATGCGAGAGGCAATTCCAAAATCGAGTAGCTTGACCTCTCCATGTATCACCATCACATTTCCGGGCTTTATATCCCGATGCAAAATTCCACGCTGATGGACATAGACCAGAGCGCGCAAGAGTCCAGCGATAAGCTGCACTTTCTCTTCGAGCGGTCGTTCCATACCGGCTGCAAGAAGAGTCTCGGCATTGTGCAGCAGATCCATGGTGAAATAAGAGCCCAGCTCTTCATCGAATCCATAGCTCAAGACACGGATGACATTGGGATGGTGCAGCGACGACAGAGTTTGAAACTCGCGCGCGAGGATCAAGCGCAAATGGCTATCGTTACTCGGGTCAACGGTCCCA
This sequence comes from uncultured Myxococcales bacterium, assembly GCA_964460115.1. Taxonomy (GTDB): domain Bacteria; phylum Myxococcota_A; class Polyangia; order Palsa-1104; family JAEUJZ01; genus JAEUJZ01. Next base: position 6,952 of record CAYWPR010000101.1, read on the forward strand.
TCTTTGTAGGGGGCTGAAGAGACAAGCTTCAGCGCAACTTCTTGCCCGGTGAGAAGCTGGGTTGCACGATATACTGCCCCCATCCCTCCTTCGCCAAGTCGGCTATTTAGCCGATAAGCGCGATCGACAATTTTATCTGCCAGTGAAAACATCAAGACTCCTGAACAAAACGTGCGCCCCGGACTGGCCTGTCAGCACGATGCCGAAACACAGGACCTCCATCTCACGTAACCGCAGACCCCAAGCAAGAGATCATAGAACAAATGAGACCAAGAAAGCGGACGAACTATCTAGGATGATCCCCTTCTGACCCTGTAGTCCAATGTGGGGTCCTCTCTTAAGCTCTGAATACGGCAGCCAGGAGCGCGTTTCGCGTCTCAGCTTGGGACATCAGCTCACAGCGGAAGGTGAGTTTTTGCTTGAGCGTACCGAAGAAGCTCTCGCTGACCGCGTTGTCTAAGCAGTCTGCTTTGCGGCTCATGCTACGCACGATGCCGTTATCGTGTAGCACAGGCCGGTAGTCTTTGCTGCAATACTGGCTGCCGCGGTCGCTGTGGTAAATCAGGCCCCGGGGAGGTCGGCGCGATTGCAGGGCCATACGGAGCGCATCCAAGGCCCGGCGGTCGTCGAAGCGTCCAGATCTAGGTCAAGTCCGTGGTCCAAACTCGATTGGGAGCATCGACGGTGAAATTGCGAGCAAGTAGGTTTGGTGCGATGGGCAGCGGATGCTGCGACAAGGTCGTGCGGGTGAATCGCCGTTTGCGGACAGCGCAGAGGCCGCTCTGGCGCGCCCGTTCCATTCTCAGGACAGCGACCTCGCGGCGCAGATGTAGGAGTTCTTGTTTCTCTGAGGGACTAAGCAGTGCCGCATCCAAGGCGGGTGCAGCAGCCTGGCGGATCCAATCCCAGAGGGTAGTGACATGGACATCCAGGTCGCGGGCGACCGCTGCGATGCTGCCATTGCCCGCCTGAGCCAGCCGGACGGCTTCCGCTTTAAAGTTTTCAGGAAAAATTCTTCGAGTTCGCTTTGCCATGAACGCCCTTCATACCGCAGCTCGAGGCTGCTTGGGGTGTCCACGAAACTGAGGGATGATCACCTCTCCGATTCACTTCTCTGATAGGATTTATGGCATGCGGTCCTCTGACATAAATCCAGGTAGGCTGCGCTGGCTTTTTGCGGAGCTTCTGCGCGGGGATTCGGATCTGGACGCGTTCAGCCTGGATCATTTTCCTAGTATTTATCACCGATTTAGCCAGGGGATGGACCGCATGCAGAAGGAGAATCTCCTCCTGCTTCATGCGCCGACACGCGCCGAGCTTGTCGAGGCTCTCAAGACGCGCTTTCCTGATTCTCCGCTATGGAAAGACGAAGCCTTACTTGCCGAGAAGCCGCGCCTTCCGCTTAGGCCAGTCCTTGGGGGCATCGGCATCTTTGGTGTTGCCCTCAGCGTTTTTCTGCTTTGGCGACTCCTGAGTTCACGGAATTCACACCCGTTTGAGAGGACTGCAATCCCTGAGTCAAACTGCGGCGCGCTTTCGGTCGACGATGTCTTTCTCGTCAAACAGGCCAATTCACCCGCTACGCAGCAGTTGGTTCTCGACGTGCGATTGCGCCATGGTGGCACAGGGCCAGTGCCTGTGAACATCACGCGTGCGACCGTGTTGCTAACGAATAAGACTTCTGAACGGGCTCCCTATGTACCCTCCGCTTCCTATGATCTTTTGATTCAAGGAGACCGCAGCGAGGCCGTGCTTGCGCAGCGCCTGGGCCCCGGGGAGGTCGACCGCATCCTCATCCGACTCGCTTTTACCAAGGAGACTGGAGCCTATCAGTACATGGCAAAGCTTCAGCTATTATATAACGGCGGCTGCATGGCGGAAAGTACGCTTTTCCCGATGTCCCTAGACGCCGCTCGCTGGCCCACGCAAGTGGTGCCCTGGCCGACGCGATAGCTCTTCCTCCATTCACCCGCTCGCTACCTTCCCGGACAAGCCGCACATTGCCACTTCCGACTCCGGTGTGTATAATGGCGGATTCTCCATGACTCCCAAGGCTTCCATCGCGGAGAAGTATATCGGCGTTGAAGTTGGCTCCTTTCGGTCGAGCAAGCTTCTGGGCATGGGGGGCATGGGGGCGGTGTTTCTGGCGCAGCACAAAAGCGTTGATCTTTGCGCAGCGATCAAAGTGTTACGCGACCCGTTCGGCGATGAGGACAATACAGCGCGTTTTCCCACGGAGGCGCGGTCGCTCGCCAAGCTGGAACACCCGGGTCTTGTGCGGATGCACGACTGCGGCACGCAAGCGAGCTCGTGCATATTTTCCTGAAAAATCAGTGCGATGATTCCAGGGAGATTTGTGAATGGGTTTGGCACTAAAGGTGCATTGCCAAGCAGTTCAAGGAAACAATATGTCGACTGTCAATCGTCTGGTATTTGTCCTGTTAACCTATGTGCTCATAGAGAGCTACGCAGACGCCCAGCCCGTCAGCTCGTCTGATCTTAAAGCGCTCACTGCGAAGTGTATGGATGCCCAGACTCCGATGCAATGTCGCGATGCTGTGCCCGCCTGTGAGCGACTGGTAGGCATCTTGCAAAAGGTGATTCACTCGCCCGTGGTGGATCATGTCATCGCGAAGCGATTGGGCGCACTTGCTTGGTGCGAGCATGCAATTGGACGATATCAGGACGCCGAACAACACTCTCGTGCCCTCCTGGCGCTGCGCAAGACACTTGTAGGCGAGGAACACGTGCTCATCGCCTCTGATCTCGGCAGCCTGGCCGCGGTACTCGCCGAGCAGGGCAAGTACAAAGAGGCGGAGGCGCTTTTGCGTCAGTCCCTGGCGATGGTGCAAAAGCTCTTGGGCAACGAGCATCCAGATGTCGCGAGGTACCTCGACAACCTGGCCGCGGTGCTCGATGAACAGGGGCAGTATAAGGATGCGGAGACGATGTATCGTCAAGCGCTGGCGATGCGGCGAAAGCTCTTGGGTAGCGAGCACGCAGATGTCGCATTGAGCCTCAACAACCTGGCCACTCTGCTTAAAAGCCAGGGCCAGTATAGAGAGGCAGAAGCGCTTTGCCGCGAAGGGCTATTGATAAGGCAGAAACTCCTAGGGAACGAGCATCTAGATGTGGCCGAGAGCCTGAGCGCCCTCGGCTCTATCCTTGAGGCTCAGGGCAAGGACGATGAGGCGAGGAAGCTATATTACAAGGCCCTGAAGATGCGGCAGAAGCTCTTGGGGGAAGTTCATCCGCAAATCGCCTACAGCCTTAGCAACCTGGCCATCGTGCTCGTCAGACAGGGCGAATACAAAGAAGCGGAGGAGCTATATCGTCCGGCTCTGCAGCTGCTACAGCTGCTGTTCGGCCCGGACCATCCAAAGATCGCCAACGTCCTCAACAACCTGGCCACGGCGCTCGACAGCCAAGGTAAGTTCGCAGAGGCGGAGACATTTTATCGCCAAGCGCTGGCGATGCAGCAAAAGCTCTTGGGAAATGAGCATACAGCGGTCGCCAACACCCTGAACAACCTGGCCGTAGTGCTCGAGCACCAGGACAAGTATAAGGAGGCGGAGTTGCTTTATCGCCAGGCGCTTTTGATTTGGCAAAAGCTCTTGGGCAGCGAGCATCCAGATGTCGCCAACACCCTGAACAACCTGGCCACCTGTCTGCTTGCGCAGGGCCAGACGGACGCGGCGGTACCTTTGTTGCGACAGACTACTCAGATTCACGAAGGACAGCTTCGCGCCATGGCCAGTGAAACTCGCATGGAGGCGCTCCTTGGTTTCCTCCGCGGCGAAGAGAATATCATCTACGGTCTGTTGCTAACCTCTGCGAATCCGGCACTGCGAAAGCTGGCGCTGACTCTTGCACTGCTGCGCAAAGGTCGCGCTGCCGAGGCAGGAATTCAGGCCAATCGGCTGCTCCATCGCCATCGGAATAACGCCAAGGTGCAGCAACTGTTTCAGCAGTGGCAACATGTAAGGCAGCAACGTGAGGCGCTTCTCTACAGGGGACTGGGCGCGCTCAAGCCTGAGGACCATAAAGCGCAGCTCGAGGATCTGAAGCTACAGGCCGAATCATTGGAGGCACAAGTTTCGGTGGCACTTCCCGAGTTCCGCGCGCTTCAGCCTCCCGACTTTGATGAAATCCTGCCAGCGGTCGCCAAGCGCCTTCCTAAAGACGGCCTTCTCATCGAGTTCGTCTGGGCAAAGCCTTTTCAGGCGAACGCCAAGACCGACGAAACTCGCTGGAGCACTCCCCACTTGGTCGCCATCCTTCTACTTCCCAATCAAGAGGTTGCCGTCCAGGATCTCGGAGAAGCAGCCCAGGTCGATGACCGCGTCCGTAAGCTTCGCGAGGCATTGGAGTCTTCTACTTCGGATCCGGTCATCCCGGCTCGCGCTCTGTACGATCAGATCCTCGCTCCCTTGCAAAAGCAGCTAACGGGCCATACGCATCTATATCTGTCACCTGACGGTACCCTGAATCTGGTGCCGTTTGACGCCCTTCATGATGGTCAAGACTATCTGCTCGGCCGGTATGAGTTCCACTACCTGACCAGTGGGCGGGACTTGTTGCAGCGTGTCTCAGAGGATCCTCGACAACCCGCGCTGATATTGGCCAATCCGGATTTCGGGCAAGCCGCTTCCGCAGAGCAAAAGACATTGTACCAACGGCTTGGAAAGTTATCACGACTGCCTGGAACCGAGCGTGAGGCGCGGGCGATCGGGCCGCTACTCAGGGGTACCACCCTCTTGGCCAGGCGAGCTGGCGAGGAGGCAGTACGTCGTACACAAGGGCCCTGGGTGCTACATATCGCGACGCACGGGTTATTCTTGGAGGATACAGACTTGTCAGTGCCTTTGGACGCGCGGGGTATGCGCAGTCTGTCTGCGTTGCCAAGGAGTAAGAAAGCAGATCTGAGTCCGACCTTGGCAGATGCGACAGCCGAGTCGCTGGTACTTCCGGGAGGCGCCGGTCCCCTGAGTCGCTCGGCGCTGGTGCTAGCCGGGGCCGCCCGCGGCGAGCGAGCTGCCAACACCGCGCAGGACGGTCTTCTGACTGCGGAAGAAGCACGGAGTCTGGACTTAAATGGCACGCAGCTCGTCGTGTTATCCGCCTGCGAAACCGGAAAAGGAGCGCTGAGCGCTGGACAAGGCGTCTACGGACTGCGCCGTGCCTTCCTTGTCGCTGGCGCCGAAACCCTGGTCACCAGCCTGTGGCGCGTGCATGACGAAGCCACGGGCGAATTGATGGAACTTTATTACCGCAAGCTCATTGAACAAAAGCAGGGGCGCCTTGCGGGAATGCGCGCGGCCATGCAGGAACTGCGGCGGCGGCCAGATCGGTCGCACCCTTACTATTGGGCACCGTTTCTGGTCATCGGCCAGGACGGACCGCTGCTCTCGTTCAGCGGCAGGTAGTCTTTGGCACCTGGCATAACCGGCGCTTGAAATCGGCAATCATGCGTAGCTGCCATGTTCAGTCTGTCCAGTTTCTATCTAGAGAGGTTTCGATGTTCGGTCTGTCTCATTACTCGCGGGCTCTGCTGTGGGGACTGCTGTGCTTTTTCGTGATTTCCGAAGCGATGTCGCCATGGGCTTTGGCCGTTGCTGCGCCGCCCGCCGCGGCTGCCTCACCGCGGTTGGCGCTCCTTGTCGGGGTCAGCCGATATCCGCAGGCTGGCGAGCATTCCTGGAATCCGCTCCATACACATGACGACCTGATTGCATTGCGCAAGGTCCTGGTCGAAAAGCACGGCTTCGCGCCGCGCGATGTCTTGGTTCTGGAAGATGGCCAGGCTACCGGAGCCGCCATCCGCGCAGCCTTTCGAGACCACCTCATCAAGCAGGCTCGACGCGGCGCAGTGATCTTTTTTCATTTTTCCGGGCACGGGCAGCAGGTTCGCGACCGCGACGGCGATGAAAACGACGGTTTGGATGAATCGATCGTGCCCGTCGAATCCACCGACCAACATGCCGAGTTCGGCGAACGGGTCAATATTCGCGACGATGAGTTCAAAACCTGGCTGCAAGCGCTCAGCCAGCGCATGCGTGACCCCAAGTTTCCGTCCAGCAGGGTCGACGGCAGCATCGTCCTGTCCTTTGATAGCTGCTTTTCTGGGAGCATGGCGCGCGGCGACCTTATCGAGCGCGGGCACGGCTGGGATAAGAGCCTGGATGGCCAACGTCCGACGGAACGAAGCGCCGCGACCGCGCAGCCGATCTTCGACCTGGCTCTCAGCGACTACATCGTACTGAGCGCTGCGCAGAGCGATCAGACCGCCAAGGAACGGGACGGCATGGGTGTCTATTCGCGAGCCTTGGCCGGGGCTCTGACCAGGCTGCCCATCGACGCTACGTACCAGGAGCTGATGCATGAGATTTCCGCGGAAGTCCTGACTGCGGTCAAGAATCAGAATCCGAGTCTAGAAGGAGATGCATCGCAGGGTCTTTTCGGTTGCGTAATGTCGCGGGACGGCAAATCGCATCCCTATCTGGATGTTTTGGAGGTCCGTGAGAACGAAGTGCGGGTGCCGGTCGGCAAGCTGCATCTTGCGACGCTCGGTTCGGTGTACGCGCTACATCACAGGGGCGGCGGTCCCATGACGTCACAGACGCTGCTGGCCGAGGCGCAGGCATTCCAGATCGAGCCGACGACGAGCTGGCTGCGGCTCGGGCCGGCCTGGCAGGGCAAAGTGAGCACGGCCGACCTGCGGACCGCGCGTGTGATCGAAAAGGAGCATGTCTTCGCCGAGTCGCCGCTGCGTGTCCGCATGGAAGGGCTTGCTGCGCAGCCAGCGTTGGTCGCGGCGGTCAAGAAGCTGAATGTGGTGGCGGATGCGGGTCCGGGACAATCGGACTATGAAATCAAGCTGATCGCGCGCAATGGAGCGCTGGAGATGCTGCGGCCCGATAGCAAAGAGCCCGTGGCCTCGTTTCCGAGCGGCCCGCAAGCCGAGTTCTCGCTTTTGTCACGTCTGCGTGCGGAGTGGCGCTGGCACCGGCTGCACGACCTGCGCGGACTGAGCCCGTGGGTGCAAGCGTCGCTGCGGATCGTACCGATCAATGCCCACCGCAATGCAGCCCACCAGATCGTCGATATGCAGCCAAACCTTGCGCTCGCCGGATCGCGGGTGCGGATGCGTGAAGGTGAATCCTATATGCTCGAGGTCACGAATCCCTCGCCGGGTCCGGTATGGATTGCGGTGATGGAGCTCGCTCCGGACGGGGCCATTCAAGCCCTCTTTCCAGCGCCCGGGCGTCCCCAAGACGGCCAATTCACTCCCGGTCCGGCGCGCTTGATTCCGGTTCCTTATATCTACGATGTGACGGCTCCCAAGGGAATCTACATTCTCAAGGTCTTGGTCACCGCCGATCGGGTTGACTTCGGCGCGCTGGTGCAGGAAGCGGCCACGCTCACTCCAAAAAACGCCCAAGAGCGGGCCTCCGCGCTTTTGTCCGCTGCCCATTTCAATCCGCTGGGTCGGATGCTCTTGGAAGCAGCCAGCGGCAACCTGGCCCGCAGCGCCAAAGCCGCGGTAGAAATCGGAATGTGGAGCGCGACGGAGGTGTATCTGGAGGTGCCGTAGGACAGGGGGCCTGGGACGGGCCGCAGGCGCTCACAGAGTTCCTCTGCGATGGACAGAGGGCATTTCACCTGAGGAGCAGGCAGAAGCTCCATCGCAAAATAGGGATTTTAGACCTAATCAACTCCATCATCGAGGACGCTAATGATATTTGGATGTCTCAAAGACGACAGCGTCTGAAACTCACGCGCCAGATGCCGAGCATTTAGGATTCTTCGATTCGTCAGCGGGTGGCAGATTTTCGCTGCTTGCGAGCATTTGGCGGCGTGCTGCCTTGCGCGGGGCCGGCGGCGAAGGCCTCGCGCAAATAGGCAAGCGCCTCGATTTCATCGCTGGTGATCAATCGAGAAACGCCATCGGCGCGCGCGTGACGCTGAATTTGTAGCGCACCTACCGCCATTCGTACAAGCACGGCGTTGCGCAGAAAACCAGCGTGAATGCGTGGCAGCAAGCTGGCCATGGCCTGCTCGAATTCCGGATCGTTGCGCGCTGGACCAGCCCGCAGATCACTCAGATAACAGTGCTTGTGGCGGCCAAAGCGATCGAAAGTCGTCGCCACCGAGCTCCACGACAGTACGCCCTGATGAACCGAGGGAAAGGGCTCGCTGGTGCGTACGCTGCGATAGATCGGTTCGTGATCTTCGGCGAATACACGCAGATACTGATCGCTCCAAAGCTCCTGCACCACGGTTACCTTTCTTCAGATATACACTATACACCGACAAGGATGACGAGCGGCCTATCCGTCGAGCGTAACCATGTATCGATCAGCGGAAAAACATCTTGCCGCGCCCGCGTACCAACGCCAAGACCCAGGTGCCCAGTATCGATGACATGGCCGCAAATCGCGTCTTGGGGCACCGTCTTTTCAATCGCGCACCAGGCTCGATTTCGCACGAACCAAAATCGGAATCGTTTCCACCTGAGATCGAAAACCTTACTTGATTTCGCGCGAGCCAAAACCGGATTCGTTTTCCCACAGGGTCAAAGAATTTCTGACAGATGAGACGTCTGATAAGGGGGCGTAAAGCGGTTGCTGCTGACCAGCTTGGCCATGTTAACAAGCGCGCTCTGCGCGTGTGAAATGCGCTGAAGCAGGCTGGGGATCGATGGGAGGGGCGCTATGGGGTGTTGACGAGAGGCCATCGGCTCGTCTGGCATGGAAGATGGACCCTGCCTATCGCGACGTGACAGCGCTGACGAGATCCATGCTGCACTGCCACATGATCGGGACCGAAAAATACGGCATTCGCATCCGGTTTCAGGTCGTCATCCCGTACTTGGGGATGACCAATTCGCGCAGATCTGTGCTACACCGTCGCTGCCGGCGGCGAAGAAATTACATCCAGGTGATGTGCGATCGACATTCAGCGCAGCAACGTCTGCGCATGAGCTTCGAAGTGGCGTGATCCCGTTTGGGATCCCCTGACGCGTTGTAGGCTTAGGACAGGAATCAGGTTGACATGTGGGCGCAGCGTCCCCGTGCTGGTAGATGGGGACCGGCAGGGGTCCGATTTTGAAGGCTTGGTCCTGTTCGCAGAATTTTTTCGCTTGTCTGATCCACCTGCAATGCTGCTTTTTGCGACGGTTCGAGAAGACAGTCACGGACGCTTGAAAAGCTCGTTAGTGGACAGCTTTTGCGCCTGAACGCTCTAGTTTTGCACCTGTACATCAAAAATCTTGATGAAAAGCTGCCGATGTATGCCGCAGTGGTGAAGTGGCGGCACGTGGAGCTATTAGAAAATGACAAAAGACAGCGGATGATACACGCCGCTGCCGAAGTGTTTACAAAGTAGGACATTCGAAATCCTTATCGCTGGGCAAAGCTCCTGTTTCCCAGTTTTAGAGGCGGGGACAGACATCGATGCACTGCAGAATTGCTATCGCCAACCAACCCATAAGCTACTTACCGTTAGTAGTAAGTGGGAATTGTCGTGAGCTGCGAGCTGAAATAGCATGTTGTAATGGGCCGGATGCAGAAGAACAAGAAGTGTCGCTTGGTCTATCGGGTGTACGCCAAGCAGAAGTTCCCGAGAAAGTTCCACTTTCTGCGGCGGATCGCCTGGCACTTCGAACACAACTGCGGCTGCTTCGCCTCGTGCACAGGCCATGGCGCGACGGAAGAGCTCTGCTCGATGGAGCCCGCGATGCATTCGGAACCGGACAGTCCCGCGCATCTCGAGCCGATTCCGGTCGCGGCGGCGCCGCCTCGGGTGCTCATCTCGTACATTCACTTTCTTGGGACGACGAAGCGAACGCAGGCCGATGAGTTCATTGAGCTTAAAAACCTCGGCGGTGTAGCGCAGGATTTGTCGGGGTGGCGGGTGAGCGCGGCGGATCCGGGGCAGGAGTTCAGCTTTCCAGTGGGGACGCAGCTGCCACCGGGCGAGGTGGTGCGCATCTACACAAACCTTGCGCCGCTTGGGGCCGGGCAGTTCAGCTTCAACAGCAAGCGGGCGATCTGGAACGACGGTGGCGACTTGGGGCAGCTTTTCAATCGAGACGGGCAGCTTGTCACGCAGTACGGTTACGGCAGCTATGAGACGCGCACAGTTGACAGCATCAAGGTCGCCAATGGAGTCGAAGGGCTCGAGGTCCTCCTTGACGCGGCTTATCTCACCGAGCAGGCGGCATCCCACTCGAAGGTCGACCTCCTGACGGCGCTGGAACGGACGCTGCGCTGCCTCATCGAGGATTCGAAGTCGAACTCGGCGGCCGAGCGCGAGGGCGTCCGCGTTCACCTGCAACGGCAGAAGCTGCATCTTCTTTCTGCCCCGGATTCCAAGGTGCTGCCCGAGGGCGTCACTCTTCGCAAGAATTGGATCTTCCGGCTCGAGACGGGCATGGCGGACCGCCATTTTGTCGTCGTGGATCGATCGGGCACGGAGCCGGCATACCAGTGCGTATTTTAGCGGGGGACGATAGCCGAGCGCACTTCGACATCGGCCGCTACCTAAGTGGGAAGACCATGTAAGCTGCTGCAAAACGTGCTACCACGCGGTCTCTCACACCAAAGACTTTAGCGCGGGCCTATTGCCCGCAAGAAGGATCTCATGACCAAGCTCGCTCTCTTTGCACTATTCATCACCACTACACTCGCCAGCAGCGGATGCAAGGGCGGCGGCGGCTCCAGCACGCCGGTATCGCTAACGACCGATGACCAGAAGATCCTCTACGCGCTCGGCCTGTCGCTGGGGCGCTCCATTGCCCCCTTCCATCTTAGCAGCGCCGAGCTTGATATCGTCAAGGCCGGCCTCTCCGACATGGTGTCTAAGAAGAAGCCCCAGGTCGAATTGGAGGCATGGGGCCCAAAGATCCGCGAGTTGGCGAAAAAGCGCCAGCAGGTCAGCGCTGATGAGGAGAAGGCGAAGGCCAAAGCTTATTTTGAGCAGGCAGCCAAGGGGCCGGGCGCGGTGGCGCTGCCGTCGGGCCTCGTCTTCAAGACGCTCTCGCCCGGTACCGGCGACAGTCCGCAGGCTACCGACCACGTCAAGGTGCACTACCACGGCACGCTCATCGATGGCACCGTCTTCGATAGTTCAGTCAAGCGCGGCCAGCCGGCTGAGTTCTCGCTGAGTGGCGTCATCCCCTGCTGGACCGAGGGCGTGCAGCGCATGAAAGTGGGCGAGAAGGCCATGCTCATCTGCCCGTCGTCGATCGCTTATGGCGACATGGGCCGTCCGCCGACAATTCCGGGCGGCGCCACCCTGCGTTTCGAGATCGAGCTCCTAAGCATCGAGAAGGCCGCACCGCCGGCAAATCCATTAATGTCCGCCCCCGGCTTCTCGATGCCGCCGGGCCACCCCGGCATGACGGGGGCGCAGCCGATGCCGCTCGGCCGCCCCACGATGGTGCCGCCCGCGCCGTCGGCATCGCCCGCGTCCAAGCCCGCCGATAAAAAGTAACGCCGCTTCGTTCAAAGCTTCATCTTTTCGATATCCGCAGCCAGTGCCGCAGGCGCCACGTGAGAGTAAATCAGCGACATCTCGAGGCTGCTGTGTCCAAGCAATTCCTTGAGCGTCAGCACGCTGCCACCTTGGGCCACAAAGGTCGAAGCAAAGGTATGGCGTAGCGCATGCCATCCCTTGGACAGCCGCGGACAGCCTGCATCCTCTAGAAGTTTATTGATGCTGCGCTGCACGCGCTCTCCGACGTAGCAGATGAGCACTGAGGCAGCCGGGCATTGCCCCCGCCATTCGGCGAGCACGGCAGCCAGCGCTGACGGAATCGGCAGCGTCCGCGTCTTGCCATTTTTCGGCAATCCATCGTAAGAACGGGCGACGGTGAGTCGCTTGCGCGGCAAATCCACATCCTGCCACCTAAGACCAAAGATTTCGCCACGGCGTAGGCCGAGCCGCAGCGCTAACGACACGGCGACGAAGCGAGACCACTCTTTGCGGCCGGCGCTGCGCGCTTGACTCTCAGCTACCTGCAGAAGCCGTGACGCATCTTCGGGGGTGAGGTGTTCTGTCGCCTGTTCACGCCGCGGCAGTTGCAGCTTCACCATCGGTGACTGTGCGAGAAGCTCTTGCCGCACCGCCCAAGTCAGCGCCGCCGACAACGGGCGCAGGCAGGCCCTGACACTATTGGGCTTGCGAGTGCAGCCGAGCTTGTCGCGGGCCATTTCAATGTCGCGTCGATGCAGCTTGTATATCGAAATTTTGCCGAGAAATGGCATCAGCGGCCGCAAGCTATAATCGGCCGCTCGGCGGTAGGCTACGGCGTCTTTCACGCGAGGGTGCGACGAAGCCAAATAGCGCGCGCACAGCTCCGCCACCGTGATCGGCTCCGGCTCTGGTTGCAGACCAGCCTGGCCGCGTACCACACGCGCCTCAACCTGCGCTAACATCTTTTTGGCCTCGGAGTAGCTCGGCTGCTTGGTTGCCATCACGCGCCGTCGGCCCTCGGCATCATAGTATCTGATGGACCAGCCGAGAAACCTGCCTGCCTTCATTCGCTTCAGCACTTCGCCCATGTTCGCAACTCCTCGATGGGCCAGTGATCCCACTGTGATCCCATGATCGAATGTAGGTGCCCGTCTGCCGTGGTTGAGTTCGCTAATTAGCGTCGAGCATCCACGATCGTAAAATCTTAATATTAACAGGTTTTTCAGGAATCCAGATAACGCCCAGGTGATGTGCGAGCATCTTCGATCGATTGTGCGCAGCAAAACGCGGACGATG
>CAYWPR010000102.1:0-19356 GCA_964460115.1 uncultured Myxococcales bacterium
CCGGTCTCAGCAACTCCCCGGACCTACAGTACCGCGCCACCTCCCGACCCAAGTCAGCTCCCCGTTGTCAATTTGTGATATGTTATCCCGGCTTCGAGCCTGTCAGCGTACCTGTGACAACGCTATATGGACGCAGATGACGATACGCCAAGGTGACATCATCGCCGGTCGTTTTGCCGGCGACCGCACCGCAGGTTCGGGCGGCATGGGGACGGTCTACAAGGCCCGGGACCAGATCTTGGGGAAGAGCGTGGCGCTGAAGCTGCTGAATGGACCGGCCGGCGAAGGCGGAGACCGCGAGCGATTCGTCCGCGAGGCCCAGATTCTCTCGGAACTTCAGCACCCAGGTATTGTGTCCTATGTTGCGCACGGCCAGACTCCAGATGGGCAGCGATTCCTGGCCATGCAGTGGCTGGAAGGCGAGGATCTAGCTTCGCGTCTTCGGCGGGGCGCCCTGCCGCTGTCCGATGCGCTGCAGTTGACGCAAAACGTCGCGGAAGCCTTGGACTTCGCACATCAACGCGGCATTTTGCATCGGGACGTTGGCGCTGCAAAATGCGACGGAAGTTCAGGTAGTTAGTTGGCGTGGGGAAACGCTGAGGAAAACGTTTGCCCTATACATCGCCATGCCACCTAAGAAAATCGATCGCTTAGATACTCTCCTCGGAGTAAAAGGGGGTTAGTTATTGCGATAGGAAAGGGTATCCCAGGAAGAGGATGCAGAGGCCCCTCCAGAGCCATCACCAAACCAGATTTCGCCAACGCCCGAACTGGCGAGCATGGCGCTATATCCATCTGGCGCATCGATCATCAACGTGTCGTCTACATACACCTGGATGCTCGAGCCGCTGGTGACTATCTCATAGTCATGAAAGGTGCTGGTATCGATGGGGGTGCTATAGTCGGTTCTATAAAGCTGGATGTGATCAGTCGTCAGCAGCAGGACGGCCCCACCGAGTTTGTCGCTGACTGAGATCGCAGCCCCACCAAGGTCCGGCGTACCGATGTAGCTATTCAGCTTAAATCGCGCCGTCAGGGTGATCCCTCGGTCGTGATCGATGTTGGCGCAGCGGCTATAGTAAGCGCTTGCGGATACATCTCGGCTGGAATCGAGTGTTAGAATGCCCGCTGCAGAGGTCGCGCTCGCAGCGCTACTTACGTCGGCCTGCCATGATAAGGAAGCGTTTTCCGGAAGCTGATTGCCACTGTAGACCACCGGACCGAGCTCATAGCGAACGTAATCCCAAGTTGAGAGCGCAGAGGCGCCGGAAGAGCCGTCTCCGAACATGATACGTCCTGGATCTTGCAGTGTGAAGGCTGGATGATAGCCATCGGAAGTGTCGATGGCCAGGTGACCATCGATATACACCCGAAGCTGATATCCCTTGGTCACGATTCGATAGACGTGAAACACACTTGTGTCGACGGCATAGCTGTACGAAGTTTGATATAGCTGAATCCGATCGGACTGAAAAATCAGCACGGCGCCGCCGATCTGATCTTCAATCCATATACCAGCGCTGCCGACTCCGGGATCTCCGATGGTTCGCGCTACCTTGAGCCGCGCCTCGACCGTGACTCCGCGGTCAAAGTCGATGTCGACGCAGCGGCTATAGTACGCCCAGGACGCTTTATCATAAGATGTATCGATTGAAAGCTGCCCACCAGCCGTGGTTATTTGCGCCGCCGGATCTATTTGTGCAGTCCATGCCGATCGCGCGCCATCGGGCAGCTCAGTTCCTTCATAGGAAATCCGCCGAGGACCGCAGGCACATGGGTCGGCATAGCTACGGGCTGCCGGAAGCGCTACGGCGATTGAGAGAAAACAGAATAAACGGGCCAGGTTGCTTTTATTACAGGTCATCGCTTGCCTCCTATGTTGGTGACTTCGTTGATTCAGCAGCAACCGTGCCAATCCGTACATGCAGAAGCGGTCGTCACACACTGGACGATTGGGGTGGGCGGCCCAGGGCAGCTCAGGGGCCGCCCAGTCCGCTCAAAGAGCCGCCGCGACCAATCGCAATAAACGAAGCCCAATAGTAGGGATGAGAGTAGCGCGACCGAATACTTTGGGCGGCGACGCGCAGCGCGGCAATGCGATCCGCACCAGCGCGAAGCTGCTTATAAAATGACTCCATGAACTCTTTTGCAACGGTGTCGTCTATTTTCCACAGGCTGGTGATAAGCGTCTCGGCACCGGCAGCCATCACCGCCCGCTGCAGGCCATAGACTCCCTGGCCCCTGCGAATCTGGCCGCGGCCCGAGCTGCAAGCAGAGAGCACCACGAGCTGAGTCCCCCACAAATCCATTCCAGATAACTCCAGCGCCGTGACGATACCATCAGATGAGTCATCAGCGTTACCTGGATGCAGGTGGACTTGAGAATTCCCTTTTGCCAGGATCAGCGCGGAGCGCAAAAGTGGCTCGCGTGGCGTCGGTTGAGAGCGCAGCTTGAGTCCTCTCTCTCTGTTGAGCGGCGTGGCAGCCTCCTCTAAAAAGAGACCGTGCGTGGCAATGTGTAAAATTCCTGGAGCTTTTAGGGAAAGGAGTGCAGGCTCACTGGCCTCCTCCCCCAAAAAGAGACGGGTCTCCGAAAATAGCACAGAGATAATCTGCGCCTCAGCACGGGCGCCGGGTAATGGGGCTAGGGTCAAGATTTCCGGAAGTGGTGCTGCGGTAGGAATCAACGGATCCGCGATCACCACTACCGACCTTGCGGAACGCGGTGCCACGGGCTGGGGCAGCAGATCAATTCCCGATGTGACATAGCTTATGTCAAGCTCACTAAGGAGGGCTTCGGTTCCTTCAGCAAACACCGCAAAGGGCACAAGGTGAAGCGCACCATCAGGGGCCAGGATGAGCTGCCGCCGCCCCCGAAGCCAGGGTTTGAGTGGGTTGACAATTAGATCGTAAAGCGCGCGCTTCGCCTCGTGAACCACATCGATCGAGGCCGAAGAGGCGAGCGCCGTCCACAGCTTTACCGCTGCCGCATCAATGCGGTCCGCCTGCCCAAGATCCAGATTCTCGATGCGTCCTTCGGGCCAAAGGAGTAGCGCCAGATAGCGAGGCTCTGATGCGGCCACACCGGGCAGCGTGTAAGGTTGAAACTGCACGAACTGAACAAAAAGCCCTGTCAATGGCATCGCCGCCTGAACGCTCGATACGATGTCTTGCAAGGAGGGGCGTCGGCGCCGTGCTGCGACTAGCTGGCTCTTTTGCGCGAGCAGGCTCTCGAGCTTGTCGATTTCATCCTCGAGCTCGTGCAATCGATTTCGCTGCGACGGCGGCAAAACTGCTGTGGGCAGGACGAAGCAGCGCTGTGCGTACAGACTGCGCAGGCTGCGTAGCCGCGCTAGCTGCTTTTTGCCATCGGCGTCAAGAGTCTGCGCCAGGCTGCGGTTCTGCTCGCGCAACTGCACCGCGGCGCGGCTGTGCCGCAGTAGAGCCACCGCCAACGCCAGCTGCCGCAGTTCGACTTGTTCAGGCTGGCGTAGCACAGCCGTCAGCAGAAGCTCTTCCTGCCGCTCTAGGCTCGCAAGCAGCAGATAAAAGCGCTCCTCAGGAAGGCTTCCTCCTTCTTGATAGAGGCGGCTTTCTCCGATGAGGCTCGCCCGTTTTAAGGTATCCGCGGTCTCGGTGCGAACGCCTAAAGCTACATGCAGGGCAGCGATCTGTTCCAGCGTTCCCATAGATAACGGATGGCTGTCTCCGAACACATCGCGAATAATTTCTTTCGCAGATAGATAACTTTTCAGCGCGTCTGGATACTCTCCACGTGCGGCCTGAATCGCGCCCTTGGTCTGATGTAGGGTCGCTAGCAAATGGTTTTTATCGCCGACCAGCGCTTGCGCGATTGAAAAAGCGGCATCAATGCTCGCCATCGCAGCGGCAAAGGCTCCTTGCTGCAGCTGAAGCGCAGCGACGCGGGCTAGCGCGGCAGCAACTGCTAGATGACTCCGTCCATATTTGGATTCTGTAAGCATAAGGGCGCGCTGCGCTACGGACAGGGCCTTTGCGGTTTCGCCGTGCGCCGCCTGGATGTCCGCGAGATGGCCAAGTGGAGTCGCCAGAAGTGGATGATCCTGTCCCAGCACTTCGCTGCGAATGTCGAGCGCGTCTTGAAAAGTATCTTCGGCGCGCCGCAAATCGCCCTGCGCTTGGTAGATGATGCCTAACCGCGCGAGCTGCGTGGCGAGCTCTGGACTGCGCGCGCCAAGATGTCGCTTCGTGAGCTCGATCACCTCCTCAAGGAGCGGAGCTGCCTGTTCATAGTCAGATACCGCAACGAGGAATGTGGCGGCTTCACGTTTTGCTCCGATTGTTAGCTGGGCATCGGGTCCGAATAGCTCATTTGCTGTATCGACTGCCTGTTTATAATAACTCCTAGCGCGCTCTACTTGATCTAGGCCAGCATGGATCTGGCCCAGATCCAATAGGGCATCGATTTTTCTGATACGTTCAGATCCAGTCAGCGATAATGAATAAAACAGGGCTTTTTGTGCATAGGGCACAGCATCGGTATATCGAAACTTTCCGCTCAAGACACGCGACAGCCAATGATAGGTAGAAAAATAGTCTCGGCGATTGGTTTTAAGCGTCAGTCGATCAACGATTCGCTTGGCTTGCCGGGCATAGGCGAGCGCTTCCTCGGCCTTGCCGAGATTGGCGGATGTGTGAGTGAGGCGAAGCAAGGTTTGATTTATGCGAACGTTGTAGCGTCCATATATTTTTTTGCGTAATTTCAGGCAATCTAGCAAATTGTTTTGTGTCTCTTTATATAGGTTCAAGGTTGCATTGACATCAGCAATCATGCAAATGGCCGGCTCACGCAAGGCGTTGGGCCACAGGCGACTGATGTCGCGAAGCATATTTAAACGCGCACTTATCGCGGAGCGCTCCACCTGCGTGCCTTGGTGCCAAGCCATGTGGGCACGCTTGCGAAGCTCGTGAATCTCTGCGAGCTGGCGTTGTCTTAAGGTTTCTCCATAGACAGAGCGCGGCGGACTAAGCAGCAGCACCGCAGCAAGAAAAAGGGCCTGAAAGGAGGGCATGGCATGGACTCGTTTGTGGTGGGTAACCAAATACGCTAGGGTGAGCAAAATTGCATGAGGCATGCCATGAATCAAACCCTTACCGACCCCAAGCTGCCGAGCGTTGCTCCCGCCTTTCCTGCGCTATGCTTGCTGTTCTCGGGTGAGGCAGGGATAAGGGATGCAGTTCCGCAAAGCCTATCTATTGGAAAGACGTCTATCGGCCGCCAGCCCGGACGGACGGGAGTGGCACTTCCCGAGGATCCGCATGTATCGCGCCTTCACGCGTACTGCACCGTGGATGAACGCGGAGAAAACCTACACCTCTACGATGCAGACAGTCATAATGGGACCTTCGTCAATGGTTGCCGCATTGCTGAGAGCCCGCTTTCCGAAGGTGATGTGGTACGGATTGGGCACTCATTTCTACTGGTGCGTCGCGAACCGCCGCATCGGTCAGATGTCGATATCGCCGAGCTCGGGGGCAGCTCCGCTGCGATGTGCGCGCTACGCTGCATGCTGGCCGAGGCGGCTCCGAGTCCTGCTGCCGTGCTTGTTTTCGGCGAGACCGGCACCGGAAAGGAGCTGACGGCACGCGCTCTGCATCAGCGCAGCGGACGTCATGGACCGCTTGTCGCCGTCAACTGCGCAGCCATTCCTGAGAGCTTGGCTGAGAGTCATTTCTTCGGGCATATCGCCGGTGCGTTCAGCGGCGCTCGACCTCATGATGGATTCTTCCGTGCTGCAGACGGCGGCACGCTGTTTCTGGATGAAATCGGAGATCTACCGCTTCCCCTCCAACCCAAGCTTCTGCGGGCTCTCGAAGAGCGTATTGTCACGCCGGTCGGTACGACTCGGCCAATTGGTTGTGACGTACGCATCGTTGCAGCGACCCATCGAGATCTACGTCAGGCCAGCGCTCGTGGAGAATTCCGCTTGGACCTTTTGAATCGCCTGTCTGCGGTGGTACTGGCGCTGCCACCTCTGCGCACCCGCCGTGAGGATATCTTGCGCATGCTCGAGCGGGCGTTTTTGCCAGACCGGCCGCGCTTGACTGCCCGCTTGGTGGAAGCACTGCTACTTTACGATTGGCCTGGAAATGTCCGTGAGGTCTTTCAGCTGGCGGAATTTTTGAAGCTTTTCAGAAGCCGCGGAGTTGACTTTGATTTGCCCTTGGTCGTTGAGCGGTTGACTCCTTTTGAGACTACCCCCACCGTCCATACGGTCCTGAGCGCTGCGGAGCAGCCTGTAGTTTCAGGGCAGCAAGGACGCCTCGACAAGGAGCTTTTGATTCGACTGCTTAGCGAACACCAAGGAGTCATCGCCCGCGTTGCCGTAGCGGCGGGTCGCTCTCGACGCCAGATCCGCCGACTGATTGAGCAGTTTCAGCTCAATCGATCGGGTCTGACTGATGAACAGCGGGCGGTAAGTCAGGATGGTGATGACAGACGGCTCTCTGATCGGTGAACGTCTCGGCGACTATCGCATCCTCAGCGTGCTGGGTCGCGGTGCAATGGGAGTCGTCTATCAAGCGATTCATGAGACGATCGCTCAGCAGGTTGCGATCAAAGTATTAAGTCCCGAAGCGCTTGAGAGCGTCGAGTATCAAGAAAGATTCCTGCAGGAAGCCAGGATAACGAGCGCGGTCTACCACCCGGGCCTGGTGCAAGTCTTCGGCTTTGGCAAGACTCCGCAAGGTCAGATTTATCTGCTTATGGAGTGCGTGCAAGGAGAGCTGCTAAGCAACCGACTGATGCGGGAGCCAGCACGGCGGCTGAACTGGCCGGTGGCGGTGCGAATTGCCGCGCAGTTGGCTTCTACGCTCGCCGCCGTGCATCAAGCCGGAATCGTCCACCGCGATATCAAGCCGCACAACATCATGTTGCTAAAAGATAGCGCTGTCCCGGGGGGCGAGCGCGTCAAGCTTCTAGATTTCGGAATCGCCCGGGCAAAAGCTAGCCCGCAAAGTCTCGAGCTTACCCAATCTCGCCTGCTCGGGACACCAAGTTACATGTCTCCTGAGCAATGTCGAAGCAGCCATGATGTTACAGATCGGAGTGACGTCTATTCCTTAGGAATCGTCCTCTACGAGTTGCTCTGTGGATCCCTTCCCTTCTTTGGAGAGGCCCTGCCGGTCCTGCATGGGCATGTCTACCTAAAAGCCCCCTCTATCGCTGACCAAGGGGTGCCGCTGCCTCGAGAGCTCGCGAGCTTGGTGAATCGGCTCCTCGCCAAGGATCCAACGCGTCGCCCTTCAATGATAGAGCTAGGTTCGCAGCTTGAGCGCCTTTCTACGCACCGCAAGCTCGGCAGGATGCATCGCATTCAGAACTTTGGAAGTACCCTTGGTATACTAGTTGCATTGTCAAAGTCGGGAATGCTCAAGTTCGCCTTACTACTGGCCACACTCCTACTGTTCGCAGTAAGCCTGCGATCGATGAATCGCCTGACGCGCTGGTTTCGGCGTGGGTCGATGCCGCTCGCCGAGGTGTACCTCGCCGGAGGACATTTTCTCATGGGCAGTACATCCAGCGAAATTGCCGCCGATTACCTATGGGCCACGCGCACCGGGTGTCTGGAATGCGAACGTGTACGCCTATACGATCGCGAGCAGCCGCCGCATGAAGTCATTTTGTCGCCCTATTTCATCGATTCGACCGAAGTGACAAACGCTGACTTTGTACTCTGGCTCAACACCCTTAGCGGCCAGGGCCTAATCTCTGTTGACGCATACCAGCGGTACGTGGAAAAAAGGGGTACTCTGATTCTCGATCTGTTTCCTGATATCGGATATAATGGAATCGCCATCCTAAACGGACGCTTCGTCCTTCGGCACGGCATGGAGCGCAAACCCGTGGTCGTAGTCACTTGGGATGCCGCACGCATGTACTGCATATCGCGTGGAAAACGTCTACCCACCGAAGCAGAGTGGGAATTCGCGGCGCGCGGCGTAAAGCGTTACCGCTTTCCCTGGGGAGACGACGAGCCCCGTTGTGAAGGGGTGACCATGGAACGGGGGACGCTGAATCGTCGCTGTACGGCACTTGGATCGGCGCTCGCCGATGTCGCAACGTCGTCTCAAGATCTCACCGAAAGCGGCATCTATGACTTAGCTGGAAATGCCGCAGAGTGGGTCGAGGACCGCTTCTTCATGGCTTATTCCGACTGTCCTTCCGGCTGCCGTGATCCAATCGCCAAAGCCAGCGCAGATACCGCAGACGGGCAGGCAGAGCGGGTCGTCCGTGGCGGCGCCTGGTCGCGTGAGACACAGAGCACCCGCGCCGCTGGCCGCACGCGATATCGGCAGCAGGAGCTCTTTGCCGATATCGGCTTTCGCTGTGCTCGAGCGGCACTCTGATGCAGCTTCGCAGGTTTTTTTCTTCAAGGAGTCTCCTCGCAGTCCCTTGCTTAGTTGCCGCAAACTGTGTCGGTGCATCCCTTTCACCTGAGCCTCCGGCTTTGAAATCTCAGGTTCGTGCCTTTACCCCCCCTACACTTTCTGTCCGCGTTGCGATGCGCAGCGCGCCAGGGATAAACTGGCGAGACGTTGCGGATGGTGAAATCCTCAGGCATGGTGACCAGATTCAGCTCATTTTGCAGATGAATGAACCAGCTTATCTTTATGTCATCGATTACTCGCCATCCGATTGGTCTACTCTGCTATTTTCGAGACTTGGCCATCAGAGGGTAGAGCCGAATCAGCCGATAACTTTTCCTTCGGGATACGCAATGCTTGAGCTCGTTGAAGAGCTCGGCAATCCGGATGCGTTTGAGACCTTATATGTCGCCGCGAGCCTCCTGCCGCTTACGCAGCCTCAATGCGAGATGCTCCGCATCCTTTGTCCAAGCGCTTCTCCACAGCGTGGCGAGACAACCCCTCCCAAACCCAAAAGCGGGCCGGACTCAGCCGGCAAACCACCGCCGCCGCCCAAAGAGGCCAAACCGATCGCCGAACGCACGCTCCTTTACAAAGACGGTCCTTTTTTCATTCGCAGAGCCCAGGTAGATCGGAATGGATTTGCGCTGATTTCGATCATCCTGCGACACGCCAGCCGATAAAGCGTGGCCGATTCCTCAGTAAATCCGTATTCATCCGGAATTTACCTTTGGAGGACGACGAAAGCCTTCCTGCTTCTCGGCGCACATTCGCCGCTGCGTAGTGCCTTCACGCCGCCCGCGCCACCGCTTCAGCGCACAACTTCTCGCTCAGCGTCTACAGGGAGCGAGGTCGGCGTCGGATCGTCCCATCAAACCGGAAATCGGTCGGCGCAGGCACAGCAAAAGCAGGCCGCCCAGACCGAGTATGCCGGCGACTGATCCAAAAAGACGCGGCAGTGGCAGGGATTCAAAGAGTCCGGCGATTTGACCGCTGACGACATTGCCAAGGGATACCGCGATGAACCATGAGCCCATGATTTGGCTGACCGCCCGCGCCGGGGCCAGCCGGGTGACCAGGCTTAGCGAAACGGGAGTGAGGCAGAGCTCGCCAATCGTGCACAGAAAGTATGTCGCAAACAGCCACATCGGAGAAACGCGAAGCGCAGTTTTGCCAAGCTGCACAGCGGCTCCGGTCATGACCCAAAAGGCCAGGCTGACGCAGAACATTCCAAGGATGAATTTGCCAATGCTCGCGGGTTCGCGTTTGCCCAGTTTGATCCATACCGCGGAAAGAATCGGAGCGAGCAGAATCACCAGCAGCGCGTTTACGGACTGCCAGTAGACTGACGGAAATTCCCAATGATACAGCGCATTGCGCGTATAACGGTCGGCAAATAGATTTAGCGAAGTTCCGGCTTGTTCAAAGGCGGCCCAGAATAAAATCGTGAATCCTCCTAGTACAAGAATTGCCAGGATGCGGCTTCGCTCGGCGCGGTCGTAGCCGCCGCGCCACATGATGAATGGAAAATAGACGATGGGCAGCGCCGTGACCAAGATGCTAAGGGCTTTGGCCGTCACAGAAACCGTCAGCTGAAACCAGCCAAGTTTTTGCAACACGAATGCACAAAGAAGCCCCAATCCCAGCACTTCCATTCCGAGAAAAGCGATCTTTCTGACGCGCCGCTGCGCGATGATAGAAGACTCAAGAGATGGCGACGCGTCCGCCGTTCCGAGATGACGCATGCCGATTCCGTATTGCAAAAGACCCAGCGCCATGCCGATGGCTGCGGCGCCAAAGCCCCAGTGCCAACTGTGCGCCGGTGAAAATCCGTGATGAACAAGAAAGCTATTCCAAGTCTGGCTTTGCGCCAGAAAGCCACAAACCAGCGGTGCCGGCAGGGCGCCCAGACTGATCCCCATATAAAAGAAGGAAAACCCCGAGTCGCGTCGCTGGTCTTCGTTTGAATAGAGCTTTCCCAGCATGCAGACGATATTGGGCTTTAGCAGTCCGGTGCCAATGATCAACATTCCAAGTCCGCCATAAAAGAAGAACAGATTGGGAATCGCCAGACAGAGGTGACCCAGCATGATGATCACCCCGCCATAAAAGACCGTGCGCTTTTGGCCATAGATGTTATCGGCCAGCCATCCGCCGGGAATTCCGGCCATGAAGCACAGGGCTACATACAGCCCGCAAATCGTTGCGGCAAGCGGAACCGAAAATCCCAATCCGCCGCTTTTGGGAGCAGCCGTCATATACAAAATCAGCAGGGCGCGCATTCCGAAGAAACTGAACCGTTCCCAAATCTCTGTAAGAAAAAGGACAAAGAGACCGCGCGGATGCGAAAAGAGCTGCCCCGAATGGCTTGCCGGGGGCAGAGATCCGGCCAGCGAAAAGCTGCGACACATCCTGAAAAAGGCCGGCATCATCGTTACAGATGTCACCTTTAAGTATGATGAGTGTGACCAAGCAATCTGCAATCTGCTCTTTGCCGACCAGCAGCGGTGGAGATTCCTGTCAAAACAGTCGTGCCATTCGGGCAATCTGGTTGCTTTAAGCGCTAGCAAATGAAAAGATAACCCAGCCACCAGGAGCCAACAACCATGTGGACGGGCTATCAGGTCAGATCTGGGCTGCACCAGGGGCCAACGCATCGGGTGCTGCGCGCGCTGCGAACCGCGGATGGTACCCCGGTGGTCCTCAAGCAGCTGCTCGGTGGTCCCGTGCCCCAGCTGCTGGACCGCCTTCGCCACGAGTTCGAGGTCACTCACTTGGTGCCCGGCCCCGGCATCCTGCGCCCGCTGGCGCTCGAAGGCGCGGAGTCCGAAGCCGGGCCGGTCCTGGTTTTGCCCGACCTCGGTGCCGAGTCGCTGCGACAGTGGCAAGCCGGCAGCGCCATCCCGCCCCTGGAGGTCGTGGCCATTGCGCTCGCCCTGGCCAGCGTCCTCGGCCGCGTGCACGCCGCCGGCTTCCGCCACGGCGATGTCAGTCCCGCCAACGTCCTCCGGATCTCAGCTTCCAAAGAGGTCTTGCTCTCCGACTTCGGCCTCTCGGCCCGCCTCGACCCCGTCGCCTTTCAGCCGGGCGTGATGCAGGGGACGCTGGCATATATCGCGCCCGAGCAGACCGGGCGCACGGTACGCGCGCCCGACCACCGCAGCGATTTGTATTCGTTGGGCGCTACGCTATACGAGCTCTTGACTGGACATCCGCCCTTTGGCATCTCCGACCCCCTGGCCCTGGTCCATGCCCACCTGGCCACCCGGCCGCTTCCACCCAAGACCCGCCTGTCGGCGGTGCCCGCGGGGCTGTCTGACCTAGTGCTGAAGCTTTTGGCCAAGAACCCGGAGGAGCGCTACCAGAGCGCCTTCGGCCTGGCCCAGGATCTGCTCCGGATTCAGACCGAGCTTCAGGCTTCCGGAGAGCTGACCGCGTTTGCGCTGGGACAACAGGATGTGGCGGCGCGCTTCGCACTGCGTCCGGGCTTGTATGGCCGGGAGACCGAGGGCGCGGGGCTACAGGCCGCCTACGCGCGCGCAGCCCAGGGACACACCGAAGCCTTGATGATCACCGGCCCCTCGGGCGTGGGCAAGTCGGCGCTGGTCGAGGGGCTGCGCCGCCATGTCATGGCGGCCGGTGGGTTGTTTCTCGCCGGCAAGTATGACCAGTTGCGGCGCAATATTCCGCTCAGCGGCCTGTCGCAGGCATTCGAGGCCCTGGCCCGCCGCCTGTTGGCGGAGCCGCCGGAGCGGCTTGTGCAGTGGACGCAGGCGCTCAAGCAGGCGCTGGGGAACCTGGGACAGGTGCTGCTCGATCTCTGCCCGATCTTTGAGCTGACCCTGGGCGCGCAGCCGCAGCTGCCGAAGCTCGGGCCGGTGGAGACCGAGCGGCGCCAGAACCGCGTGGTGGGCAACGTGCTGGAGGTGGTGGCGACCAAAGAGCATCCGCTGGTGCTATTTCTGGACGACCTCCAATGGGCCGATGGCGCCTCGCTGCGGCTGCTCGAGACGATTTTGACCACGGAAGCGCGGCCGCACCTCCTGGTGCTGGGGGCCTATCGGGACGGTGAAGTGGACGCGGTCCATCCCCTGTCCGCGGTGCTGTCGGCGGTGTCCAAAGCCGGTACCCGCGTGGAAGTGCTGGCGCTGTCGGCACTGCCGCTTTCGGCGATAGAGGCACTGGTGGCCGCGGCCCTGTGGACGAGCCCGGACAAGGTCCGCGCGCTTTCGGAGCTGGTGTGGGAAAAGACCGGTGGCACACCGTTTTACGTGGGGGAGTTCCTGAGCGCGCTGGCGCGGCGGGAGCTGTTGCGGTTCGACCCGGAGCAAGGGATCTGGATCTGGGAGCTCAAGACGCTGCGGCGGCAGAGCATGACGGACAACGTGGCGAGCCTGCTGGCGAAGCGTCTTCAGACGCTGGGGCCAAGGACGCTGCAGGTGCTGGCAGAGGCGGCGTGTCTGAGCACGACCTTTACGCTGTCGTTTCTTTCCTTGGCAAGCGGGGCAGCGCCGGAACAGCTGGCCGAGGAGCTGGCGCCGACGATTGGAGCGGGGTTTTTGTTGGTGGAGCGTCCGGAAGAGGCGGGCAGCTTGGCCGCTGGGCTGACGCTGGAGACGCCGGTGTCTTTTCAGCACGACCGGGTGCAGCAAATGGCCTACGAATCGATTGCAGAAGCCGAGCGCCCAGCCGTGCACCTGCGGTTGGGACAGCGGCTGCGGCAAGGGCCTGAAGGAGAGGTGGAAGGGCGGCTGTTCGACGTGGTAAGGCACTTGAACGCCGGCGTGTCGCTGATGAATTCTCCATCCGAGCGACTGGTGCTGGCGGCTCTGAACCTGCGGGCAGCGCGCAAGGCCCGGGCTTCGGCCGCCCACGAACCGGCGCGGCGGCTTTTGGACATGGCGCTTTCGCTGCTGCCCGCGGACAGCTGGCAAAGCGTCTACGAACTGACTTTGGAGGTGCATCTGGAGCGGGCGCAGACAGAGGTGGCGCTGAGCCTGTTTGACGACATCTTGCAAACCCGGGATCAAGTGATGCGCGCTGCGCGCACGCCTTTGGACCGCGCACGCGTCCTAGAACTTGTGGTCAAAAGCTTCGCTATGCAAGGACAAACCAATGATGCAATCGATACTGCCATCGAAGCGCTCCGGGCGCTGGGGGTATCGCTTCCTAAGAACCCGTCTCCGCCCGCCCTGCTGGTACAGTTCGCCCGAATCCGGATGCTGCGCGGCGCAAGGAGCCTGCCAGAGCTTCTAAGCGCTCCGTTTGTGACCGAACCAGCGATTCAAACTGCTTTAAGAATCCTGGCTGCGCTGCTTATCACCGCAATCACTGCGCGTCCTCTGCTCATGCCGTTTGTCATCTTCACCATGCTTGGATTGACGTTCCAGCATGGCAGCTCTCCCCAGGCCGCAGCGGCCTATGCAATGTACGGGGTCCTGCTTGGGCTCATGGAAGACTTTCAGGGTGCTGTGTCCTTTGGAACCCTGAGCCTGGACCTGCTCGATCGCTTTCCGGGTGAAACTTCTCGCGGCTGGGTCATGGCAATCGTCGTCGCCACTACGCACACATTCCATCGACCGCTCCATGAGTGCATACGCATGCTGGACATGGCGGCGCTAGCTGCTCGCGAGGCAGGAGAGTCGGAGGGCGATGGCTCAGCAACAACAGCAGCAACGCTATATTCTTATCTGGCGGGAGTGCCCCTCGAACAGTTGCAACAGCGATGCGGGGCTGCCCTCCGGAACGCGGAGAAGAGCCGGCCCGTGCTTACGCGGCTCCTGGTCTCTCTGGTGCTGCAAAGCGTGGAGAGCTTGATGGCACGGCCCGGGAGTCAAGAAGCGCAAACCCGCGCTTTGGCTCGGGCGGAACTTCAACGAGAACTCGAACGCCGGCAGAACACTCCAATTTTAGCCTACTTCTGGGGGTATCAGGTTATAGAACACTACCTACGTGGAGAATACGAGGAAGCGGCTGCCTGCCTCGCCGCCTATAAGAAGCATCGACAGGGAGCCTGGGGGGCTCCCTCCGTTTCTGTAATCGACAGCTACGTTGTGCTGACGAAGCTCGCGCAGTATTCGCAACTGTCCTTTTCGGAGCGCGCAGCGGTTCGCGCAAAGCTAATCCGTCTTCGTCTTGGATTGCGCAAGCGGGTGCGCTTTTCGCCGTACAATCTCGCGCATCTGGAGCGGCTGGTGACGGCGGAATGGAGCCGCGTGAGCGGCGCGACAAGGGCGGTCATCCAAGCCCAGTATCAGGCGGCGATCGAGCTTTCGCACACCCATGGCTTCCTGCACGAGGAGGCCCTCGCCCAGGAGCTCTACGCCCGCTTTCTCGCCACCCAGGGGGATGAGGCCCTAGCCCGCGCCGCCCGCCAGACCGCCTACCGCCTCTACCAGGTCTGGGGCGCCGAGGCGGTCCTCGCACGACTGGAAAAATCGTTCCCAGAGCTGCGTCCGCAGCAGGTTGCACCGTCTTCTTCCTCTGCCAGCGTCAGCGTTGACAACCTGCAACTGGACCTGACCGCGGTGCTGCGCGCCGCCCAGGCCCTGTCCGGCGAGATCGTGCTGTCCAAGCTCCTTTCCGCCCTGCTCACCACCCTGCTCGCGGCGGCTGGCGCCTCCCGCGGCGTGCTCTTGCTCCGCGATGGAGACGCTCTGGTCCACGCCGCCGAAGCCACCAGCGGCGACACAGCGGTCATGCTGCCGCCGCCGCTGCCACTTTCCCAAGAGGCCCCCCTGGCCCTGTCTCTTATTCACTATGTCGAGCGCTCTAGAGAGGAACTCATCCTGGAGCACAGCCTGAATGACCCCCGCTTCGCAACCGACCCCTATCTGGTCCGCAGGACTCCGTGCGCCTTGCTCGCCCTGCCCCTGGTTCGGCAGGGTTCCCTGACCGGCGTGCTCTACCTGGAAAACGACGTCACCAGCGGCGCCTTCACTCCCGCCCGCGTCCAGGTGGTGCGCTTGCTCGCCTCCCAGGCCGCCATCTCCCTGGAAAACGCCAAGCTCTACGCCGCCCAGCAAGCCTACACCCAGACCCTGGAGCAGCAGGTCCAGGCCCGCACCCTCGACCTGAGCCAGACGCTCGAACGCCTGCACACCGAGCTGGCCGATGCCGCCAGCTACATCCACTCCCGCCTCCCACCGCCGCTGCCCGACGGTGGCCCCGTGGCAGCAGACTGGCTCTTTGTGCCCAGCATTGAATTGGGGGGCGATGCCTTTGACTACTTCTTTGTCGATAAGCACCGCTTCGTCTTGTACCTGCTGGATGTCTCCGGCCATGGCGTGGGCCCCTCGCTGTTCGCCCTTGCGGTGTTGCGCTGCCTGCGCGAGCAGGGCCTGCCTGGGGTGGACTTTTCTGACCCTTCAGCAGTCTGCAAGGCGCTGAACCAGCGCTTTCCCAGCCAGGCCTACCAGGGCCGCTACTTCACCCTGTTCTACGCCGTCATGGACCTAAGGACCCGCACGCTGCGCTACGTGCAGGCCGGCCATCCCCCGGCCTTGTTGCAATCGGACACCGGGCATCAGTTCCTACGCAGCGAAGGGGCGATGATCGGACTGATGGAGAACCTAGAGTATCCAGCCGAACAATGTCAGGTGGAACCGGGCGCGCGGCTGTATGTATTCAGCGACGGTGTCTACGAGGTTCAGGACCCGGAGCGGAGGATGTTGCCATTCGAACGGTTTTGCGCCGAGCTTCTCGGCGACCCGCCGGCTCGCATCCGCCGTCCCCAGGCGCTCGAACGCATGTTGGCTCTGGCCCGGACGCACCACAACTCCCAAACCCTGCCGGACGACTTCTCCTTCCTGGCCTTTGACTTCCCGCGCCCGCTTGATTGACCCGCTGCCGTGCCGTTGCTGACACTCCAGTCGCCTTTTGGTTCGCCAGGATGAGGCAATGGCGGAGAATTCTGTTCCAAACAGATGGACGCGTGGGCTTATAAGAACGGCGTGAAGTTGCTGTTCAGTCGTCCCGGAAAACCGACGGACAACGGCTACATAGAGAGCTTCAATGGGAAGCTCCGCGACGAGTGTCTGAACCAGCATTTGTTTCAGAGCATCGAGGTCGCCAAGGAGACCTTGGACGCCTGGAGAAAGGACTACAATCAGTACCGTCCACACAGCGCATTGGGAAATAGAACGCCCGCAGAATACGAGGGGCTACACACAAAAAAAGAAGCCAGAAAATGGACGTGTTACGGAGCAAGATCCTTACGCAAGCAAAAATGGTCGCTCTGAAATGTGCCAAAGCAGGCAGCGCGGAACAAGCGAGCCTTTTTGCGAGTCAAGAATGGTTTGAGCCAACAAAGCCGATCATGGACAAACAGACGATACCTGTCCCATTGGCCAATGCGATCGAGTTTGGCAACATGGAGATCAATGATGTGTTGTTCATGGCCGGTGCAAAGATGCCAGACCTTAGAGGGTCAGCGAATTACCATCGGGACATTCTCAGCAGCGAAGAATACGAGCAGTCTCTGGATAGTTCGAAGAAATGATCTCTTTCAGCGTCGTCAGTACGAAGACGCTACTTCGAGGTATTCAATCGGTCAAGCTCGCAGGAACAGCGACGAATCAGGTGACGCTGCGCAAAGCTGCGCGGAGTATGGCGAGCGATGAAAAGGCAGGGAAACCGTTGCGCCAGCCAGCGACACATCTGCGGAGCCGTGTTGCCATTCTAGCCAACATAGACCTGCTCAGAGCTGCTCTATGAATTGAGCATCTTACAGACTTTCCACTGGCCGAGTGTTCGGAGATGACTTAATCGGCTTAATGAATTCTTCTGTACTCGGATTTGCGAGCCAAGGGAGCTCGTCGGAAAAATGCCGAGAAGATCATTTAGATGTGAATTGATGAAAGCGTGGGGATTTCCAATTTCCCTGAACTTCCTCGTATGAGGATGCCGTTGCTTCACTGGTATTTGGACTGAGCGCGTGGAGGTCAGTCATCCTCAACAGGCTCTCTCAACCGAACACCTGGGCCACCACCATTCGCGGGAATGAAAAGTACACCGGCCGCCTCCAGCGCCGTCCGGATGGCAACTAGATTATTTCGGACCGGCATACTCACTCCATTTTCGAAGTTGGTCACGGTCGGTACCGAGACTTGTGCAGCCTGGGCAAGTCGTTCCTGGCTCCACCCAAGCAGCGCGCGGCCAGCACGACACTGTCGGCGGGTTATTATTTTACCCGTTGACATTTCTATAACCTTTTATTATTTCTAAATGGTCTTCTTTTTTCGGAAGCACCTAAGAATACTTACTCGCGCACCATTGCATACCTCGCTTAGCTGAGCCAAGCGCGAAGCGAACCAGCGTGGTGCGCTCACTGGAGGTCTACGCCATGGACCGTGTTCTGACCGAACCTTCTATCAAGTTGCACTTGCCCTCTGCACTGGCCGCCGAAACATGCTGCGGTCTCCCTCTCGATACTGTCATCCTCGGCGCTTACGCCGGATATGCTGACGATCGAGGGCACTGGCGCGCGTTCATTTTCGACGCCGAGGACCGCAGGGGCTATGCCTGCAAAGGCTGCCTTGCCATCTACGAACGCCAGCAGCTTGCGACACTAATCCGAGCGCGAGCGGCGGCATGACCGTCAGACAGGCTTCCCGCGAAACCCATCCTGCTCTCTTTTTGGCTTGCGCATTACGACTCGATGAAGTTTCCGCGATGGCCGATAAAAACCTTGTCCAATTCATTCGCGCCTCTGCCCATGAGTTGAGCCATTCGATGACCTCCATCGATATGGCGACCGCCCAGAAGCTGCAAGCATTAGAGCCGAGCACCGTCAAGGTGCGATCACGCGACTGGCTGGCTCATGGGCTCATAAGCGCTTACGGTGCCCTTTATTTCAGGGCCGCGCTTTGGGACCAAGTCCCTCGTTACTATGGCAAGGCCAATTCCGAATGCATTGCGGAGGCAGCATGATCCCCTTTCATTTTTCCCTCTCCGCTACCTTGTCAGATCTGCGGGCAGCCGTGGAACAAGTCGAGCAGGCGCTAGCGCACCTGGCCGTGCTTCATCAAATCCTGGCTAGGATCAGACTGCGCTTGGATGGATTCCCTGACTCGATGCGAGTTACTGAGTCTATTCCCTGGTCGGCTGCGCTGCTACTTCTGAATCAGCCCGAGTTCGGACAAGCCCTGCGCTTTATGCGAGAAACGCGTGGATGGACGCGCAAACACCTGGCCAAACTCAGTGGATTGTCACCCTCAACGATACGCAATCTGGAATCACGCGCCCTATTGTCTCTGACCGGCCGCGTACGTCATCGCATCATCAGCGCACTGGCGGGCCAAAGGCATATCCGTCCGCGCTGTAAGAAACCCCGAGCATAAACCGCTCTATGACTTCTTCGGTTCGCGTTCTTGGTACAGCGCGCACCGCTCGTTTCATCATGACCAAGCCCCTTTTGCCGCTGCACTAAAAAGGAAAAAGGAAGGAAGGAAGAACCGATGAACCAGACAGCCCATTCACCGAAATTTCACAGGCGCCGCAAGCGCCCGACTCGACTGGCCAAGACGCTGCAAGCCCTCGCTCGCAAGCTCCCTAAAGCCCCAGTGATTTTGCCCCTACCGTGCGATAATCAAACCATGCTGCCAAAGATCGCGCGTGTACTCGGACCTTACTGCAACGGCGACAAGTGGCGCCTGGTCATTTTTGATGAGAATGGTCGCAAAGCTCTGCTTGCTTCCTCGCGCGAAGAAGCCGAGAAGCTTAAGCTCAGCCTGCTACAGACGTTTGAAGATCGCTCTCTTCTGACGATCGCTAACGCCCTGGAAGAGTGGCTCGAGCACAAGGCTCAAACCGGCATTAAACCCATCAGTGTTAGCCTAATTCGCCGCCGTCTTCAGCCCTTCCTGCCGACAGAAAAGACGCTTGGCCAACTCACCCCGCAGCTTGCCGCCAGCCTTTATTTGGCGGAGACCAAGCGACAAGGACGTCTCG
>CAYWPR010000103.1:0-19208 GCA_964460115.1 uncultured Myxococcales bacterium
CCGCGGCGTCCTTCACCGCGATTTTAGAAACTGAAATCACGTCTGAAAATCAGATAGTTAGCAGCCGCGGGGAAATGATGTGGAAAAATAACAGGTCAATTTTCTTCTCGTCGGGACCGCGACGGGCTTGCAACGTAGAGCCTGACTTTTTGATGCAAGGCTAGTGCAGGGGGCGTCAGCAGGAGGGGGCTTCAGCCATTCTCAAGTTTGTCCTGAAGCGCCCAGCATCTCATGCGGAAGCCGGATGGGAACGTGTCTAAAAGCGGTGGCCTGGGACGCGTACCCATCCGGGGTGGCGCCATACCACGGGACGATAGGTGGGCACATACACCGGGGCCGGGTAAACCGGAACATAGGACGGGCCGTACATCACAGGAGTCCGGTAGACCGGAGCATAGACCGGCGCGCGAAAGACCGGACGGTACACCGGAACCGGGCGGAAGTGCGAGCCGCGCCATGGGTTGGCGGATGCATCGGCAGTCACTCCGAGTAGCAGAGCGCCAGCAAGTCCGACGGCAGCGAGCAATTTCTTCGTCAACATGGGAGCCTCCTTCCGGTTCGTTGGGTTCTGACTGGTCCATATTGCAGCGCTCGTGCCAGGGCCACTTCTATCATGTTTTCCGTCGCAGAGCGCTCGTTGAGGGCGCCGCTCGTCTGTGAATCTGCGGTTACAGTGTGAACAGTGCGTGCGAATTTAGTTGACTCGTTATTCATTGAGTTGTAATTCATCGAATGCATGGCGCCACTTACGCGGCGAGAGCAAAAAGAACAGACTCGCCAGCTGATCCTTGAGGTGGCGGCGCGAGAGTTCGCGCGCAAAGGACTTCTTGGCGCCAAGACGGCAGAGATTGCCGAGGCTGCAGGAATTTCGCATGGCAGCATCTTTGCTCACTTTGTGACCCGTGAGGCGCTTGTGGCAGCGGTCATCAACGAAGTCGGAGGCCGAATCGCCAGCCGCGTTCGAAGTCTCGTCTTACGGGGAGGCGATGTACGCGTGACGCTTTCGGCACATCTTGAGGCCTTAAGCGAGCATGAGGACTTCTACGCGCGACTCGTCCTTGAAGGACCGCTGCTGCCGTCCGACGCGAGACGTGTCTTCGTCGAGATCCAGTCGGCAATCTGCTCGCATCTCGAAGAAGCGCTTGAGGCAGATCTGGCACGGAAGAAGGTGCGCAAGCTGCCGCTCGATTTTGTCTTCAACACATGGCTCGGACTGCTGCATCACTACCTTCTGAATCGCGATCTGTTCGCGCCCGAAGGATCGGTGCTGAAGCGTCATGGCACAAAACTTATGGATCAGTACCTGGAGCTTCTGGCTCCAGAGCGAAAACAAACGTAGCAACCAAGGAGAAAAGACATGAAAAGTTGTATCGCTTGCGGAATGCCGATGGAAAGAGTCGAGGATTATCCCTCGGGAGATCAGAAAAAGGATTACTGTCGGCACTGTGCGCGCCCGGACGGCAGTCTGCGTTCTTACGACGAGGCTGTCGAAGGAATGTCGCAATGGATGATTCGAACCCAGGGACTCGATGCGCAGGTAGCGCGCAAAATGGCCATCGAGACTATGAGCCGCCTTCCCGCATGGCATGGGAGGGCAGGATGAGTTCGGTGTTATCTAAAAAGGCGTTCCTGAGCGGTTTTCTGGTCTGGCTGATCCCGTTTCTCGCGGCATTTCCCATTTTTCCGCTGAAGACCGAACACCCACTTGTCTTTAAGACGCTAATGTCGGTCATTCTAGTGATTACGACCGTATGGATCAGCCAAAGGTACTGGACTCATGTAAGAAAGGAAGCTGCATACCTTGGGCTTGTTCTTGGCGTCTTGTGGATGGCCATCTCGATCGCGATGGATGTGCCGATCTTCGTATTCGGATTCAAGATGGCACCCGTTACTTATTTTACCGAAATCGCTTTGGGATATCTCGCGCTGCCCATCATCACCTGGGGCCATGCGCGAAGCGCGCAAGCCTGCCATGCCTGATGTTTGCGTTCTTGGCGCTGAAGCACGGCGGCGCATATAGTGATAAGAGAGCTGCCTGGAGCAGGTTTACATAGTGTCTGAAGGCCTCTCGAACACCTTAGCCGCTGGTGCGGACGAAGAGCTTCCGATCCACTTATTCACCGATGGTGGTGCGGAGATCAGCGGCTTCACGAACGGAAGAAACAGCTAGCTCTGGCGCTCCCGAAAGACTCCGCAAGGCCGCCGTTATGCAAACGCCCATCAGGATGCTCAAACGTCGCTCCTGGCTGAGAAGGCCGACGATGCGCTGCTTGGCCTCTAGGGGTTCAATCGGACATGAATCCTCTAGATCCTTCACTACCATCAGCACCAACTCCAGACGTTGATGTGCGGACGATCTTGCTGACAGAGGGGTCGCGACGATCCGATGGGCCATAAGCGATGCGACTTGCAGCGCCATCGGCTTGTCGCTGGCGATCCATTGATGCATTCTCTCGGCATCTCGAACTTCACCCTGCGCCGCGAGCACATCGGGGACGTTGCCCAGCGTGCGCTCGACGTAGGTGTTCAAGCGATCGAGAAAATCGGAACTCCATAGCGTCCACTGCGGCACAAACTTTGTCGCGTTCTTCGGATTCGCCGTCATCCATGGCGGCAGCTTGGGCATGGAGGCTTCCATGGGCGGTGATGCCCCTTCCGGTGGATTAGACGGAGCCTGAACGGACGGCTCCGGTGTGTGAGGTGCGGCAGGTGCAGCCGGCGCGGAGGACTCGGGCTTTCTGGAATCCTGTCCGACAGCGAAGATGCTCTGGAGGGTCTGCACGACTTCACGCGCTTGCTCGGCCATGGACGTGGGCCTCGCTGGTTGCGCGGGCGTTTGCGCTTCCAGCTCTGCCAAGCGCTTCTTCACAGACTCCATGTCGCAAAGTAGCTGCTTGAGCTGCTGCACGATAGCAAGGACGACAGGCTCAAGGTCCGTTCCTGATGATGCCTGCGTTCCGGACGATGGCCTTCCGGACTCAGGGGTCGCCGCGCCGCGCCTTTTTCTGTAGGCCATCGCCCGACATGATTCCCCACAGAAGCGGCGATCTCTACGCCCTCCTTCCGGAAGCGCAGTGCCACAGAGGACACATTTCCCTGCACGCATTGTAGACTCCTCCCAAGTTAGCATCAGCATGACGCAAGAGACGCCTCTTGTCACGAATAGCCCCCACAAAGAAACGGCGCATGGCGAGGAAACTCTCAGAGAGGATTACGAGTTTCGGCTACGCACGCAAAGTCGTGGACTATCACGAGAAGTCGATCGAAAAAACCGGACAGCGCATCGCATAAAAGAATCGGGCGACCTCTCGTCGAGAAGTTGCATTTAGAATCATCGCGAATAAGATCTCTGTATCAGTTTGTAACGGATCGTCCAGGGGAATGAAGATGAAAGCAAGGCGCTGCAAATATTGCGGTCAATCGCTGCCGCGCGAGCTGCGGGCTGATGCCATGTACTGTCCAGGGTCTCGATGTAGGGTGTACGCGCACCGCCGCAGAGAACGCCTCGGTTTGCGCCCTGCAGCCCGAAGGCCGGTCGCTTTGGAGATGTTCCGGGCGGTAGCCGAAGAGAACGCAACCAAGCAACTACTCTCTGCTTTGCAGAGAAAAAGGAAGCACGCGAAGCTGCCGCCCCTGCTTCAAGATCCGTATTTGCAAGCCCAGGCAGAGGAACTTGCCTGCGAGAAGATGTCCGAGCGGGTAAGCAAGCTTGCGTACGAAGCCCAGTCGCGCAGCTATAAGCACTGGGGCGGGTACTATTGGGACCGAGATGATCAGGTTTTGAGCAACGTAGCGATGCTCAAGCTGAGTCCCGATGCGACGCACATCGGACTGTATGTCATCCCGCACGATCTGGGCAGCGGCGTTGTCTTGTGTACGGCAAGAAAGCCGGCGCGGTGAGCCGTCAGCAGCGGTCCGAATGAGGACTGAGTCTGTCGATAATCAAACGGGACCTTCGCAGACAGACTGGGATCGTCGGTACCAACGGTGTCTATCGTTCCCGTTGCCGAAAGGTGCCCCGAGAAATTAAATGGTCGATTTGAACTCTTAAGGTAAGGATTCATAGTAGCTTCGTTTACATTGTGGCCATTCTCGGGCATGCTCGGGCTCATCGCGCCATGCTCTCGGCTTCCTCAAAGAACGCTCTACGATTTCCTGCATACTTCCAAGTTCGTCTAGCTAGGGCGTGCATTTTCGGGGCACTAGTCGGGTGCGGCTCGACCGGCCAAGGCGAGCCTTCCGATGCCGCCATGAATCCGAATGCCAGCGCCAGTCCCGGTGCCGCCCCACCTCCCACCGCCGGCCCGGCCTGCCCGTTCGCACTTCCGGCACAGATCGGCGCGTGGGAGGCGTGGCGCTGGACCGATAAGAACCGCGGCGAAGTCATTACGAGTACCGCGCGAGTCGAGGCGTTAGAGATGGTAGCAGGTCGCGCCGCCGCCCGCGTCGCCAACAGTGTGACCTCAACGATGGGGCCACCCAGTGCCAGCACATCTTGGTTCTCAGTCGATCAAAACTGCGCGCAGTGGGACTACAGCGAGGGCGCCAAGGACTGGTACAAAGAGATCGATGGCACACCGTCTGAGGGCCGCATGTTTATGAACAGTACTTGGACTGCCTGCGTATGGTCCCGGTCCGCGCCGATCACCGTGCAAGCTGGCACATTCGCCGACTGCTTCGAACTCGACTGCACCACCAGTGAGGGCGCGCGTCATCTATGGTACTGCGCCGGTGCCTCAGCCGTCCTCACCAGCGATGGGGCCGAGCTGATATCGAAGTCGTGGTGACTCTGCAATCCTCGCAGATGGACCTCGACGAGAACTCAAGCGTGCGAGCGGCCATAGAGCTTGCCAAATGCCAGGGTCTTCGCGGGGCTCATCACCGCGCCTGAATACTGGACAGCGCGCGCCGCGACCACGAATGCTCGGAGCGAACTACTTCGTGGCAACCAGAGAGCGTGACGAGCAGCGTCGCGCTTGGCCAAGAGATGTAGACATAAAGCCAAGTGACATTTTCATCATCGGTCCCGATTGCGGCAGCGTAATCCGTGTATGGAAGTGCGATGGCAATCTGAGAAAGCGTCGGCCGTCCGCCGCGGGCGATGCGCGCCGCGAGCCGCTCGCGCGCCGTCAGCTGTGCCCCATCTGCCCGTCGGTAGCTCGAAAGTTGTAAAGCCGTGGACTCATTCGGGCGCCAGTAGCTGATGACGGAGCCGTCGAGCTCCTCTTCACAGTCGTCGGGAATCTCGATCGAGTAGCTGGGCGTCGGAGCTACGCGACGCCATCGCACGACGCTATCTGTACTTGTCGGGGTCATAAGGCGTTACCTCGGTCGTGTGCGGGCGTCCTGTCTTCTGCTCCATTTCTTTGCGATACCCGTCGACCTGCCTTTGTCCGGCACGGAGCTGTCGCGGATTATTGGGTTTGATTTCGCGAATATGGGCTTGCCCTTCGTCATACCGGTCCATTCTACGCCCAGATGGAGTCGGCATTTCGGCTTGTTCACCAGGAAGTATCGGTTCCTCACGGTGTGCACGTTTTCCGGCGGCGAGCTGGGGTGGTTCGCCTCGATGGGACGCATGATGGGTCGAGGCTTGGCCGGATTTGGCGCGAGGGCTGGGCTTGGCCTTCTTGCCTAACTTCCGCAGATCATCTGCGCCATCGACGAGCTCACTGACCATGTGCCCTGCGGCACCCGTTCCCAGGCCGACCACTCCATCAACCGCTGCACCAGCTATCCATTCGCCTGCATCGTCGAGCTTGTCGGCGCTCGGCTTGCTCCACCAATCGGTAGCGGCTTTTACCCAGCCGTTGACTTTCTCTTTTGCGACCTCTGTAAGTTTGTCCGGATCTGTGACGGTTTGGGCGACTTCTGCGGTTTCCTTCCTCACCTCGTCGGCGATGGTGGTGACCTTGACCTTGCCGGTGGCCAGGTCCCGAGCGGTTTGCGTGGCGGCGTGGGCGCCTTCGACTTTGCGCTCAATGCCACGGCCAGCCCCGCGAGCGAAGCGTTCTCCCAAAGACATGTGCAGCGACTCGCGCCCCTCTGCATGCTCGATGAAACAGCGAGTCAGGTTGGGGTTCTCACAGACTGTGCTGCGTGTGGAATCGGTATAAAGTATCTCGCCGATGGGCTGTTCTTGGTGCGTGGTGTAGCGGCCATATTTCCCGTTGTCATGCGTGACAGGATAGCGGCAACGCTTGCCGTCGCTGCTCGGCGTACCGACTTGAGCGAGGAGCTTTCCATCGCTGTCGCGTAACTCGCACGTATCGTTAAGCCGGGCCTGATGCGCAGGCAGCCACTCTTTGCCATGTCGCCGCAGAACGCAGTCGTATAGGTCGCGCTTGCCGGTACGAAGATCTTTGCGGCTATCGCGACATAGGCGGTCGCCAGCTTTGTCACGAAGCAGCTCGTGGCCGATGGGAACTTTGAAACCATCCTGTTCGCAGTAGTGGCGGTCAGCGGTGCGCGTTCCGAATCGGCCCATGTAGCTACCATCGTCGTCGCGGATGATGCAGCTTTCGTCGAGCTGAGGATCGATGGGAAGACTGGCGATGTACTCTTTGATACGCGCAGCGACCGCGGCCACGGCATAGGCGGTCGCGTCGACGCCGAGCTGAGTGATAGGCGCAGCACCGCGACCTTCGTAGGTCTTGCCGACGCTTAATACCATAAAGCGGACGATGACCGCGGCCGGAGCCAATCCGCCAAATCCCATCTGTGCTGATACGCCAAGATCGACGCGGGCGTGAGGACGGTAGCTCAGAGCCAATCCGAGAATCCCTTGTCGACGCAGAGGGGTTCCGCCAAGTGTCGCGATCAGATCCGGCTGCACAAACGAAGGCACTCCACGTCCAAGTGCTTCGATGGATGCCTTCATCGCTTTGAAGAATGGCAAATAAAGACCAAGTTGCGCGGATGCCTCAGCTGTCGCGTACTGCCGAAGTGGATCTACCAGAGCCCCGAGGCTTAACGTCAACTCGAGCGGTCCCAGTGTTTTGACTCCAACCAGGCGCAGCTCGCTCAGATTGGTGAGCAGACCGAGGGAGTTTGCGCCTTCGAACGGCCCCACGCGCAGCTCGTGGTCATAGGTTAGCCCGATGCGAAGCTGACGCGGCGGAGTGAAGTGCGGGCCGTGCTTGTCGGGCGAAATCTCAAAGCGAGGACGGAGCGGAAACAGCGGCCAAAGCAGCACCGTCGCGCTGAGGCGCAGCGGACTATGGCCGTGGTGCAACACGTCATCCTGGGACCAGATCGAGTAGATCGTCGAGACACCACCCGCGAATCGTCCGAACAGACCAAGCGAGACGCCGTAGGGAATCATCGCAGCGGTGCTGCGTTGCTCGGTCTTGGGCAGGACGAACAAGTGCGCGTAGGCGTGCGCGGCGAAGTCGTCGATGTCGAGGCAAGGAACAAGGTTGCTGTCGCAGAGCGGGCTGTAATCCGGGACCAGCGTCGGCTGAGGCAGCACTGCCGGTTGGGAATGGATGATGCGCGGAAATTCGAGGAGAGTTGCGACAACGCAGAGGGCACATGCCGCAAGCGGGCGAATAATGCCCCTAATGGCACGAGCTCGAGCCTGCGGTGCAATGAGCGTTGAAATGGTACGAGGCCAAGTGCGCATGTCGCTACGCCCTCATACCATGGGCAACTGATCGCGCTATCAGCGGATTGAAGCGGAACAACGTCACCCTGGAAAAAGGAGGGGTCCACTTCCTCGAGAAGAATGGCGGCGATCTGGGAGTGCGATTACGCGATGTGTTCACCCTGGCGCGCATGTTGGCGTCGGAGACGTATTGATCCACCGCATCCTCGCGCTACAGCAGCGGTTTGGCGGCATCGTTGGCCAAGCGGGTAACTGGTACTTCTATGCGAAGGGAGCGCCAGCGATCCGAACAGTGGCCGACGTGCCTATACCTCAGAACGTAGCGTAGGGCACACCGTCAAATTACATGACGGCTGAGATCTCGTGGCTGTCGTTTGAACCCACTCCGGTCGCGCCATCGCCGGCTGTCATGCAAAAGCACCCGTGCTTCGTTTTTGTAATTTCACATGCAATTTGACTGCACCCACACCACCCCCTTGGCGGCCCATCACTGCGTACCGCTATCTTCCGACATGAAGGTGCGCATCCTCCAATGGCATTCTTGACCGCAGCCATGATCTCATCGTATGCATCCCGTCGGGAATGCGTAACCGATCCGTAACGCGTTCCGATGATCGTCAAGGTAGATGCTGGAAACTGAGACGCAAAAGGGCCAAGCCGTCTTTGCCTGCCTTAGTCGAGACTTTGTGATCCGCAGCGATAGCCAACTCATCAGGTCCTCTGTCTTTAGGGTCCCGAACATCGGGGCTCCCCCTTTCTGACGTTGGTTCCTTGGGCTGCTGCTGCGGAGGAGGAGCCTCCCCTCGATCCATGGATTCTTTGGAGATCGGAATGTGCAATTTCTGCAATAGCATTGGGTCGGATTCAGAGAGCGGACGATAGGAAGCCAGGACGTAGATGTTCTCTTCACCCACATGCGAATCAAGCGGGATCCACTTCCCCTCACCGGGTACTCGCGCGGAAGCACCCGGCGCCAGCTCCAGATCACCGTTCTGTGGAAACAGGACAAGAGACCAGCCATCGGGAGAATACCATACCAGATAGACATGAGCCGGGCGGGTGACCTCGAGCTTAAAGGCTACTTGGTCGCCGCTGTGAAGCTTTGCATTTGGTAACACGTAGCTGGTACCAATGCGACCGGGAGTTGTCGCCTCCGTCAACAGAGAGACCTGCAAAGGCTGGTCAACCCCCGAGATGGGGCCCTTCGCAACGACCTGCGGTCCGGCACACCCTGCGATACATGCGCAAAGCACGCCGATCCCGAGATGTTGTATGGTTGAGTTCATCTATTTTGTCCACTTGATTTTGGCTAGCAGGCTTGATGCATTCTGCCGACTCATAGCACATCGGAACGTAATATCTCCAGTAACCTTGCTATCGAGCCGTTGCTGTCTAGCAGCAGCGCGTGTTGCATCCGTTTCCAGCGACCAGGATCCGCCACGGACGACGTGCATGTCAGGGCCACCTTCCTCCATGGTATTGGAATCTGCGAACGGATTCACGCAAACCCCCTGACAAGGTCGATAGTGCTCACGGAAAAGATCAGCGACCCATTCCGCTCCGTTGCCCCCCAGATCATAAACACCTAGAGGCGTTCGATCCATTAAGGTCTTCCCAACCGCAACCGGTCCAATACCTCGCTGAGCGCAGACCCCTTGGAACTTACGGTCGAAGACAGCCCAGTCGCAGGATGGATTGAGATCACCCCATGGATAACGCGTTCCTGCTTTGCTGCGAGCTGCGAATTCCCATTCGGCTTCAGTCGGAAGCCGCTTGCCATGTTCTTTACAGTAGCGCTGCGCTCCACTCCAGCTTACTCGAAGGACCGGTAGCTTCTCAAATCCGCTTAGTGTTAGAAACCGTCCATCCTGGAACTTGATTCCAGCGGTATGGCGGTAGCTCGGGTACATATCGATTATCAAGGTATCACCGCTCCACGCCATACTTAATCCCTCGGCCAAACGCAGACCTGTGAGCTGGTTGAGCCAAATCACAAATTGCTCGTTTGTGACTTCGGTTGCATCTAGATAAAACGTCGAAAGCTCAACCGTCCGTTGCGGCTGCTCTCTCTCGTAGAAACTGCGCTGGCATTTATTGCAGCCTTGCTCCTGGCTAAACTGAAAAGCGTTCTTGATCTCATCCTTAGAGCTGCCCATGAGGAATCGCCCTCCTGGGATGCGTACCATGCCCGACGATAGTGCATCGTGCCGTAGGAAATACGCGCCTATAAGGGCGGAGAAAACCAGCAGGCCCCCCAGCGACTGCGGACGAAAGAGAACGCGGAGTGCAGTCTGACTCCACGCCGGTACATATTTGAGCGGCGTTACGCTAGCCTGGTTTCCAGTCTCAGTTCTGAGGCCGCGCAGGGTATGAACCTGGACGACCTTTGGCTTGACTGAAGCGACTTTTTTTAGGGCGATACGCCGAAGGCTCTCGACCACCTCAGCCATTACCGGCCGATCAGCTTGTGCTTTAGCCAGCATGCGCAGGACAAGGTCATCCACCTCCGTGGGTATCGTGGGCACCAACTCGCGCAGCGAAGGGGGATCTTGATAGAGATGCCGCTCCGGTGCATGCTCGTCTTGGAATGGCAGACGTCTGGCTAGCATCTCGTAGAGCGTCACACCCAAACCATATACATCTGTTCGGATATCGAGCTTACCATCAGGACAGCGTTGCTCCGGGGCCATATAGCTCAAAGTACCGGCTTGGCCCATCCGCGGTGTTTGACCAGCAGGGATATCCATGAACTGGGCAATCCCCAAGTCCACGACTTTGGTACGCTCGCTGCCTTGATCTGGAACAAGCACAATATTGTCAGGCTTGATATCGAGGTGGATGATTCGTTGTGCGTGTAATGCCGAGAGTGCGGACGCGATCTGCCGACCCCAGCGCAAGGCCATGCTGAGCCTCACCGGAGGAGCCCCAGGCTGCAATTGACGATCGAGGCGATGCCGGAGGGATTCGCCATCAAGCA
The DNA here is from genome assembly GCA_964460115.1 of uncultured Myxococcales bacterium. Classification (GTDB taxonomy): domain Bacteria; phylum Myxococcota_A; class Polyangia; order Palsa-1104; family JAEUJZ01; genus JAEUJZ01. The sequence continues at coordinate 10,584 of CAYWPR010000103.1, forward strand.
GCTCCATTAGAATATAGGCAAGGCCACTTGGCAGCTTGCCATAGTCGAAGATCTGCACTAGGCCGCTGTCGTGTACAGTGCTGAGGGCACGCGCCTCCGCGAGAAATCGTTCTTTGTGAGCAGCGTCGCTCCAGAGTTTGGGCCTTGGAACCTTAAGTGCCGCGCGCTGACCAATCTGCTGATGACGAACCTGATAGACCACCGCCATGCCGCCGCTGCCAATTAGCGACTCGATAATGTACTGTCCAATGCAGACTCCCAAAAGAGAACTGACCGCACGCTGATATTCCGGATCATCTTGGTCCGTCATGATCCATTGGTCCTTGTTGATCAACTCCTACCGCCAGGTTCGATGTGCTCAGGCTTTCCGAGCCATCGATCGATCTGTCGTCTCGAACGGCCGGTTTTGCGGGCCAGCTCGGACTTATTCCCGTGGCAATCTGCCAGCATCGCTTCGGTCTCCTCACGGGTAGCCGGAATGGCCGTTTTGGCTTCGATGGGCGCTAGCTTGCCCTCAACCAACGATAGATCCAGCTCGGGGTTCGATTTGGAACCCACAAGAGGTCTTAAGACTTCGGCAATCGATAGGACTTCGCGGACGTTATACGGCCATGGATGCAGAAGCAAGGCGTGTACCAGATCCGGACTCAGCCGCAGCGACTTCTTTCCCAACGCATGCAAAAGAAGGGCTAGGACATCCTCGCGGCGCTCGCGTAGCGGCGGCAGGTTGAGTTTCACTACTGCCAAGCGCGCATATAGATCACCGCGGAAATGGCCGGCAGCCACGGCTTTTTCGAGGTCGCGATTGGTAGCGGCGATCAGCCTGACATCGCAGTGAATCGGCTCTACCATCCCTAGCGGAATCACCGCGCGCTCTTCCAGCATCCGCAATAGCTTTGGCTGTACCGACAGAGGTAGCTCGCCAACCTCATCTAGAAACAGCGTTCCTTTATCGGCGGCACGGAAAAGGCCGGCGCCGTCCCGTGCATCGGTGAAGGCTCCAGCCCGCTGACCGAAGAGCTGGCTTTCAAACAGGTGCTCAGGAACGGCGGCACAGTTAAACGCGATAAACTTCCCCGCCCGGTTGCTAATGCTGTGCAGCGCATGTGCTACCACTTCCTTGCCAGTGCCACTTTCCCCTTGCAGAAGTGTCGTTGCAGTCGGACTGGCCGACAAGATGTCTTTGCGGAGCGCATTCATGGCTGGTGCCCAACCGACTAGCCCTTCTATCTCGTCAGCGGTTGTCTCTGGCGACTTATACCGCAGCAGGAGAAACGAGTCGCCCATGCGTAGCATATCGCCATCGCGCAGTATGGCCTTATCGACCCGACGACCGTTGACAAACAGGCCGTTTTTGCTTCCCTTCCCATCTTTGCTCCCCTTATCAAGGATGTGGATGGCCCCGCCCGACTGCAATTCCACGATAGCGTGTAGGCGACTGGCACGCCGGTCAGTCGCCAATCCCACGCCGTGTTCACTCTTCACATGGCGGCCGATGGCTACGCTTTTGGAAGACAGAACGTAAGATCCGCGTTTCACCACCCCGGTTCCCCCCAGAAAGAGCAAATGTAGCGTCGGAGTGGAAGATACCTTGGAAGGCCGCTCTGGTTGTGTTTCGGTCGAATTCATACCTACTGCACTCATATCACAAAACGGCCAACTTATGACGCGTTGCAATTTACGCCTGGTCCTGATACTGCCTCGCTTTATGGGTTGTCAAAAAAGGGGGATGACCATGCGTAGATACCTTGAAACAGCGCTCATCTTGTTATTAAGCGCCATTACTGCGATGAGCTGGGGGAAGCATGTGCCTGAGATGGCCAGCCAACAGTTCGCGCATGCGCTAAGACTGTTTCACGAGGAGCGTTTTCAGGATGCACTTCTGCTTATGGAAGAAGTCTTGAAGCACCGTGAAACTGCCCCAAAACCAAACCATCTCGAAGTAGCTGAAGCGCTACACTTTCTTTGCCAACTCGAACTGAAAGTAAGAGAGTTCCCGAAAGCGATAGCGCACTGTGAACGCGCTCTGCAAATTCGGGAGGCTGGCTTGGCACCGAACAGCCTGGCCATCGCCGAAACTTTAGGACTGCTAGGTAAAGCTTTGGATCAGCCGCCTGGCAGCAGTGCCCGCGCCGAGCAATTGTTTCTCCGCGCACTTCAAATTCGCCAAACTGCACTCAAGCCAGACCATCCTGACATTGCCTTGAGTCTCATCGATCTTGCGGTAACTTACGACGGGCAAGCAAAATATTCTTTAGCCCGGCAACGTTGCGAGGAAGCTTTGCGCATTCAGGAGGCGGCTCTAGGAAAAGAGGATTTATTAGTTTCGCGTACACTCCTTTATCTTGCGGAAATCAATGAGATTGCTGGAAACTACCGCCAAGCTGAGCCTCTGTATTGGCGCTCACTTGAGATTAGAAAAAGCAAACTTCCCAAAAACCACACAGATATTGGCAAGACACTTTTGGGACTTGGCCGCCACTATAAGGCAATCGGGCAGTATTCTTTTGCCGCAAGACTGTACCAGGAAGCGCTTGAGATTCAGGAATACGCCCGTGGTCCCAACAGTCCGGAGGTAGCGGGCCTCGCCAACAATATGGGAGTGCTCTATATGAATCAGGGCAACTTTCGTGAAGCCGAAACTTACTATCTGCGCGCGCTACAAATTCGCCAATCCATCAATGACCAACCAAAGATTGCCGAAACATGCCATAATATCGGCTGGTTATATTACCAACAAGGGGCCTACTCTCGCGCCAAAGACAACCTTGACCGAGCCCTGGCGATTAAGGGGGCCAGGAATCTCCCCAACGATCCTGACCTTGCCGCCACCCTGCTAAGCTTGGCGGTACTCCATGCCGACATGAAGGATTTCGCTCTCGCCGCGCAGCGCTACGAGAGTGCGCTGCACATCCTGGCAATCGCTCCTGGTCGTGATCACATAAGCTATGCGGTCGCGGAGAACGATTATGCGGAGTTCCTTATGCAGCAGGGGCTCTACGACCGTGCCGAGCCTTTGCTGGAAAGTGCATTGCAGATCCGAGAGAGATGGTTGGGTAAGGATAACTATTTAGTAGCGGAAACAGTGGGCAACCTTGCTGGCTTATTTTTGCACCGCGGCGATCTGCGCCGCGCCGATCCCCCTAATGCGGAATCCTATTTTCGGCGCGCCGAAGAAATTTACCAGAACACCATGGGAGAAAATTATCCATCGCTAGTCGGAATCCTTGCGGGTCGGGCGACTTTGCGAATCGCCGCAGGGGATATCAGCACGGGGATCAATCTATTCGCGAGAGCATTGGGCATCTCTGAACTAAACCTGCGAAAGGAGTGTCTGTCCTTCTCTGAGTCGCGGCTCAAAGCCTACCTCAAGCGAGCGCAGAGTCTGGAAGCGGCCATCTACGGAATGTTATCCGGCAATCTCGACCCGGGAATAGCGCGATTGGCGCTCGCCACCGCACTCATACGAAAAGGGAGGGTTATCGAAGAACTCGCCATTCTTTCGCGTACATTACACACCGCTGATAGTCTCGACCCCAAAGCGCATTGGGATTTCGAGCAGTTACGCGACATACAGAGCCAGTTTGCGATCCTGGCGCAGGATACACGGGTGTCGCTGGCCGAACGGCAGCAACGCCAGGCCGAACTAGAGAAGAAACGCGAGCAGCTCGATCAAGCATTGGTAAGCAAGCTAGCCAACTATCGAGAAGCGCGTAAAGAGCCAGACCCGTGGAAGCTGATCGATCTGGCGGCTGCTGCACTGCCCGACGATGGTGTCTTAGTCGAAATTGTCGCTGCTACACCCCTTCGTCTAGGTGCTGGAAAGCTCAATCCGCAGGAGCCCCAGCCAAGCTATGTGGCTTTAGTTTTGCGGCACGACGGCAAGGTCGATGCGGTGAAGCTCGGCCCCGTCAAGGATATCGACGACCAAGTTGCGCTCCTCAGTCACGGATTAAGGAGCAGTTCGCCGGAGCCACCTTTGGCCGGGTCATCACCACATCGTGGCCCAGACCTGTCTCAGGTACCCGTGAAGGGTTCGTTCCTGGAGCCAGCGCAAACGCTTTATCGCCAGCTCATCGCCCCACTGAAGCTCGTGGGCAAGGTTCACGTTTACTTATCTCCGGATGGCCAGCTCAACCTGATTCCGTTCGCCGTGTTATTGGACGGTCAGCAGTTTCTAATGGATCGCCACCACCTACACTATTTAACGACGGGCCGGGATTTACTGCGTCACGATATAGAACGTGCGCCTCTCAAAACAGCCGTGCTATTTGGCAATCCAGACTTTGGTGCGGCCACGCAAGCATTAGAAAGAATTGGCGCAGAAAAAGCTACGTCAGCGCCAGCCTACCGTGAGCTTCCCGAAACCAAAGACGAGATCCTGGCCATTGCGTCACTGCTGGGTTCCAAGTGGCAGCCAGATCCGCGCTTAGGCGCTGAGGCGTCCAAGGTATCGCTCCTCGGTTTGAAGAAGGTACCGGGGATCTTGCATATCGCCACACATGGCGCATTCCAGACCACAGGGAATGGGCGGGGCCCAGGAGAAGCTACGGAGTTAGCCGCCGCGGACCCAATGCTCCAGTCACGGCTGCTGCTCGCTGGTGCCAATCGGGCCGCTTCTGAGGAGACTAAAGCTGATGGGGTTGCGACCGCGCTGGAGTTGGCAAGCATGGACTTATGGGGCACGCAACTTGTTGTGCTGTCCGCTTGCCATACCGCTGAAGGAACCCCAGAACTCGGCCAGGGCGTGTACGGTCTTCGCCGGGCATTCATCGTTGCCGGGGCTCAGACCGTGGTCGCCAGTCTGTGGAGCGTCGACGATCAGGTAACGCGAAAACTTATGGTTGAATACTATACCGAACTCACTCACGGACGTGGCCGTGCCGAGGCCATGCAGGCCGCGATGATGCGCATCCGTACTGCGTACCCGCATCCTCACTACTGGGCCCCCTTTATCGTCATTGGCCAGGCTAGCCCTCTGCAAGCACCGTAGATACCCGCCCGTATCGCTGAATCTGCCTTTTCTCGGCTGCCAGATCCTTTCTGAGTTCCTCCTGCGCGGCGCATAGACAGGGTCTGCGCCGCGCAGTTATCCGTACTGTCTCATGGGCAATCCAGCATTGCAGGCTCGTCGGAGACAGATCCTCCCTAAGCCCGAAAAAGCACTGATCTCTTTGGCATGCATGATGCATTACATCAACCCAGGAGCTGTCACCCGACGGGAGTGGGAACAGTGTTGAGTTTTTCATTCTCTTCGCTTCCTGGAAGGTAAGAACTCAACACTGTCCCCCTACTTTTGCAGACCCCAATGGGGAGAAAAGATGGCCATGAAGAGGCGGCATAGGCATGAGGTAAGCGAGATTCTACCGGAAGATAGACAGAACCCAGGGAACAAGGAGAGCGCCATGATCAAGCGACTGAACTATTTCGCAACAGCTTCCTGCCTTGTCGACAACGGAACCGGATACCCCGCATCAGCATGTGCTGGTGATGGACTTCATAACAAAACAGGAGTGTTGAACATGATCAAGCAACAATTTCGACTAGTTCTCGTGGCTAGCGCTTTCATCGCCAGCCTTATTAACGGGCGGCAAGTCTGGGCTTCATGTTTTGGCAAGAGCTGCGATGGGCGCGATCCCATCATAGAGTCCTGCAACAACGATGTAATGGATGGTCCCCGTGCTTCTAACGATGATTACGTATCCGTTTGGATTCGAAAAACTGCGGCATGTGGTGGCGTGAAATGGCCGTCTGCGTGGATGGACCCTTCCTGCGGCTCGGTTTTTTCTACTTGGCTAGAAGATTCTAGTAGGAGAGAACTCCCTGGTACTCGCTATACTCAGAGCGCGCTTTCCGAGCCTCCATCTCCCCAGATCTATGGCAATATGTGGAGTGGCTCGGTCAAGGCGTGCGTGCAAGGTTGTGACCGATCGGCGTGCACAGCGCTTGACCCCTAGCGATCTGTAAATAGGGACGGCGTAGCATCAAGAGGCAGACGGACCAACTCCGGAGAAAGTCCGGAGCTAGCAGTCACTGCATATTTGGAGATGCTCCATCATGACCCCGGAATGCCGGGCACAAGATTGCTGTTCGGATTCCGGTGACTGTTGCACTGAACTGAAGGACTGCGCCAAAGGCAGTGGCTGCGAGCCCTGTGGAAAATAGGAATGGTTGAAGGTGTGCCTGTGAACAACCCAGAATAGGAGAATAAACAATGAAGACCACTAGGCAAAAATCGGCGTGCACTTTCAGCGGGATAGGACGCCGGATCAAAATTGTAGCGGCTTGCGTAGGCCTGCTGTTCATCACTTCCGTCCTTGGGTGCGGCCCGGAATTCACGGATGACGTAGGTACCACCGAAGCTTCGCCTCAGAACGAACGGTTTGAGCAGGCATTGAAGGCCAGTAATTTGAGTCGCCCGTATGTTGAGACGCTTGAAGCTTCAAGAGGAGAAGTTACCGAGTCGATTTCGCTTAACATTTATTGTGGAGGTGGACCGGGAGAACTCTGCTGCGAGGCTCATTGGAATGGTCTTCCAACTCTACCTAGCGGGTACTATTATGCTTTTTCAGAGGATTGGGGCAATTATAATACTGGACATACCTATGTGTTTGGTTGGCAGTCCGGTCAAGGTTCGGGAAGTCACGAGGTCTGCCAGCCCAGCGGTCCGCCTGGAACTATGTGGTCCATTTTCTTCATCGAAGGCGGGCTTGGAAGTAATCTCGTAAACGTCACTATCCCCTATATCCCCTAAATCACCCCATGCTTGCGAGCGGCACGGCGTGAGTCATTGAGGCGAACTGCTCACGTTTATGTTCCGTATGAAGGGTATAAAGGATACGTGTGAAGGGTATCCGTGAAGGGTATCCGTGAAGAAGGTTAAGGGGACAGTGTTGAGTTTTTGCATTTTTTTCTCTTCCTGAAACGCAAGAACTCAACACTGTCCCTCGACCCTAGACCACCCTTGACAACAAAAGCACGGCGCATTGTGCGCCACGGTCCAGGCAATTTGCTTGGAAATAAACCTCTCAGACAAAGGAGAAAAGTACGATGAGAACTACGCTCAATGTCATCCTTGGCTTTGGCCTGGCCATGGTCCACTCGGGCTGTGGAAACACTCTGGACGATGGAACGATTACGGACCCCACCAAGGAAATTGTGTTTGGCCCCAGCGCCGATATTAGCCAGGATGTGCGGGGGCGATCGGAAATGCCGGAAAAACAAGACCGTCCCCAGACGGTCAATAAACTGGAGGCCAATACCGCGGAAACGGAGAGTATTTCCGAACTATCGAAGACCAGCTCGAACTCCGGCTTGAACGTCGATCCCTCGCACGGTAATGCGGGTCCCACCTCGGATCTACGAAACCTGAAGGCGCATCAAGTTCGCCTGACCTATAAACCTGGTTACGGAGTAGGTGGATATGCCGCTTATCTCGGCAATGTCCTCAAAGTGGGCGCCCCGCTGCAGGATTTGATGCTGAACTTGACTCAGGAGAGTCTCTCTCATGACGGAAATCAGCATCCATTCGACTGCCACGATCCCACAACAGCAGATCGCTGCCGGAATAATTACACCGGGGACTGTGTAACCAAATGGCAGAATTATGTCGATAGCCAATACGCGCCTCAGATAAGCGCCGTCGTCCCCGCGATGCACGCCGCCATGCCCTCCAGCATTCGACTGAGTTGCGAGCTGTGGAATGAACCGGATCAGCGCTACCAGTGTTCCGGAGCAAGCTGCTCGTTTAACACCAAGTGTGGTGACAAATATCCGCATACCGGCATTCCCCCGCAGGCGATGCGCTATCTTATGAATAAAACGGCACCGGTCCTGGCACCGTACTGCAGAGTGGTTGTGGGCGGGCTCGACAGCGGCCAAACCGCCTATGTAAACAACATGGGAACCTTCACCGCCAACGCGCTCGCCATCCACCTGTATCCACCTGGCGGCACGACTGGCGAATTCGAGGGCACCTACAGCGGTTACACCGCAGTCGCAGGCCGTCCCGTCATCATCACCGAATGGGGTGGAACCTCAGGCCAGGCCGCTCGCGTCGCCGCCTTCTTCGCCTCGTCGCTGCTGAGCGGCGTCGAAGCCTACTACTATGCGTATTCTGACGTCATGAACCCGAACTTTGGCCTGATTGACGCCAGCGGCGGAAAAAAGGCAGCCTACAACGTATTCAAAGCGGGCCATTAGATCCTGCGCTGCTACCATGCGTAAGCAGAGGCTGCGGGCTTACAAATCGGAGGACCCAGAATGGGAGCGCTCGTCAACTATCGACTCGAAGATGCCGCAGCATTAACGATCCCCTGTATAGATAATCCTGTATTCGGCAAATCGCTCCCAACGGTTTGGCCACATTCCACCCGATCTGCTCGGCTGAAGGTATAGCAGGCCCCCCCTGCTCTATGCTCTGCCACGCTCCGCTGAGCACGCCCAGAAGTTTCATTCCCATACCTTGGTTCACCTGAACAGCCCCGCGACATCGTTCGATGTCATAAGGTACCTCAATGCAAACGCGACCGCCCAATGTGGGGTTTCCTCGCAAGAGACGATCGCGTTCCAGCGCTAATGCTTCGTCGGCTCTGCCAGCGCCTTGCGCAATTCAGCTCGAATGTG
>CAYWPR010000104.1:0-19015 GCA_964460115.1 uncultured Myxococcales bacterium
CTGACGATGCCGGGGTGCTGCACCAGATTTGTGGCCAGAGCCTCGGTCAAAAAGCGCTCGCGAACCTCCAGGTTTGAGGAATACTGCGCGTGCAGAATTTTTATCGCGGCGCGCGAGCGAATGCGCTCGTGGACGGCTTCGAAAACCATGCCCATGCCGCCCGAGCCGATGGCTCGAACGACTTGGTAACTGCCAACGCGCTCACCAATCGTTAGCATCGAAATCCCTTTTTTTGATCAATCCATGCGCCGCATCACGGCGGCAAAAAAACCGTCAGAGCCTCCCGGACAAGGATGCAGGCGCAGGCGCTGGCCATCTCCCATTTTTGCGGCGCGCGCGGCGCCGAGGATTTCTTTGGCACTCACGGCGGCAAAATTCGCGTGGGCAGCCAAAAAATCATCGACGACCTCATCGTTTTCGCGGCGCAGCACGGTACAGGTGGCATAGATGAGCCGGCCGAGGTTTCGGCCTTCGCGGCGTACTAGCGTGGCCGCGGCGCGTAAAATGGCGCGCTGTTTGCCGACGATTTCCGCGACATCGCTTGGCTGCATGTGCCAGCGGGCCTCGGGATGGCGGCGCAGCACGCCAAGTCCCGAACAAGGCGCATCGACAAGGACGCGATCGGCGCCGCGCGTGCGCAGCCACTCGGGCAAGTCCCAAAGCGCCCCAGTATGCGCCCAATCCTTGGGCAGGCACACGGTTTGTACGTTGGAAAGCCCGGCGCGACGGGCCCGGCGTTGCAGCTCGTCCAGTTTGCGCCGATCTATATCCATGGCAACGATGCGCCCTTTGTTGCCAAGCAGTGCCCCAAGCGCCAGCGTCTTGCCGCCGGCGCCAGCGCAAAGATCGACGACCACACCGCCAGGCGGCGGAGCGCACAGTTCGGCAATCAATTGGCTGCCTTCATCCTGAATTTCCAAAAGGCCGTCGGCAAAGACCTGGGTGGCATACACATTGACGTGGCCGTCTAAAGTCAGGCCAAAGGCGCTACAGGCAGTGTCGTGGGCCAAAAGTCCTTCGGCGCGCAGCTTTTGGGCCAAGTTCGGACGATCGGTACGCAAGACATTTGTACGCACGGTCAAAGGAGCGCGCTGGTTCTGCGCCCGCAGCACCGCCAAAGCCTCCGCAAGCCCCAGGTCTTCGAGCAGCGCTTTGACGATCCAGTTTGGATACGACAAGCCTTCGCCAAGGGCCTCGATTTGCTGCTCCTTGGGCAAAGCGCCAAGGTTTTGCAGGCGCTCTTCGATATGCATGCGGCGCGCCGCAATCTGGGGCGGCACCAAATGAGAATCGGACGGAAGTTCAGCCTGGCTCGTGTCGATGAGCCAGGCGCGATAAAGCTCTGCCGAGGAAGGATGGCTGCCGCCGCAAAGGGCGCGCAGGCGCCGCAGGCCGCGGACCATGCCGTGCAAAGCCTCGCCCGCATGACGGCGTTCTGTCGAATGCAGCGAGCGCTCGGCGCGCAAAGCCCGGCTGGCCTTCTCCATGGCCGCTACCCAGCCGGCGCGCGCCACCGTTTGCTGCATCGCATCATAGAGATCGATGCAGAATCCGGCCAAGCGCTCCCTCTTTCGCGAACCCGCGGGCTCTGATAGAGTTCCGGCCCACTTAAGGTTTTGAGAACTAGACATCGCTTACTGTTCACGCGTAGCGCGTGGAGCATAGGTGGGAAGGGATAACGTCATGTCGAAGCAAGAAAGCACTTCTGCTGCCTCAACACCAACTGTATCGGCACCGGCCGCCCAGAAAGCAGCAGCGGGACCGAGCCATGAAGAGGCCAGAGGCAACCTGAATGACATCGTGAATAGCCACGTTGAGAAAACGGCGCGCCTTATCGGCATGCGGCAGGAAATCTACAACATCCTGATGCATCCGAAAAACGAGATCATCGTCAATTTCCCGGTGCGCATGGACAACGGGCAGTACCAAATGCTCAAAGGCTATCGCGTCCAGCACAACAATATTTTAGGTCCGTTTAAAGGCGGCATTCGCTATCACCAAGACGTAAATCTGGACGAATGCAAAGGCTTGGCGGCGGCGATGACTTGGAAGTGCGCGCTGCATGACATTCCGTTTGGCGGCGGCAAGGGCGGCATCAAATTTGATCCGCTGCAACACAGCAAAGACGAATTGGAGCGCATTACCCGCCGCTTCACCCACGCGCTGGCCGGCAGCATTGGTCCCGAATACGACATTCCGGCCCCGGACATGGGCACCAATGCGCAAACCATGAACTGGGTCATGGATACGTATATGAATATCGTCGGCGCGCTTGACAAAAACGCCATGCGCCGCGTCGTGACCGGAAAAAGCATCGCCACGGGCGGATCGCTCGGGCGCGAGGCCGCCACCGGGCAAGGCGTCGTGCACTGCATCGTCGAATGGGCGCGCGATCACCGCTTTGATTTGCAGGGCAAGACTGTGGCCATTCAAGGGTACGGCAACGTCGGCTCGTGGACGGCCAAAATTCTGTCGCAGCTAGGTGTCTCGCTGGTCGCCACCGGCGACTACAAAGGCTACATACACAATCCGGAAGGGCTAAATCCGCACAAGTTGATGGATCATGTTCGTCGTTCCGGCTCGGTCACCGAGTACAAGCATTCTCGCGCCATCAGCCGCGATGAATTTTTTGCCGTGGACTGCGACATTTTCGTTCCGGCGGCGCTGGATCTAGAGCTTGGTGATAAAGAAGCGCGAGCGCTGAAAGCCAAAGTGGTGGCAGAAGGCGCCAACGGGCCGACGCTGCCCACCGCCGATGTGATTCTGCGCGACCGCGGCATCGATGTTCTGCCCGATATTTTGGCCAATGCCGGCGGCGTGACGGTTTCCTATTACGAATGGCTGCAAAACAAAGGCGCCGAAAAATGGGACGCCGAGGAAGTCGCCGAACGGCTGGAGCGCAGCATGAAGCGGACCTATGCCCTGGTGCGCGACTTTGCCTTAGAGCGGCGGGTGGACCACCGCACAGCGGCGTATGCCATCGGCCTTGATCGCATTCAGAAAGCCTACAACGAGCGCGGAATCTGGCCGTAGACCCAATCCGCGCCCTGAAACGCCAGCCAGCCGCGCCCAAAAAGCGCGGCTAGTCGGCGAAGTAACCCTATCGCAGTCTATGACAACTTAGTTGACGCCATAATAGCGCTCAATTGCAGCGATCTAGGGGTTCCTGAATCGTTTTGGCGGTCTACTTGTGGATGCGGTCGAACATTCGCTCTAGACGAACGGAAGTGTGCTCGCCAGCGGACCACCAAATGAACCAGGCCTTGCCTTTAATAAGGTCGTAGTGCACGGGACCCCAAAAACGGCTGTCGTGGCTGTTGTCGCGATTGTCGCCCATGACAAAGACATGCTCACTTGGCACAGTCAGCGGAGTGGTGCAGGAAGGCAGAAGCGTCGCGGTGGCCGAATTGTGCACGGTATTGTAGTGCTCTTTGCCGTTCCATTCCTCATAAGCCACGCACTGCACTCGGTGCCAACTGCCGCTTGGACGTTCCTCATCGTAATCGTCATATTCGCAGGTGCCGCCTTGCGGCTGACGCTGCAGCGGCTGACTGTTAATCAGCACTTGCCCGCCGCACACCTGCACGGTGTCCCCCGGAATGGCCACGATGCGCTTGATAAAATCCTTATCGGGATCCACTGGATAGACAAAAACAATGATCTCGCCGCGGCGCGGTTCGCGCACGTGCTTAAACAGCTTGAGATTGGTCCAGGGAATGCGAATTCCGTACAGAAACTTGCTGACGAAAATATGATCTCCAACTTGCAAAGTCGGAATCATCGAACCGGACGGAATCTTAAATGCTTCGATGACAAATGCGCGTAGCAAAAGCGCCACAAAGACGGCGATGCCTATCGATTCCGTATATTCACGAGTGGTGCCCTTTTTGCCAAAGACCAAATGCTCGCCCACGACGGCATCGACTTCTAGCAAAGCATCGTGAACGCGGCGCGGCGGTCCTTCCGAAAGCGCGGCGGATAATTCAGCAATCGCCGCTTCCACGCGGGCCTTGGCTTCATTGGAAAGGCGGCTGGCATAGCGCTGCAAGCGGCGACGTACATCCTTTAGCGCCATTTCGGCGTCGCGATAAAGGACTAAGTCCTGACGCGTCCAATCGATTTTGGCGCGAAACAGAAGATACGGCCCGGCGCCCAGCGCGACGAGCACGAGCGCCGCAGAAAGGCCTTGCAAAAGCCGAGGCATGGGCAAAAAAGACAAATCGATGTGGTTTGTAAAGTAGATGATCAGAAGAAACAGTCCCAAATAGATCGGAGCGGCCACGATCCATAGGTGCTCGACAAGCAGTCGTAGCCAAATTGACGGACGATGGTCGGGCAGTTGAAAAGTCCCCGAATCGTGGCGTTTGTCCTGTGCCGCGGCATGGCCTAAGGCCGGAGATTCCGCGGATGGATCGGCCGCTCTGTCCGGCAGCTCTTTTCCAGATGCCGACGAGGATACCGGGAAATTCTTATCGCGCATGGATCTTTACTCGACCTTTAACACCGCAAGAAATGCTTCTTGCGGAATCTCGACGTTGCCAACTTGCTTCATGCGCTTTTTGCCTTCTTTTTGACGCTCCAGCAGCTTGCGTTTGCGCGAGATATCGCCGCCATAGCATTTGGCGGTAACGTTTTTGCGCAGCGCTTTGACTGTGGTGCGGGCAATGACGCGCGTACCCACCGAGGCTTGAATGGCCACCTCATACTGCTGGGGCGGAATCAGCTCTTTCATTTTGATGCACAGGTCGCGGCCGCGATAATAGGAACCATCGCGGTGGCAAATGGTTGACAGTGCATCGACACGATCGCCGTTGACCAGCAAATCGAGCCGTATCAAATCCGCGGCTCGATATTCCAAAAGTTCATAATCTAGCGAAGCGTAGCCGCGCGAAATCGATTTCAGTTTGTCGTAAAAGCCGAAGACCACTTCGCTAAGCGGCAGTTCGTATTTCACTTGGACGCGATCGCCGCTTTGATAGGTCAGGCCGACTTGCACGCCGCGGCGCTCCTGACACAAATTGATGAGCCCGCCGACATATTCCGACGGGGTGAAAATCGTCGCCGAGATGATCGGCTCCTCAATGGACTTGAGCTTGCCCTCGTCGGGTAGCGCCGCGGGGTTGTCCACTAGCACCGTCTCGCCGTCAGTCGTAAGCGCGTGATACTCGACGGTGGGAGCAGTGGTGATAAGGTCCAGGTTGTACTCGCGCTCGAGGCGCTCTTGCACGATTTCCATGTGCAAAAGACCTAAAAAGCCCAGGCGAAACCCAAATCCCAGGGCCAGCGAGGTTTCGGGTTCATAACTAAAAGAAGCGTCGTTTAAATGCAGCTTGTCCAGGGCGTCTCGCAAGTCGCCATAGCGCGCATTGTCCGTCGGAAAAATTCCGGCAAAGACCATGGGCTTGACGACTTTGAAGCCGGGCAGCGGCGACTCGGCTTTGCGATCGGCGTGCGTCACCGTATCGCCGACTTTGGTGTCGGCCACCGATTTGATGTTGGCGATCACAAAACCTACTTCGCCACAGCGCAAGGCCGGCACTTCGACGGGATGGGGACTAAAGACGCCCAGGCCCAGGACCTCATAAGACTTGCCGGTGGCCATCAAAAAAATCTTATCGCCGACGCTTAACTGGCCTTGCTTGACCCGCACCTGGGCCACGACGCCGCGATAGTTGTCGTACCAACTGTCAAAAATCAGCGCCTGAAGCGGGGCCTGCGGATCGCCTTTGGGCGGTGGAATGCGCGCGACGATGGCTTCTAAAAGCTCGGGCACGCCGCGCCCGTCTTTGGCGCTGACCGCCAGAGCATCGCTGGCATCAATGCCGATGACCTCTTCGATTTGGCGACGGATGCGTTCTGGATCGGCGGTCGGCAAATCGATTTTGTTTAGGACCGGGACGATCTCTAAATTGTTTTCGAGCGCCACATAAACGTTGGCCAGCGTCTGCGCCTGCACGCCTTGAGCGGCATCGACGACCAAAAGCGCGCCCTCGCAGGCCGACAGGCTGTTGCTGACTTCGTAGTGGAAATCGACGTGGCCAGGAGTATCAATCAGGTTGAACTGGTATTCCTGACCATTGCGCGCTCGATAGCGCAAACGCACGGTCTGGGCTTTGATAGTGATGCCACGCTCGCGCTCCAGTTCCATCTTGTCCAGAAACTGGTCCTGCTTTTCGCGGTCGGTAATGGCGCCAGTGGCCTCTAGCAACCGATCGGCAAGGGTGGATTTTCCATGATCAATGTGCGCGATGATGGAAAAGTTGCGAATGTGGACGGCAGGCCCGGCAACCGTCGAGGAGGTCGATGCTGTGGAATCAGAAGAAGCTGTAGCGGCAACAGACATTGGTCGTTTCTACGCCTTGCGAAGAGACCGGCGAGTATAACAGGCCTGCAAAGGAAGTAATTCCTTTCCATGGTGCACAGTGCGCAGTCTTGGCAACTTCCTCTTTCTGTTCAGCTTGCTTTTCGTCGGTGCGGCGCGGGCGCAAAAACCCGAGCTTTTCGCCCAGTATGAAGAACAGCTTATTTCTAAGACGCTAGCCAAACGCGGCGTGCGCATTGACCCGGCGCCGGACGGCAAGCGCATCGCAGCGATTTATCTGGCCGGACACGACATCATTTTGCCTGGGGACATGCCCCTTCACACCAAACTGCCGTGGACGATTCTGAACCGCGCGCATATGCGCACCCGCGATCAGGTGGTGGCCCGCGAACTGCTGATTTCAGTCGGCGCTCTATACCAACGGGACCTGGTGGAGGAAAGCGAGCGCAACCTGCGCAACCTGTTCATTTTGTCCGTGGCGCGCATTTTGCCGGTGGAGATCTCAGGAACCAATCAAGTCGCTCTTTTGGTAATCACCAAGGACCGCTGGACGCTGCGCCTAAATACAAGTTTTCTGATCGATAGTGCGCGAATCGATGTGCTTTCCATGTCGATTGCCGAGTCCAACTTGCTAGGCCGCAACAAGCGATTTTCCATCGAATTTAATTTGGATCCCGGGCGTTTTGCCTTTGGCACGAGCTACACCGACCCTAGGCTGTTTGCATCGCGGCATTCTCTGTTTTTCTACGCTTTGCTGTTTTTCAATCGGTCGAGCCGCCAGGTCGAGGGCAGCCAGGTGCAGTTCAATATCGGCCGGCCCTTGTTCAGCCTGCGCACTCGCCTAAGCTGGCTCGCGACTCTTTACTATGTAGACGACATCGCGCGCTCGTGGCGGGGGGCTGACATTGTGACGCGTCAATTTGGAGACGAAAAGGTGCCGGATATATTCACGCGTCGCAACCTCATCGGCAACCTGGCGCTTACTTACTCAAGCGGGGTGCGCAACAAAATCAATCTAACGATTGGCATGCGCGCCGTGCAGAACCGCTATGAGCTGCCGGCGGAATTTCCACCTGTTTCAGAGGCCGCGCGCGCCGCTTATCTAGACACCTTGCCGCTTAGCGAAATCTGGGCCGGGCCGGTTATTAGCTTCGATCTTTTTACAACCAACTACGTGCGTCTGCGAAATATCGAAAGCTTTGCCTTAAGCGAGGACTTTCGCTTGGGGCCGCACCTAAACATCGAAGTGCACTTTGCCAGCCATGTCTTTGGGCCACCCAGCGATTTTGTCGAAGCCTACGCCACTTTTAACCATATGACGCTGCAGCGCGACAACCTGCTTGACTACGGATTCGCCGGCGGGGCGCGCGTACAACCCAGCCGAGCGCAGGCCGCTGGCTATACTTCGCCGCTCGTCAATGAATCGGCCTCTGCCTACATTCGAGAGGTAACGCCCCGCTTTGGACCTTTTCGGCTATTTCTCGTCGGTATGCTACAGATTCATGCGCGTGATCTGAACCACACGCGTTTGACTTTGGGCTCGGACAACGGTCTGCGCGGCGTCGCACCGCGGGCCTTGCAGGGAAATAATCTTTACCGCCTTAACGCCGAGCTGCGCTCTCTCGCTCTGAATTTTTGGTCCATTCACGTCGGCGGCGTGCTGTTTTACGATGCTGGAGACGCCCCAGCCGGCTGGAACCAGTACGACCGCAATGGCGTCTTTCTGCGAGCCGGTTTGCATCAGGATGCGGGCGTGGGTTTGCGCGTGCTCATTCCGCAATTTAATCGGGATGTGCTGCGACTCGATTTGGCGTTTCCGTTTGAAACGACAGCCGGGGGGTATGTGCCGAGGTTCTCGGCGGAATTTAACCAAGCGTTTTAGAAGGGGTTTATGAATTCATTCGCAGCCTAACGCTCGATCGAGAGTGTCCTCCCTCGAGGGATCGGCAGGCAGCGACGGCCTAAGTTATACGAAGTTTCGTAAAGGCCGGTCGCCGCGACCTACCACTTCTCTGCGTCTTGAATGGCGTTTTCGGCGGTCGAGGTCAAAAGGCGCACAAGTCCAATGGTGGTTTCGGTGCGGGCGTAATACTCGTTCTGCCCAGTCTTTCCTGGATAGCGCGAAAATACCGCTTCTCCGAGTTTCCGTTTGCCCTCAAAAAACCTCATGGTCACGATGTCGCCAGGAGCCGGCGATCCAGAGGCCGGTGCCGTCGCCTGAGGTTCGTCACCCTTGTTGACGTAGTCGTTTATAGACATGCGCAGCATCTTATCGGCCCAGTTGCGCAGGGTATCGTCGCGCTTGTCGGGGGATGCACCGTCTGTGAAAAAGAAGTTAACCGGATCTTGACGGTTTCTTTGCAAAAGAACGCGACTCTTAGGCCCGGTGGCCGTCGTCACCTGTACTTCAATGCGGTCGACGTCGGCGCGCTCAAAGCGGTGCAGCCGGCGTTCCATCAAGCGGACTTCGGCAAACTCGAAGTCGCTGAGCATCTTATGACCAAGCAAGTACACCTGCCCCTGCGCATCGCGAGCATAGACATCGCCGCTGCCATAGCTGTTTGACCCCAGAACGAACTTGGTCGCCTGCTCTTTGGCCACAATGGTCAGACTTTTCTTGCTGCTGTCGAGTCCGAATTCCTTGGCCTTTTTGTCATCCACCACGCCCAAGGCGCGCACAACCCGCATCGGAGCAAATAGCTCGACGAGTTTGTCGGCTTGCTCGTTGCCGCGAAACTCTTTGATGGTAATGGTCTCTTTCACCTCGTCAGCGGCCGGTGCACTGGGTGCAGCCGAGCTGCTGGCCGCAGCCGAAGCGCCGGCCGGTGCAGAAACAGGAGCAGAAGCAGTTGCCGATGCCGGACTGGCTACTTTGGCCCCAGGCGCCGCGGCCACAGCCGAATTGGCAGGCGCTGGCGGGCTAGGCGCTTTGTTTTTATCATCGACCGCTTTATCGCCGCCTTTGGTCGGCGCTTGGCCTGGATGCGGCGCTGCGGTTTGCGCTGCTGGCTTGCTTCCCGTAGGAATAGCGGCCGGTGCGCCGGGTTTGGCAGCAGCGGGGGTCGGGAAAGTCCCCGCAGGCTTCGCCCCGTCCGGGGCCGCGACCGGGCCCGGTGCGGCGGGCATGGCCGCCGCCGGCGGTGCAGCCGGAGGCCGTACCGGCAATTTCGAACGCGAAAGAACCTTTACCCAGGCGTATGCATCGCCATCGGAATTGGTCCTTCGCTCCAGGGTTACCGTACGTTTTTCATCCTCATAAACAAGGCTGCCAATGTCGCGCTTGTTGATATCTAGCGCCACGACCCATTCGCTTTGCACCTGTGCGCGATCGCGCGTCCAGGTGAAATACGCGGCCACAAGGGCAAGCGTGGTTAGCAGCGCATGAACTGTGATAGGCGCTGCACTGCGCGGTTTTGCCTTCATGACGCCCTCCGACGACGCACCCGACGAATGTAAAGAAACCCGATGCCAACGACCAAAAGGGGTGCGGCGATGATCGTCGAGTAAAACCAAAGCTTGTCTTGATCCTTGGTGTGAACGATTGGCTGATCGGTCTCCTGTACCGTTTCACCAACGATTGCTTCTTCCTGCATCAGCCACTTGGTGGTATCGAGTGCTAGCACCGCATTGGCGCGATTTTGCAAAGCCAGATCGGCAATCGCATCCACCGAGCCAACCACGGCGAGGCGCATCTCTTTTTTACCCTTGCCGGCGTTCTGTTCCGTATCGGCAACCGTCCGCTGAGCAACTGCTGCCACTTCATACACCTTCTGCTGCTCGCTGCCCGCATCAAACGTGAAGTTGTTGTTCAGATCAACGTAGGTCTTGGGCATGCTGCGCAGCGTAAAGTCCAGTTGCACTCCCGGCGGTGCTGCGCCATCTCGGTCCAGCGAGCCGCTGCGAGGAAGAATCACGCCCGCCCGCCCCGCAGCATGCGACAGCGTGGTCACCGAAACATGGGACGAGAAGCTCGTCGAGACGATATTCACTTTGTCCGAGGATTTGTGAGTTCGGACGGCATATACTTCGTCGTTGACCAGCAGTTGAGGGTTGTACTTAATGCCCGCCAGCTTGAGGATTGGCGCCAAATCCTGATTCGCCGACTCTCCCGCCGGATCGAGAAGCAGATAGACGTGCCCGCCTTCGGAAAGATAGGTGGCAATCGCCCCGACTTCTTCGCTGAGCAAGTGCTCGGTAGGACCGGCCATGATAAGCAGTCCAGCATCGCCAGGCACCTTGGTCGATAATCCCTGGCCGATTCCCAGCGTGCGTACTTCATAGCCCTGGTTCTGCAGCAAAGTGCGCAGAAATCCAACCGGCGCCCGCAGGTCGTCTTTTTGCATATCGAAGAAGCCACCGGAGTCAAATCCGCGCTCGCCATGCCCCACGGTGAAGTAGGCAATGCGTCCAGGCCGCGACAATTGCAAAAGCTTCTTTTGCACATCTCCATCAAGGGTACTAAGCGCGCTTTGCGACGACTCCAAAAGGACGCCGACATTGATCGATTCGCGCTGCAGCACTTTGCCTTGCTCATCGCTGACCGATAGGACGATAAGTCCATTGCCGGTGGCGGATAGCTCGCGAGCCCGCTGCGGCTCTAGGGAATGGTCATAAGACTCCAAAATGAATCGACCGCCCTGCTTGCTTAGCGTCTCAAAGTACGGCAGGACGAGTTCGCGCACTTCATTTGGTGACGGAAAGAAGACCGTGGCTTTTACCGGCTTGGCCAGATTCTGAACGATCTTCAACGTGCTTTCGCTCGGCCGCGTCGAGCGAAACCGCGCCATATCCCATTTGCGGTTACGCTCTGACGCCACGTAGTTGATGGCGGCACAAAAAATCACCACCAGGGCAATCGTCAAGCCCGACTGCGCCGAGTAACGGACCCGCTGTAGTTCCATTTTTTCGGCGTAGCCATCGCCATCGGTCATTGATGCAAGAGCCCGCTGAATAAATATCATCGGCAGCACGCCAAGCAGCACCAGCGACGGCCAGAATGCCGAAACGAAGTCCTTGGCACTTTCGAGCTTTTTGCCAAAAGTTCCACGCACGGCCTCTGCAATGGCCGGGGCTTTGGCCGCGAACACATAGTAGAGACTGACGCCGAGTAGAACCGAGATACCGCTTACGAGCAACCAGCCGTAGGCGGTACGTTCATCGGCATCGCGCGCACTGTTGCGCCTGCCGATGAGGGTCGCCAGCATGCCTATCATCAGGGCGCCCCCCAAAAGCCCAAGCACACGCTGCATCTGTTCGCTATTGGCCATCCGTTCTCCAAGGAACATGATGAACAGACCAACTAGAAACAGAACCGTCGGCCAGGCGACAAGCTGCAATCGGCCTGAGCTTACAGAATGTTTAGAGGATTGTTTCCCAAGCATGAGCGAACCTCTAACTGCTCCAGCGCCGCGATTCGAGTATTCGCGTCGCCAGGAACAGGAAGAAATAGGTGACAGATACGTAGAAAACCACGTCCTGGGTGTTGATGAGCCCAGTCATAAAGGGCTGAAAGTGCTTATTGTGCAGCGACATCCAGGTGAAAAGTTCGTTCAGCGGCCTATCGGTAATTCCGGCCAGAAGCCAAGCCATAATCATTCCCACCAAAATGGCGGCACCGCCCAAAATGGCGATAAGCTGGCTGCGGGTGAGCGCCGAGGCAAAAATTCCAATGCCCAGCGTTGCTGAACCCAGCAGCAAAAGCCCCAGATAGCCGGCCATGATGTGGCCGCCGGTCACTTTGCCGTGCACCATAACCAGCATGGGCATATAGATGGTGATAAGGGTCATACCACCCAGAAATGCCAACGCCGAAAAGTATTTGCCGAGCACGATTTGAAAATCACGCACCGGCGAACCAAATAGCAGGGTCAGCGTTCCGGTCTGACGCTCCTCTGCCAGAAGGCGCATCGACAGAAACAAGCTGGCAGCCATGGTCGTGCCGCTAGAAAAATAGAAAAACTGCCGCAGTATCTCGGACGACTTGCGCGCCGTATCGCTGCCTAGCGCGAATGCATTGAACAGCAAACCGTCGAGGAGCAGCACCACCGCGGCAACGATATAGCCGAGGGGCGAACGCAAGTATGCGCCCATCTCACGACGAAAGATTAACCACACTGGTTTCACGAAAACCTCTCCAGTCTTGAATCGGTTGGTGGTTCATACACGGATGTAGCTTTATACGCTTGGCTGGCCCGGCGCCCTTGAGGCCGAGCCCGGATGTACCAAACGGTGAAAGATCGACTCAAGCTCCAGGGATTTGCGGTCTAGCCGCAGCAGATTCATTCCATTTTCGATAAGGGCACGCGCGATGGCCGCACGGCGATCGCCGCTGGCCTCAATTTCCAAGTGAATCTGCGTCCCTTCGCTGCGCGCGACCCGTACGGACAGCACCCCTTGGACTTTGCCGCACTGCTGTTGTGCTGCCAGCGCTGCCTCGCTGTTTCCTTCGATCGATACTTCAATAAGCTGCTGATCGGTTCCTCCGACCGCAGTGCGCTGACAGATCGATTCCTCTGTGCCATCCGCAGCGAGTTTTCCATCGTGAATCACCAGCAGTCGATCGCAGGTCTGGCTGATCTCAGTCAGAATATGACTAGACAGAAGCACGGTATGGTCCCCGCCTAGGCGCTTAATCAGCTGGCGCATCTCGACGATCTGCACCGGGTCGAGGCCTGCGGTAGGTTCGTCGAGAATAAGCAGCGACGGTTTGTGTACCATCGCCTGGGCGATGCCGACGCGCTGACGGTAGCCATGCGACAGCGACATGATCATGTCATGACGCACCGATTGCAGTCCGCAGCTTTCCAGCGCTTCGCTGACGCGACGTCCAAGGTCGCGCGCCGATACACCTTTAAGCTCCGCGACAAAGCGCAAATAATCAGTGACCGACATTTCGTCATAAAGCGGCGGCGTATCCGGCAAAAAACCGAGACGCCGACGAATCTCATAGGCGCTATCAGCAGTATCAAGGCCGTCTACAATCACGCGTCCCGACGAGGGCAAGATCAAGCAGGAAAGAATTCGCAGCGTCGTGGTCTTGCCGGCACCGTTCAGCCCTAAAAAGCCGACGATTTCGCCCTTCTCAATTCGGAAGCTCAGGTCGTGAATGGCCCGTTTTCCGCCGTAGTACTTGGTAAGATCCTCCACTTCAATCATCTGGTTGGCTCCATATGAAACAGCATCGGCCGGATAGGATATGCATGTTGATGTTCGATTTCAAGAGGTGATCTTGGCAGGCCGCTATTAGCACTCGTATGCGGTGAGTGCTTGACAAAAATAGCGGCAGCATTAGGTTCTCCGCACGTTGCTGGAGAATCTCGATGCCGATCTATGAATATGAGTGCCAAGCCTGCGGCCATCAATTTGAGAGCACGCAGCGGATTACCGAAGATCCCTTGAAAGACTGCCCCACCTGCAAAAAGCCCGCGCTCCAGCGGTTGATTTCAGCAACTGCCTTTCATTTAAAGGGCAGCGGCTGGTACAAAGACGGCTACAACAAGACCGGCAAGGAACGTACCGAAAACCAAGTCGGCGACCGCTTACAAAAAGCGATCGGCGATGACAAAAAGAAGACGGCTGAGGCCAGCGCCCCGAGCGCCGCGCCCGTCGCTGCCTCAGCCGGTGAATCAACCGGTGGCTCCAGCGATACAAACAGCACAAGTAGCAGCTCTACAGCGACTTCAGGAAGCGGTAGCTCTACCTGACCAAACCCCAAACTGTGACGAAATTTCGTCCCTAATACAGACCCTAGAACCAGGAGGAACCTAATGAAGATCCGTCCCCTTCATGACCGCATCGTGATCAAGCGCCAGGCTGAGGAAGAACGCACTGCCGGTGGCCTGTACATTCCCGAAAGCGCCAAAGAGCGTCCGACCCAAGCCACGGTCATCGCGGTCGGCAAAGGCCGCATTCAAGAGGATGGTTCGGTTCGTCCGCTCGTCGTTAAGGCTGGCGATACCGTGCTGTTTGGCAAGTACGCCGGCAACGAAATCAAAGTGGATGGGGAAGACCTTCTCATCATTCGCGAAGAAGACGTACTGGCAGTCGTTGGAGGCTAAACGCCTTCACGGACCACATCGTTTAGCGATTCACACTCAAAACAAATAAGGAAGAACGATGGCCGCCAAGGATATTGTTTTCTCTCAGTCCGCTCGCAACGAGATCGCGCACGGGTTAAATACCCTGGCCAACACCGTCAAGGTGACCCTTGGACCGCGTGGGCGCAATGTTGTGATCGAAAAATCCTGGGGTTCGCCGACGGTTACCAAGGACGGCGTAACCGTCGCCAAAGAAGTCGAACTGGATGACAAATTGGCCAATATGGGCGCCCAGATGGTCAAAGAAGTCGCCAGCAAGACCAGCGACATTGCCGGCGACGGTACCACCACCGCCACGGTGCTCGCCCAGGCCATCTATGCCGAGGGAGCCAAGATGGTCTCGGCAGGCCACAATCCCATGGAGATCAAGCGCGGAATCGATGCCGCCGTCGAAGTCGCGGTCAGCGAACTGAAGGCGATGTCGAAGCCGACCAAGGGTCACAAAGAAATCACCCAGGTCGGTACGATCAGCGCCAACGGCGATGAAGTCATTGGCAAGCTGATTGCCGACGCCATGGAGAAGGTCGGCAAAGAAGGCGTAATCACCGTCGAAGAAGCCAAAGCGATGGAGACCACCCTCAATGTCGTTGAGGGCATGCAGTTTGATCGCGGCTACACCTCGCCCTACTTTGTAACTGACAGCGAGCGCATGGAAGTATCGCTGGAAGATCCGTATATCCTGATCAGCGAGAAAAAAGTCTCGGTGATGAAGGATCTGATTCCGCTTCTCGAGCAGATCGCTCGCGCCGGCAAACCGCTTTTGATCCTGGCAGAAGATGTCGATGGGGAAGCGCTGGCCACGCTGGTGGTCAACAAGCTGCGCGGCACCTTGCACGCCGCGGCCGTCAAAGCCCCGGGATTTGGCGATCGGCGCAAAGAAATGCTCAAAGACATCGCGATTCTGACCGGCGGTCAGGCGGTGACCGAGGATCTGGGCCTCAAGCTTGAGAACCTGAGCCTAAAAGATCTGGGCCGGGCCAAGCGCGTCAAGATCGACAAGGACAACACCACCATTATCGATGGCGCTGGCAAAAAAGCCGACATCGACGCCCGCGTCAAGCAAATCCGCGCGCAGGCGCAAGAGACGACCAGCGACTACGATCGCGAGAAGCTGCAAGAGCGGCTGGCCAAGCTCGTCGGCGGCGTTGCGGTCATCAAAGTAGGCGCGGCGACCGAAACGGAGATGAAAGAGAAGAAGGCGCGTGTAGAAGACGCGCTGCATGCGACGCGCGCCGCGGTCGAAGAAGGCATTGTGCCGGGCGGCGGTGTGGCTTTGCTGCGGGCGCAAGCTTCGCTGGATGCGCTAAAGCTTTCGGTCGAGCAAAACTACGGTGTGGCGATTATCCGTCGCGCCATTGAAGAGCCGATGCGCTGGATTGCTCAGAACGGCGGCGTCGAAGGCTCGATCGTCGTCAACAAAGTCCGCGATGGCAAAGGCGCTTTTGGTTATAACGCCGCCACCGACAAGTATGAAGACCTGCTCGACGCTGGCGTAATCGATCCGACCAAGGTGGTGCGTTCGGCGCTGCAGAACGCTTCTTCGGTTGCCGGTCTGATGCTGACCACCGAGGCCATGATCGCCGAGAAGCCCAAAGACGAGGCGAATAACGCGGCCGCGCACGCTGGCCACGCTCATTAATTCGTCGAAATAAGCGGCGCGCGGCCAAAAGCCGCAGCCGCTTAGAAAAGACCGCCAAGTGGCTTTTCGAGATGTCCACAAAGTGTGGATGTCTCGTCAGTTGCTGGCGGTCTTTTTGCGTGGGCGTGAAATTTTCATCGTCCCAGTTCGTCGACCACTGAAAGCGGCAAGTCAAAAAGTGCATAGGTCGAGGGAGCGCTCTCGATAGCGGTACCTACACCAGAAGAATTGTGGTAGGGTCCGCTCGCAATGCCGTCCCGTAACCCTCGTAAAATTAGCAAGGCGCACCTCAGCGTCCCGACTGAAGCCCATCTGCGGGGCTCAGGCGGCGCCGAAGAGCGCTTTTTATCGGACGCTGGGGCCCGTCCCCATTCTGCCCATTCGGGGCGTCCGTCCAGCGCCGCGACGCCGATTTCGCTAGATGGTGTATCTCAAGCGCCCCCATTTCAGCCCTATGTCAGCGCCGAACAAACGCTGCCGGAGCTGTCCTTTAAGGCGATTCTGCTGGGCGCCGTCTTTGGCATTCTTTTTGGAGCCTCGACCGTCTATTTGGCGCTGCGCGCGGGATTGACCATCTCGGCTTCGATTCCCATCGCCGTCCTTTCGATCGCGGTCTTCAAAAAGCTCGGCAAAAGTACCATTTTAGAAAACAACATTGTGCAGACGCTCGGCTCGGCCGGCGAATCCATTGCCTCGGGAGTGGTTTTTACCGTTCCGGCACTCATTTTTCTGTCTGGGGGCGAGCACTTCTTTCGCTACTGGCAAATCATGACACTGGCGGCCATCGGCGGTGTACTCGGAACGCTGTTCATGATTCCCTTGCGCCGCAGTCTGATCGTCAAAGAGCACGGCCGGCTGCCCTATCCGGAAGGAACGGCTTGCGCCGAGGTGCTCATGGTCGGCGAAAAAGGCGGCAGTCTGGCTCGCCGCGTTTTTCATGGAGTCTTTTTTGCCGCTGGGTACTGGCTGTTTATGGGGGTATTTCGTCTGTGGCGCGATACCCCCGGGGTGCGCACTGGTCCTACTGCGGTGTATCCCAACGCCAACCTCGAATGTAATATCACGCCGGAATACTTGGGCGTGGGCTACATCATCGGCCCGCGCATCTCTGCCGAGATGGTTTCGGGCGGAGTGCTGTCGTGGCTGGTGCTCATTCCGCTTTTGTCTTTGTATCTTCCGGCATCGCAGCGCATCGCGGATCTGCATGCGCTGGGCTATAGCGATCTGTGGATTGCCAATCATACCGTCGCAGAGCAGATCTATCGCGGCTATGTACGCTATGTCGGGGCCGGCGCGGTTGCCTGTGCCGGCGTCATGACTTTGCTGCGCACCATGCCGACCATCTTGTCGAGTTTTCGCGACTCTTTGCGCCAGCTGCGCGGCGGCAGCAAAGACGGGCCGATTCTGCGTACCGAGCGCGATTTGCCGCTGGCCCTGGTCATCGTCGGCACCGTCTTTCTAGTCCTCTTGATTGCGGTATTGCCCAGTCTGCCCGGGCAATTTCCGAGCTCGCTTTTGATCTCGCTGCTCATCGTGCTTTTCGGCTTTTTCTTTGTGACTGTCGCCAGTCGCATCGTCGGCATCATTGGCAGCTCTTCCAATCCGATATCCGGAATGACCATCGCCACCCTCATGGGAACCTGCCTGGTGTTTATCGCCATCGGCTGGCGCGGCGATGCGCATCAGACTGCGGCGCTTTTGGTCGGATCGGTCGTCTGCATCGCGGCCGCCAACGCCGGAGCCACTTCGCAAGACTTAAAGACCGGCTATCTTGTTGGCGCGACTCCGTGGAAGCAGCAAATCGGACTGATTATCGGCGCTTGTGTCTCGGTCGTGGCCATTGGCGGAACTTTGCTACTACTCGATCGCTCGATTCCGGGCGTTCAACATGCCATCGGTTCCGAACGTTTTCCGGCGCCGCAGGCCGTGCTGATGTCAACGATGATAAAAGGGCAACTAAGCCAGCAGTTGCCTTGGGGGCCGGTGCTATGCGGGGTGGCGTTGGCGATGGTCGCCCAGCTTGCCGGGGCGCACGCGCTTTCCTGGTCGGTAGGCGCCTACTTGCCGCTTTCCACCACGGCCCCGATTTTTGTCGGCGGAGTGGTGCGCTGGCTGGTCAATCGGCAGCGGCGCCGCGGACGGGGCCGAGCAGCGGCCACGGAATCGGATATAGGGCCGGGCATGCTTTACGCCACGGGTCTAGTGGCCGGCGGCTCTCTTTCGGGAATGCTGATTGCATTTTTGCAAGGCTTTGCCGAGCAAACCGCCCATTGGCTGGATTTTGGCGGCGAGTACTGGGAGCGCTTGGGAATAGGCGGCGACGCCATCGCCTTTGCCATGTTCCTGCTTTTGTGCGTCTTTTTGATGCGGCAGGCGCTAAGTCGCAAGTAGCGCACAGCGCTTACTGCAAAAGCTGAAGCATCTTCTCGTAGCGTTCCTTCTGAATGCCGGTTCCCAGCGCCTTGGCTTTTTCCTTATCAGCCGGCCGGGTGCCATCAAAAGCCGGAATGAACTCCTCATCGCGGGTCTTTTTGTAGGCGTCCCAAACAGCCTTTAGCCCCGGCACGCTGTCTGCTTCTGCATCGATCTTTTTGGTCAATTCGGCAACTTCCTTTTTCAGGTTTGCCACATCTCCTTTTCCTTCGCGCATGTCCACCATGCAGGTACGAATGGCAACTAGATTTTTCTTCAAGCTCGCCTTGTCGGCGAAAGCCTCTACGCCGATACACAAAGACAGAACCAGAGTCAGACATTGCAGGGTTTTGCGACGCATCGGATGCTCCTTTCTGTTTTTGAGACTACAAATACTGTTTTTATTGTATTTTCAAAAACAATCTTGAAGCAAGCAATAACCTTCTGCTTTTGTCTGTGCCAAAGGTAGACAAAGCTCTAGGAATCTAAGACTTAGGAGCTGCCAGTCTGACAAGTGCACAGCACCTGCTATGCCATTGTGGGGCT
>CAYWPR010000105.1:0-18405 GCA_964460115.1 uncultured Myxococcales bacterium
ATCATGCTCCGTACCACGAAGCGGGGTTGAGTCGCCTTCCGATTGCGCCAAGACATGCGGACAGCGTTCGGACCAAGTTTCAAGAGCAGCGGCTATTGCGGCAGGTGCCACCGGGACATTCCGAATCGCTGTAACATGTGCCGCCGGCTGTCGTGCAGCGGCTATTGCGACAGACGCCGCCGCCGCATTCCGAATCGCTGTAACACGTGCCGCCGGCCGTCGTACAGCGATTGCTGCGGCAGGTGCCACCGGGACATTCCGAATCGCTGTAACACGTGCCTCCCGCCGTTGTGCACTGGTTGCTACGGCACGTGCCACCTGCACATTCCGAATCGCTGTAACACGTGCCGCCGGCCGTCGTACAGCGATTGCTGCGGCAGGTGCCGCCGGGACATTCCGAATCGCTGTAACACGTGCCTCCCGCCGTTGTGCACTGATTGTTTCTGCACGTGCCACCGCCACACTCGGAATCGCTGTAGCACGTCCCGTTGCGCGTCCCGTGCGCCGCGGCCGCGGCCCTTTCTGTGCGCCGGCGCTCTTTTTCGGCCTCGCGCGCACGTCGCGCCTCGGCTACACGCTGGCGCTCGTCTTCGGCCTGCCGTCGCGCCAGAATGCTTTGATAGTTTGCGTAATCCTGCGCAGCCTCGAACCAAGCAAGTCGCGATGGATCGTTGCCGGCACGCTCGATACAGATCGCCATGAACGGCTCGAAGTTGACGCCATTCACCAGCGGACGAAATCGCGGACATGCCGAAACGATTATGTTGTCGACAGCGACGCTGCGAGGCAACGCCGCCAGTGCCGCGTGCTCTTCGAGCACCAGCTTCATCTCCATCGCCTTTAGCAGATAGGAAACGGCTTCGTTCAAAAGGGCAGTGTCCTCTTGCGTCGCCGGGGCATTCGCCTGCACCTGACGCTCGACGACGGTCCTGGCGAACATGAGCGCGTTGCCAACGATCTCGTGTCCAGCCTGAATCTCGTCGCGTAGTCTGCCTAAACGCTCGACCATCTCGCGCTGTCTGGCCCTTAGTTCCGCCTGCAGGCGCTGCTGCTCCGCTTGCTCCTCGAATGCCTGCTGCTGCCGACGCTCGGCCGCGTGATCCTCCTCGGCGATCATCCCGATAAGCGAGCAACTGGACCCAACGAAGCAGCAGCTCACGGCCCACGCCAAACGCAGCGCCAGACCGGGCAAACTAGTTCCCATCCCCAAGCCGTAGCGAGGCACCCCGAGCAGCGCGGCGCCTGTCCGAAGCAGCCTAAAGCCTGTGAGGACAAACGACGCGCTACTTAAGGCCCGCAGTAGGTTTGTAAATGGGAACAAACGACGAGGCAACGCATTGCTCATCCCATGAGCATACTGCCACGGCGATTCAACTCGATGCGCAATTCGCTGCGACATCTGGGCGCCGTGGTTTTTCGCTTCGCGGAAGTCGCCCCCAAACACTGGGACCGGTCGCAGCGGTTCCCTAGCGCTTGACGGCAACCCGAAGCAGAGCGCACATTGCCTTTCGTGATGCATATCTACGCCCTGCATTTGTCCGCGGCTCTCTTCTGGCTTGCTGGTTGTTCGACAAACCATGGACCGCCTGGCAACGGCGATGGACCGGATGGCACAACCTGGACCTTCACGGACGGCTGGACCGCATGGCGCTAACAGCTACCGTCTATCGGCTTCAGATAAGCCTCTCTGACGTAGACCGTGGCGTCTATGAAGAGCTGGACCTGCGTCTGGCGTGTCATCCCTCCGAGAGCATGCGCTATCTGCTGACGCGTACGCTGGCTTACTGCCTGTGCTACGCGGAGGGCATCGACTTCAGCAAGGGAGGGCTGTCGTCTACGGACGAGCCGCCTGTCTCAGTACGCGATGCCACGGGCCAATTGTTGGCCTGGATCGATGTCGGTGCGCCGTCGGCCGAGCGCCTTCATAAGGCAAGCAAGGCGGCGCGGCGCGTGGTGCTTTTCACAGCGGCCGATCTGGCGCAGCTTCGGCGCGAGGCGCGCAGCAAAACCATTCACAAAATCGAGCAGATTGAGGTGTGGCGGCTGGAATCGAAATTTCTCGATGCGCTTGCCCAAAAAGTCGATCGCAATACCAAGCTGGAGCTTTTGCGCAGCGCCGGACATCTGTACGCCACCGTGGATGGAGAAACTTTCGAGAGCGCGCTGACGCCGTGCTCGCTTGAAACCGAGAGCATCCCACAAGCTGGACGCTAAGCTGCGGAGTCACCACAGTGGAGATCTGTTGCCTCTGGCGAAAAATTTTCAGCCGCGTCCCATGTCAGAGCGCATGTCAGAGCCCATGGGTATTTTGGTGGCCAAGAAGCGCACCCCATTTCAAGGAGAACTCATGAGCTCAAAATCAATCGCTGTTCTGACTACTTTGCTCGTCGTCGCGTGCGGCAGTGATCAGAATGAGCAGCCCGCGGATTCGGCACCCACGGCCTACTTGCAGATGAACCATGAACAGCGCATTGCGTTTATGACGACCACGGTGCTGCCGCAAATGCAGCCGCTCTTTGTTGCGTTTGATGCCAAGTTTCAGAACATGAGTTGCCAAACCTGCCACGGTAGCGGTGCCACCGACGGCACTTACGCCATGCCGAGCCCGCAGGTTCCCGCCATTCCGGGCAGCGAAGAGGCGTTCCTTGAGTACATTAAGGACCCGGAACACCTGCGGTGGGCCATGTTTATGCAGGCTAAGGTGTGGCCAAAGATCGTGGAGCTCCTCCAGGTTCCCAAGTTCGATCCCATGACCAACACGCCTGGCTTCTCCTGCACCGGCTGCCATACCCTTTTGCATCCCTAAGTCGATCGCTCGGCGGACTGGCCCTTGGGCCCGGACCTCTGACGCTATTGCATGCCGGCGACAAGGACATGCACCTTGCCGCCTGAGCAGGAAGATGAAACGTTCGGCGCGTGGAGCTGCATAGATGCTCCGGTAACCGTGTAAACGCCGCCGTACTGCGAGCCCGCTCCGGTTTGCCCATATGGTGCGCTGGCGTCCAGCCGAAACCAAGGCTCGATCACGGTACCACCCACAACGCAGTCAGAGGTCTTGTACACGGCCACTTGCCGATAGGCCCCCACAACGATGTCGGGCGAGGAGCTATTGATCGAAATGTCGCCTTCATAGAGCTTCGTGAACACGGGAGCTTGCGATGTGCAGCAATTTTGCGCCCGCGCATCGGGAACGACGGCCGCGTCAGGATTTATGTTGGACATCGTGCTTTGTCCACAATAAAGAGCCAACGAACCTATGGTGATACAGACGGCCATGGAAATGGTCTTTCGCATCATGTTCTCCTTCTCCGGTTCTGAATGCCGGGTGGTATCTGCGAGGCCAAAGCAAGACTATAACACGCTAAATACCCTTTTGCGCCTTCACCGCTAGCGGGCTTGCACATAGGGCTAAAATCTGAGCAGGAATTTCTCACTCCTGCCGAATCATCCTGGGCATAAATTATGCTGACCAAGCAATACGCGCTTGGGCTTAGCGCGACGTAAACCCCGCGCTGAAAAACCGCGCACTCATCCCATAAGCAGACGACTGGCAGCGCGTCCAAGGTTTGGTCTTCGATGGATTTCGAGGGATTATCGGGCCGCAACTGAGCTGCGGCGAAATACGACTCCGCGGACGATATCGCCGCGGCCGTTTAATTCGGCAACCACCAAGTCGCCGCCGACCTGACAGACCTGGCTTCCTATGTCGCGAGAAAAAGTATCGGAATCGCGCGGCACATTGCCGTTGATTCCGTTTTTCAGCGTAAGTGTACCGACCTCTTTATAGCCTTCCCCGGGCATGGTCGAGCCGACGCGGAAGTTGCAGCCTGGGGGCTTGGGCGAAGACGCATCCGCTTGATACAGCGCGTAGCCCTGATACGTATACGCGCCGCATCCGATTGCTGAGGCTGAAAGTGCCACAAGAGCGAAAAACGGCAGATGGAGGTTGCGCAACATGGGCGCAATATAGCCAAAGCCAAGGCGCATCACCACAACCTAAGATGATCTTGCCGCCTGCCGCGATGATACGATGACCTAGGCAGTCATGGAAACCCCAGACAATCACACCTTGCAAGGTCCGCGAATTTCGATCATTGGAACTTCCGGTTCGGGTAAGTCGACGCTGGCCGCCCGCGCGGCCCAGCAGCTCGGAATTCCGCACGTTGAACTTGATGCCCTGCAACACGGGCCCAACTGGGCCCAGACGCCCAAAGATGTGCTGCGCCAGAAGGTTTTGACCATCGTCGCAAAAGATCGCTGGATTATCGACGGCAATCACCCCGCCGTGGTGAGAGACCTGGTGTGGGCCCGGGCGACGGCGGTCATATGGGTCGATCCGGCTTTTCCCATCATCATGGCCCAGGTGATCTGGCGCTCGCTGTCGCGTGCAATGACGGGGCAAGAACTTTGGAACGGCAACCGTGAACGCTGGTCGAGTTTGCTCGACAAAGATCACCCAATCCGCTGGGCCCTGCGTACGCATCGCGGAAGGCAGGCCGAATTTGCCGCGCTGATGCAGCCGCACTGGCTACGTCTGCGCAGCCGAAAACAAATCGCTGCCTGGCTTTTGACGCTGCCCAGGTTGTAACCATCCGCTTTTTCTGCGGCGGCAAATTTTTCGTGAAGGGTACGGCGCCCCTTGGAGAAGAGCAAAGGCGAAAGTGGCAAAATGACCGACCTCATTCGAACAAAGACATTTATCAAAGCTTGCCTCGACGAGAACCAAACATCGGCCTATAGGCGTATATACAGCCAGTTGGCTGCCGATTATCAAAAGTGGGCGGATGCGCAATATGAATATCTGGAGACGCTTTCCGCGTGGCCAAAAGTGCTGGAAGAGACGCTGCGTACTCAGAAGTTGTGCGAGGGGCTAATTTGCGAGTTCGGAGTTTGCACGGGCAATTCAACGAATTTGATCGCTCGAGCGGCGCCGGGCCGGCAAGTTTATGGTTTTGATTCGTTTGAAGGCTTTCCGCAGGATTGGATCATTGGCGATCTACGCGTCCCCAAAGATTGGATGCTCATTGATCCAAACAAGCTGAAGTTAGAAAATAATGTCCGCTTGGTGAAAGGCTTTTTTGATCAATCATTGCCTGGTTTTCTGCGTGCCAATACTGAGCCTATCGCATTTTTGCACATCGATTGCGATACATACCAATCGACTACTGATATTCTGATCCGCACCCGCGATCGGTTTCAGGTTGGAACAATTCTTGTATTTGATGAAATTCTTGGAAACATGGGACTTGAAAATGAAATGAAATCTTTGTGGGATCATGTGATCAGCAAAGGATTTGCATTTGAATGGCTCGGCTGGGGGGAGCACTGCTGGACCGAAACGACGCAGGCGCTTTTTAAAACCGTGAAACGGCCAAATCCGCTTTATCATTTAAAATTATATTTTTACAATCTTGGCTCCATTGTCAGCCATCTGCGCAATCGAAAAAAAGTCGAAGAAGCGTATTCCGCGGCAGCCATTCGCATTACCAAATTGCCTTAGAATTCAACTACTTCGCGGCCTATTCGCGGCGTTGTAGTTTTTCCGGCTTACAAGGAGAGAACGATGATCGAACTGCACTCCATGCCCACTCCGAACGGACAGAAAGTGATGCTGATGCTTGAGGAGACGGGCCTCGCGTGGAAACACATCGACGTCAACATCCGCCTGGGCGAGCAGTTTTCGCCGGAGCATATAAAGCTCAGTCCGAACAACAAGATTCCCGCCATCATCGACAGCGAAGGCCCCGGCGGCGGCCCTTACACGCTGATGGAGTCCGGCGCCATCCTCATCTATCTTGCCGAAAAAACCGGCAAGTTCCTTTCTCAAGAACCGCGCAAGCGCTACGACGTTCTGCAGTGGCTCATCTTTCAAATGGCCCACATCGGCCCAATGTTTGGCCAGTCTAGCCACTTCAACAACCTGACGCGCGATGACATCCAATATGCCAAAGACCGCTACAACAACGAATCTTTGCGCCTCTACGGCGTTCTTGAACATCGCCTGCAAGACAGCGCATGGATCGGCGGCGACGAATACTCCATCGCTGACATGGCCGTCTATCCCTGGACCAAACTACACGCAAAGCGCGGCATCACCGAGCAGACTTCGCCCAGCTTTCTTCGCTGGTTCAAAGCCATGGAAACTCGCCCTGCAGTAAAGCGCAATAACGTGCTCAGCGAGCAAATCATCGCCCGCATGAACCAAGCCGCTGAAGGCAAAACGTCCATCGACATCTACAACACCAAAGACAACCACGCCCGCCACTTCGAAGCCACAAAGCGCTAGCAGCGCCTGCTGCGGGATTCTTATCCCGCCGCAAGCTGCAGCTCGCGCAGCGGCCGCCGCAGTTCCTTGTCTGTACTCAGCGGAGAGATGAGCCGCAAAGGCCGCGCCAGCTCACGGTACACCCGCGCCACCCGCTCGACCTGTCCGCGGGCCGGAAATCGTTCATAAAATCCCTCGGCTCGAAACTCGCGCCGCATGGCGTCCCACGGCCGCAGCCTTTCCTCCCAGCGCGCCACCCGTCCGACGCTTGGTTCGACATCGCTGCGCGCCAAATCCGCCAGCACCCGCAGCATGGCTTTTAGCGTCACCGGCCGCGTCACCATGTACTGTTCGTGACCCCATGCCTCGCCCCACACCCGCTCTGCTGCCTTTAGAAAATCCCGCACGAGTTCATAACAGACATCCACCGCCGCACTTCCTCGCCCTTTTAGGACCTGCCAGTCGGCCTGCACCCAGCGATACAGCTCGTTATAAAGCTCGGCCTGCAGTATCCACTTTGCCTGTTTCGAGCGTCCGCCCAGCCGGTTAATCTTGTAACGTAGCGGACTGTCCGCATCGCCGTACAGACGCTCGGCCAGCCGCGCCGCCAGCTTCTTGTCCGCGGCCCCCCACGAGACCTTTTCGTACAGATCAATGAGGTGGCTTTTGTTGATGCGCGTCGGCGTCGAATTGATGGTCACAAACATCTCAGTCGCAAAATCTTCGCTGCGCCCATCAAAGATGATGCACGGCACGGCGATTGTGCGCGCCTCTTCCGAGTGGTGCTGGCGATAAAAATGCAACGCCGCCAGCCGATGCTGTCCATCGATAATCAGGTACTTTCCGGTCGGCTCTTCCAGGTTTCCGACATTCTCAAAGGAACCCACCGAATCGAACTGCAAAGTCTCCGCCGTAAACAAAAGCACGGTCCCGGGAATTGGCGGCTGCGTCATCGCCGTCTCGTAGAAGTTCTCAATGGCCGCCACTTTCTGCTTGGACAGCTCGCGCTGAAACGCCGAGTCTGTCCGCTCGATGCGAGAGATGAAGCGCCCTACCTCGTCGCCCTCTGCCACTTCCTCTGCCGCCAGCGTCTCGCCGTCGCTGTAATATCGACTGATGAACCGAACTTTGTTCAGCAGATCCTCAGCCGGGTACGAAATGAAATAAAAGACACCGTCTTTTTGCCGTATCTGGGTCGCAAGCATGGCCACACCTTTCTGTGCGAAGATCCATACTTGCGGTCTCTGACACTGTCAATGCGATCAGTTGAACAAATGCGCAGAATTTACAATCTCCGTCGCGAGGATTGCGAAATCAAAGACTGTGAATTCGCGCCGCCCGTCCCCTAGGGAGCTACATGGGCGACGAGTTCGCCAAGTTGCAGGTAGTATTTGCCATAGTTATCGGCGCCAAGACGTGTGGCATACAGTCGAAGATACCGGGCCAGGATCGGCATGCCAAAAGTCCGCACGACGGGCGTACTGCCGGGATTGGAAAAGCCGGTCTGTACCTCTCCTGGCACATCCGTCCAGGTCTGCGCATCGTTTGATGTCTGTAGTGCAAAATTGATCGGAAAGCCAAGGCCCGCGCTGCGCGGCGTAATGGTCGCGCCAACCATTCGATAAGGCCGTCCAAGGTCCACAGAAGCCCATTCTTGCGCATTGGTGGTCTCGGGATGCATGACGCTTGAATAAAGTGCAGTCCGTCAAAGGACTGATACACCGCGACGCTGGCGTTTGGTCCAAAGCGATCCGTCACGGCGACCCCTACAAAACGCCCAGCGCATCGACATATTTGATATCGGTCGAATCCTCGCCCAAGGCATGCCGCACAATCGCCGTTCCATGTCGAAATAGATGCGCCGGCCAGTCCTCGCCAACAGGCTCCTCGATGGTGGCGACCTCGGTATGCTGGCTGCCGTCCAGATTCGTATAGTAGACGTATAGACGACCGTGCAGCACCAGCGAAGGCTCGCCGATTCCCGAAAATTCCGAATTGCCAACGTACGCAATGATCGGCTGGGGCGCGCCGCCCCAACCGCTGCCGTGCCATTTTTCGTACGGACCGCTCGGATTTCTGGCCCGGGCGACATACACATGATTGGCTGTGCCGCGGCTGTCTTCGGTAGAGGTATAGCTTAGGTACCAATAGGCACCGATGCGCAGCGCGCCCGGGTCGCAGGTTGAAAAAGCATCTCGCGTTCCCGGAGTTGGCTGCAAAACGACAGAACCCGGTGTGAAGCTCCGTCCGCCAGCGCTGGAATGGCGGTAGCGCACGACATCCCAAACTCCGTTTTCCCCAGGTGAGCAGGTCCACATATCGATGCTGCCATCGGCATTGACGAGGATGCTTGGACCATAGCGGTACGCGCGCCCTGATGTAACCAAGCGCAAAAAAAGAGGCAATAGGTAGTCGTGAAAGTCGGCGGCAGGAGCTTATATGAACGAGGATAGGCGCGAAACGAGTGCGAGTTTTTGATTATTTGAAATCACCGCGAAACTTGCCGCACAGCCAGCCGGTCTTGTTGCCGGCTTTGCCGCCGCCGTAGGACTGGGCGACCACAGCGTCGGTCTTGCCCAGGTCGATGTAGTTCGGGTCGGCGCCAATTCCGCCATTGCCGCAGTATCCCTTGCAGTAGCAGCCAAGCGGGCCGCCCTGGCCGCGTACTTTGGGCGTGATGCAGGTCCAGCCGGTATTGGGATTGGTGACAAAGGACTGCTTGACTTTGTCGGCAGAGACGTTCGTGAAGATGTCACCCTGGTCGCCACCGATGGCTGCGTTGCCACAAGCCGTTCCCGTACAGACGCAGGCCATTGGGGCCGCGGGCGGCGCCGCCGGGGGCTTGAAGTCGCCGCGAAACTTGCCGCACAGCCAGCCGGTCTTGTTGCCGGCTTTGCCGCCGCCGTAGGACTGGGCGACCACGGCGTCGGTCTTGCCCAGGTCGATATAATTCGGGTCGGCGCCAATTCCGCCGTTGCCGCAGTATCCCTTGCAGTAGCAACCAAGCGGGCCGCCCTGGCCGCGTACTTTGGGCGTGATGCAGGTCCAGCCAGTGTTGGCGTTGGGCGTAAAATACTGCTTGGCGACGTCGGGGGCGATGTTGGTAAAAATGTCGCCCTGATCACCGCCAATGGCGGAATTGCCACAGGCACTTCCGGTGCAGATGCACGTCAGGGTCTGCGCCGACGTCGTTGCGGCGCTCAGCAACAGCGAGGCAGCACATAGGAATGCGGTCAGAATCACGTTGCGATACATGGGTCCTCCTTCAGCAGGGTACAAGTTTTCGGATGTGCGGACGACACAATGGTAGGGCCATAGCCAAGAAAGAGGAACATGAATATATCGCCGAAAGGCGCGCCCTGCCCTTACAACGGATTCAGAACGCAGCGGCGCCGGCAGTTATTCTCAGTATTTTTCCACGCTGGTGTTTCTAAACGGCGAGACGCGGCCGCTTGGCTACTGCGCGCGCAACAGCCTAGTTCGCATGAGCCGCAGTGAGAACCTGTCCATGGCAGGACTACCGACTACCCAGTGCAAAGCAGCGCCCACGTCGCCGGACGGGAGAGCACGTGAAAAGTGCCATCTTGCCAAGATGGCGCTAAAATGTCTTTAGAGAGGAGACGCAAGAATGAGCGACAAGGTGCTTTACGGTTTTCCGCTTTCTACGTCAACGCAGAGAGTGCGTTTGTGCCAGCATCACAAAGGAATCTCATTTGAGGATAAAAACGTCGACCTACTCAAGCTGGGCGAGATATAGACGTGTACAGGAGTGGTTGTCCCGCGTGCAGGCGTTGCCTAATTTTGCGCCTACTTACGACTTCCTGAATCGCAATGCAGAACGGTCGTGAGCTCCGATTTCGGTGAATAGCGGTTGGCTGGACATAGGTGTCGGCAATGGATTTTCTGACGCGGCTTTCGAGTTTATTTTGACTCAGGGCGTGGATGCGCTCTTGATGGTGACGCGCTGCCGGGGCGATAGGAGTGCCAGTGCCCTGGCCGAATTGGTGCGAATAAAAGCGTTGACCTTGGTCGCCTGAACGCCGCGCAGCGACAGTCCGGCAAGCGGCGTGCCCTGAATCTGACGCTTCTGATCCGCTGCCGGCGCCTTGCGATAGCCAGCCAGCGCCTGGGCCTTCAAGCGCAAAGGATTCACAGTCTGCCGATCCGCATCCGGCAGATACACCGACTGCGCACACTGCACTCGCTCGGCCGCGGTGATAAGTTCAGGCGTCTTGATCACGGCCGGGTCGTAGCTTACCAGAGTGACCTCATGTCCATCGATGAAGCCGGCTTCCGTGGAAACGACGCCGTCGAGCGCACCGAGTTCTTTTTCGCCCGTCCAAAAGCAAGCCATCGCAAACGCCGCTTGCTTCAGCCCCTCGCTCTTTTCGCTCGCGAGCAGCCGCAGGTACTCCGGTACCGAGCGCCCTGATTTCTGAAGCGTCTCGATCATCCGCACGGCAATCGCATCGGATGTCCACACCTTGTCTTGGCGTGGAATGATGTCATGGCCATTTCCGTCGAGAAATCGCACGACTTGATAGTTGAATGCAGGCTCACCGTAGCGCTTTAGGACATCGGCGTCCTTGCCGCCCTTGCTATTATGGATGAGCAGCGGCGTAAACAGTTCTTCGACCGCCTCGGCTATCAGCGGATGTGCCATTACTTCGCGTCCGAACTGCTTGCAACCCGCGCAACCCGGGACCTCTTGAAACAGCGCAAACACCGGCTTGCCGCTGTTCTGTGCTTCCGCAAGCGCCGTGGCGAGGTCACGTTCCCAGTGCACGGTACCGACCTCTTCGGGATTCTTACTGGAAATGCTGCTCTCTCCCAAGGTGGACGGAAGCGCGGCATAGCCCAGCGCGCACAGGGTTAGGACTGACAACCCGACTAGACTTCGAAGCCATGCAGAGACACGCATCGCATTTCACATTAGCACGGAAAGCGCGATCATGCAGCTCTCCAATCGAACCCCGCTGACACGCATCACTGAAACAATCGCGGATATATCCCACAACCCGCATCCGCTGCGCCTGGGACTGGAGCTACGCTCGAGATGAGCGCTTACTAGTCATGGCGAATGACCTCCACCTGCCAGCGGCAGAGGAGCTGAAGCAAGCCATACAAGAAAGGGGCACGCATGGGATCGATATCCAGGCCCAGACCTATCTCATCATGCTACCGCTGTACGCTCTCAGCTTGCAGCGCTATACCCCATGGATTAGTGATAGACGGTTCCGGCGATGGTCACGTAACCACAGGGCGAGTGCGTGAAGTGTATCACTGCCGCCGCGCCCTTTTTGTCGCTGGCGTGAGCCGTCGCAGCTGGAATATATTCACCCTCCACTTCGACGGACTGGCCAACAGATAGCTTGATCTCGTGCGGTAGGCCATTGGGATCTTTGGCGCTTTTCACGTTCAGTGCTAGCTCGACGTTGCTCGTGTCCAGCAGGCTGTGGTCGTAGACCCAGGGAATGCTCGTAATCGTTCCGTAGGCAATCTCGTGCGTGCCGTTTCTTCCCTGAATCAGCCCGTGATATTCGTCCACCCGCACCACCGCCTGAATCGCGGTGACACCCGGCGAACGCTGATCACAGGAAGGCGGCGGCGGCGAAGGAGTCGGCGTACTGAGAAGGGCTGACTGAATCTGGCTGTCGACTGCTTCTTGTGGTGTCTCCGCCTGAGACCCACAAGCGGTCTGAAATGCAACCCAAAGGAAAAAAGCAGTGAAATGCAGGGTCCACGAGCCACGGATCTTCATAGGATCGCCTTTCGCAAAAGCGCTTTATGTTGGTTGGAAATTTGCCATGCAAAAGGAATGCCAGCAATCCACGTTGGATTTAGCATAAGTTTTCGATAGAAAGGTCCATAAATTGGTCCCATAATTGGATCATCATCTGGGTTCTCGAGGCAGATCTGAGGAGGAGTCCCCCACCCATTGATTGTTAAGTTGTTATTTAATTAACCCAAAATTATATTTTGATTAAATTTATTTAATTCAGCAAAACTGGTTACATTTTTGCATGCATTCATTATGGTGAAGAGCTTGCTAAAGCGGGGTTCCGTTGGCGATATCTGCCGCGACCTGATTCGCCACCACCGTTAGCGCTGAAGGTGAGGTGATGATCAATCCGAGCTCGCGGTTTTGATCAAGGGAGACAGCGGTGAGGTTCTCTGAACCGACGTAGACCTTGGCGGAATCGGCGGCGATGGCTTTGGCATGTATGTACGGAGTTGCGACAGAGACCATCGTCACGCCACATGACTTGAGGTTGCCGATGGCGGTGAGCTCCGCCGCGCTCATGCTTCCTGCAGCGAGGACTCCGCGCACGCGTACGCCGCGGGCCTTGGCGTTGCAGAACGCAGTCACGACTTGCGCATCGCTAAGTTCTTCGTCTTCGAAATCGAGGGTCGAACTGGCGCCGTTTATGAGCTCGAGGATGCGCGCGCGCGACGAGACTGGGGAAACAAGGAGCATTCCTGTAGGCGTGAACGTGCGGCTTGCGTAATCAGCGGCGAACTGCGCTTCCGTTTCGAAAACATGACTCGCCAGTGTATCGATGACCAGATACTCACGGTTCTTCGTGGGCGCAGAGACGGTGGCATTCATGGTCATAATCCAAGCGCTTGTCTCGTCGATGATCACGCATTTTTCATGGGTATAAGTGAAGGTCGAAGGGGCCCACGAAACGCCTACACCTGCGGCGCCAAGCGCTGCATACACCGGCTGATTGTCGAGCGTAGTGCCGGGCGGAAAAGTCTTATTCAGGACGACTTTTACCTCGACTCCGGCATTTTGCCGCGCGATGAGGGCGTTGCGAAAATTGGTATCGGTCAAAAGATACATCGTTACGTGGACCGATTTTTTGGCGCCGTCTATCGCGGCCAAAAGCGCGCTGCCTTTATCGCTGGGCTCGACGATAACGCGCAGGGCGGAGCCAAGCTCAATGCCAGCCGGCGACGCGGCATCAGGCGGCAGGCTGTCGGCGTCGTTCAGAAGACTTGTCATGTCGGCGTGATTGGCGACGCTATCGCAAGCGAATGCAAACACCGAAAAAGCCCCCAGAAGTACGATGCGCAAGAGCCTTAGGTGCAGCATATCGTTCCCTTTCTGTGAAGGTAGACCGTACAAACAATCCGTTTTGACTGCAGGACGCCCGCGATCTCACACGTCAAGTGTCCTACGCGCATGGTCTGGCCGATTGGATCTTCGCCTGCGAAGAGCTTTTCAGCGACGGTTCTGCCGATGGCGCAGACGTTTTCGGCGCGCTCCACCGCTTCCTCGGAAAAGGATGCGCCCGCAACAAAGATCCAGTGCCGAACCTGAAAAAAGGCCGGCGTCACGCCCTTCACAGACGTATTCCAGTTCTTGTCGCCGTGAATGACCTGGACCTTGCCGTCCACCTGCGGCGCCGCGCTGCGTACAAGCGGCACTTCGCGCAGAATCGCATGCAGATCCTCGGCCAAAAGCGTCTTTGTCTGCTGGGTACCGGTGCGCACGCCTTGCAGGTTTCGCCCGCCGGCCTCGATCCAGACGAGGTTTTCGCCCAGATTCATAAGCTGCCGCGCGATCTCGATGGCGCCCGCGGTCCCAATGGCGACCGTGCAGACCACCGCCGCGATGCCGATGCAAATTCCCAGCGCCGAAAGCGCACTGCGCAGCTTGTGCCATCGCAGCGCTTTCCAGGCCTCCAGTATCGCCGCATCGAGGATCATCGATTTGGAACAATGTCCTAAAAGACAGGAGGGCCCTACTGTAAGACATCAGAATTCTGCTGAATATTAAGTTTTGATGAAGAAGTAGCGCGTGGCCCTTTGACACAAAGGAGTGGGAAGCGGAATCTTCGCGTTATAGACCGTCGACAATGAGCACCGCGTTTTCTCCGGAGCTACTGACCGCGAGCCCGCCGTTTGGCAGACGCGCCATGCCTGTCGGGAAACTCAAACCACCAGGCAGCGCTCCCAAGTAGACGCCCTGCTGTCCGGCTGTTCCAAGCACCGTGGTGACGCTTCCTGTCAGCAGATCCATCTTGCGCAGCGTATGGTTGCGCGTATCGCTGATAAGCAAGCTGCTTGCCCCATCCACAATCACCTTCTGCGGACTGGTGAAACGCGCAGCGGTTCCGATTCCGTCGGTAGTGCCGCTCGATCCGGCGGTTCCGGCAAGCGTAGACACGGCGCCGGTCACAAGGTCCAGCTTGCGCAGCGTGCCGGCACTCACCTCGACCACATAAAGGCTGCCCGCTCGATCTGATGCCAGGCCGAGCGGAACTGCAAAGCGCGCGGCCGTCCCCATTCCGTCCTGGCTCATACACGAGCCAGCCGTGCCCGCGATCGTTGTCACATTTCGAGTTCCGGCCGCAAGCTTGCGCACCGTGCAGTTGCTCGAGTCGGTGACATACAGATTGCCATTCTCATCGAGCGCCACATCGGCGGGCGAGTTGAAGCGCGCGCCGCCCGGGGGCCCATCGCTGCTTCCCGAGCTCATCGCTCCCGCTACCGTGGACACCTCGCCGGTCGCGATCACGATCTGGCGAATCTTGTTGTTGCTGCTATCGGCCACATACAGGTGGCCTGCGCCATCTGCCACCAGGCCTAGCGGATAATAAAAGCTTGCCGCTGTGCCAAGCCCATCTGTGCTTCCGAACGAGTATGCCATTCCCGCAAGCGTGGTGACCGCGCCGGTCGCGATTGTGATCTGACGAATCGTGTGGTTGTCGTATTCCGCGACAAACAGGTGCCCCTGCCCATCTGTGGCCAGCGCGTTCGGAGTACGAAACTGCGCCGCCGCACCGATTCCATCTGTACTGCCGGCGGCTGAGAGCTTGCCCGCAAAGGTCGTGACCGTTCCGCTGACTGCATCGAGCTTGCGAATTGCGCCGCCAGCAGCCACTTCGGAAATGTACAGGCTTGCCGCGCCATCTAAGGCGATGCCGCGCGGCGCCTGAAACCTTGCGGCGGTGCCTGTTCCATCGCTGTTGCCAGGCACTCCGGACTTGCCGGCCAGCGTCGTGACCACGCCGGTCAAAGCCACGATCTTGCGCACCGTGGTGTTATAGACGTCCGTGACGTAGAGGTTGCCCGCCCCATCAACCGCCACGGCTTGCGGTCTATCGAATCGAGCCGCGGCGCCAGTCGCATCGAGACTGCCCGAGGATCCCGCCGTGCCGGCCACCGTGGTCACGACTTTGCTGTTCACCACGATTTGGCGCACCGTGTAGTTATTCGTGTCCGCAACATACAGCTTGCCGGCTTTGTCATGAACAAGGCCCAAGGGAGCATTGAATCTGGCGGCTCCGCCCGTGTCATCAGCGCTGCCGCTCATACCCGCGGTGCCGACAAGCGTCGTGACAGTGCGGGTCGCCACTTCAATCTGGCGAATCGTGTGGTTGTTCGTGTCCGCGACAAACAGGTTTCCGGCGCCGTCCCAGCTAAGTCCCGTGGGAGCGTTAAACTGCGCCGCAGTGCCGATGCCATCCGCGCTGCCGTTGCCGCCGCCTGCGAGCGTGGTCACAGTGCCGGTTGCGACCACGACCTTGTGGATCGCGTACGTGCCGCTGTCGCTGTAATAGACATTGCCCGCCCCATCGGCCGCCACTCCATACGATTCCCTCACGGTCGAGGTCACGGTCGTGACTGCGCCAGTTGCAAGCACGATCTTGCGCAGCAGATGATTGTAGCTGTCCGCGACATATAGATTGCCGAGGCCATCCGCCGCCACGGCGCAGGGGTCGTAAAAGCGCGCATCGGTGCCAACTCGATCCGCGTTGCCGTTGCCGCCGATCTGTCCTGCAAGCAGGTTCAGCCCTGGCATCGGCGGGACCCCGCCGCCATCTTTACTGCCGCCGCCATCTTTACTGCCGCCGCCATCCGAAACAGTGGGGCTGGCCATGTCATCGCTGCTGCCCGAATCCTGCTCGCCGCTGCTTCCCTGATCCAATCCGCCAAGACTCGTCCCTTGCTTGCAGCCAGCGGCCAGCGCCAGGGAAAGCGAGAGAGCCCAAAGATATTTTTGCATGGTCAAACGTTACCACGCAGTAACCAAATCGTGGCTGCTAACTCATAACGAGCTGTCGTCGCTGAGCTTTCTGCCGGCGCCAGCCGCGCTAATTTCGCACGATATAGTCAGTCGGGCGCGCCGTTGGCGCTGCTTCATGGGCTGGAGCTGGCTTGTCTTGAGACTTTGTATCATTCGACGGCCCGGCGGCTGAAAGCATTCCGTCCACTACCGCTAAAGTTTCATTGGCTACTTTAATCCGCTTTAAACTTGCGAGATCACTTGGGTAGTGTCCATACGATAATGGGTTTGTCCTGTCTCCCCCACCCTCTAGTTCTGAAAACATTTTGCACATTCGAGATATAGCATGATTGCGTAGAACAGGAAATGCAGCCACTGTATCACATTTCCTGATTGCATCTTGCTCTGTTTTATTCGTGGTGATGGTATTTATTGTAGCCTCGGGAAGCTGAATGCCAAGTCTAATATTTATTACATTATCTATCGTTCCATATGGATGTCCTTTGCGTGTCACCCCACTCATCATCCCTGCGAATCGGCTATTCAATCTTTCTTGCTTAGTTTTTATTTTATCATTGATGAGAGCAGATCCATTATGAATAGAGTCATGACAAGTCTTTTTTATCAGATTGATATCTGTAATCCCCTTATTTGCACAAACTGTGAACCAGAATTTTTCTACACCTTCCGTATAATATTCCAATAAATATGGAGCTATTTCCTCAAATTCGCTCAGAACATTACTTATGGCTCTATGTGCTTTATAGTCGGAATATTTATGTCCCACCCAATCCATGATAGAACCGAAAAATCCTGATTCTTTTTTAGGAGTGTCAATAATAGCGTCCCGTTTATC
Organism: uncultured Myxococcales bacterium; assembly: GCA_964460115.1. Taxonomy (GTDB): domain Bacteria; phylum Myxococcota_A; class Polyangia; order Palsa-1104; family JAEUJZ01; genus JAEUJZ01. The sequence goes on from CAYWPR010000105.1 coordinate 17,140, forward strand.
CGCTTGCTCTTTCGAGGCTGAAGCTGAAACTGGCTGATTTGCGGACTTTGAATGATCAGAAGGCCCGGAATCTGAAAGCTCTCCCTCCACGACCGCTAAAGTTTCATTGGCTACTTTAATCCGCTTTAAACTTGCGAGGTCACTTGGGTAATGTCCATATGGCGATAATGGGTTATCCCTATCTCCTCCATTCTCTAGCTCTGAAAACATTTTGCAGATTCGAGATATGGCATGTTTATATAGGACAGGAAATGCATTTACTTTATTACATTCCCTTATGGCATCTTGTTCTGTTTTAATCGCAGTAATTGCATTTATTGTATTCTCTGGAATGGGAAGGCCTAATCTGATATACATAACATTTTTTGTAAACAAATTTATCATCATTCTGAATCGGCCATTTAACCTATCTTGCTGGTCTTTTATTGTGCTATTGATGAGAGTAGATCCATTATGAATAGACTCATAATAAGTCTTTTTTATCAGATAGATATCTGTAACCCCATGCTTTGCACAGACTGCTTCCCAAAGCTTTTCTCCATTCGTATAATATTCCAATAAATATGGAGCTATTTCCTCAAATTTCTTCAAGGCCTCTTTTGTTTTACTAAGTGCGTCATGATCTGAAACTTGGTGCCCGCTCGCATTGTTGCCAGAACCAAAATTTCCTGATTCTTTGGTAGATGCAAAAGCATTGTCCGATTGCTTTGGCTCAGTAGCAAATCCTGACATAACAAAAATCTCCTTGAATTGCCAAGTTGCACTGCTCAGCAACGCAGCGCACTGGCAAATTCCAGCTTATCCGCAGATTCCGCCCGCAAAATTAATTTTCGCGCGATTCATATATATATAGTCCCTAAATTGCGTTGGGCCGCTTCCGCATCGGGAGCTTGCTGCGGACCCTGCGTGTCTGCCGCAGAAGGTGCCGGCTGCGTGGTCCCGGAGCCAGGCTGAGCATTTCCCGCGGGCCCCGCTGCTTCAGGTTTTTGATCAGAGTGATTCCACATTTGAAATAACTCATGTAGAAGGGCAGCTGGTCACCTGCGTGAGATGGGGATGCTGGAGGCGGGCTTATCAGCCGTCGGTGCTGCTGCCTGAGGTTGGGGCGCTGCGGTTTTCGCAGAAGCAGCCGCATTATCGTTATGACGTTTCCACATACTGCCAGCAAGACTTCCGGTAAAATCCATCTAAATCTCCCTAGGATCCGAGCAATTAGTAGGACTGTCGAATCCACCTGTTCAGTCCGGTGAAGCGCATGACGAGTGA
>CAYWPR010000106.1:0-18243 GCA_964460115.1 uncultured Myxococcales bacterium
AAGTCCTTCATCAGGCCGACGATGTCGCCCATGCCCAAAATGCGGCTGGACAGACCTTCGGGACGAAATTCTTCCAGCTTGTCCAGGCTTTCGCCGATGCCCAAAAAGCGCACCGGCTGCCCGGTCACTTCGCGAATCGACAAGGCCGCGCCGCCACGCGCATCGCCATCGAGCTTGGTCAGTACAAAACCGGTGGTCTTGATGCGCTCGTGAAAGGCCCGCGCCGTGTTGACGGCGTCCTGACCAATCATCGCATCGACGACCAAAAGCACTTCGTGCGGCTTGACGTGCGACTTGATTTCGTCCAGTTCACGCATCAAGGGTTCGTCGATGGCCAGACGACCGGCGGTGTCCAAAAGCACTACGTCGTAGCCCTTGGTGTAGGCGAACTTGTAGGCTTCTTCGCAGATCTCGGGCGGCTTTTTGCCCGGTGCGGTGTACACCGTAATGCCCAGCTTTTCGCCGAGCACTTGCAACTGCTGCACGGCGGCCGGGCGGTATACGTCGGCCGCAACCAGAAGCGGCTTGCGTTTGTGTATCTTTTGCAGCCAGCGGGCCAGCTTGGCACTGGTCGTCGTCTTGCCCGAGCCCTGAAGGCCGACCATCATAAAGACCGTCGGGCCTTTTTTGGCCCAGTCGATCTCGGTAGGGCCCCCCTCGGGGTTGCCCATAAGCGCGGTCAGCTCTTCCTGACAGATTCGAATGAAGTGGTACTCGGGCGTGACCTCCATCGAGCGCAGCGCTTTATCGCCGGGTTTGCCGGTAGCCGGCATTTCGGCTTTGGCGCGCAGGGACACCACCTGCCCGATCGCTTTGTCTTTGACACGCTGCAGAAACTGCCGAACCACCGGCAGCGCCACATCGGCCTCTAAAAGCGCCATGCGCACATCGCGCAGCGCCGACTCGATGTTGTCTTCGGTAAGTTCGGCGACGCCGGTCAGGCGCTCCCGCGCGGTTCGGAAGCCTTTGCTAAGGGTCTCTAGCATTATTTTTCCTTGATAGCCGAGAGAGACTTATCACGACCGCCCTTCAGACGGAAGGGGGTGTATTTACTCACGTGGCGGAACCGGTACATAAGCCAGGTCTTTGGCCACCACTACGTTGCCATGATGTGCCCCCGCTTCCGCGGCAAATCCATCCAGCGAAGTATATCGTTGCGAAAAATGGGTCAGCACCAGGCAACGCGCTTGCGCATGTTTCGCCAGTTCGGCGGCCTGCGCCGCGGTCATGTGCGCATAAGCATGGGCTTCGGCCGCTTCACTGGACAAAAAAGTCGATTCGCAAACCAAAAGGTCCACCCCAGCGGCCAGCTTTTCCGCGCTCGTGCACGGCCGAGTATCCATGACTAGCGCAAAAGCCTGCCCCGGCCGCGGCGAGCTGACTTCAGCAAGACGCACCAGTCGGTCGCCTACGTAAAGCTCGCCATTTTTTTGCAGCTCGCGAATCGCCGGCCCAAACACTCCGGCGGCGCGCAGCCGATCGGGCAACATGCGCTGGCCATCGGGCTCTTGCAGACGGTAGCCAAAACATTCGACGCGATGCGAAAGTGGACTGGCCAATAGGCGCGTGCCGTTGCGCTCGGCCACCACAAAAGGCGGATCATCCTCGCCATGCTCGGCGGGAAGAGCAATCGGCCGCGGAACAAGCTCCGCTTGTTCGTGATAAATGGCCGAATAGCGCAGCCGCTGAAAATACACTTCGCCGCTGGCTGGATAAATCACCTCGACCGGATGAGGCACGCGATCCAAAGACAGCCGCTGCAGGATGGCGGCCAGGCCCAGGCAGTGATCGCCGTGAAAATGGGTCACCGCAATATGGGTGATCTGCGTCGCAGCAATGCCGGCGTGCAGCATTTGGCGCTGCGTTCCTTCGCCCGGATCGAACAAAATGCCCCAATCGTCCCAGCGCAAAAACAGCGCGTTATGGTTGCGCGTGCGCGTTGGCACTTGGCTGGCCGTGCCCAGAAAAATAACCTCGCGAGCTGACATGCGCGGTGATTATACGGGCTGACGCACGGTTGCAAGCCATCGCCAAAGCAGCGGCATGGTTTGTTCCAGGGGTTCGTCGCGGTGTTTGTCGCTTAAAGCAACTAGGTGTATAGCCATATCGCGATCCCCAAGCTTGAAATACCCCCAGGCGCACAGCCCAAGCAGCGCTGAAGCCGAGGGCGTCCGCAAGGCCAGTTCCGTTCGCTCCCACAGCGGTCCGTCTAAAAAAGGCAGACGATTGTCGCCAAGCGCTACATAAAGCTCGGTGAGATAGTGCTGCGCTCGCAGATAGTCACCGATCGGCGCGGGACCGAGGTTTTCCAGTTGGCAGCGCGCATCGGGTTGTCGACAAGCGCTGACCAGCGCGCGAATCTCGTGGTAGCGTGCCAAAAGTACAAACTGCGGCTGCGGCGGATATTCCGCAGAAAATAGCTGCACGGCTTGCTCGGCCGATTGTTGCGCTTCGAGGTGCTGGCCGCGACGCGACGCGACGCCCGACAGGCGCAAATGGGCGTGAGCGCGCACGGCCTCGCTGCCCCAAGGCGGCCGCAAGCAGCGGCGCAAAAGCGCTTCGGCACCGCTTAGATCGCCGCGCATGGTCAGCGCCGAGGCGCGTTCTAGCCAATGGGTGACCAAAATGCCGTGTCCCCAAGCGGCGGTCCCCACCAAGCTTAAGGCCATGACCAGCGGATCGCCGGCGGCCAGCGTATAAATTCCGATGGTGCTCAAAATGCCGAGCGCGCCGTACGCGGCGGCACGCCCGGCGTAGCGGCGCAGCGGCGAGATGACGTGCCCGTCGCGATCAATGGCAACGAGCGATCGCGGCATATGGACGCTGTCCGCCTCTTGGCTCGTGTCTGCCATCAAGATGGCTTTGCGCGCGCTCGAAGTCATGCTGCGCTAGGCCGCCGTCCCCGAAAGTGGGCGGCTTTGTTCCATCCACCGCCACAGCGGCGGCATGACCAGAAAAAGCGGCTCGCCATCCAGCCGATCGTAGGCTTCGCGCAAAAGATGCCAGGCGATGTCCTGATCCTTGCTGCGCGCAAAAGCCCAGGCGCACAGCCCCAAAAGCGCCGAGGACGTGGTGATGCGCAGGGCCCGTCGGGCGCGCTCCCACAGCTCGCTATCGGCCGGAGGCGGCTCGTCGGCAGAAAAAGCCAGATATAGCTCGGTGGTCCAGGATTTGATCAGCAGATAGTCGCCTTCGGTCTGCGGCGGCAGGGCCTGCCAGCATTTTTTGGCTTCTTCGGCTTGTCCCAGGTTGCAAAGGGCAATGATCTCGCCGTACTGGCACGAGCGCAGATGCGGGCTTTTGGGCCAGGCGGCGCGATAGAGCTTGATTGCCTGACGCAGCGCATCTACCGCCTGCGCATGATCGCCGCGCCGGGTCGCCACCGCGCCCAAATTGTGATGGCACAGAGCGCGCAGGCGCCGCCCCAAAAGCCGGCGCTTGAGCAGCCGGCGCAACAGCACTTCTGCTTCATCCAAACGATCGTGCGAAGACAAAAGCGCGGCTTGATTGATTTGCCGGGTATAAAGCAGGTTGCGGCCGACGGCGAGCGCGAAGATAAGGCCAAAGACTAGGCCCTGCGGCCCAAGCAGCCAGGCATAAAGCGTCGTGCCGCCCACAAAAATGCTAAGGAGCAGCGTATAGCTTATCGCCTGCATCGCTCGATATTGCACCGGCGAGCGTACCCGCCCCTGATTGTCGATATAGACAAAAGTGCGCGGCCCGGCTTCTTCCAGCGAACGGGCCAATTTCATCGTCGGCACGTTTTGCGGCGGCTGCTCCAGCGCCTCGCGCAAAGTGCGCTGCAGGTAGGGCGGCAGGTTCGACAGAGCCTCCGGCTCAAAAGCCAGTGGCTCGCGAAGAGCACTGGGTGCGCCGGAACGAGGCTCTTTGTTCCGCGCGGTCAAGTTCGGATCAAGCGCTATCAGCTCGTTAGGCGAGTCAGGTGAAGACTTCACCACGTGTTTAGACTACCACGGCGCACCATCACTCGGCCACCTATGGCTTGCCGTTGTCGGGGCGACAGCGATCACCAGGTGGGTAGTCCGGATGATAGTGGTGCTTGGCGGGACGGGTGACGCATTTTATGCAGTTCTGCCGCTCGGGAGCCGGCAGTTTTTCGCAACTGGCGACGGTACGTGATTCATGCCCGGTGCTGTGGGCGATGGCGATCGAAGCAGCCATGCCGACGAAAAATGTCGTGGCCAATAAGGCGATCGGCAAAGTTTTCATCGAAGTCCTCCGTACAATATTTTCGAAAAGCCGGCGCCAAACCACAAGCTGCAAGGAGCTTGTGTCAGCGCCAAGGGACGCGTTAGGCTGCGCCCCGATGCGCGGAATTCTTGATTTGTGCGGTGAACTTGGACAGGCGGCGGCAGCGGCGCTGCGCCAGGTTTTTTCGGAAAATAGCGCCATTGCCTCCGAGCTTTTGGTGCAACCAGCCAGCCGTGCGGAGTTTGGCGATCTGCAGATCGCCGACTGTTTGAAGCTGGCCAAACCGCTTGGGCGCAAACCGCGCGATCTGGCCACAATCATTGCCGACGGACTTTCTAGCCACCCGGCGCTGGAAAAGATCGAGATCGCCGGGCCCGGCTTTGTAAACCTGCACCTGCGCCGCAGCTATATTGAGCAGCAGCTTGTCAGCATTGCCGCCGATTCGCACCATGGCGTGCGCCAGCGCTTTGCCGGTCAGGCGGTGGTCATCGATTATTCATCGCCCAATGTCGCCAAGCCGATGCATATCGCGCACATTCGCTCGACGATTATCGGCGATGCGCTGACGCGGGTGATGCGCGCGGTCGGATATTCCGTCATTGCCGATAACCACCTTGGCGACTGGGGCACGCAGTTTGGCAAGCTTATCGTCGCCTATCGCCGTTGGCTGAATTCGGATGCCTACGCAGCGACGCCGATCGCCGAACTGGTTCGGCTGTATCAAAAGTTCGTCCAGGAAGAAAAAGCGCAGGCGCAAGCGCTGGGCATCAAAAAACTCGATCGCCGAATCGTAGAGGACGAAGACGACGAAGCGGAAACCGCAGCCGATGAATCGGGCGAGAGCAAAAATCCGCAAGAGGCAGATGCCACGCCGCTTCTGAAAGAAGCGCGGCTTGAACTGTCCAAGCTGCAAAACGGCGATGCCGAAAATCTGGCGCTGTGGCGTGACTTTGTCACGGTTTCGCGCCGTGAATTCGATCGAACCTACGCCCGGCTAGACGTCCGATTCGACGTGCAGCACGGCGAGAGCTTTTATCATCCGCGGCTTTCGGCACTTGTAGAAGAGCTTTTGCAAAAGGGCCTTGCCGAGCACAGCCGCGGCGCCGTAATTTGCGTGCTTGCCGACGAGCCAGCGCCGCTTTTGGTGCGCAAAGCCGATGGCTCATTTCTTTATGGCACGACGGACATCGCCACCATCGAGCACCGCCTAAAACAGTGGTCGCCGGTGCGAATTTTATACGTCGTCGGAGCGCCGCAGATGCTGCACCTGCGCCAGGTTTTTGCCGTGGCGCGCAAGATGGGCGTGACCTGCACGCTGGAGCACATCGCGTTTGGCACCATGCGCTTTCGCGACGACAGCGGCAATTTTGTCACCGGCAGCACCCGACTTGGCAACGTGCCGCTGCTCGACGAATATATCGACGAGGCGATACGGCGGGCACGTATCGTTGCGCACGATAAAAATCCCGAATTGCCGGACGCCGAGCTTGACGAAGTGGCGCGCGTCGTCGGCATCGGTGCCATCAAGTACAGCGATTTGGTTCGCGATCGACAATCGGATATCCATTTTGACCTCGACAAAGCGCTGGCGCTTGAGGGCAACACCGCGCCCTATCTGCAGTACGCTTATGCGCGGCTGCGTTCGATTCATCGCCGCGCCGAAGCCGAAGGCAGCGCGGCGGCGGCGGCGCCGTCTTTGCTTTTGCCGCCCGAGCGGGCTTTGGCGCGACGGCTGCTTGATTATGGGGCGGCCGTCGAAAAAGTCGCGGAAAGCGCACGTCCGCACACGCTGTGCGACTATCTTTACGAATTGGCGGGCGCAGTCAGCACTTTTTATAACGAAGTGCCGGTGCTAAAAGCCCCCGCGGAAGAGCGCGCCGCGCGCCTATTTTTGCTGACGCAAGCAGCGCGCACCCTACGCCATGGGTTGTCGCTTTTGGGCATCGAAGTCCCCGAACGGATGTAGGCCAGCTTAAGAAGCTGCGCGGCGACCGTAAACGACTCGCGGAATATGGGCCAAGTCGTTTTCGATTTGAATGTCTACATAGCGCGCCGCGGCCAGCAAAGCGGCTGTGGCCTCGGCTTGTCCGGCCCCAATTTCCAAAGCCAGCGCGCCGCCGGGACGCAAGTAGTTTGGGGCCTGCACAATCAGCCGACGAATCAGCGTCAATCCATCGGCGCCGCCATCCAAAGCAGATCGCGGTTCGCTGCGCACTTCTTTGGCCAGCGTATCGATTTCGGCCGTCGCAATGTAGGGCAGGTTGGCAACGACAAGCTCAATGTCGGCCGCGGGCTTAAGCGGAGTCAAAAGATCGCCGCAAAAAAACTCGACCGCCAAGTTCAGGCGCTGCGCGTTCTTTTGGGCCACTTCCAGCGCCGCTGCGCTGGCATCGATGGCCAAAACCCGGCAATCACGACGCTGATGCGCAATGCTTAGGGCCACGGCGCCCGAGCCCGTACCAACATCGACCACGGTCCATGCTTGGGCCGGTCGCGCCAAAGCTGCCGGCTCGGCAGCGGTCTTCGGCGCAGCAGGCGCTAATTCCTCATCGCTCGGCGCTTCCGGCGGAGGATCATAGCTAATGTGCAGCTCGACGCCAGGCTCGGCGACTTCTATGGCTAAAGCGGGCTCTTCCGAGGAAGCGACCGCCGCGGTCTGAGGCGCAAGCAAGCGCAGAGCCACCTCGACAAGCAGCTCGGTGTCCGGACGCGGAATCAGCACGGCTTCGCTGACGTATAGCGGCAGGCCAAAAAATTCTTTTTGCGAGATGAGGTACGCGACGGGAATGCCGTCAAGCCGGCGCTTGATTAAGTCGCGAAAGCGCGAAAGCTCATCTTTGTGCAGCGGAGCGTCAAAGTGGGTGTAAAGCCCAACGCGGGTGCGGCCCAGCGCATGCGCCAGAAGAAGTTCGGCATCAAGTCGCGGCGATTGCAGCCCGCGAGCGGCAAAATGCTTTTGGGTCCAAGTTAGAACTCGGCTCGTGGTCCATCGCTCTTGTTCAGCAGATTCCATGGCTTGCACTGACGCTTGCACGTGATCTAGCCGCGCAGCAGGGCGCGCAGCATGTCGGCGTGCGGGCGCGGAATCAGCTCTTGGCTTAGAAACAGCCCCGGACTTAGTTGACGCTGGGCCGCCAAAAGAGCGGCTTCGACCATATCCTGCTCGCCAAAAAACAGCGCGTAGCCTTTGCCGCCAAGTCCGTCGCACAGCCGCAATTCACCGATGCTTACCTCGGCCGCTTTGCAGGCTGCATCGGCGCCAACGATGGTGGCGGCGGCGCTGTAGGTTTCTAAAATTCCCAGCGCTTGCTCGGCCTGTGGATCAAATGGAACAGCTCCCGCCAAGGCGGTGATGACGTCGGCGTGCACTTGCGGCAGCAGCAAATGGTCGCACAAGGCTGTACCGGCCTGTTTTAAGCCGGCTTGCATGGCTTCTTGCACTTCGGCCACTTCGCCGCTGCACAAGGATAGGTGTTTTCCCGGCGAAACCGGACGGTTCAAAAGCAGGGCCACTTCGGCGCGCTTGACCATCGCATCGGCAACGGTGATGCCTCGAGCAATCGACTGTACCTCGACGAGCCCAAGGGATGGGCCGGGCACCACGACAGCTTGCGCTGCACCTTGCCGCAGAGGTCCCATTTACCCGCCTCTACAAAGGCTAAGACCGTTTCTAGACAAATCGAAACGCGTCCTTCAGCGTGCAGCGTCGTTCGCGCGTAAAAGACAGGGCCGTGGTCATGCCTTCGCCGGTGGGCGAGGCAATGGTGAAACTCGTGTAGCCTTCGCCGTTATAGCCAAGGCCGGCCAGGCTGCTGCCGTTTTTGACAAAGATGCTGCAGTTGATCGAGCGGGCCATGGCCGACAGGGCCTCGATGTTGGTCGAGTACATGACCGCGGTATGGCCAAAACCGTGCTCGCAACGAACCGCTCCGGCGATGGCCGCGGTGACGTCGGGATAGCGCACAAGCCCAATCACCGGCATCAGCAATTCGTGCTGCACAAAAGGATGTTCTTCGGGCACATCGGCGATAAGCAGGCGGCAGTCATCGCCGACGTGCACGCCAATCTGCGCGCCAATCACGCCGGCGTTTTTGCCGACCCAGTCTTTGTTGACGTGCTCGCCATCGAGGATGACTTTTTCCAGGGCCGTGACCTGGCGATCGTTTAGCAAATAGCAGCCGAGTTTTTGCAGCTCGGTCTTCAGCGAATCGGCGATTTTGGCAACGGCGCAGATCTCTTTTTCAGCGACGCAGACAATGTTGTTGTCGATCGAAGCGCCTTCGATAATTCCGCGCGCCGCGACATCGATGTGAGCGGTTTCATCGACCACCGCCGGTGGATTGCCTGGACCGGCGGCGATGGCGCGCTTGCCCGAGGTCATGGCGGCTTTGACCACGGCCCCGCCACCGGTGACGACCAGCAAGCGCACGCCTTTGTGGGTCATCAGTTTTTGGGCGCTGTCGATGGTCGGTTCGGCAACGTTAGTAAGGAGATTCGGCGGGCCGCCGTTTTTGACAATCGCTTCGTTCAAAATGTGAACATGCCAGGCACAAGTGCGCCAAGCATACGGATGGGTATTAAAAATCACGGCATTGCCGCCGGCCAGCATACCGATGCCGTTATTGATGATCGTTTCGGTGGCATTGGTGGTCGGGGTGATGGCACCGATGACGCCGTAGCTGGCTCGATCGATCACCGCCAAACCGTGATCGCCGGAAAAAGCGATGGGGCGCAGAATCTCCACGCCCGGGGTCTTGGTCGCGCACAGCTCGTTTTTCTTAAGCTTGTCATCGACGCGGCCAAGGCCGGTCTCGGCAACCGCGTATTCCGACAGCGGACGCAGATTGTCCAAGGTCACACGGCGCATCGCAGCAATGATGCGCTCACGCGTGGTCACCGGCACGGCCGCGAATTGCTCAAAGGCTTTGCGCGCGGCGGCGGCGGCGGAATCTATGTCGGAAAATAGACCAAGCTGGGCGCGTGGAATGCGAGCATCTTTGCCGCGACTGCGCGGCGGCGCGGGCTTAGGCGCCGCATTTGACGCCGAAGCCGCGGCAAAAACCGCTTCTGTCGGCGTACGTCGCCCCTCTGGCCCCAAACGGGCCATCACCTTGTCCACGATTTCCTGAATCCGCTGTTCGTCGAGCTGCATAATGCCGTTCGGTCCTCAGACAGGTGCGGGATTGCGCGCAGTCAAAGCCATCAAGACGGCCCAAACCACGAATTTTATTTCTGATAGCGAAGCTGACCATCCTGATCGATCGTATCCACGATCGCCATGATGGTGGCATCGACGGGCCGATCCTTGGTCAGAGCGGTCTGACGCGCCGACGAACCCGAGGCATATAGCACGACCTCGCCGACACCAGCCCCTACCGCGTCTACGGCTACCACAGGCTGGGCGTTCGTCGGCTGACCGCTTGCGTCGCAGGGTTTTACCAGCAGAAACTTCAGGCTGGTCAGCTCTTGCTCTTTACGGGTGGACACCACGGTGCCCACCACCAAGCCAATTACCATGGGCGCTACTTAACGTCGCCGCTGGAACCGCCAAGCTGGCGCCCAAGCGGCAGCACAAGGTCAATATTTTGGTGCGGACGCGGAATGACATGAACGCTGACGAGCTCACCGACGCGTTCAGCAGCGCGCTGTCCGGCTTCGGTAGCGGCTTTGACCGCCGCCACATCACCGCGCACGATCGCGGTCACGTAGCCGCCGCCGATCTTCTCGTAGCCTACAAGCTCAACGCGAGCTGCCTTGACCATGGCGTCGGAAGCCTCGACCATTCCGACAAATCCCTTGGTTTCGATCATTCCAAGTGCATCAGCCATCTGTGTTTCCCTTTACTCGATTCTGTTGAGGGTGAAGCTTTACTTGTCTAAAAACTTATCAGTAGCCCGGCCGCTCAGCGACTCGATGGCCGCGGTGGCGGCAGCGGCCGCAGCGTCAATTTCGGCTTCGGGCCCGGAAAGATAAAGGCGCCCAAAGGCGCCAAACGGAGTCACCGAAACCAAAAAGATGCGCGCCGCTTTTTCGGCCTCGTTGGCGGCAAAAGCGACGTAACCGGCTGGTTCGGTCTCCAAGATGTACAGCGACTGCCCGGGCAGAATCATCATTCCTTGCGAGTTGCGATTGATGATTTGCGCCTGATAGGGCTCGATGCCGCGAATGATCTGGTTGGTCAGCACCTTGGGCTTGAAGCGATCGTCTTCTTTGACGCCAAGATGTCCCAGAATCGCCGTTCCCGCCTGCCGCACTTCGCCCTGATCGTTATCATGCACTTCTAAAAGTCCGTAGGCGCGCTCGACCACTTGTATCGCCGGAGTCACCCGTGTCGCCTTCAGCGCCACGTCAGTAACCCGATTGATAGCGATGCCTGGAGCGATTTCGACGAACAGCGAGGCCATACCGGGCAGCGGCAAAAAGCCGCGCGCGGTCTTGCCCATAAAACTGGCAAGCTGCGGCTGCAGCGCGTCAAGGAAGGTATAAGTTCGCAGCGTGGTTTGAGCCATGGGTCGCGGATTTCCCAATAAGGTGCCGAAAGTTGGCGCACCTTAACAAAGCTGGAATTGCAACGCAACACGTCCAGCAAATTTGCCAAACGTCGACGGTTTCTCGGCGAAACGACCTCGCGAAAAACGGGATGAGAGGTTGATCTCTCAAATTGCGCTGCTACCATGGCGCGCATGCTTACTTTTAAAACCTTCCTTAAAAGCTCTGTTTCGGGCCGTTTGGCCGGATGGGCGCTTGGCGCGCTTTTGACGCTGCAATTTGGCGCGTGTCATCACGAAGAGGGCCCGCCCGCCGACATGGCAGTCCCAACTGGTGACATGGTGCCGTTTTCGTGCTGCGGACACCCAGGCGATCCGGGCAACAAATTAGGTGTCGGCAAATACTGCACGGATACTTACGCTTGTCAGGATCCGGGCACTTCGGCTCCGATTTGCTCGGCGGTTTTTTATCCGGAAAAGCGTACCTTCTTCTGCACCAAACAGTGCGATGCGCCGGATGCCGGAACGCGCGGCTGCGGCGAAGGGGCGACTTGCGTCAAGGATTCCTCTTCTCCGGCTTGGGGCTGCGTGCCTACCGGATGTCTGAATCCCGATCCGGCAACTGGCTGCATGAATTAGAGACATCCATTCATGGCCGCTGTGCAAGGACCGCGAATTATCGGCCTGACTGGCGGAATTGCCAGCGGCAAAAGTACGGTTGCCAAGATACTGCGCGGGCTTGGGGCGGTGATCGTTGATGCCGATGAAGTAGCGCGCTTTGTGGTCGAGCCCGGACGCCCCGCCTACGAAAAACTTATCGCGGCCTTTGGTGCGGAGATTTTGCAGCCGGCAAATCCGCTCGCAGCAAATGCGGCCCCGCCTATTGATAGAGAACGCTTGGCCGCTCGAGTATTTGCCGATGAATCGGCCCGGCAAACGCTGAACGCCATCACCCATCCCGAAATCGCCAAAGAAAGCGCCAGGCGCCTGCAGGCGCAAATAAGCGGCGGCGGCGTGGCCATTTACGAAGCTCCGCTTATCGTTGAAAACAAGTTACAGGCGGGGCTAGGCGGACTTATCGTCGTCGATGTCCCTGAAGAGGTACAGCTCGAACGAGCCGTAAAGCGCGGCCTTTCTCCGGCCCAGGCCGAGGCGCGCATGCGTTCCCAAGTCAGCCGCAAAGAGCGCCTGGCCGCTGCAAACTGGATCATCGACAACCGTGCCGAGGAAACACTGACTCGCCGTCAAACCGAAGCCGTTTGGAACGATATTTTGCGCGGCGAGATTCCCGCTAAAAAAGGATGAGCAACTCGGCGCTGCCCTCAGCAGTGATTTTCCGCGCTGGCTGGTCGCGCGTGCCAAGCAAAGAGCTGCGTCGGACGGGCGTCGTTTGGCAAATACAGCGTTTTTTCAAAGCGCATGCCGATGTCCTGTAGCAGTCTGATCGAGCTGTGATTGTCCTTCGAAGTGATGGCGACAATACGTTGCAAGCCGAATTGCTGGTGTCCTTGCTCAAGCACCGCAGCCGCGGCTTCACGTGCGTATCCGTGGCCCCAATAGCGCGGCAAAAATGCGTAGCCGATGTCTACATCTTCTAAGGTGTCGCGCTTGATGAGACCGCAAAGGCCCATGCGCATTTTGTCGGCGCTGCGTTCTACTAGATACAGTCCAAAACCGCGTTCGCGGTACATGCGCTGAGGTCCGTTTTCCATATAAGCCCGAGCGTCCGCCACAGTTCTTACGCCACGATCGCCAATGAATTGCAGCCAGGACGGTTCATTGACCAGTTCCAGAATAAAATTTGCGTCGACATCTTCTAGCCAGCGCAGAGTCAGGCGTCGGGTTTGCAGAGCATTCATCGTCAAAATACCTCGCTTGGTACAAAAGTTATAATGGCTGAAAACATCTAGCGAGCTCGACTGTTGTAACGGTTGTAAAGGTGCTCCATGGCCCAAACATATGATGATGCCGACCTGCCTGTTCCATCGCATTTTCCGGCGCCGGGACCGCAGCGCGACATGCGTTGCCCCAAGTGCGGCGCGACCGATATCACATGCCTAGACACCATGATTGAATTTTCAAAGCTGCACTGTAGCGCCTGCGGCTTTGATGAAATTGTCGACCGCTACCAAATCTCGAACTGGTTCGACGTACCTAAGTAGATATTTCAAAGTGCCCAGAAAAAGGCTTGCCCTGAATTGGCGGACGTTGATAGTTTGTGCCGCACCATGCTCAATTCTCGTGGCATCGCTTCCGTCGCCCGACCGCTCGTTCGGCACGCCATTTGGCCTGTCGCCGTCGCGTCTTTGGCTTTCGGAACGATCGGGTGTGACACGCTACGTGCGCGGGCTAGGGCGCAAAAGGGCGTGGATGAGTACCGTGAAGGGAATATCAAAGTTGCGGCCAAGCTGTTTCGCGAAGCCGCCGAGATCGATCCCACGGTTCCCCCCATCATCATCAACCGCGGCTTCACGCACTTGCAGCTTTACCAGCAGGACCCGCGCAGCAAAGAAGGCATTGAAGCTGCCAACATCGCCATTGCATCGTTCAAGCAGTACATGGGCATGCCAGGCTTAAAGCCTGAGCAGCAGCAGCGCGCCCGCGATTACTTGCTACAGACCTTCGTGGATGCGCGGCGCTACGACGACGCTGTCGAGTACTTTAAGCCGCAGGTCGAACGAGAAAATCCCGATCTAGAAGCGCTGACCATTCTTGGCAATATCGCCAAGAGCATTGGCAAGACCGATGCTTCACGCATGTGGCTAGAGCGCCGCGTCAAAGCCAATCCCAAAGATACCGATGGCTACGTCGCCCTGGCCATCATGAATTGGGATGAGCTGTGCGCCGACAGCCAGTGTCGAACTCCATTAGAGCAGCGGCGCGGCCATCTGCAGTCTTTGACCCCCGAGCAGCGCATCGTCAAAGCCAACGCCGGCATCGAGCTTTTGAAAAAAGCCAACGAATTGTCGCCACAGGCACCGACGCCGATCGTTTACGCCAATCTTTTGCTGCGCGAGCGCTCTTATGCCCAGGCCAGCGACGACTTCAAACGCGCCGATCTGGATCAAGCGACTGGGCTGATGCGTTTGTCGCTGGCCATGCAGAAGGCGGCGACCGGAGCCAGCGCCGCCCCCGCTCAAGAGCAGCGCCCGGACGGCGGAGCACCAGCTCCCGTCGACAACATCAAATCTTGGGCCCCAGGGGAATCGACGCAGGCGCTAGCGGCCGTCAATACGACTTTGCCGCCCGCTTGCCCGCCGCCACTACCGCCTCCGCCTCCCGGACGGCATAGCAAAGCCCCCGAGGTGCCGCCCCCCCTGACTGCCCCTTGTGTGCCAATGAGCTATCTTGGCATGCCGGCTCCAGCAGCGCCGGGAACGGCACCGGCCACTGCGGCAGCGCCATCGACTACGCCGCAAGCACCAGCAGCACCGGCTCCGGCAGCACCGGCACCGGTCAAAGCCGCACCGCCGTCTGCCGTAGCGCCCGCCGCCGCACCGGCCAAGGCGCCGGAAGCACCGCCGCCCGCCGCGTCGCCCGCGGCCAAAGCACCCACTCCACCAGCGCCACCTAAGGCGCAAAAGCCCAAGAAGGCAGCTTCGCCTGTCGCACCAGCCGCTCCGGCGGTTTCACCTCCAGCGCCGGCGGCTCCTGCCCCAGCGCCGGTCTCGACCCCAGCGCCGGCTGATGACGATGAGCCTGCTTCGGAGCAGCAGTAATGTTTGATCGCTATGTAGCAGACAAGAAGCGCAAGCGGCCCCTGCTCTACGCGGCGTTCGTAGGCTCAACGATCCTCGAAGCCGGCGTTATTATCTTCTTCATCATCTACTCGTTTATTCACGTAGACGAGGTACAGCCGCCACCGCTTACGGTACAGTTTATCGCCTCGGCAGCGCCGCCACCGCCACCACCGCCGCCGCCCAAGGCGGCGAATAAGCCAAAGACGCCGCCCAAGGTGCCAAAGCCGGTTGTGCAGCCGACTGAAGTGCCCAAGTTCATTCAGCCAAAGACCGCCCCCGAGCCCCCGGAAGAAAAAGATACCGGCGGTGCCGAAGGCGTTGAAGGCGGCGTAGAAGGTGGCGTGGCCGGCGGAGTCCTTGGTGCACCGCCGCCGCCGCCGCCCAAAGAAGAGCCGAAGCCTCCGCCAAAACCCAAGGTGGTTCCGGCCATCTTGATTAAAAAGGACAAACTGAGCACTGGCGACGATCCGCACTTGCCCGATGTCGTCAAGGCCCAGCGGCGCGGTCAGGTCGTCAGCGGCTCCTATAAGGTCTGCATCGCGCAGTCTGGCAACATCAGCTCGGTAGACGTGATGCAGGGAATTCCGGGCGCCGATGACGTCATTACCTCTACGGTTAGGCAATGGCGTTATAAGCCGCAGGCGATTCCCATCTGCTTCATCCAATATTTTGAGTTCCATATCGAATAGGAACTCGGCGCGAAACGGTTCACGACACGAGAAGAGGAAGAGACATGGATTTTAGTTTTGTAGCCATCTGGAGTGCGGCGTCCATCCTGGGCAAGGCCGTCATCGTCATCCTGGGCTTGATGGGCGTGTACCTAAGCGCCATTGGCGTAGAGCGCTTGATCGTCTTTCGGCGCGCCAGAAGCCGGTCGCTGGAGTTTGTGTACGGTCTGCAGCAAAAACTGCGCGATCGCGACATCAAGGCGGCGCTTAGCCTGGCGCAGCTCAAGCCGCAAGGTCCCATCGCGATCGTTATCGAAGCAGCGCTGACCGAATACATGGCCAGCAAAGCCGCCATGAAAGAGCTTGGTCCGGACGATATTGCCGACTTTGACTTGATCGACAACGTCAACCGCGCCATCGATCGCGTCAAAGATCGCGAAATCGCCGATCTGAAAAAAGGCTTGGGCGGCTTGGCCACCATTTCTTCGACCGCGCCCTTTGTCGGTCTATTCGGTACGGTCGTCGGCATCATCAACGTCTTTCGCGTGATGCGGCTCGGCGGCTCGGGCGGTATCACCGAAGTAGCCGGCGGCATCGGCGAAGCGCTTGTGACCACGGCCGTGGGTCTTGTGATCGCCATCCCGGCCGTTATGGTCTTTAACTACTTCACCAACGCCATCGATAGCTTCGTCGTGGATATGGAAGAGACCAGCTCCGAGCTGATCTCGTACATGCTGCGCGAGGGACGAAAGAGCGCATAGGGTACAGCCGATATGTCTACCCAGGGTGGTTCGACAAAATCGCCGTTACGGCGAAAAAAGAAGAAGATTCACCATCACCGCAACCTCAAGGTGAAGTCGGGGTCGATTCGTTCGGACATAAATGTCACGCCACTCGTCGACGTCGTGCTTGTGCTTTTGATCATCTTTATGGTGGTGACCCCGATGATCACCCGCGGCAGACCTGTCGAGCAGCCGGTGACCGTGTACCACGCCAAAAAGAATGATTCCGGCGAGCAGGTCGTAGTCTCGGTTACCTGCGAGGGTGGCAAGATGGGCATCAATCGCTGGGAATGCGCGGGATCTCGCGTCTTTGTCGCGGCAGAGCGGGCAACCGACGAGACCCTGGGCGATTTGGTGCAAAAAGAGATGCGTAGAGGCAGCGGCAACCGCGAGATACACCTCAAAGCGGACAAAAAATTGAACTATTCGGTGGTCCGCGACGTCATGGAACGCATCCACAACACCGGCGTAACGACGGTCGCGCTGGGTTCCGAAGAAGTAAAAAAGGACTGAATCCAGCGCGCTTTTTCGCGACGCTAGGAGACTTGAAACATGGCGTTTGCAGCAGGTGCTAAGGGAGTCCGATCGGACATCAACGTCACGCCGCTTATCGACGTGGTGCTGGTGCTTTTGATCGTGTTTATGGTGATGGTGCCCAAGCTTTTGAATCAGACTCCGGTAGATGTACCGCCGAAGGCACCGGACAATGTCGAAACTCCGCCAGCCAGCGATCAACTAGTTGTCACCATCGCTGATGATGGGCGCGTGGCGATAAATGGCGAAGCGTTCACGATAGAAGCGCTGCCTGGCAAAGTGCGCGACCTCATGCAGAGCCGCAGCAAAAAACTGATGTTTTTTAACCCCGACGAAGGAGCTTCTTACGGCGATGTCATCAAAGTGATGGATATCTGCCGCGGCGCCGGGGTGAAAAACATCGGCATCATGACCAAGTAGCTTTTTGGTACAAAGGGCACTTTTCACGTGCCCCTTGCCTCTAAAACGGGCAAAGCCGAGCCTACCGACTTTTCAGCGACCGCTTACCTCTTTAATCCCAACATGTCTTCCATGTCGTAAAGTCGCGGGGGTTTGCCTAGGACCCAGCGCGCGGCGCGAAGTGCACCGTGGGCAAAGACTTCACGCGAACTGGCGCGGTGGCAAAGTTCGAGGCGCTCACCGGTTCCAAGCAGCATGGCTATATGATCGCCGGGCACATCGCCGCCGCGCACCGCCAGCACGCCGATTTCTTCACGCGGGCGCGGTCCGCTGATTCCGGCGCGGCCGGTGCGAATGCTGCTAGGCGCCACCCCGGCCTTGCCGCGGCTGCCATCGATGGCATCGGCCAGCAGCATGGCGGTGCCAGAGGGCGCGTCGCGCTTGCCGCGATGATGAATCTCGATGATTTCGGCATCGTAATCGGGCAATACAGCCGCGGCGCGGCGCAAAAGCCCCAGAAGTACATTGATTCCCGGCGACATATTCGCCGAATGGACGATTGGCACCCGTTCCGCCGCAGCGCTTATCGCCAAAAGCGCCGGCTGATGCAGACCCGTGGTGCCGATGACCAGAGCCACGCCGGCCTCAGCCGCTGCCGGCGCCAAAATCGCGGTCGCCGCCGGCGTCGAAAAATCGATGATGACCTGACAAATGCGCATGGCGCTGGCCAGATCGCAACTGGCGCTTACTCCAACGGGCCCTAGCCCAACAAGCGGTCCGATATCGCGCCCAAGCTGAGGATTATTGGTCGGCACCAGCGCCGCAACCAGCGCCACGGACAAATCTGGCGGATCGGTCGAAGACAGCAGCGTCCGCACGACCATCTGGCCCATACGGCCCAAAGCTCCATAGACACCGACTCGAATGGTTGCTCCGGCCATGGCCGAGACCTCGCCTTTTCCGACCGTAGACTGCGAAGGAATATTGCTCATTATAAAATTTCCATTTCTACAAGCAGCGCCCGCAGCCGCTGTTGCCCGGCTTGCGTCATCGGCAAAAGAGGCAAACGCAACGCCGGCTGAATCTGATCCATCATAACCAACGCCGCTTTGGCGGGAATTGGGTTCGGCTCGCTGAAAAGCGCCTCGGCCAGCGGCACAAAGCGGTGGTGCAAAGCCTGCGCGCGCGCCACATCAGCCTGGCGCACGGCTTGATAGATCGCAACGGTCAGGCGCGGTGCAACATTGCTAACCACAGAGACCGTACCGCTGGCCCCCACGCAGTACAGCGGATGGTTCAGCGCATCTTCTCCAGACAGGACGGTCAGCCGATTGCCGACTTTGCGAAGAATCTGTTCGGTACGCTGCACAAGCCCGGACGCTTCTTTGATCGATACCACTTCGGGAAACTCACAAAGCCT
>CAYWPR010000107.1:0-18175 GCA_964460115.1 uncultured Myxococcales bacterium
AAACGATCTGCGCGCGCAGCGGCCCCACCGGCAGGTTGATGTCGCTCATCATGCAAGGCCTGTGCAAAAATGCTGTGATTTTGCAGATCTGCGTGATGAAGCGCAGATGTGGGTCCAGTCGATTTGCAATCAGCGACGGAGAATTTCGTCAGGTCATGGGACCACAAAAGGACCACGGCCCTATGATACGATTCGAAGAAGGCGCAGCATTCATGGGTGAGATCATCAAGCGGCACAAGGACGGTAGGTTTCTTGGCTACTACCTGCGCTGGTATGAGGGCGGCAGGCGCCGACAAAAAGCCAGTGGCTGCGCGACCTACCTGGAAGCAAAGCGCATGCTCCTAGAAATTGAAGCGCGCGCCGCTCGCGGCGATGGGGGATTCAGCCCCAAGAAGTTCGCCAACCTGACCCTCGCAGAGCTCTGCGAAAAATTCCTGGCCGAGTTTAGCAGTCCACGCATCAAAGACATCGGCCGTTACCGTGCCTGGTCTCGTGCTGGGCTGCGACCGCTGCTTGCCACACACGGCTCCTTGCCGCTTCGCAAGCTGACGCGAAAGGAGCTCGAACAGCTACGCGATAAGCTTCGCAAACGCTACCGCGCCAATACTGTTCGCAATATCCTGCGCCCGCTAGGCGCCGCTCTTCATTGGGCGGTGCGCCAGGAAATCTTAGCGCACAGTCCGATGCGCGGCCTGGAGCTGCCGCGAAAGGAGCGCTCCCTTGAGAGTCTGACCGGCCCCGAGGTCGCGCGGCTGCTCGCCGAGGCAGAGCGTCGAACCAAAGCAGAGGCGCTGCCTTGGTGGTCTAGGCGCGTAGCCGTCTCGCTGGCTTTGCGCTTGGGAATGCGCCGAGGCGAAGTCTTTGGTCTGCGCTGGACGGATATCGATCTTCCTGCCAAGCGACTTACGGTCGCACGCAGCTACAGGCTGGCGCCGAAGTCCGGCAAGGCACGGCACTTGCCTCTTCCCTCCTCCATGGCTGCGCTGCTAGAAGAATGGCGCGCGCGCTGTCCGCAGACAGCGGAAGGTCTCGTCTGTCCGGTCATACACAAGGGACGCTGGCAGATGTCCAGCGAAAAGGCGACGCACTGCTTGCGCCATCTGCTCGAGTCCGCGTCATGCCGGCCTTTGACGCGAGGCTGGCACGCGCTGCGCCACACCTTTGCATCGCAATATCTCATGGCCGGCGGAAGCATTGCCGCGCTGCAGCAGCTACTAGGCCACGCTTCGGTCGAAACGACGATGATCTATGCCCACCTGTCTTCGGAATATCTGGCGGGAGAGATCGAACGGATTAAGTACTAAGTGCGATTCAGAATCAGATACCGATCTTCACTTCGCTTGAAATCAGACGAGCTTTTTCGGCAGATGAAACAGGCGAACGAAAGCGCGCGCTAAAGCTTTGTTCCCCTGCACTTTCAAATGTTCGGATTTGGCGAACGATACTTTGCCGTACACGGTTGCGGCGATCGTCATTGCATCGGGCGCGGCAATTGTGAACTGCGCCGCATCGCAGCGGCCCCGTCGAATCGACAGCTTGCTGTCGGCGACGGTAACGGCATAACTTTCCGGCCCCACGAAAATGGCGCCAAGCAGTGAAAGCGTCTTCGCCAGCTCGGCATCAAACATAGTGCGAAAGCTCAACATCAGCGACACCGGAGACAGCGGCAGGGTCGGGTCGTGGCAGGGCGACATCGCGGCCCAGCGTCCAAGCTCCATAATTGCGGAATCAGCCTTTTTACCCCATTCGGTCAGCTCGTAGATTTTTACCCCCGGCGCCTGCTCAAGCTCGCTGCGGCGGACGACTTTCGCCTCTTCCAGCCCGTCTAGCCGCTCGGTCAGGACTTTGGCGCTAATGCTCGGCAGACTGGCGCGCAGATCGGAAAATCGACGACCGCCAAACATCAGCTCGCGCACGATAAGCAGACTCCACCGTTCCCCCAAAAGCTCGAGTGCAAAGGCCGTGCCGCAAGCATCATCATACCATCGACCATGCAGTTGCAGCGTCGCCTTTGTTTCTTTTTGTAACTTCATGGTTGCTTTTTATAACTCTGGGGCCATGCTACGGCAAATTGCTGCGAAGTGCAGCGAAATTAATGAGTTCCAAAAGAAAGGAAGGGACACAACATGTACGTTAGCGGATTTCTAATTCCTGTTCCCAAGAACAAAAAAGAAGAGTACCGCGCGCTGGCCGAAAAGGCTGCCAGCTTCTTTCAGGAATACGGCGTACGCGAGATCTTCGAGAATTGGGAAGAAAACGTCCCAGACGGCAAAGTGACCGACTTCCGCAAAGCGGTGCAGGCCAAAGCCGATGAAGCGATCGTATTCTCGTGGATGATCTGGCCCGATAAGGCCACTGCAGATGCGGCGGAAAAGAAGATGATGGAAGATCCGCGGATGGAAGCAATGGGCCCGATGCCGTTCGATGGGCAGCGCATGATCTTTGGCGGTTTTGCGCCCATCTTCACAATGGGCCGCAGCTAAAGGAGCCCGGGCAATGGCCAATCCGGTAGGAAGCTTTATCTGGTACGAGCTTATGACCGACGACGTCGAGGGCGCCGCGCGCTTTTATGAAAAGCTGCTTGGATGGAAAGTGTCGAGCGGAGTGGCCAAGTCCGCAAGCGCCAAGGACTACCGCATGATAGGCCGCGACGATGGCGGCTATGCCGGTGGAGTCCTGGATCTCGACGCGGACATGGCAAAAAATGGCGCCAAGCCCACCTGGCTGGGCTATCTTTACACTCCGGACGTCGATGCAACCGCGGCGGCAATCAAGGCCGACGGCGGAGCCGTTCATATGGGACCTTTGGACATTGCGGTCGGCCGCATTGCGATGATTTCTGATCCGATGGGCGCGCCGTTTTACATCATGAAGCCGATTCCGCCGTCAGGACAAAAGGATGCGACGAGCGACGTTTTCGATCGCAAAGCGGTGCAACGGGTCAGTTGGAACGAGCTTTCGACCACCGACCTTTTACGAGCCCAGGCATTTTATGCCAAGCATTTCGGCTTCAAGTTCGAGCGCGAAATGGACATGGGCAAACAAGGTCCCTACTGCTTTATTGAGCATGCCGGACAGGATATAGGCGCGATGATGCGCCGAGCCGAGCCCGGCCAAAGCCGCTGGAATTTCGCGTTCCGCACCAAGGGCACCATCGGCGCGGCCCAGCGCGCAGTCGAGGCCAACGGGGGAAAGGTGCTGGTCCCGCCGCACGAAGTGCCGGGTGGCGATTGGATCCTGATCTGCAATGACCCCCAGGGGGTTCGCGTCATCTTTGTGGGAACTTCAGGAAATTGAGCCGACGGCCGAAATTCGAAAGCTCGGCGCAGGCAATAAGCAAACAGCGCATAAAAGCGCATCAAGGAGATAAACATGGCACAAGCCACCCTTTGCCTTTGGTTCGATAAAACCGCTGAGGAAGCGGCGAAGTTTTACGCTGCAACTTTTCCAAATAGCAGTGTCGGCAAAGTCAGCCGCGCCCCAAGCGACTACCCAAGCGGCAAACAGGGCGACGCGCTGACCGTCGAGTTCACCGTGCTAGGCATGAAATGCATCGGCTTAAACGGCGGACCGATTTTCAAACCAAATGAGAGCTTTTCGTTTCAGGTCGCCACCACCACCCAGGAAGAGACCGATCGCTACTGGAATGCAATCGTCGGCAACGGCGGACAAGAAAGTGACTGCGGCTGGTGCAAAGATAAATGGGGCTTCTCTTGGCAGATCACCCCGGTCCAACTGACTGAAGCGATCAGCGACTCTGATAAGGCGGTGGCGCAGCGCGCGTTTACCGCGATGATGGGCATGAAGAAGATCGACATCGCCAAAATAGAAGCGGCGCGCCGCGGCTAAGCAGCTGACTGAGAGGAAGAAGCCTACGCGTCCTTACCCTCCACCGAGAAGACACCTGAAATTTCTTCTCGAACGACAATTTGAGTCGCTGCTGTCGAAGATCGTGCTGGATTCTGTACTCCTTTCTTGAACACAAATCAATCTAGCTAAAGGCCGTGTCAGGAGACCGAGCGTTTCTGGGGCCGCAAGATCATGTTGGGTGCCAGAGCGGCATCCCAGAATCAGGCCTTCAAAATGCGGTCATCAGAGGCTGGGACGCACCGGAATCCGGAGTAGCAGCGCTCATTCGGAGGGGAACAGGATGCTCTCATCGCCCGCCGTCGAGGAGCGTCGAGATAAATTGGCAAAATAAGCTTTGGTTTTCCTTATAAAGTAATCTGAAATCTTAGAAAGGGTGCAAATTTGCAAGATGGAGTCCTCGATGGTCAATTCCTTTGTTTCCTTCGCAAGAACCCCTGGAATATCCAGATATCCTGCATTGCGAAACATATGGTAACTGTTTGACTGGAAGCGAGGCTCACCAAAAACTAATAAATTTTCTCTGAAATGTTGAGGAATGCTTTCAAAGAATAGTTGCATCAGAACATATAGGTATTCTTTATTTCCTGCAGTTTTTCCGATGCAACTACAAATAAATACTTCGGTTTCAGATGAGATGTCCTTATGTTGTCTGACGTTATCTCCGAACTCGCTCGGGTTCTGAGAGATAGTTTGTTTGACTTTGCTGAGAAAATCATCAAAGCTTCTCGATGCGAGCTCATGCTTAAGTCCGGTGTAATAGAATGGTGATTCCCAACCTTCCATTTTAAATGCTTCATAAATTGAAGTTTTATATCCAAGAAAAAATCCGACTATCGAGGCCGACACATTCTCCCTGATTAAAACGAGAGTAGACTCTTTGCTCAGCTTCTCAGCGATAGCTGCCCTGGTTGTTTCAGGGCGATGCCAAAGGATTGCCGTTTCCTGAGTCACAGGATGCATTGGGAAACTTTGTAGATTATCCATTTCACTTAATGAAACACGAACATCTGCTCCATAGCCAAAGAACTGCTGCGGAGACATGAATGAAAATGCTTTGGGGAAAAATAAAAAATGTCCATTATTATTGAATAAATAGCGATAGTAGTCTGCGACCTTTGTAATTAAATCTGATGAAATATTCGACGAATTATAAATCTCGAATCGATATTCTGATCCATGAAGCATTGGCATCTGATTGATAAATACATTTGTCATGATGATACTTCTACCAATCTTTCTTTGTGTTTCGGATTGCTATTAAGGACGGGGAGTATGCCGTTCGCCACACTGGCTGTCAGACTGAGCATGCCGAGTAAAAATGACGCATGGAGCCCAAAACCAACCAGAAACACGCCGCCGACACAAATGACCGCGGGCCCAAAATTTGTAACGATGCTGGTCCTAATATTGCTCTGATAATTAGCCACGATTTCAAGTAAAATTGGAAGATTGCGCAAAGTGCCATCCATTAATACTATCTGTGCAGTATCAGTAGCAATCGTCGTTGCACCGTTTAACGAGATAGAAGCATTGGCTTTTTTGAGTGCAATAGAATCATTGATCCCATCGCCGACGAAGCAGACCTTGCGGCCTTCAGCTTGGAGTTTCTCGACCCATGCTGCTTTTTCTGTGGGTAGTACCTCTGCGATATAGTTTTCGATTCCCAAGTCAGCCGCTATACGCCTTGTTGGCGCTGCATGATCGCCCGAGAGGATATAAAGAGATAATTTTCGTTCACGCAGCTCCCTTATCACTTGAGCGGCTTCCGGTCGCAGCGTAGCACGCAGCTCGATCACGCCGCCTAATTGACCATCAATCGCGACATAAACAAGTGAAGTGCCTTGCTCGTGAAACTGCGCTTGCGTGTTTCGAAATACCGCTGGAATCTCGATCTCTTTTAACTGCATGAAGCGCGCACTGCCCACCTGGATACGGCAGCCCTCGAGCTCGGCCTGAATCCCGAAGCCCACTTCGTAGCTCAGCAGCTGGACATCCGGTACCGATATGGAGTGCTCGGCAGCCGCCTTTCGAATGCTCATTGCAATCGGATGGGTCTGCTTGGATTCGGCAGCTGCAGCGTAGCGCAATAGCGTTTCTTTGCTGAATCCATTACATGTGTATATGTTACTGACCTCTGGCTGCAGCAGTGTTAGTGTTCCAGTTTTATCAAAGACAATCGTATCGATATTGCTTAATAATTCCAAGGCTCTTCCATCTTTAATCAGTATGCCTTGCTTAGCAGCCTGATTCAAGAAATTGAGCATGCTCAATGGAACAGCCAAACGTATGCCAGAACTATATTTGGCATTCAGAATAGCAACACCAGCTTCTGTGCCATTTGTCAGCAAACCTAATGCGCCAAGTGCAAGGAAGGGAAAAACAGATTGATCGGCTAATCGTTCTCCACGCGCTTCTATGGTTTCTCTATAGTCAGCCGTCTGATTCAAAATTTTGCCGATTTGCTCAGCAAGCGTAACGGATCCAGCTTTTTCAATTTCAACATGAATAGCGCCTGACAGCATCACGGAAGTGGCAAAGACCGACTCTCCGATGCCTTTTTCGACAGGTTGCGATTCACCTGTTAATATATGCTGATCTATCAGCGCCGTTCCCTGCCGAATCGTTCCATCCGCCGGCAGGACCAGCCCCGCGCGCATTACGATGATATCGCCTGCTTTTAATTGCTCGACAGGAACTTCGATTTCAACCCCATCGTTCAACACCCAAGCGAAACGCGGCTGCTCGCCATAAATACTGGTCATTTCATGGCGTGTGTGCTGTTCAGTTTTTCGAACCAATTTGTGACTATATTGAAATATTACACTAAATAATGCAGTTATGAAATAATAACCATTTGCAACAGATGATAACAACACAATTGAATCAATCATTGTCGCACGCAATCGCCTCTCCTTCAGCAAGGAATGAGAGGCTGTCTTAAATAGAGGAATCGCACTATATAAAATAACCGGGGCACTGAGCAGGCCAGCAAGAGGATAAAAGAGGCCAATTCCAGATATTCCTGCACCTACGCAAGCGGCTACAAAAAAATGATCGAGCGAATTATCACTTAATCCCTCAATCGGTCCGACGATTTGAGCTGAGCTGCGATTTTGCGTCGTTACTGCAAATTCCTCGTTATTAGATATATTGTCGGGCGATGTGTTATCTTTGGGTTCGATGAGCGAATATAATGCATAACCAACCAGGCTTAAAGCCAACAAAGTGAGCATTCAAATGTATGTTACTAACTTATTCCATAAAAATCAAGCCGACAGGAAGGGCGCAACGTTTACGCGGCTCGGGCTTGCTCACTCAGCCGACCGAGCTGCGTAGGAAGGAGTCCGTCACGCGCCATGGCGAAGGGAATTCGCGAGCTCGTCAGCGCCGACGAGCTGCAGCGTCATGGGGGTCTTTAGGAAGATATCGGTCCCAATCTAAGCCCGGCTCCACGGTTCGCGGTCTCAGGACTCTGGCGGGCTATTCACATCTTTGCGGGGCGCGCTGATGGCCGGATAGAGCTCCGGCTCAATGAACGGTGTCAGTGGTCTACCAGCGGCCAGATGGCCGAGTTCCCGCATCCAGATCTTGCGCAGCCGAATCACGGCAGCATCCGAACTTCCCAATCTCTCCTTCCTGCGATCGACAATTGCCCCCTGTCCGACGATAGAGATGGCATCCTGGATGCGTATGCTCTCTGGATGATCCTGAAGGTCGCGCAGCTGCTTGTGCCCTGCAAGAAATGCCTTGACCTCTTCATTCACGCTTGAGCCCTGGATGAAGTCGGTTTTGTCGCGAATCGTCGCAAGCGAAACCCGGAAATGGTAGTGACTCGTGTCATCAATAGGCACATACCAGAAAAGGAGCCTGAGGCGGTTCGACTCGAGGGTGTCTCGCAGCTCATCCGGGATGGGTAGAGGATAGGTCAGATAGCAGCGATTCGGCATGATGAAATCGATCTTATCGACCCGATCGGGGTGGTGCAGCAGCTGCGTCAGTCCGAACGGCGTTTCCTCGGCCGTCACTCTGGGAATGGTTCGGCGCACGAAAGTGTGTATGTCCGTGTGCCGGTGCGCAAAGGCGACGTGGACGTCGTCCATGATGTTCTCTGCGCTTTGAAAGTAATTGCACGGCAGCATCTCTACCGATGGGATCGCCACATCGTAGACAAACGGAGAAGTGCCGAACGAGACTTCGCCATCCCGGGTCGAGCCCTGCATCTCCAGCCATTGAGGCAGTGGCGGTGGTTCACCCTCTCCAAAATATGCGAAGATGAGCCCGATGCGCTCCTCGGTAGGGTAGGAAGCGATCTTGATCTTCTGGCAAAATGGCGTGCTCTCGGCCGGCTGCTCGACACACTGACCGCTGTGATCGAAGCGCCAGCCGTGATACCCGCAGCGAATACTGTCTCCTTCGACCCAGCCGCTGGAGAGTCTCGTGAGACGATGGGGACAGATGTTTGAGACGACGTGAGCTTTCCCGCTCTCGCCGCGGAAGAGGGCGAAGTCCTCACTCATGATGCGGACGTGAACGGCCTGCCCAGGCAGGAGGCGGCTTGCTCGGTAAATGGGCTGCCAGAAGCGGCGTAGATAGCGGCCTGCCAGCGTGCCGGGTCCCGTCCGCACAAAGTCGCTCTCCTGCTCATGCTGCACGCTCGTCTGAGTCAGCATTCTTTGTTTTCTCCTAAGCCCGCTACCAAGAATCCAGGCGACATTCGAATCGACGGATTGGTACCACTATCTGAACAATTCGGGGTAGTGCCTTCGCGCGACTTCAGGGTGGCTCCTGACGCACCCCAAGAGTACTTTTTTGCCAAACTCGGCATAGATTGGATTATTGGGATCGTTCAGCGAAGACTTCGGTCCACGCGCAGCTAACCACGCCGGAAGCGGAACGGCCCCCATTACCGAATCGAAGCGAGGGCTGAGGACGTACGCCACGGAGAATCGCTCGTTGCCGGGAGCGGGACTTACTACACGATGCATCGTGGCTCGGAAATAGCCACTTGTGGCAAGCTCGAGCATCTCGCCCACGTTGGCAACCAGTGTGCCTTCGATCGGAGGCACGTCCACGTATACACCCTCTCCACTTTCCACCTGTAGCCCGCCCTGATCGTCCTGTAGCAGGAGCGCGAGCAATCCATAGTCCTTGTGAGGACCATTCCCTTGGCGGGCATTATCGACAGCGCCGGGGTAGCGGTTGAACTTCACGTGGCAATCCGGGCAGGGCAGAAGTACATGCTCAAAGAAGCTCGGGCTTTGCTCGAGCACCTGCGCAAGTGCACGAACCACCGTGAGCGCCACCTGGTCGAGCGCCCGCATCCACGTAAGAACTGGAGTCTGCAGCTCGGGAATTGCTGCCGGCCATAGATTTGGACCGCGCAGCCGCAGGTAGAGAGGATCCCCTGGAGCAAGCTTTGGCTCTTCTCGTTCGACACCGATATGGAGCATCTCACGCATGTCGCGAGCGCCCGCCGTGCACTCCTGACCCAGGCGTGTGTAGCCGCGGAACTGCGCCGAATGGACATTCTCAATGTGTAGCTTTTCCTCAAGCGGCAGCGCGAAGAAGCGTCGAGAAAGAGCGAAGAGCTCCCTCACCTGCTTCTCCGTGGCTCCATAGTTCTTGATATAAAAAAAGCCGGGGCCCACGCAGGCCTCGCGCAACTCCGCGAGCGTCGATTGATATCTCCGCGCATCATCTGCCTCGCCAGCAAGAAGCGGGGAGATATCAATGATGGGAAGCGTCATCCGTTCACAATATCAAGCGATATTAGTCAGATCAAGTAAGCGCATCGAGGCCTCGACGATCGCTCGAATCCTACAGCGCCCCTCTTTGGGGGGGGGAAGGCTTGCGAACTTAGATTCATGGGTCCTATCGCAATCGCTGGCGAAGCGCTACGATGCTCGCTCCTTCACATCTGGGAGGATGAGCCCCAACTTTTGAACGATATAGTCACCAAACGTCTTCGGAAAGCGAAACCCGCTTACATCGTAAGCCAGATCGGCCGCGGCGGCGTGGACCTCGATCGGCCCAAGTGCCGCATCCCAGCTTGGATCGAAGAAAAAGGGAATCGACAGTCGCGCCCGATCGGGGCGATTGCGAACTCGGTGCAAGGTGCTGCGGTACAGGTTGCCGGTCATGGCTCCGAGCATGTCGCCGATGTTGCACACAAAGGTACCCGGAATGGGCGGTGCCGCGAGCCAGTGCGCGCCTGACAGCACCTCGAGTCCGCCGACCTCGTCTTGTCTGAGGATGGTCAGAAAGCCCCAGTCCGTGTGCGCGAAGACGCCCCAGCCCCGCTCGCCGACGGGCGGCGATGACGCTGGATAGTTGAAGATGCGGATGATGCGCTCGGGATTCGTCATGTATCGCGTGGCGAAATAGTCGGCTGGAAGCCCCAGACTGAGCGCGATGCCGCGCATCACTCGATGTCCGAGCGCCGTCATGGCTTCGAGATACGCGAACACCAGCTCGCGCAGCTCTGGCACCTCGACCGGAAACAGGTTGCGTCCCGGGAGCGGCCGACCGGCCTCCAGCGGCGGCAGGACATCCGACTGCTCTGGCCCAAAGCAGAGCCCCTCTTTGACGTTCGGCTCTTTCGAAGTGGAGGTGTGTTCCTCGCCAACCATTGCGTATCCGCGGCGCGCTGCTCCCCCGCGTGAGATATGGATAGCCAGCTTTGACGCGGCAGGCAGCGCGAAGAATCGTCTGCTCGCTTGCTCGAGCGCTTCGATCAGCGACTCGTCGATCCCGTGCTCTTTCACATAGAAGAATCCGTGCGTCCTGCACGCATGTCCGAGCTGCGCGGCGACCGCCTCTTCCCCGCAGCCGGTGCCAAGCGCCCGGACATCGATGATGGGTAGAGTGCTAGAAGAGTGATTGAGCTGAGACATAAACGGACATGGTAACGAAGCGCATCGTGATCGGTCAATCAACACTGCTAATAACTGTTAGAGACCCGGCAAAAAAAGAACTAATCTCTATGTGGTTGCGAAAAAATCCGTTTGAATTATGTAAAATGGCGCGCGAACGATAGTCGCTGCTTCGTTTTTCCGCCGTCGGTGTAAGAAAATCGTTATAGACATTCCCCTAAAATTCGAACAGAACCGATGATGCAGGATGCCGTTCACTTTTACGACAAACAGGGCGACGCATATGCGGCAGCGCGAGAGCACGGCTTTCTGCGCTGGCTGACAGCCCGAGATCTACAAGCGGTGCTGCAGCTTTTGGCCGTGCAGCCTAAGCTGTCGGCGCTAGATGTCGGATGCGGGGCGGGCCTGCACGCGCGCGTACTGACTGCGCTGGGAATGAATGTCACAGCCGTGGATCTATCGCCGCGCATGATTGAGCTCGTCCGTCCGCACGTTGCCCAGGCGCTGGTCGCCGATCTGAACACGCTGCAGCTCGAGCTACGCTTTGATCGAGTACTTTGCTGCGGAGTGCTGGATTTTGCCAAGGATCCGGAGTTCGCAGTACGGCGACTGGCGCAGCATGTTGCGCCGGGGGGCCGTTTGCTGCTGATGGTGCCGCGGCGCTCACTGGGAGGACATGCATATGCGCTGTGGCACCGCAGTCACGGCGTTAGCGCCCGGCTGTATACCGCCGCCGAACTAGACCGCTGGGCCGGTGCCTGCGGCTTGCAGCTTATCGGCCACCGCTACCCCTTTGTGCATAGTCTGATCAGCGCCTGGGGTCGAAGGAGCGGATAGACCCGTTGTCTAAACGCGGCACGCCGTGAGACAATGGTTGAATTTTCGCAGACTATGGCGCACCTACAGAACCAAACCCTAGAGTCGGCAATGCCGCAAGCCAGCCGCATCGGCCGCTATGCTGTCCTGCGACCAATCGGTCAGGGCGGCATGGGCGTCGTGCTGGCCGCCTACGATGAAGAGCTAGACCGCAAAGTCGCCGTGAAGCTCTTGCATGATTCCGGCGCCCAGGCTGCCGAGCACCGTATACGCATTCTGCGCGAGGCGCAGGCCATGGCGCGGGTCTCACATCCAAATGTTGTGCAGATCTATGAAGTGGGCGAATCCGGAACTTCCGGTGACAGCAATGGTCACATTTTCATCGCAATGGAGTTTATCGATGGGACCACACTTTTAGACTGGCAGAAGCAGCCTGGCCGGACATGGGACGCCATCTTGCAAATCTACATTGCCGCCGGTCAAGGTCTGCTCGCTGCCCATCAATCCGGACTGGTACACCGCGATTTTAAACCCGATAACGTGCTAGTTGGCGCAGATGGACGAGCCCGCGTCGCGGATTTTGGACTGGCGCGGGGTGACGACGGCGCCATGGCACAGGTCCTGTCCAAACAGGATTCTGCAGAGCAGCACAACAAAAGTCGCAGCGAAAGCGGACTCCTAAGTTCTCCGCTGACGCAAGCCGGGGCAATTACAGGAACGCCGATGTATATGTCCCCCGAGCAATACGATGGCCAGCCAATTGGTCCGCGGAGCGACCAGTTTAGCTTCTGTGTCGCTCTTTATGAGGCGCTATACGGAATACCGCCGTTTGAAGGACAGAACATCGCCAAGCTTGCTGCCAACGTACTTTCCGGACGGCTGCGCCCCCGCCCAGCGGGATCGCAGGTGCCATCGATCGTACACTCGGCCATTTCTCGCGGCCTGGCTACCGATCCGCAGCAGCGCTTTTCGTCGATGGCCGAGCTGCTCGCGGCACTGGCCTTTAACCCCACCGAGAGCCCAGCCGCGCTGCCACTTTCTCGACGCGTTTTTAGCGCCAGCATTATCGCGATAGCCATGGTGCTGACTGCGGTTTTTCTAGGTCCAACGCTCCGCAAGCAGAACACCGTGCGCATGGCGCTAATCTCGGCGGTGGTACTGTTCCTGGGTATCGGACTGCTCACCCTATTTATGCGCAAAACGCTGCTGCGTAATGCATTCCATCGCGGAATGGTCTTCCTAATGCTCAGTTTGTCAGCGCAGGAAGCGCTCATCAGCCTGATCGCCTACCTGACCGGAATGTCGGTGGCGCAGACAGTTGCGATGGAACTTATCGCGCTAGCGACCGTCGGCGCATCGCTTAGCTACCAATTCTTTCGAAATGGCTGGCTGATCTGTGTTGGCGTGTTTGTCGCCATCGTCTGCGTCGTAATTTCTCCGCTCGACGCAGGTCTTATCACCATGCTGGTCCACGTACTGTGCGCTGGCATCGTCCTTTGGCTATGGAGTCAATCGGCCCAAAATAAGCCAGCAGCCAAGGCGCTCGGCAGAAGCTGAAACGTTCAAAACGATACGCGGTCGCTCTTCCTCCCTCTTTCCTCGCAGCATTCAACGCATGAATTGTCATTTGATATTTTGATTTCAAAAATCCTCGATCAGGATTTTGGAGATGGGCTCTACTTACCTAGCAGGTACAGTGCCTGGCCTGTGCCACTTTTGTGCCTAGGAGCGAATGTGCTCTTTAAAAGCCGCGGCCGAAATGGCGTACTGCGCAATCAGTCGGCGCATCTGGGTGCGATGGATGCCAAGCAGCCGAGCGGCTGCCGCGACGTTGCCGTAAGTGCTGCGCAGCGCTGCTTCCAGGCTCGGGCGATCAAACTTGCGCGCAGCGGTCGTCGCTTTGTCCGACCCCATGGAATTCGGAAAATGCATGCCTGCCGACTCGCCTAGGTGCTGCGCATCTATTCTGCTGCCATCGCTGCGCTGGGCCGCTTGTATCGCGCTGCGCGTCTCGGCAACAAGCTCGCGCACATTGCCTGGCCATAGGCGCAAAAGGCATGCTTCAAGATATGAAACGTGCAGCATAAGCTGGGGCGCGCAGCGGTCTACCTCTTGCTGCACCAGCCAGGGAATTTCTTCACGACGCATCCGCAGCGCTGGAACGGCAACCTCGGGCCGCGCCAGTCGAAAATAAAGATCCTCGCGCAACTGCCCACGCGCTACAAGCGTTCGCAGATCTACATTCGTCGCTGAGCAAAGTTGGAAGCTCACGCGCACCGCACGCGTGCTCCCAACCGGAATCACTTCTTTGGTTTCAAGAATGCGCAGCAGCTTGGCTTGTACGGGGGCAGCAAGTTCGGAAATCTCATCCAAAAATAGCGTTCCGCCATTTGCAGATTGAATATAACCTTCGGAATCGTTATCCGCGCCGGAGTAAGCCCCTCGCTTGGCGCCAAATAGCAGTCGCTCGGCAACCCCTTCGGGAATGGTTGCGCAGTTCACCGCGACAAAGTTCCCTCTGGCGCCGGGGCCGCTCAAGTGGAAAATCCGCGCCGTCCCCTCTTTCCCGACGCCGCTTTCCCCCGTAATGTGCAAACTCGCTCCAAGATGCGCCAGCCGCGCGACCTCGCGCAAGAGCATTTGCATTTTGGGCCCAAGAATGCGTCCTTCTGTTAGGACTACCCCCAAGCTCTGCAGAGTTCGCAGATCCGCAGCAGGCAAAAAGAGCGAATCACCAAGGCGCAAGACGACCTTTAGCGCAGTCGGAATATTCGCCGAAATTGCCGAGCCATCCACGAAAGTTCCATTGCGACTGCCAAGGTCAGTGACATAAAAGCGGTGCTCAGAATATGTGATGCGTACATGCCGCCGAGAGATGCGCAAATCGGGATTGCCTTGAAAAACGGAGTGGTCTCGACCAAATTCTAGGCTGTCTCCTTCAAGAGGAATTCCTTTGGCAACGGGCCGGCCGTTCTTGAAGATCAAAACCAAACCGGGACTCGCGCCGGCATCGAAATCGCTCGATTCTGTCGGTGTATTGCTCTTATCGAGTGTATCGAAGCTGTCAAATCTCTTCGCCATGCATCAAAGAAGAGGGATGTTAGAAAATCCAGGTACCGCCGGAAAAAAAGCGCGCGCCAGACGTCGAGCCCGCACGCTGCTAAAAGCGTGCTGGAGGAAGCGTGTGCGTCCCGCTTCATCCGGAATGCGACTTGCCCGCAGATTGGTCAGCTCGAGGGCCGTACGAAGCGCTTGCTCGGCCGCCTTCACATCGCCGACCGCGTGATAAATCTCGGCAGCAGTCGTGTGTAAAGACACCTCGCGGTCGGTGGCACTTCCAGGTGCGCTGACCATCTGCAAGCCAAGGGCGATGGTCTCCCGCGCCTCGGCATGGCGGCCTTGCCGCAGAAGTACAGTGGCCAGCGCTTCTACGATAAGCGGCTTGAAGAACAGTGCCATTTCCAGGGCCTGCCGCAACTCGAGTTCAGCTTCCGACAACTTTCCTTCTGCCGTCAGCAGAATTCCGTGCAGAAATCGTCCGCCGCTGGCAAACGCTGGCATGGATTGAAGCTGCATAAGGCTTTTGGCGGAACTGGCAATTGTTTCCAAGGATTCCGCCGTCATCTCCTTTTCCGTCGATGCGCAAGCGATGTAAAAGTCTAGCGGCAGCACTTTGGTCACTTCTTGAGCGGACAGTGCAACTTCGCGACCGCGGCGCAAAATCTCGATGCCGGCATCAACATCCCCGAGATCGACGTTTATAAGTCCGAGTACCATATAGGCCAAAGGCGCGTCGTGAATATTGCCGATGGCGGTGAAATCCGCGCGGCTGCGCTCTGCCGCTTGCTTGGCCTGCCAAGGCTCGTGCACCATGGCGCGCATATACCAGGCGATTCCCAAGTTCATAAAAGCACGGGCTGAGATGTCATTGTCCGCAAGGCGCGCACCAACGGTCTTTATACGCTGCAGGATAGGGTCGGCCGGGCCACGCTGCGCAAGCAGACAGAAACAGTTTTCCAGGATCGCTGCCGCTTCTAAGAAATCGCTGGCAGCATCCGCCTGCGGTTCAATTGTTAGAATACGCGTGATGGTCTCTTGCACGATGTCGGGTCGGCCCATCATTCCGGCAATGCCAAAAAGCCAGCTACAAAGCCGCATGCCCCAGCGGCTGCTTTGCGCAACCAAAGGAAGCGCTTCAATGCCGTAGCCAAAGCCCAGCGCGCCATTGCCGGTAATAAAGGAAGACTGCATCTGTATGGTTTTCAGCATTCCCAGCACTTCGCCCTGGGCTCCGCAGTCGATAGACTGCTGTGCATGAATGACCGCGCCGGCAAAGTCATGGTGCGAAAAGGACTGTTCGGCCGCCTGCGCATAGTAGGGCATGGCGCGCGGCAGATCCGCGCCTTGGCGAGCATGTTCGGCCAAAATAAGGGGGTCGCTTTCGCCCCGCTGTTCCAGAAATCGGCAGGCGCTAAGATGTCCGTTCTGTCGCTCCGTATCAGTAAGCAGCAAATAGGCAGCCTCGCGCACCAAGCGATGCCGAAAACTGTATTCGTTCTCGATTGGAAAGCGCGAAATCTGCTGCAGTTCGACAAACTCCAAATTGACGAGTATCTGCAGCCATTCTTCGCTATCTTCTGTCTGCACCCCGCCCTTCCAGAAGTTCTGTACAAAGATGCTGGCGGCTTTTAGCGTCCGTCGCGCCCCCGCCTCAAGCCGCATAAGACGCGCCTGCACCGTGGCCAGAACCGTCTCTGGCAATTCCGTGGTGTTCCCGGCTGCGACGGCACGAATGAGTTCTTCCAGATAAAACGGATTTCCATCGGCCAGCGCGATGATTCGCTCCGAAACCTTGGCATCAATGTTCTTTCCCAAGGCCTGATGAATGATGCGCTCACTTGAGCGCTTGGGCAGCCCGCCAAGACGGATGTCCTGACGTTTGCGCTCGGCCCAGAGCTTGGGAAAACGCTCATCGATCTCTGGTCGGGCCAGCGTCAGTACCATAAACGGAAACTCGGCCAACTGGCGCAGCGCAATATCGATTAACTGAATGGTCAGCGCATCCGCCCAATGCAGATCTTCCAGAACTAAAAGGATCGTATGCTGGGTACATTCAGACTTCAAAAATGAAGCGAAGGCCTCGCGAATCTGCTCGTTCATGATGCGCGGATTCTGCCGCGCAGCTTGCAGTTGCGGATATCCCTCCTCAGAAAAATGAATTCCGCAAAGTTCCCCGAGAAAACTGCTGATGCGTTGCAAATCAGAGGCCGGAATATATCGCCCAATGCGCTCGCATAGCTTATTTTGCATCACATTCGGCGCGGTACCTTCGCAAATTCCGCATAGATTGCGCAGGACTTGTCCCAAAAGTCCGTAGGCCGAACCGGTGCTGAGCGGATCTCCTTGCGCAAGCCAGACTTCTTTTGCGCTTGGGGCCGTACTCAGCCGGCGTAGAAATTCATGCAGCAGACGTGTTTTCCCGATACCCGGTGGTGCAATAATCACGCATACGCTGGCTACGCCTTCATCCTGGCATTCCGAAAATACTCCTTGCAGCACGGCAAGTTCTCGTTCGCGGCCCACACACTCGATTGACTTTCCAAGGATTTTCCGCTGACCGCTTGTAGTACCGCGTTCGAAACCAAGCTCGAAGATACCATCGCCGCGCGGCTCTATATTAAAGCGCGCCTCAAGCAGGCATGAAGTCACAGCGTCCAGAAGAACTCTGGAAGTCACCTCTTGATTCTTGGTAAATATCGAACTCACCAAACTAAAGGCGCGCGTCGCGGCTTCGCCAGATGGCATTCGCTGCGCCAAAATCGCGCGTCCCGTGACGACGACGACTTGCATGTGCGGCAGCCGGTCTTTGATGATAAGGGCGCAGCGTACGGCGCGTAGTGCCCCATCGCTGGCAGCTTCCATACTCGCCAATTGAATCGCTACCACAATCGAGGAATCGGCCAAGGTACTCACCTGCCCGCCGTAGGCGGACAGTGTCGTAGTCAGTTGATTCGTCGAGGTCTGCACGGCCATAGTCGGCAGTTCCTCAAGATGCGCATGCGGCGCCGCGACGACCAGGCAAAGAAGTTGCTGTTCGCTCGCTGATTCGTGGGTGATGCCAACCGGCGCTTGGCGCTCGGGAGCCTCACAATCGGCCAAGTTGCCGATCGTTGCCAGTTCCAGCAGCAATTCCTGACCATTCTGCGGACGCTCCGTAGGCGTCTTGGCCAGCATATGCGCAAGCAGTCGATCCAGGGATTCGGGCAAACAGGGCCGTACTTCGCGCAGGGACGGAGCCTCTTTAATGAGAAGCTTCATCAGCAATTCAGCAGGCGTCTCGCCGTCAAAAGGTAGCTGCCCGGTCAGAAGCTGAAAAAGCACACATCCTAACGAAAAGATGTTACTGCTCGGCAAAAGCTCGCGATGTCCATTGGCTTGCTCTGGAGACATATAGCGCGGCGTTCCCAGAACATCTCCGGTGCGGGTCATCGCTTGTTCGTTTTCAAGAAAGCGCGCGATGCCAAAATCAATCAGCACCACTTTATCCGGCTTGCCATTTCGCAACCCTCCCTGCCTATAACTCCGCAACCATCCACCTGAAATCATTTACTGAGCAG
>CAYWPR010000108.1:0-9743 GCA_964460115.1 uncultured Myxococcales bacterium
GGCGGTGGCGGCGGTGGCGCCGCGGTCGGAGTCTATGCCTACGCCAGCAATCTGACTTTGTTTCAAACCGCTGTCAGCGCTGACATCGGAGGCAACGGCGGCGCAGGCGGCAGCGGAAGTCTGGGCGGCGCTGGAGCGGCTGGGCTAAATGGAGGCATATTCGCAGACGATGGCGGCTCTGGCGGAAACGGCGGACGCGGCGGAAATGGCGGAGAGTCAGGCGCCGGTTCCGGGGGAACTGGCGGACCCAGCCTGGGAATTTGGAAAGTCCATGGCGCCGCCGTCGAATATGATGCGCAAAAGGTACAGTTCAGCACCGCTGGAGGACGTGGCGGAGCCGGCGGAACCAAAGCGATCGGCGGTTCTTTGGAAAATGCCGATCCTGGGTCGGACGCCTCAGGAAAAGTCGAGCAGATTAGCCCGTAAAGCGCATTCACAGCCCGTCCTCTCCTGAAGGGTTTATAAGACGGTTTGTGGCCCTCCACGTCGATCCGGGTATACTGAAGAAGTAGTCATCGTTCGCGATGCGGAGGTTGTTCGATGGCCCTTGGGCGTGCGCTTTTCGGTTTAATTAAAGGCCTTCTAGTCGGTGGTGGCATTGGCTACTGCTTGCTAAAGCTAGGCAACCCCAGCGGCATGCTGGTGTATTTAAGTTGCGGCATCATCGGAGCCGTCGTTGGACTGCTCTGCGGACGGGCTCCTTGGCGGGCCGAGACGATCTGGACCCCGATTCTGAAAGCTCTTTTTGGACTGGGCGCCGGCGTCGGGCTGTATGCGCTTGGACACCGTTTTCTGCCCGCCACAACGGCAATCGCGATTTCGGGGCTGACGCCATCGGTCCCCCTGCAATCCGGAGCTTTTTTGGCGGTGGCCATCGGTGGCCTTTATGGAATGTTTGTCGAACTAGACGATGGGGGCAATGCGCCGGCAGCAAAACCCCGCGCCAAAGCGCTTCTGGAAACCGATCTTAACGATTAAGCGCGGCGATTTGCTTGCGCAGTCGGGCGATGTCAGCAGCCCCGTCAAATCCGGGGTTTATAAAAGCCAGGTTGCCGGACTTGTCGATCAAATAGGAAGTCGGCATCTTGGGCGGGTCGTAAAGTTCAGCGACTTTGCCCTCTGAATCACAAAGCACGCGAAACGACAAAGCCAATTGCCGAGTCATCTCGACGGCATTTTTTCGTTCGCGATCCAGATTGATGCCCAGCAAAACCAGGCCTTGGGGCGCAAATTCCCGATGCAGCTTTTCGAGCTCGGGCAGCTCTTTTCTGCACGGCTCACACCAGGATGCAAAAAAATCAATCAGCACGATTTTGCCGCGCAAATCGCTAAGCTGCGTGGGCGCTCCGCCTAAATCGGGCAGCGTAAACGCCGGCGCGGGCTGACCGATTTTGGCAGCAGCAAAGGCCCTTTTTGAAAACAAACTGCTCAGAGCCAAACCGCCAAGCATTTGCACAGCAGATCGGCGGGAAAGCGCAAATGGGCTCATCGCGACATCTCTGCTTCTACATAGCTTGATAGGTTTTCCAGGGTCGGGGTCATCTCGATTTTCCGGCAGTTTATAAACAGCGCTGGAGTGCCGGTTAGTTCCAGTTTTTCGCCGATGTCTCGCTCACGCTTTACGCGCGAACGCATTGCTTCGATATCCCCTTGAAAGCGACGCGTATCAAGCTTTAGCTCTTGTGCATAAAGCACAAGATCCGTCTGACTAAGTCGGTTCTGATTTTTGAAAAGTTTGTCGTGATACTCCCAGAACTTCCCTTGCTTTCCGGCAGCCAGCGCAGCAGCAGCGGCGGTGGCGGCGTGCAGATGGTTGGGAATTGGATAGTTCATAAATATAAGTTTTACGTTTTTGTACTTGGCCAAAAGCTGCACCAGCACCGGGTCGGTCATTCCACAGTGCGGGCATTCGAAATCGGCAAATTCCACCAAGCTAATCGGTGCGGCTGGGTCACCCCGTACATGGGCCCCGGTGACATCGATTTGGTAGCATTTGGCATCGACGAAGCGACGGGTATATTTTTCATCGACTTCGCTTTCAAGAAATCCGTCGGAAAGCAGTTTTGCCATCCAGCGCGCGGCGTGCACCGAAAGATTGCAACCGGGATCGCTGCGCAGCGATGTAAGCAGCGAATGCGATTTGCCGCATGCCGACGGAAATTTTTGCAACAGACGCTTCAATGTATCGCGTTCTGAAGGGGTCATGCCGTCGGTGTTGATCTTAGGAATATCACTGTCGCCGGCGGGTCCGGCCGCGGGGCTGCTTGGTGGCGCGGCCGATGCCCCCACCGATGTGAAAAGACCAAGCCCAAGGGCCAGAGCCAAGGCGATCTGAGTTACTTTATGGTTCATCGGGCAATCCGTTCCTCGTACACCGTTTGACGGAGCAGCAGGCCATTTCTATCACACTCTCTCCAAGGCGAAGAGGATGGGATTCATGTAGCGGGGATGGCGAGCCACTACGCCGGACAGGCCGCGGCCTCCGGTTTCGGGACGCTTCACGTCGGCAAAAACGCCACGCCCAATGGCTGAAAACAGGCCTTCGCTGGCCACGGTTTCCAAAAGTTCTTGGGCCTGCAAAAGCACCTGCTGCGCGCGACCTACCACTTGCCCATCGGGGTTCCAGCGCAACTCAGAAGCCAAATCGCGCGCCGCGGTAAACACGTAGTCCGCGCCCTTTAAAGCCGCAAATCGATCCTGCAAAAGCGGCGTGTGTATCGATTCGGTCATCATGCCCAGAAGCTCGATGGTCTGCTCAGTGGCCACACCCACCAGGTCGAAAAGGCCATCCACGCGATGCGACCAAAAAATGTCGCCAGTCTTGTGCTTGGTCGGTGGCATCCACTTGATCGGATGCCGTGGAAAGACCTGCCGCACAAGCTGCGCTTGCGCAATTTCCATCAAAAACGAGTTCGGCAGAGATTTGTCGATCTCGAAGGCATGACCAAGGCCCATTTGCTCGGGCACAAGTCCGGCGCGTAGCGCGAAAGCTTCATTAATAAACTGCGAAGCCAGCACCGTATGCGCGGCGCTGACCGCATCGGCGGTGGTCAGGTAGTTGTCCTCGCCGGTGTTGATCACGATGCCGGCGCGGCTGATCACGCGGCGAGAAAAATATTGATCGCACAGCGTACGGCGCGGGTTGATGTCGCGAAACAAGATGCCGTACATGGCATCGTTTAGAAGCATATCCAGCCGCTCGATGGCCCCTAAAAAGGCGATCTCGGGCATACACAAGCCGGAAGAATAGTTCACCTGCTGAAGGTAACGCCCCAGGCGCTCTTGCTCGGCATCAAGGGCGGCGCGAACGATGCGAAAGTTCTGCTGAGTTGCCCACGTGCCGCCGTAACCTTCCGTCGTGGCCCCGTATGGCACATAATCGATCAGCGACTGCGCAGTCGAACGGATGACGGCAATAATGTCGGCCCCCACCTGCGCCGCGGCCCGCGCTTGATCCGCATCGTCATAGATGTTGCCGGTAGCAACGATGACATATTTAAGCGGCGGTCCTTCGGTCGGTCGAATGATTTGATTGGGCGTATTTTGCAGCGCTTCTTTTGGACGCCGGCCCGAACCAAAGCCCAGGCGGTGCCAGGCAGAAAGCCGCTGAGCCCGAGCGCGATCAATCGCGGCCAGCGCCGCTTGGGTCGGCTGTATCAGCGCCTGCTCGGCCTGCGCAAAAATCTCGTCTAGCCGCGCTGGCGTTTCCGCTTTCGAGTCAAGGCCCGGGGCCTGGCCGTAAGCCAGCTCTTCAGCCGCCTCTTGGGCGCTTAATTCGGGCCGTCGGCTTAGCGCCCAGCCTAAAAAGAACGCGATGCCCCGATCGAGCATTCCCGCTTGGAGATAGCGGTCCACGCAGCGGTTGACCAGGGGAACGCCCTGATCGTCCACGCCATCGATTCCATAAGCGCGCAGCACGGTACGTTCGATAGAGACCGTGGTGTGCGCATCAATAAAGCAGTGGACGCCGCCGGCCACTTTAGCGGCCAGCTCACGACAACGCGCCACCGCCTTGTCATCAATCGGCAGAGGATGCATGCAGAGCAGCGTATTTCGCTACCGACTTAAATTCAAATTCCGTCGTTAGAGCATCTAAAAATACCGTCTCGCTCGCCGGTATTTTTAGGCCTTCTAATAAAGGATGCGGGTGCGAATGTTCGTCTGAAGTTCGCTAAGCCGGGCCATCACGGACCGCGACACGTCTTGATCCATATCCATGATCAAGTAACCAATGCTGGCGTTCGTGGACAAGATCTGGCTGTGAATGTTAGCGCCGAGTTCGGAAACCGCGCGGTTAATGTCGCGCAGAACACC
The DNA here is from genome assembly GCA_964460115.1 of uncultured Myxococcales bacterium. Lineage (GTDB taxonomy): Bacteria > Myxococcota_A > Polyangia > Palsa-1104 > JAEUJZ01 > JAEUJZ01. The sequence continues at coordinate 4,315 of CAYWPR010000108.1, forward strand.
AGGCACGTTGCGATGAATGTTTAGCAGGCGATGCGTCCCAGGATTTGGCAAAAGCTCAATGGCCGGAAAGTTCACGGCGCCGGTGGTCGCGCCTTGGCTTAGGTACCTGATGAGGCTGCCGGCCACTTCGCGGCCGATATTCGCCTGTGCTTCTTCGGTGGAACCGCCTATATGCGGCGTCAAAATGACGTTGGGCAGCCCTTGTAAAAGGGTGCTAAAGCCATTGCTGTTTTCCTCGGGCTCCTCGGGAAATACATCAATGGCGGCACCGTGCAGCGCACCGCTTTTTAGCGCCGCGGCCAGCGCATCAATATTTACGACCGTGCCGCGGCTGGCATTTAGCAGATAGCTGCCCTTTTTCATCACGGCAAGCTCTGCGGCGCCAATCATATCGTGCGTCTGCGGCGTCGCTGGCACATGCAGCGTCACAAAATCGGATTGTTCGAGCAAAGCCAAAAGCGAAGGACAGCTTTGACAGTTGCCTAGCGCCAGCTTGGGCACGACGTCATAAAACACGACCCGCATGCCCAGCGATTCGGCAAGTACGCCGACTTGCGAACCGATATGCCCATAGCCAATGATGCCGAGCGTCTTGCCGCGCACTTCATGACATCCGGCAGCCACCTTGCGAAAAGTGCCGGCGTGCACTTCTTTGCTGCGATCGCCAAGCTGACGCGACAACATGATGATCTCGGCAAGAATCATCTCAGCGACGCTACGAGTATTGGAAAAAGGCGCATTCCAGACCGGCACGCCATGGCGAGTCGCTGCGTCCAGGTCCACTTGATTGGTACCGATGCAAAAGCAGCCAACGCCAAGTAGTTCTGGAGCGACCTGCGCATCAAATATCTCTGCGGGCAGCCGCGTTTTGCTGCGAATGCCCAAAAGATGCACCGAAGCAAGCTTTTGACACAGTTCACTTACGGGCAGCGCCTTGCGCAGGCTTTCAATATGGATTTTCAGCGAGCCATCCGCCGTGAAAAGCTCGGTGGCCGTCGACGAAATATTCTCTAATAAAAGAACGTTTACGGTCTTAGAGGCCAAAGCCCCAGCTCCTGCGAAATGCTCTTTGATGCTCATCGCGGTGTAATCGTACCAGAATTTTTGCTGGCGCCGACCCGATTCATGTCGTATTTTATTTTGTCCGATTTTTTGCGATTGAGCACCATAGGCCCCATATTTGCGTGCTGTTTGTCGCGAAGCGAGCTGTCAGGGCAGCTTGGTAAAAAAATAGGCAGAAGCGGCCAAGCTGCAGATGGAGAACAGAAATGACTGAGCAATCCTCGAATTCGAACCTTCATGAACAAACTCCATCGGTCCAAACAACCGACTTGGCTTCGCGCATGGCCCGTCTTATCGGTGCCTGGCGGGCACGTCGTGCCACTGATTTGCAGACGACGGCGCCAATGCAAGCGGATGATGCAAGCGAGCCGCCTATAGAGTGGGCCCTGCGACTGATGATGTAATGTCGTCGTCTATGAGCAGTGCGCGCAGGGGGCGAGCTCGCTCATAGTAAATGACATAGCTGACTTCAGTAAGCTGGCCTCGACGCAGGCGAAAGAAAAGTTCACTGGCCGCGCCAGCAATCAGCGAAAGCCCAACTCCAGATCCACCAGCCTTTGCTTCTAGCGGACTACGCCGCGCGTTTTGATCGGCCGCGCAACGAATCAGATAATTAAGCACGGTTGCCCGCCGCAGCGCCCCAAAGCAGTCGCGCACCGATACAATCACCCGCCGTTTGTCGCTGGCATATAGAACTTCGGCCTGCTCGCCAGGTAGCATTTTGCTGCTGACTCGCTGACGCGGAGATAATCCAACGTATCGTGGACGACCATTGGCATCATGCGGCGCATCAAATAGGGCGTTCAGCAGCAGTTCATCCGCCGCTTGTTCTAGCGCCGCGATACCCCGCGAATTCAATCCGCATTCCGCCGCCCAATTGCCAATCCTATGCACAGCACTATCTTTGCTGCGGTAATCGCCGACAAAAAGTCGATGAATGGTCGCGGCACGGTCCAGCAGCGGATGCAGCGGCCGCCGCAAAGATCGCGGCCGACAAAGCTCTGCGCGAAGCTGTGCCGCTTGCGCCAGGCTTAGACCGACCGTCGAAAGCACACCGCGCTGACGACTGTTTTGCAGCGCCGTAAACAGCCTTAACAGATCCGACTCGTCCAGCAGAATGATATCGCTGCTGCGCCGGCGCCCCCAAGCGAAGCGGGAAGCAGCACGCGACTCTGCCGAGCTCGTCATTTTTCTAAGATTCCTTCACGCGGCTTAAACGCTGCGAGGACCAGCCCACCGCCAACCCGCCGAGAATCATCGCCGCAACCAGCCCAAGTTCGGGTGTATCCACCGATACAAGATAAGCGCGCAAAAAGGCGCAACAGCCAAATAGCGCCAACAGCGGAATCAGCGGTCCAAACGGAATGACAAAAGCTCCCGGAGGAGCCGGCGATTTGTGCCGCAGCACCAGCACCGCAATACAAGTTGCCATGTACTGAATCACCACTGCGACGTTGGCCACATCCGCCAGCCGCTCAAACTTAAGCCCCGAAACAAGCAGCGTCAAAACCAAAGCTGACAGCACGACCACGGCGGCCACCGGCGTTCCCAGCCGAGCCGAGCGGCGCACGAATATCGCCGGCAAAAAGCGGTCTTCGGCGAAAACCTCCAGGTAGCGCGGACCGACGAGCGCACTGCTTGAGCAAAAACCAAATGATGAAATCAGACCGGCAATGCCCATGAGCAGCACACCGTGCGGCATAAAGCGCGCGGCGGCATCGGCCAGCGGCGAATGAGAAGCGCCAAGCTGCGGATGGACGCCCGAAGCGACGATCTGCACAAGCGCATACAGCACGGTCGTGCAAAGCACGCTGATCACCATTGCCAGAGGAATCGTCCGACGCGGATTTTTGGCCTCGCCGGCCGGCACGGGAATGTATTCAAAGCCGGTGGTCGCAAAAAGCCCGGCGAAAGCTGCGGCCAAAAGCCCAGACTGCTCTCCGGCATCGGGATGCGGTGCCGCATGCAAGTTCGCAGACTTGACAAAAAAGAGCCCAATTCCGACAAAAAGCAGCAAACTGGCCAGCTTTACGCCGCTAATCGCGTCGCTAGTGCGCGCACTACTGCGTACGCCAAGAATATTCACGGCACACAGAAATAGCACCATCGTACAAGCCAGTCCCACGGCGACAAGCGACTGATCGGAGCTGCCAAGCAGCTTGGATCCGACATCGCCAAAGCCGCGGGCCACCGCCGAATAACCTAGCATCGTGCTCAAAAGGGTTACCCAGCCCACCGCAAAGCCTATATACGGCCCGAATGCATCACAGGCGTAGCGATAAGGCCCGCCCGAGCGATCCGTTCGCGCCGCGACCTCTGCGAAACACAAGGCAACCAAGCAGCACAAGCCGCCAACCATCAGCCAGGCCAGCGGCGCTAGACCACCGGCGGCGCGCCATAATGCAGCGGGCAAAAGAAAAATGCCCGAACCGACAATTCCATTTATGCCGATGCCCAGGCAATCCAGCAAGGTGAGCTGACGTTTAGGGGACTGAACTTCCATATTTGACACGGCCGCAGAGTACTTGCCGCCACAGTTTCAGCCAAGCCCGAAGTGCCAGGTTCGGCAGACCGGGCTTTATGCATTCGGCAGGTGAAAAAAATCTAATTGCTCTCGAATGCGAGTGACGGCACGCTCGTCTGATATAGTCAATTTGGTGCTGGCAGGCGGCGTTTCATGGCGACATCTCGCAAGTGGTCTATGCCGATCTATGCAATGGCAAAAGCAGCTTGGCGCTGCCACTCGAGATGGAAACAGTCAACCTTTAGGGCATAGGAACACATGACAAAAAAGCACATCCTTCCGTTTCTCAGTCTTTCGCTATTGGCATGCTACGAAACTGAGGTTGTCTATCGTCCGACTCCGCGGCCCACTTATTACCGACCGGCACCGCCGCCGCCATCTCCGCCGCCCGCTTATGTAGCGCCCCCGCAACCGCCGCCGCCGCAACCAGTTTATACGCCACCGCCGCCGATGCCCGCGCCAAACTATGGAGATCCGCCACCGCCTGCTTACACCGAGGCGCCCCCCGTGACTCCAACCTACGCGGAAGCACCGGCCTATACCGGAACAGAACCGCTACCGCCTATAGACTACGACGATACTCCGCCGATGTCGGCTACAGACGGCGAATATATAGAACCGCCCGTAGAGCAACCGCCCCCGGTGGCTGTCGAGTACGCGCCGCCCCCCTTGCTGATCGAAACACCGATGCCTTCCCCTTTTGAAGGTGCGGTCTGGATTGGCGGATATTGGCATTGGAACGCTGGCTGGGCGTGGATGCGCGGACGTTGGGTCGCGCCCCCGCAGCCGTCGTATCAATGGACGCCTCCTTACTATGAGAACCGCAGCGGCACAGTGATTTATGTAGCCGGGTTCTGGCGACGGCCGACGGCGGTATTTGCCCCCCCGCCAGCGAATTATGCATTTCGCATGTCGGTTGCGCGGCCGCGACCAGGAGTGGTCTTAGGAGTTAGGCCGATGGGCCCCGCCGGGGTATTTGTTCCGCCGCCACCGGGATCTCGTCCTGGGGTGATTGTTCCGGCCCCGATCGGCACCCATCCTGCCGTCGTCCTGACCGCCCCCCCCGTAGTCCGGCCGGGCATGGTCGTTCGCGGCCCCGGCTACACGGCGCCAGGTGGAAATGTTAGCGTTTTTGCCCCTGCGGGCATCACGAGAACGGGCCAAGCGATCAATGCACCGGTCGCGCCGCATCCAGTGCTGCTCGGCCGGCCAGCTCCCGTTGGCACTGCGCCGCCATTTAGAGGTCCCGTGGGACGACCTTTTGCCCCGGCCCCCACACCGCCCGCTTATGGTCGTCCGCAACCGCCCCCTAGCCTCCCGCCGGCACGACCGCCAATGGCGCCACCAGTGTACGGGCAGCCGACGCCTCCTCAGCCTTATGTGCCGCAGCCGCGACCAACGCCTCCTCAACCCTATATGCCGCAGCCGCGACCGACTCCGCCTCAGCCTTATGTGCCGCAGCCGCGACCGACTCCGCCTCAGCCTTATGTGCCGCAGCCACGGCCTATGCCTCCGCAGCCCTATATGCCGCAGCCGCGACCGACTCCGCCTCAGCCTTATGTGCCGCAGCCACGGCCTATGCCTCCGCAGCCCTATATGCCGCAGCCGCGACCGACTCCGCCTCAGCCCTATACATCGCCCACAGCTCCGCCGGTCTATAACCCTTCGGTTCCGCGGCCTACTCCGCCTCCGGCTTATAATCCGCCGGTTCCGCAGCCCACTCCGCCTCCGGCTTATAATCCGCCGGCTCCAAGGCCTACTCCGCCTCCGGCTTATAACCCGCCGGCTCCAAGGCCTACTCCGCCTCCGGCTTATAACCCGCCAGCTCCAAGGCCCACTCCGC
>CAYWPR010000108.1:9843-18055 GCA_964460115.1 uncultured Myxococcales bacterium
CCAAGGCCTACTCCGCCTCCGGCTTATAACCCGCCAGCTCCAAGGCCCACTCCGCCGTCACCACAGCCGCGGCCAACGCCACCAAGCTTTACGCCGCCGGCTCCACGGCCGACATCACCGCAGCCACAGCCGCATCCGGCTCCGCGCAATCACAATCGCTAATCTTGTACGCCTCTTGTAAAAAGCGCTGTTCTGCTACTACAAGAGGCGTGCCGAGCTCGGCCCCTTATAAACGCAGCGAGCATCCGTCGTTTCCCATACGGTAATCGCACTCAGACCGACCAGGCTCGGCGCCAAAAGATTCCACAGATAGAAACACAAACGCTCGCTAGTCGGGTTCTCAAGACCTGAGATGTCGTTGAGCAACCGATGATCGAGCGCAGCGATCACCGGCTGAACCACTTGATCCATGTCATAGAAATCCACCAGCCAGCCGGTGTCCGCATTCACGGGACCGCTGACCGCGACTTCTATGCGGTAGCTATGTCCATGCAGGCGTGCACAACGATGTTGCAGGGGTACGCCAGGTAAGCGATGAGCCGCCTCAAAGCGATATTCACGGACGAGCTCGACGTGACTTGCATTGGAATCGGATGTAGCCATCGACGGCAGACTATCCTGCGACGAAAATGGGCACAACTAGAAGCACATGCCCATTCCGCTGATCGAGAAAATCGAACGGCGCAGTCTAAAGGCGGGTTTTATGCTGTGGCGAAGACGTGCTCAGGGGGCAGCAGGCTTGGCGTTCTCAGTGCCTTCGGGCTCAGCAGCCGGTTTGGCCGAATCGGCCGCAGCTTTGGTCGGCTCGGCTGGCTCGGTCGCGGGCTTGCTTGGCTCAGACCCAGGCTTGCTTGCATCTTGGCCCGATCCAGGCGTCGACGAATCGTGACCTTTTTTGCCGGAGCGGCTACCGCTTTTGCTCGAAGCTGGCTCTAGCGTCGCATTGAGGGTCAGCACTTCTTTTTTATTGCGCAGCACGAAAGCTTCAGCATCCGACAGATTGTGAGTCCAAGTCTCAAACCCGGAATGGCGAATCTCGACGCTGATGGCTTTGCTAAGGTCGACTTTGCGAATAATCCAGGGCGTGCGCCCGATTTTTTTCCCATCCAAGTAGACGTCCGACCCTTTCGGCGTCGAAAGGATTTCGACCTGTCTTTCTATCGGCAAAAGTTTGATCTGAATATTTTTGGCATCATCACCCGCCTTAATCTTCTGACGAGTTTCTTGATAGCCGCGCAGGGTCACTTTCAAATCATAGAATTTGCCGGGTGCCAAACTGGGCAGCTTCAGCGGCGTGGTACCGATGGCCTTGCCGGCAAGCTCTACTTGTGCCCCGGCCGGCTCGGAAATTAACTCTGGCCCATCGCCAGTCGCGGAGTTGCCAGCTTTGCTCGGCTTTTCGCCTTTAAAATCCGGTCCTTGCAGGCTGGCCGGTTTTTCCGGAATCAGCACAACCGGCGGCGGCGCCGGCGGCGGCGCCAGCGGCTGTGGCGGCACTGTTTCGGTCGGCGGATTCTTATTTTCGGGCTGGTTTAGTTTCGGTGCGACCAGCGTGAAGTAGCCGACCGCGGCCACAAGCACCACTAGCAAACCAACGCCCATAAATAGCCCTTTGGAGGAGCCGCCACTTGGCGCCGGGGTTCCTACCGGCAAGAGTGGACGGGCTTGGTCCAAAGGCTCAGCCTCAAGCTTGGGAGGTAGGCTGACGTGACCGGAATGCGATTGATAAGGAGTCGGCTCGGGAATCTCGACCTTGCCAAAATGGCTCGCCGGGGCTGAGATGGAAAGCGCGGCCAGCTGGGGCCCGCTTATTGCCGGCAAAGCCGATTCAGGCGAATTGGCTGGGGTTCGCTGGCTGTCAGCAACCCGCGCTGCAACTTCGGCGGACTTTACCGGAGTGATCGCAGATTCCAAAGAATTGGCCGCTACCTCAATGTTTGCGGCCGGGACGCTGCCCGAAGGTTCTTTGCGCGATGGCTCAATACTAAGGGGCCGCGGCAGTCCAGCGGAGGGCGAAATCGAAACCGGCGAACTCAACGCGGGGGCCAGGCCAAATCCCTGCCCAAGCAGAGTGCTGCGCATCATCGGGCTGCCCACGGGGCTGCGCATCGGTTCCATCTTTGCGGCAGCCGACAACCCGGCGGTTGGAATGGCCGGAAGATTGCCGCTTCCCTCGCTGGAAGCGCCCGTTAGCTTGCGAATTTCATCCGACAAATCCGAGCTAGCAACATTGCGCGTCGGCTGATCTTCCTCGGTACTGCCGCGCTGCATGGCCTCGGCCAACTTATTGACCTGATCGGCAGCCATGGCACGGGTGGGTTCATCGCCGAACATGCTGCCCTTGGGCGTTTCTTCGCTGGCCGTCGGCTCAGGCGTATTGGCCATCGAAGCCCGCACCCCGGCATCAAAGCGCGACTCCATCTGGGTGTTGGGCAGCTTTTCTTTGTCGCTGAGGATGCGTTCCAGAACGCGCTGGCTATCGGGGGTAAGCTTGTCAAAGCGTACTCCCATCCCCGGAACGACGCTGGGCCGGCTGGCATCGGCGGTGCGGTTCCAGACGACGGTTCCATCGCCACCGATAAGCGGCGTTCCGTCTTGAAGCTGAAATTCAAACCGCAAAGGGGTGCCAACCGCCAATGGCTCCTTGGTCCGAATGAAAATCCCGCCACGGCTGACGTCCACAGAGTAGCGCTCGATAAACTGCTCGATGCTGCCACTTTTGAACTTGATTTTCAGCGTGATGGGGTTTTTGGTCCCTTTCTGGTTCTCAGACGTTGACATCTTTGATCTCGCTCATCGCTGAATCGGTAGGTATATCGATCCCTGTTCGGGTCAAAACGCTCGCCAAGATGCTCACTGGACCCTGCTGCCGAGCAACTTTCAGAGATATGATGAAAAACAATACCATGACTGCGATTTTTCTGCTGAGTTGTCAGATTCGTGAAATGCTACGCCGAGTCCGCATCGGCATCTCGGTTCGAGATTCGGGTAGCATCTTCGTCGACATCCCCATCATGAGGACGGCAGCTGTGCTGGTCTTTTGGGGAATTGCGGCTTTCGCTTTTGAGCTCGGTGATATTCGGGGGAAGGGCTGGCCATGTGTGCAAAGCGCGCATGCCGCCTACCGCGAACCCGCGTCCGGGCGGGCCGGAGCCGTGGCTGCTGATCATGAACTGGCTTCGCGCGCCGGCGCCGAAATTCTGGCACAGGGCGGCAATGCCGTCGATGCGGCGGTGGCTACCGCCCTGGCTCTGGGAGTCGTCCAGCCCGCGGGTTCGGGACTCGGCGGTGGCGGTTTTCTGGTGTTTAGACGCGCCGATGGTTCGACGGCCGTGCTCGATTTTCGCGAAGTCGCTCCCAAGCAAGCGCGGCCTGACATGTTTGTCGACTCGCGCACCGAGCAGGTGGTCAGTGAGCGCTCTCGACACGGAGGCTTGGCGGTTGCCGTACCGGGCGAGGCGGCTGGCTTCGCCCTGGCGCTGCGCGAATTTGGCACGATGAGCGCAGCGCAAGTGGTACGCCCAGCGGTGCGGCTGGCGCGCGAGGGATTTCCAGTCGGTCCGCATCTGGCCAAAGCCGCGGCCCAGGTGGTACCCAAGCTGCCGCCTGGCGATCCTTTGCGCAAAGTGCTTTCCCCAAGCGGCGCAGCGCTAATTTTGGGCGAAGTCTGGCGACGCCCCGATCTGGCCAAGACGCTGGACACTCTGGGCCGCGAAGGATTTTCGGCCTTTTACAAAACCAGCGCCGCCGCAGTCGGTGCTGCCCAGCGGACATCTATTGGCGACGACATCGTACGCGCCGTCGCGGCAGCGGACGGGATTCTCAATGCCGAGGATTTGCGCAGCTATCAGGTACAAAAGCGGCTGCCGCTAGAAGGCAAGTACGCCGGCTGGCGGCTTTATACGGCCCCGCCGCCCGCCGGCGGCATTACCGCCATAGAAGCGCTGCAGATTCTTGATGCGCGGCGGCCTTTTTCGCAAGGGAGCGGCGCCGCAGCCACCCATCACGAAATCATTGAGGCATTCAAACACTCCTTTGCCGATCGGGTTCGCTATCACGGCGATCCGGCCTTTGACCAAGTTCCTACCGATGAGCTCGCAAGCCAAAGTTATGCCAAGCAGCGTGCGGCCACTGTACAAGCCGATCGCGTGCAACCTAAGGAGCTATATGGTCGCCCCTTGGCAGCGCCCAAGGCGCCGGAGCTGCCGCCCCACGATCACGGCACCTCACACATTTGCGTCATCGATAAACAGGGCAATGCAGCGGCGCTGACCACCACCGTGAATCTATATTTTGGCGCCCGCCTGGTCGCCGGAGGCAGCGGCGTGCTGCTAAATAATGAGATGGACGACTTCGCCGCGGCGCCGCACAAACCCAATGCCTTTGATTTGGTCAGCGGCAGCGCCAATTCAGTGGCGCCTGGCAAGCGACCGGCCTCCAGCATGTCGCCGCTTATCGCGGTGGCGCCGGACGGGCGCGTGCTTTGCGTCGGCGGATCCGGCGGACCAACCATTGTCACGGGCGTGGTGCAAACCGTCGTAAACGTCATCGATTTTCAGATGAGTGTCGAAGCCGCGGTGTCCATGCCGCGGCTACATGCCCAATTTATTCCCGAAACGGTAGAGGTCGAGCCCGATGTGCCAGCCGATGTGCGCAGCAGCTTGCAGCAGCGCGGACATAAGCTTGTGGTTGGTTCGCGCTACTTGGAAACCGCCGTGCAAGCAGTCCTGTTTCAGCCGGGCGCAGCGCGCCCCTTTAGCGCCGCCTCTGATCCGCGCAAGGGCGGATTTCCTGCACTTCCCTGAGCGGAAGCGCTTGACAACAGTGCACGGCTCCGACTCTATTTAGGGGCCTTTCATTCTGGCCCTACATCGTAGGTATTGAACATGGAGACAGACAGATGATTCGCCCCCAAGGATTGGTCACCCTGAGCCTCGGTGCCTCAGATCGCAAAGACAGCTGGTGGGTCGGACCACTTATGACCGCCCTGGTGCTTGGCGGATTTACCGTCTATGCCCTGTGGGTGGCGCTTCAGGGCGTGGGGCCGGGATTTCACAAATTCGGTCCCTATCTGTCACCGTTTTACTCGACGTTTATTAACCCAGAATGGGTTCCGGATTGGCTGGCCTGGCTGTCGCCGGCGTTTCTAGTTCTATGGATCCCCGGCGGACTGCGCGCGACCTGCTACTACTATCGTAAGGCTTACTATCGCGCCTTTTTCTTTGATCCACCGGCTTGTGCGGTCGGTGAAGGCAAAGGAACCGGCTATCGCGGCGAGCGGGCTTTTCCCTTCATCCTGCAGAACCTGCACCGCTTTTTCCTATATATCGCCATCTTCTTTTGGGCCATCAATGCCAAGGACGTCGTTGAAGCTTTCATCTGGGACGGCCAGTTCGGCATCGGGGTCGGCTCGCTCGTCATGCTAGTAAACGCCACTTTGCTGGGACTTTATACGTTCAGTTGTCACTCGTTCCGCCATCTTATCGGCGGCAAGCACGACTGTTTTAGCTGCTTGGCCTTTGGCAAGCAGCGCCATGCCGCTTGGCGCGGCATCAGTTGGCTGACCGGCCGCCATATGCTTTGGGCGTGGATCAGCTTGTTTTCCGTCGCGCTGACCGATTTGTATATTCGGCTCTGCGCCATGAACGTCATCACCGACATCCGCATCTTTTAATGAGGCGCGTAGCCTGACCATGAAACTTCCCTACGAAACCCACGAATACGATGTTCTGGTAATCGGTGCCGGCGGTGCCGGCTTGCGTGCTGCTGTCGAAGCCTCGGAATCCGGGGTGCGCACCGGCCTGGTTTGCAAGTCGCTTTTGGGCAAAGCGCACACTGTCATGGCCGAAGGTGGCATGGCGGCGGCGCTGGCCAATGTCGACACGCGCGACAACTGGCAGGTGCATTTTCGCGACACGATGCGCGGCGGCAAGTTTTTAAACCACTGGCGCATGGCTCAGCTTCATGCGCAAGAGGCCCCCGAACGCGTGCGCGAGCTGGAAACTTGGGGAGCGGTCTTTGATCGCACGCCCGATGGCAAGATTCTTCAGCGCAACTTCGGCGGACACAAGTATCCGCGGCTGGCCCACGTCGGCGATCGCACTGGCCTGGAGATGATTCGCACCCTTCAGGACCGCACCGTCGAAAAAAAAATCAACGTGCATATGGAGTGCACAATCTATCGACTGCTTAAAGATGGCGATGCGATTGCCGGAGCGGTCGGTTACTGGCGAGAATCAGGACGGCCGATTGTCTTTCGTGCCAAGTGCGTGGTGCTGGCCACAGGCGGTATAGGTCGTTGCTTTCGCGTCACCAGCAATTCCTGGGAGTATACCGGCGATGGCCACGCGCTCGGCTACCTGGCCGGCGCCGACCTTATCGACATGGAGTTCATGCAGTTTCACCCCACCGGCATGGTGTGGCCGCCATCGGTGCGCGGCATCCTCGTCACCGAAGGGGTGCGCGGTGAAGGCGGTGTTTTGCGCAACAGCAAGGGCGAGCGGTTCATGTTCAGTGAGATTCCGGACATGTTCAAAGCCGATACCGCCGCCGATGAAGCCGAAGCCGATCGCTGGTTGAAAAAAGTCGAAGGGGCCAGACGCCCTCCGGAACTGCTCACGCGCGATGTCGTTGCCCGCGCTATCGTGCGCCAAGTCAAAGAAGGTCGCGGCAGTCCGCACGGCGGCGCCTTTTTGGATATCGCTTCGCGCCGCTCGGCCGACGATATCAAAAAGAAGCTGCCGTCTATGTATCACCAGTTCAAAGAACTTGGCGGCATCGACATCACCAAAGAACCGATGGAAGTCGGCCCGACCGCCCACTACATCATGGGCGGCGTTCGCGTCGATCCGGAAAGCCAAATGTCTTCGGTCCCCGGTCTTTTTGCCGCGGGCGAAGTGGCCGGCGGACTGCACGGGGCCAATCGTCTGGGCGGCAACTCGCTGTCCGACCTCCTAGTTTTTGGACGCCGTGCCGGCCTAGGCGCATCGAAATTCGCGCAAAGCACCGCGAAGCTGCCTGCGGTGGACGAGCAGCAGATCGAATCGGTGATCAAAGAAATGTACGAACCGTTCGATCGGCCGCAAAACGAGAACGCGTTCACCATCACCTATGATTTGCAAACGACGATGGAAGCCAACGTCGGCATTGCCCGCGTTGAGCATGAGCTTGTAAAAGCGATGGAAGACCTCGCCAAGCTCAAAGAGCGCGCCAAGCACGCTGCCGTGGTCGGCGACTGCCGCTATAACCCCGGCTGGCATCAGGTTTTAGACCTCAACAACCTGTTAATCTGTGCGGAGGCGCTAACTCGCGCGGCACTGACCCGCAGAGAAAGCCGTGGCGCGCACATGCGCATCGATTATCAGGCGACCGACGCACAAGAAGGCAAATGGAATAACATCCTGCGCCGTGGAACGAGCGGCGAAATGGTGCTGGAAAAATCTCCTCTGCCCGAACTGCCGGACGAACTAAAAACGCTGGTCCTTGATGAGAAAAAGGCATAACCAGTCATGAGCAAAAAGGTCACCCTCAAGGTCTACCGCGGCGACAGCGAAAGTGGCGAGCTTGTGGACTATAATATCGAGCTGTCTGAGGGCATGGTGGTTCTAGACGCTGTGCATCAGATTCAAGCCTCGATGGCGCCGGATCTGGCCTGCCGATGGAACTGCAAGGCCGGCAAGTGCGGATCGTGCAGTGCGGAAATCAACGGCAAGCCGCGCCTTATGTGCATGACCCGCATGTCCGACGCCATAAAGACTGCCGATGGAGGGCCGGTGGTCATTAAGCCGATGAAGACCTTTCCGCACATCAAAGACCTGGTTACCGATGTGTCGTGGAATTACAGGGTCAATAAGAAGATCACGCCGTTTCGCCCCAAGCCCAAAGGCCCGGATGGCGAGTGGCGGGTCTATCAGTACGAAATCGACCGCGTCCAAGAGTTTCGCAAATGCATCGAGTGCTTTTTGTGCCAGGACGTCTGTCACGTACTGCGCGATCACCACGAGTCGAATTTTGGCGGACCGCGCTTTATGGTGCGCGTCGCCGGACTTGAAATGCACCCGATGGACCAGGCCGATCGCCTGTCCCATTTGAAAGAGGATCTGGGAATCGGCTATTGCAACATCACCAAGTGCTGCACCGAAGTCTGCCCCGAGCACATCACCATCACCGACAACGCCATCATTCCGCTGAAAGAACGCGTCGTCGATGAATC
>CAYWPR010000109.1:0-17998 GCA_964460115.1 uncultured Myxococcales bacterium
AAAGCCTCAGCATTTCGCGCCATATCCACCTCAGACCCGTCTTTTAGCCCGCCAAAATTAGTTTCGTCGAGAAAGTGTAGATTCCTGTCCGCACTTCATCGCTCGGCGTGCGGACAAAAACCAGGGCCCCGCGCAAACCCGAAAGCACTTGGGAATGGATCGTTCACTGCTTACGGTGCGCGGTCTTCTTTTCGCCAAACTGTCGCGAGCCATGGTTGTTCGCTGCGCGGTTTTCCGAAAGGGCGATAGTAGTGCCCAAGTTCTATGTAACCGGCGGACGTCATGTACTTGCGCCAGGTTTCCAGCGTGTGAAATGCGCCATACCGTTCCGCAGAAAACTCTTCTGTGTCCAAACCGCGCGGATTCGAACAGAACAAGACTCCACGCGGTTTCAGCGTATGCCACAGCGCGGACAAAACCCGCCCGAGTTCCTGCGGCGGAACATGGAATAAAGATGCGTTCGCGAATACGCCATCGAATCGCGATGCGGGCAAGCGCAGATTCAGAAAGTCCTGATGCAGCACCTCGCAGCCAGTGGCAAAACGAGCCATCTTCACAAAATGCGCCGACCCATCAAGTCCTACGGCCTCGTGGCCAAGCGACTGAAAGTAGGCCAGATCCCGTCCGGGACCGCAGCCAAAGTCGAGCAGAGAAAAAGGCGGAGCCCCTTCGATCGCCCCAAGAAGCGCCGCGTAATTTTGCGACACATCGTGCGTACGCGTCCGCTCCCAAAACATTTCTGCCGCCGCGTCATAGTAGGCCAGCGTGCGGGCTAAGCAGTCCTTGTACTCGTCAGGCTTAAGGGTCCTATTCATGGCTTCTTCCTGCGGCAAGCGCTCATTGTCACTCAGCTAGAACACACATGCTACGATTTCAGTGGACTACACGCGCAAGGAGACAACATGAATTGCCGCGAAACTGCATCGAGGATCATCGCCAGCGCCGCTTTGCTCTTCGCGCTTTTGCCCGAGCTTGCGCAGGCGTCTTCAAAGTGCCCAAACCTCACCATCCTGCTCGATGCTTCGGGCTCGATGCTGGAAAACCCCGCTGGTCCAAGCAACACCGTCGAGTCGAATCCGGCCAACCGCAAATATACGATTGCCGTCGCGGCGCTGACTAGCCTTGTGGACTTATATGACGGGGTGCTGCCGATTGGGCTTTCGATCTTTCCGTCGGATGGCATGTGCGGCGCGGCGACTCTGAACATTCCGCCGGCGCATTATACGCGGCAAGCGATCATCGACCTTTTGAACAAAAGCGCGCCGCCTAGCCTAGTACCCGACACGCCGACCTCGGCATCGGTAAGCAGCTTGGCCAGCCAAATGCAGCTCAAAGATTCCTCGCGGGGTCAGTACATTCTGCTGCTTACCGACGGCAAGCCAGAATGCTCAAACGGTAGCGAAAATGTTTTCAAAACCACCACCGCGATTACTAGTGCCGAAATGAGCATGCCCCCGATTAAGACCTTCGTCGTCGGATTTGGCCAACTGAGCAGCACCGCCCAGGACGCCATGAACCAGATGGCCGACGCTGGCGGAGTACCAAGTGGCGATCCGACCTATCACTACTATCGCGCCGATAGCAGCGCCGCACTCGTCACCGCGCTCGATAAGATTCTAACCACCATCAGCGGCGATGCCGGCGGATCGCTTTGTGACGATAGCTGCTACGGCATGGGCTGCGTGAATGCTACGGATAAGTGTGTCGCTGCCATGTGCAAACCCGATCCTTGCGCAGGGGTTACATGCAGCGCTCCGCAGTTCTGCTACACCGATGGCACAAGCGCCGGAGTTTGTGTCGATAGCTGCGCGACACCGTGCGCCGCTGGCACGCATTGTGATCGCGGCACCTGCAAAAGCGATCCCTGTGGCGCCCCCTGCGCCCCCGGCACCTTGTGCAATCAGAGCACGCAAAAGTGCGAACCCGATCCCGCCTGCGCCAACCTGCGGCCTAAGTGCCTGGCGCCACGCGGCTGCGTGAACGGCCAGTGCGTCGATGATCCTTGCGCGAGCAATCTGATTCAATGTCCGGAAGGGACGATGTGCACGCCGTGGGCCGGCACCTGCCAGGCCAAAACGACCAATATGGACGGCGTCCTCACCCATGGCTGTAGCTGCCAGCTCTTTGGCGGTGACACCGCCGGCGCGCCTTGGGCTGCCGTTTCGGCTCTGTTCCTGAGCATTTTGTTTTTGCGCCGCCGCAACCGGCCGTGGAAAAAAGGCATCCCGTCGCATTTTGTACCGTAAAGTGCAGTCAGGCCAAAAATGAACTCGTGATGGGAACCTATTTCCCCCCTCCTTTTTGGCACTGCGGACAATAAAAAGTCACTCGCGCAAAATCGCCCTGCCGCGCCTCGCAAATCGCAAAGCCGCAGCGCCGGCAGGCTTTGGCGCCGCGACCGTAGACCCAAAGCCGCTCGTCAGGGGCCATGGCGGAGGTGGTGCGGCGCAGTCCGGTAAAGGTCACTACAGACCCGGCGGGCCGGCTGTTCGCACGCAGCAGCCGCTGCCCGATACAAAGCGCCCGCTGCAGCGCTTCATCTGGCACCTGCGCGATTGGCGTGAAGGGATCGATACCCAGCAGAAAGCAGACTTCGGATTTGTAAACATTGCCCAAGCCAGAGACCGCGCTTTGATCGAGCAGCGCTTCGCCAAGCTCACGATCGCTGTGCGCCCGCAACCGGCGTAGCGCTTCTGTCGCATCGAACGACTCGCTTAGCAGGTCGGGGCCCAGGCGGCCAAGCTCGGCGTGGTGTGCTAGCTCGTCTTGGTTTAAAAGCTGCGCCACCGGCACGCGAAAGCCCACCGCGACAAAGGCCTTGGTCGCAAGTAGCACCCGCATGTCGCGACGCGGATGCTGCCACGCTTCGTCGCGATCCGGCGTGGGTCCGGCGCGATAAATGTGCCACATGCCGCTCATCCGCAGGTGTGTGCAGAGCACTAGCGGCCCGTCCGGGCGCTGCCCAGAAGTCGTCCCTTCGCGCCCGCCGAGCCAAATCAGACACCATTTGCCGCGCGCCTCGACCCGCTGCACGCTGCGCCCGACGATAGGCGACGCTTCATCAATGCGCAATAGCGGCGTATAGACCGATTCGAAACGCCGCACCTCCTGCCCGGCCAGCGCCTTGTGGAGCGTGCGCGCGACGCGATAGATGGTATCGCCTTCAGGCATCGTCCGGCTCGCCTTCGTCCGACTCGCCTTTTTCCGCCGCTGCATTCTCCTCATAGCGCGCAAAGTCGGCGCTCGAAAAGCTCGCTTTAGGCGCCGCCGCCGGCTGCCCGCGCCCCAGCCGATATCCCGAAAGCAGCGGTCCGCCGAAAAAACCGGCTGCAAGCAGCGCCTTGCCAAAAGGGTGCTGCGTGGCATCAAGCTGATTGACCGTCTCAATTGCAAACAGCGTGCGGCGTAGCTGCGGCGCGGCCGCCCCGACCTCCGCCAGCTTGCGCGCCACTGCGGTGGCGACGCGACTGCGCGCCGGTTCATCTTCGGGCAAAAACAGCACCAGATCGGGGCTGCGGCGGCGCCAATACGCGGCCAGCGCGCCATCGACCAGGATAACGCTGCTGCCGGCGCTGCGACTCAGCGTGCGGCCCGCTTTTTCGCCATCTTCGGCCAAAGCCGCCGGGTCGGCAGCCGGCCTGTCGTCGGGCGGCGTCGGCCAGCGCAGCGCTGCGCCGTACGGGTTTGCTGGATCAACCGCCGACAGCCGCACCACCTCGGGCTCTAGCGGCTCTTCGCGCAGCGTGCGCAAAAGCTCGATGGCCGGCGGCAGCGCGAACTGCGTGGCGCCAAGGCCGGCAATAAACAGACCGCGCCGCACGCGCCCGCTTTCCTCCAGCGCCTTGAGGGCGGGATAGACCGCGCCAAAGCCGCCGCTTGGCTCTTCGGACGCCACCGCTTCGCGCGTCAGCACCCCGTAACGTGCCAAAAGCTGCTGCGCCAGTGCCGCACAGGACGCTGACGAGTCGGCCATCGGCAAAATCGGCGGGTGCACCAGCGCCCAGCGCCCCTGCGCAGCCGGCGGGCAACTGGTGCGCCGCGAACGAAAGCCTTGCGGTGCCGCGAAAGTCGACTCGCGCGCCTGCCGGCCGTGTGCGCTTTGCCCAAGCGCCCGCTCGCCCTGCTGCAGCGCCCGCAGCACCGCGAAGGTGTCATTGGTGATAAGCCCCTGCCAGACGAGATCCCACAGGGTGCGCACCGTATCGCCGGTAAATCCGCCGCCCGCCGCGTCGTGCAGCGGCGCGAAAAACGACGCACCGTGCTGCTGCAAGTGGTTAAGGATCGCCTGAGCCCGCGGCGACAGCTCGAACTTGCCGCGCCGCGACTCGGACGGCACTAGCAGGTCGAGCTTTTCGGCCAGCCCAAGCATGATCCGGCCGTCATATTCGCCAAGCGGCGACAGCCCCACCCAGACAATCTCGCCCGCCGCGATAAGCGTATCGAGATCCGCCGAACGATACTCCGTAATCCGCGCGAGCAGCACTTCGCTTTCAAGCGTCGAAGCGATAAGCGGCGCGCCCTGTAGCGATTGAATGACATCAAGCAGCGCATCAAGTCCGCGTCGCGGGCGGCGCACCCCTTGCCAGTGCGTATAAAGGCGTCCGAGCGCCCGCGCTGGAGCCGGCTCGACCTCTCGACGCAGCTTGGCCAGTGACTTGCGGCGTATCTTCTGCAGCACTTCAAGCTCGCAGAACTCACGCGATAGCCCTTGCGGACGAAACTCGCCTTCAAGAAGGCGCCCGTCTTCGCACAGCTTGCGCAGTTGCAGCTCGACGGTCGCTAGCGGCAGGGCGAAGCGCGCCGCAAGCTCGGGCGCGGTAAAGGGCCCGTGCGTGCGCGCGTAGCGCCGACACAGGCCAAGCAGCGGCTCGGTCGTCGCGGTCAAAAGCGATTCGGGCAGACCGCGCGGCAGCGGCGCCCCCAGCGCATCACGATAGCGCGCCGCATCTTCGACCGCGATGTAGCGCTGCTCAGAAGCAATCGCCAGGCGCACAACGCGCCGCGCCGTCAAAAGCTCTTGCAAAAGCGCCGCGGCCTGCTCGGCGCCGTCGGCACAGCGCAGCGCAATCTCTGCTTCGTCAAGATCGCCGATGCGCAGCAGCAAATCGTGCAGCGCGTCGGCGCTTTTGATGGCAAAGCGCATGGTTTCGCCGTTGCCGTCCGCTTCGCTGCGCGGCAATACTTGCAGCTCGGCCGCGACCTCTTCGATCGCCGCGGCGTCTAAGAGCTCGCGCAAATCGGTCGTGCCAAGCAGCTCGCGCAGGCGTTCAAGGTCAATCGACAGCGCCTGAGCGCGCTTTTCAGCAAGCGGCGCGTCGCCTTCATAGATGTACTGCGCGACATAGGAAAAAAGCAGCGCCGCCGCAAAGGGCGAAGGGCGCTTGGTGTCAACGGTGGTGACCTGCAGCTCGCGCCGCCGCAGTTTGCGCAGCACGGCGGAAAGCGCCGGCAGGTCGAAAACCTCGCGCAGGCATTCACGATAGGCTTCAAGCATAATGGGAAAGCTGGGGTATTGCGCCGCGACCTTCAGCAGATCGAAGGCGCGCTTGCGCTGATGCCACAGCGGAGCGCGCGTCCCCGGTTTGCGCCGCGGCAAAAGCAGCGCCCGCGCCGCCGCCTCGCGAAACTTGGCAGCCAAAAGCGACGACGCGCCAAGCTGCTGCATAACCAGCGCTTCGACCTCCTCGACCTCGGGAAGCAGTTCCTCGGCCTCTGGCACGGCTTCGCTTTCGGGCAAGCGGATGACAAAGCCGTCGTCGGTCCACATCGACTCCGGATCGTAGCCCAGCCGCTGGCGCAGCTTGGCCACTGCGGCCAAACACCACGGAGCATGCACACGGCCGCCAAGCGGCGTCATCACGCACAGCCGCAAATCGCCAAGCTCATCGCGATAGCGCTCGATGACGATGTTGCGATCGTCGGGCAGCACCCGCGTCGCGGCGACTTGCTCGTCCAGATAGCGCAGCAGGTTCTGCGCCGCCTGCTCGTCCAGATCGTGCTCGGCGATAAGCTTGGCCAGCGCAGCGGGCGGCGGCAGCTCGCGCAGCTCGCGGCAAAGCTGGCCGATCTCTTCGCCAAATTCAAGCGGTCGCCCCGGTGCGTCGCCGCGCCAAAACGGCATCTTGCCCGGCTCGCCGGGCGCCGGTGTGACAAGGACCCGATCGTGCGTGATTTCTTCGATGCGCCAAGTGCTGGCGCCCAAAAGAAATGTGTCGCCGGGGCGGCTTTCAAAGACCATTTCTTCGTCAAGCTCGCCGACGCGGCTGCTCGGTCGGCCGCTGCTGCTTTGAGCGGTGGCCAAAAAGACTCCATAAAGGCCTCGATCGGGAATGGTGCCGCCGTTGACGATGGCCAGGCGCAGCGCGCCCTCGCGGGGCATAAGGCGGCCGGTGGCGCGATCCCAGGTCAGACGCGGCTTGAGCTCGGCGAACTCATCGGAGGGGTAGCGGCCGGACAGCAGATCGAGCACGCCGTCGAAGGCGGCGCGCGACAGCTCGGCAAACGGCGCAGCACCGCGCACCAAACGATAAAGCGTGTCGGCGGATTGCACATCGGTGGCCACCGCGGCGACGATTTGCTGCGCCAGCACATCTAGCGGCGAACGCGAAATGCGCGTCGCTTCGACGCGTCCGGCATGCATGGCGCGCGCCGCCGCGGCGCATGGCAAAAGGTCGGCGCGATAACGCGGAAAAATGATGCCTTTGGACGTACCGCCGACCTGATGGCTGGCGCGGCCGATGCGTTGCAGGCCGCTGGCCAAAGAAGGCGGCGACTCGATCTGCACCACCAGATCGACCGCGCCCATGTCGATGCCAAGTTCGAGCGAAGAAGTAGCGACGAGGCCGCGAAGCTGACCGAGTTTCAGCGCGTCTTCGATCTCTTGCCGCTGCTTGTAGGCGAGCGAGCCGTGGTGGGCGCGAACGAGCGGCGGCGGCGGCGGCTGACCAGCCGCAATCGCCGCTTCGGCATCCAGATCGTTGAGCGCTGCGGCCAGCCGTTCGGCGACACGCCGGCTGTTGACAAAAAGCAGCGTCGTACGGTGGGCGCGAATCAGTGCAAGGAGCTGCGGCTGCAGCGCCAAAAAGCTGGAAGGCCGCCGCGGTCCTTGTGCCGCCGAGCCGCTTGGCAGCTCTTCGAAGCTGTCGAGGCGCGCCATATCTTCGACCGGAACCTGAATGCGCAAATCGAGATTGCGCACCGGGCTCGACTTGACGATGGTGATCGGACGAAAACTCGAGGCGCTCGCCGGGTCGCCATCTTTTGTGTCCGCTTCGCTTTTTGTGACGTCCTGCACCCCACCCAAAAAATGCGCCACTTCGTCGACGGGACGAGCGGTCGCAGAAAGCCCGATGCGCTGCGGCTGGCGGCCGCACAAAAGGGCCAGCCGCTCAAGCGACAGGCAAAGGTGGGCGCCGCGTTTGTTGCCGGCCAGGGTGTGAATCTCATCGATGATGACCGTATCGACGCCGCCAAGCAGAGTGCGCGCCGATGAGCTGAGCAGCAGAAACAGCGACTCGGGCGTGGTAATCAGGATGTCCGAAGGGCGGCGCAGAAACTGCGCCCGCTCGCGCGAAGGCGTGTCGCCGGTGCGGACGCGAATCTCGGGCTGGGTGATGGCCACGCCAAGGCCAGCGGCGACGTGGGCGATGCCGATAAGCGGCGCGCGCAGGTTGCGCTCGATATCGACCGCCAGGGCTTTTATAGGCGAGATATAAAGAATGCGGCAGCGCCGCGCTGGCTCGGGACGCGGCTCGAAAAGCAGGCGATTCAGGCAGTACAAAAACGCCGCCAGCGTCTTGCCGCTGCCGGTCGGGGCCAAAATCAGCGTCGATTCACCGCGAGCAATCGCCGCCCAGCCCTGCTGCTGCGGCTCGGTCGGTGCACCAAAGGCATGGCCTAACCAGCTTTGCACAGCGGGGTGAAAATGCCGAAGCGCATCGCCAGCCGAGGGCGCGGCTTTGGGCGGCGCAGCGGAGTGTAACAAGCGGCGGGCCATGTGCGAAATGTAAGCATGTTTTGAGAAGTGGAATTCCTATTTTGCAAATTCATGAAGCGGACTCTGCTGCTTGGCGCGATGTACTTGGGGCCGGCTGCGATTCGGTCGGCGTGCTGGAGCAGGCGCTGGCGCTGTGCATGCCGCAAAAACCGATGAGCGAAGCGGAACGCGCGGCGCTTTTGCAAAAGACCGCGGCTGTGGCGAAGGGCGGCGTCTTCGAACGCTTCAAGACCAGCGCCCAGTTCGACGGCACCGCGGCCAATCCGCAGTGGCTCGAAAGCGCGCAGCTTTGATGGCGCATCCTTTTTTTGACCCATCGGGTTTGTCCAAAATTTGTCCGCAGCAGCCCTAATGATTCAGTGCCTCGACGAGAGTTTGACACCAGAGCCCTAGCGCAGGTGGCTGCGCCGGGCCGCTATCCAGGCGAAGGCATCGGCTTCGTTGTCGCAGTGTACGGCCTCGATCGTGGGTTTTTTTCCGACGAGCGCCATGGCACGAAAGATGAGCGCATGCAACGCCCGGATCGCTATACTGGCACCGAAACTGGCGACGCCCGCGATCGCATGGGTCGCCCCCCAAGTAGCGATGAACTTGCGGGTCTCGGCTGTGGGCAGACCGCTTTGATGCATGTCGTTGATTACAAACAGCCGCCCATGCTCGTTTAGCACCCGATCAAACTCCGCATGGATGTTGCAGACGTCCTCGTATTTCGGAACGCCCACATAGCGCGTAAGCACAGTATCCCCATCGATGCGCACCAGATGGGTGCCAATCTTCATCTCTTTTACCATGTGTGTCATGGTCAGAATACCATATTCAAGTAAACGGCCGTCCCTTCGGATGGCGTCGCTGCTTATCGCCGTTTGGCGGCGCTCGGCTTGCCCTGTTGTATAGAGGCTGCTTTCGACTCACATCTCACCAGTTGGAGATTGTTCCTGATTTGTCCGCAGCTATCATAAGCACCTGATTTCTCGACGGAAAACGTATCAATGACAGCCAGCCCGCCAAAATTAGTTTCGTCGAGAAAGTGTAGATTCCTGTCCGCACTTCATCGCTCGGCGTGCGGACAAAAACCAGGGCCCCGCGCAAACCCGAAAGCACTTGGGAATGGATCGTTCACTGCTTACGGTGCGCGGTCTTCTTTTCGCCAAACTGTCGCGAGCCATGGTTGTTCGCTGCGCGGTTTTCCGAAAGGGCGATAGTAGTGCCCAAGTTCTATGTAACCGGCGGACGTCATGTACTTGCGCCAGGTTTCCAGCGTGTGAAATGCGCCATACCGTTCCGCAGAAAACTCTTCTGTGTCCAAACCGCGCGGATTCGAACAGAACAAGACTCCACGCGGTTTCAGCGTATGCCACAGCGCGGACAAAACCCGCCCGAGTTCCTGCGGCGGAACATGGAATAAAGATGCGTTCGCGAATACGCCATCGAATCGCGATGCGGGCAAGCGCAGATTCAGAAAGTCCTGATGCAGCACCTCGCAGCCAGTGGCAAAACGAGCCATCTTCACAAAATGCGCCGACCCATCAAGTCCTACGGCCTCGTGGCCAAGCGACTGAAAGTAGGCCAGATCCCGTCCGGGACCGCAGCCAAAGTCGAGCAGAGAAAAAGGCGGAGCCCCTTCGATCGCCCCAAGAAGCGCCGCGTAATTTTGCGACACATCGTGCGTACGCGTCCGCTCCCAAAACATTTCTGCCGCCGCGTCATAGTAGGCCAGCGTGCGGGCTAAGCAGTCCTTGTACTCGTCAGGCTTAAGGGTCCTATTCATGGCTTCTTCCTGCGGCAAGCGCTCATTGTCACTCAGCTAGAACACACATGCTACGATTTCAGTGGACTACACGCGCAAGGAGACAACATGAATTGCCGCGAAACTGCATCGAGGATCATCGCCAGCGCCGCTTTGCTCTTCGCGCTTTTGCCCGAGCTTGCGCAGGCGTCTTCAAAGTGCCCAAACCTCACCATCCTGCTCGATGCTTCGGGCTCGATGCTGGAAAACCCCGCTGGTCCAAGCAACACCGTCGAGTCGAATCCGGCCAACCGCAAATATACGATTGCCGTCGCGGCGCTGACTAGCCTTGTGGACTTATATGACGGGGTGCTGCCGATTGGGCTTTCGATCTTTCCGTCGGATGGCATGTGCGGCGCGGCGACTCTGAACATTCCGCCGGCGCATTATACGCGGCAAGCGATCATCGACCTTTTGAACAAAAGCGCGCCGCCTAGCCTAGTACCCGACACGCCGACCTCGGCATCGGTAAGCAGCTTGGCCAGCCAAATGCAGCTCAAAGATTCCTCGCGGGGTCAGTACATTCTGCTGCTTACCGACGGCAAGCCAGAATGCTCAAACGGTAGCGAAAATGTTTTCAAAACCACCACCGCGATTACTAGTGCCGAAATGAGCATGCCCCCGATTAAGACCTTCGTCGTCGGATTTGGCCAACTGAGCAGCACCGCCCAGGACGCCATGAACCAGATGGCCGACGCTGGCGGAGTACCAAGTGGCGATCCGACCTATCACTACTATCGCGCCGATAGCAGCGCCGCACTCGTCACCGCGCTCGATAAGATTCTAACCACCATCAGCGGCGATGCCGGCGGATCGCTTTGTGACGATAGCTGCTACGGCATGGGCTGCGTGAATGCTACGGATAAGTGTGTCGCTGCCATGTGCAAACCCGATCCTTGCGCAGGGGTTACATGCAGCGCTCCGCAGTTCTGCTACACCGATGGCACAAGCGCCGGAGTTTGTGTCGATAGCTGCGCGACACCGTGCGCCGCTGGCACGCATTGTGATCGCGGCACCTGCAAAAGCGATCCCTGTGGCGCCCCCTGCGCCCCCGGCACCTTGTGCAATCAGAGCACGCAAAAGTGCGAACCCGATCCCGCCTGCGCCAACCTGCGGCCTAAGTGCCTGGCGCCACGCGGCTGCGTGAACGGCCAGTGCGTCGATGATCCTTGCGCGAGCAATCTGATTCAATGTCCGGAAGGGACGATGTGCACGCCGTGGGCCGGCACCTGCCAGGCCAAAACGACCAATATGGACGGCGTCCTCACCCATGGCTGTAGCTGCCAGCTCTTTGGCGGTGACACCGCCGGCGCGCCTTGGGCTGCCGTTTCGGCTCTGTTCCTGAGCATTTTGTTTTTGCGCCGCCGCAACCGGCCGTGGAAAAAAGGCATCCCGTCGCATTTTGTACCGTAAAGTGCAGTCAGGCCAAAAATGAACTCGTGATGGGAACCTATTTCCCCCCTCCTTTTTGGCACTGCGGACAATAAAAAGTCACTCGCGCAAAATCGCCCTGCCGCGCCTCGCAAATCGCAAAGCCGCAGCGCCGGCAGGCTTTGGCGCCGCGACCGTAGACCCAAAGCCGCTCGTCAGGGGCCATGGCGGAGGTGGTGCGGCGCAGTCCGGTAAAGGTCACTACAGACCCGGCGGGCCGGCTGTTCGCACGCAGCAGCCGCTGCCCGATACAAAGCGCCCGCTGCAGCGCTTCATCTGGCACCTGCGCGATTGGCGTGAAGGGATCGATACCCAGCAGAAAGCAGACTTCGGATTTGTAAACATTGCCCAAGCCAGAGACCGCGCTTTGATCGAGCAGCGCTTCGCCAAGCTCACGATCGCTGTGCGCCCGCAACCGGCGTAGCGCTTCTGTCGCATCGAACGACTCGCTTAGCAGGTCGGGGCCCAGGCGGCCAAGCTCGGCGTGGTGTGCTAGCTCGTCTTGGTTTAAAAGCTGCGCCACCGGCACGCGAAAGCCCACCGCGACAAAGGCCTTGGTCGCAAGTAGCACCCGCATGTCGCGACGCGGATGCTGCCACGCTTCGTCGCGATCCGGCGTGGGTCCGGCGCGATAAATGTGCCACATGCCGCTCATCCGCAGGTGTGTGCAGAGCACTAGCGGCCCGTCCGGGCGCTGCCCAGAAGTCGTCCCTTCGCGCCCGCCGAGCCAAATCAGACACCATTTGCCGCGCGCCTCGACCCGCTGCACGCTGCGCCCGACGATAGGCGACGCTTCATCAATGCGCAATAGCGGCGTATAGACCGATTCGAAACGCCGCACCTCCTGCCCGGCCAGCGCCTTGTGGAGCGTGCGCGCGACGCGATAGATGGTATCGCCTTCAGGCATCGTCCGGCTCGCCTTCGTCCGACTCGCCTTTTTCCGCCGCTGCATTCTCCTCATAGCGCGCAAAGTCGGCGCTCGAAAAGCTCGCTTTAGGCGCCGCCGCCGGCTGCCCGCGCCCCAGCCGATATCCCGAAAGCAGCGGTCCGCCGAAAAAACCGGCTGCAAGCAGCGCCTTGCCAAAAGGGTGCTGCGTGGCATCAAGCTGATTGACCGTCTCAATTGCAAACAGCGTGCGGCGTAGCTGCGGCGCGGCCGCCCCGACCTCCGCCAGCTTGCGCGCCACTGCGGTGGCGACGCGACTGCGCGCCGGTTCATCTTCGGGCAAAAACAGCACCAGATCGGGGCTGCGGCGGCGCCAATACGCGGCCAGCGCGCCATCGACCAGGATAACGCTGCTGCCGGCGCTGCGACTCAGCGTGCGGCCCGCTTTTTCGCCATCTTCGGCCAAAGCCGCCGGGTCGGCAGCCGGCCTGTCGTCGGGCGGCGTCGGCCAGCGCAGCGCTGCGCCGTACGGGTTTGCTGGATCAACCGCCGACAGCCGCACCACCTCGGGCTCTAGCGGCTCTTCGCGCAGCGTGCGCAAAAGCTCGATGGCCGGCGGCAGCGCGAACTGCGTGGCGCCAAGGCCGGCAATAAACAGACCGCGCCGCACGCGCCCGCTTTCCTCCAGCGCCTTGAGGGCGGGATAGACCGCGCCAAAGCCGCCGCTTGGCTCTTCGGACGCCACCGCTTCGCGCGTCAGCACCCCGTAACGTGCCAAAAGCTGCTGCGCCAGTGCCGCACAGGACGCTGACGAGTCGGCCATCGGCAAAATCGGCGGGTGCACCAGCGCCCAGCGCCCCTGCGCAGCCGGCGGGCAACTGGTGCGCCGCGAACGAAAGCCTTGCGGTGCCGCGAAAGTCGACTCGCGCGCCTGCCGGCCGTGTGCGCTTTGCCCAAGCGCCCGCTCGCCCTGCTGCAGCGCCCGCAGCACCGCGAAGGTGTCATTGGTGATAAGCCCCTGCCAGACGAGATCCCACAGGGTGCGCACCGTATCGCCGGTAAATCCGCCGCCCGCCGCGTCGTGCAGCGGCGCGAAAAACGACGCACCGTGCTGCTGCAAGTGGTTAAGGATCGCCTGAGCCCGCGGCGACAGCTCGAACTTGCCGCGCCGCGACTCGGACGGCACTAGCAGGTCGAGCTTTTCGGCCAGCCCAAGCATGATCCGGCCGTCATATTCGCCAAGCGGCGACAGCCCCACCCAGACAATCTCGCCCGCCGCGATAAGCGTATCGAGATCCGCCGAACGATACTCCGTAATCCGCGCGAGCAGCACTTCGCTTTCAAGCGTCGAAGCGATAAGCGGCGCGCCCTGTAGCGATTGAATGACATCAAGCAGCGCATCAAGTCCGCGTCGCGGGCGGCGCACCCCTTGCCAGTGCGTATAAAGGCGTCCGAGCGCCCGCGCTGGAGCCGGCTCGACCTCTCGACGCAGCTTGGCCAGTGACTTGCGGCGTATCTTCTGCAGCACTTCAAGCTCGCAGAACTCACGCGATAGCCCTTGCGGACGAAACTCGCCTTCAAGAAGGCGCCCGTCTTCGCACAGCTTGCGCAGTTGCAGCTCGACGGTCGCTAGCGGCAGGGCGAAGCGCGCCGCAAGCTCGGGCGCGGTAAAGGGCCCGTGCGTGCGCGCGTAGCGCCGACACAGGCCAAGCAGCGGCTCGGTCGTCGCGGTCAAAAGCGATTCGGGCAGACCGCGCGGCAGCGGCGCCCCCAGCGCATCACGATAGCGCGCCGCATCTTCGACCGCGATGTAGCGCTGCTCAGAAGCAATCGCCAGGCGCACAACGCGCCGCGCCGTCAAAAGCTCTTGCAAAAGCGCCGCGGCCTGCTCGGCGCCGTCGGCACAGCGCAGCGCAATCTCTGCTTCGTCAAGATCGCCGATGCGCAGCAGCAAATCGTGCAGCGCGTCGGCGCTTTTGATGGCAAAGCGCATGGTTTCGCCGTTGCCGTCCGCTTCGCTGCGCGGCAATACTTGCAGCTCGGCCGCGACCTCTTCGATCGCCGCGGCGTCTAAGAGCTCGCGCAAATCGGTCGTGCCAAGCAGCTCGCGCAGGCGTTCAAGGTCAATCGACAGCGCCTGAGCGCGCTTTTCAGCAAGCGGCGCGTCGCCTTCATAGATGTACTGCGCGACATAGGAAAAAAGCAGCGCCGCCGCAAAGGGCGAAGGGCGCTTGGTGTCAACGGTGGTGACCTGCAGCTCGCGCCGCCGCAGTTTGCGCAGCACGGCGGAAAGCGCCGGCAGGTCGAAAACCTCGCGCAGGCATTCACGATAGGCTTCAAGCATAATGGGAAAGCTGGGGTATTGCGCCGCGACCTTCAGCAGATCGAAGGCGCGCTTGCGCTGATGCCACAGCGGAGCGCGCGTCCCCGGTTTGCGCCGCGGCAAAAGCAGCGCCCGCGCCGCCGCCTCGCGAAACTTGGCAGCCAAAAGCGACGACGCGCCAAGCTGCTGCATAACCAGCGCTTCGACCTCCTCGACCTCGGGAAGCAGTTCCTCGGCCTCTGGCACGGCTTCGCTTTCGGGCAAGCGGATGACAAAGCCGTCGTCGGTCCACATCGACTCCGGATCGTAGCCCAGCCGCTGGCGCAGCTTGGCCACTGCGGCCAAACACCACGGAGCATGCACACGGCCGCCAAGCGGCGTCATCACGCACAGCCGCAAATCGCCAAGCTCATCGCGATAGCGCTCGATGACGATGTTGCGATCGTCGGGCAGCACCCGCGTCGCGGCGACTTGCTCGTCCAGATAGCGCAGCAGGTTCTGCGCCGCCTGCTCGTCCAGATCGTGCTCGGCGATAAGCTTGGCCAGCGCAGCGGGCGGCGGCAGCTCGCGCAGCTCGCGGCAAAGCTGGCCGATCTCTTCGCCAAATTCAAGCGGTCGCCCCGGTGCGTCGCCGCGCCAAAACGGCATCTTGCCCGGCTCGCCGGGCGCCGGTGTGACAAGGACCCGATCGTGCGTGATTTCTTCGATGCGCCAAGTGCTGGCGCCCAAAAGAAATGTGTCGCCGGGGCGGCTTTCAAAGACCATTTCTTCGTCAAGCTCGCCGACGCGGCTGCTCGGTCGGCCGCTGCTGCTTTGAGCGGTGGCCAAAAAGACTCCATAAAGGCCTCGATCGGGAATGGTGCCGCCGTTGACGATGGCCAGGCGCAGCGCGCCCTCGCGGGGCATAAGGCGGCCGGTGGCGCGATCCCAGGTCAGACGCGGCTTGAGCTCGGCGAACTCATCGGAGGGGTAGCGGCCGGACAGCAGATCGAGCACGCCGTCGAAGGCGGCGCGCGACAGCTCGGCAAACGGCGCAGCACCGCGCACCAAACGATAAAGCGTGTCGGCGGATTGCACATCGGTGGCCACCGCGGCGACGATTTGCTGCGCCAGCACATCTAGCGGCGAACGCGAAATGCGCGTCGCTTCGACGCGTCCGGCATGCATGGCGCGCGCCGCCGCGGCGCATGGCAAAAGGTCGGCGCGATAACGCGGAAAAATGATGCCTTTGGACGTACCGCCGACCTGATGGCTGGCGCGGCCGATGCGTTGCAGGCCGCTGGCCAAAGAAGGCGGCGACTCGATCTGCACCACCAGATCGACCGCGCCCATGTCGATGCCAAGTTCGAGCGAAGAAGTAGCGACGAGGCCGCGAAGCTGACCGAGTTTCAGCGCGTCTTCGATCTCTTGCCGCTGCTTGTAGGCGAGCGAGCCGTGGTGGGCGCGAACGAGCGGCGGCGGCGGCGGCTGACCAGCCGCAATCGCCGCTTCGGCATCCAGATCGTTGAGCGCTGCGGCCAGCCGTTCGGCGACACGCCGGCTGTTGACAAAAAGCAGCGTCGTACGGTGGGCGCGAATCAGTGCAAGGAGCTGCGGCTGCAGCGCCAAAAAGCTGGAAGGCCGCCGCGGTCCTTGTGCCGCCGAGCCGCTTGGCAGCTCTTCGAAGCTGTCGAGGCGCGCCATATCTTCGACCGGAACCTGAATGCGCAAATCGAGATTGCGCACCGGGCTCGACTTGACGATGGTGATCGGACGAAAACTCGAGGCGCTCGCCGGGTCGCCATCTTTTGTGTCCGCTTCGCTTTTTGTGACGTCCTGCACCCCACCCAAAAAATGCGCCACTTCGTCGACGGGACGAGCGGTCGCAGAAAGCCCGATGCGCTGCGGCTGGCGGCCGCACAAAAGGGCCAGCCGCTCAAGCGACAGGCAAAGGTGGGCGCCGCGTTTGTTGCCGGCCAGGGTGTGAATCTCATCGATGATGACCGTATCGACGCCGCCAAGCAGAGTGCGCGCCGATGAGCTGAGCAGCAGAAACAGCGACTCGGGCGTGGTAATCAGGATGTCCGAAGGGCGGCGCAGAAACTGCGCCCGCTCGCGCGAAGGCGTGTCGCCGGTGCGGACGCGAATCTCGGGCTGGGTGATGGCCACGCCAAGGCCAGCGGCGACGTGGGCGATGCCGATAAGCGGCGCGCGCAGGTTGCGCTCGATATCGACCGCCAGGGCTTTTATAGGCGAGATATAAAGAATGCGGCAGCGCCGCGCTGGCTCGGGACGCGGCTCGAAAAGCAGGCGATTCAGGCAGTACAAAAACGCCGCCAGCGTCTTGCCGCTGCCGGTCGGGGCCAAAATCAGCGTCGATTCACCGCGAGCAATCGCCGCCCAGCCCTGCTGCTGCGGCTCGGTCGGTGCACCAAAGGCATGGCCTAACCAGCTTTGCACAGCGGGGTGAAAATGCCGAAGCGCATCGCCAGCCGAGGGCGCGGCTTTGGGCGGCGCAGCGGAGTGTAACAAGCGGCGGGCCATGTGCGAAATGTAAGCATGTTTTGAGAAGTGGAATTCCTATTTTGCAAATTCATGAAGCGGACTCTGCTGCTTGGCGCGATGTACTTGGGGCCGGCTGCGATTCGGTCGGCGTGCTGGAGCAGGCGCTGGCGCTGTGCATGCCGCAAAAACCGATGAGCGAAGCGGAACGCGCGGCGCTTTTGCAAAAGACCGCGGCTGTGGCGAAGGGCGGCGTCTTCGAACGCTTCAAGACCAGCGCCCAGTTCGACGGCACCGCGGCCAATCCGCAGTGGCTCGAAAGCGCGCAGCTTTGATGGCGCATCCTTTTTTTGACCCATCGGGTTTGTCCAAAATTTGTCCGCAGCAGCCCTAATGATTCAGTGCCTCGACGAGAGTTTGACACCAGAGCCCTAGCGCAGGTGGCTGCGCCGGGCCGCTATCCAGGCGAAGGCATCGGCTTCGTTGTCGCAGTGTACGGCCTCGATCGTGGGTTTTTTTCCGACGAGCGCCATGGCACGAAAGATGAGCGCATGCAACGCCCGGATCGCTATACTGGCACCGAAACTGGCGACGCCCGCGATCGCATGGGTCGCCCCCCAAGTAGCGATGAACTTGCGGGTCTCGGCTGTGGGCAGACCGCTTTGATGCATGTCGTTGATTACAAACAGCCGCCCATGCTCGTTTAGCACCCGATCAAACTCCGCATGGATGTTGCAGACGTCCTCGTATTTCGGAACGCCCACATAGCGCGTAAGCACAGTATCCCCATCGATGCGCACCAGATGGGTGCCAATCTTCATCTCTTTTACCATGTGTGTCATGGTCAGAATACCATATTCAAGTAAACGGCCGTCCCTTCGGATGGCGTCGCTGCTTATCGCCGTTTGGCGGCGCTCGGCTTGCCCTGTTGTATAGAGGCTGCTTTCGACTCACATCTCACCAGTTGGAGATTGTTCCTGATTTGTCCGCAGCTATCATAAGCACCTGATTTCTCGACGGAAAACGTATCAATGACAGCCAGCCCGCCAATGTCATGGTGGGGCGTTATGGGGAAGTGGTGCTGATGGATTGGGG
>CAYWPR010000110.1:0-17937 GCA_964460115.1 uncultured Myxococcales bacterium
TAAAGCCACGGTGGCGGACGATTTCCCGACGATGGCGTGCGCACATTGCCAGAAATGACGTTGTGGCACTGCTCGGCCAGCGTCTTGCCTAAAAATGGCGGCATTCCACAAACCGCCTCGAAAAGCGCAATGCAGAAACTAAATTGATCAGTTCGTCCGTCTGTGGTCTTGCCGCGAAATTGCTCCGGAGACATATATCGCGGAGTTCCCATCAAGGCTCCGGACTGCGTCAATGGAGCGCTTAAGGGCTGCGTTTCTCCGATTCTGTTTAAAATATTTGAAGAAACTCCGGAAACTCCGGAATGTGCGGAAGCTTCGGAAATTTGTGTGGCTGCAAGAGCTGAGGAAGGGTCGGCCGCGCTGCCTTCTGCCTCCGGCGGGGGCCCGGGAATCTGAAGTTTTTGAATGTCGATGCCGGCGCTTGAATCTCGTCGCTCGACATCGCGGGCCAAGCCAAAATCCATGACCCGGGCGCGTCCATCTTTGCCCACAAGCACGTTATCCGGTTTGAAGTCGCGATGGATGAGCCCGGCGGCGTGGGCGGCGGCAAGTCCGCAGCCTGCTTGATGGAAAATCTCCAGAATTTCATTGCGCGTGCGCGGTTTTTCCTTCAACCAATCGCCCAGCGTGCCGCCTTCGACAAATTCCATAGCGACAAAGACCTGGTCAAAGGCCGTGCCGACGTCAAACACCGAGATGACATTGGGATGGGCCAGCCGGGCCATGGCTTGGGCCTCGCGCAAAAGGCGCACCCGTCCTAGTGAATCGTCGGCCGAGGAGCTTTTATGACGCAAAAGCTTGATGGCCACCTTGCGGTTTAGCTCCGGATCATAGGCTGCGTAGACGACGCCCATGCCTCCGGCTCCAAGCCGGCTAAGCACCAAGTATCGGCCGATGCTGGCGCCGCGCGGCAGGGCATCACTAGTCACGGCCGTATTCTTCGCATCGGACTTGGAGGGAGAGGGCTGCGTGATAGACATCCAATCTATTATCTTACTAAAAGCTGCGCGACGACGGGCATTCATAAGGAGGCGCTCGACGCTCAGCATGCGTTGGGAATGCTGGCCAAATTCACTGCGGAAGATTCGCTGCGGAAGATCCGCTATGCTGAGTTTGGGCGTATCGCCTTTTGTCACAATGCCAGGACTTTTGCGTGTGCTTTTGTTTTTACTTTTGTGCTGGCCAGCCGCGGCTACTGCGCAGTCGCCGCAATTGCCACACGGCAAATGGCAGCTTGTCGAGTCTTCGGGCGAGGAAATCTGCGTGGAAGTTCTTGAGGACTTTCGGCTGCGTCTGACCTTTCGCAGCGCCGGATCGGACGATTGGAAACCAATTGTTATAGGTGGTACCTATCGCATCACCGCGAACAAGTTTGGTTCCTTTCACGCCGAGATGAAGATTCAGGAAATTCGCCAAAAAGGGATTTCGCGCTGTCGAAAATATGTCGTAGACAACGAGCTGCCGGAGACCACTCAGCTTGGAGTGAAGATGCAGCCGGGTCAGATTTTGCGCCTGACGTTTCATTTCGCCTGCGCCGACCGAAAAGAGCACCTGCAGCTATGCCTGCATCAAACCGAGACCGAAAAAACGCCTCGAGTGATCTGTAAAGATTTTCAGCAAGAAAATGCTTCCTGCCGCAGCCGGTCGGCAAGCGGGCCGGCGATCGACGGCAGCTTGCTCAACCGTCCGCCGAAGTGATCGAATGGGGCGCGGCAGGCAGTTCCTTTTTGTTGTCGGTCGGCAGCTTCGGCGTGGGACCTCATTCTTATGGCGCAGGCGCAAGGCCCTGGCTGCGGTCTTTACGCGGCGCCGCAGAATCCTTTGGCGGCTTTGCGTCCTTTGCGCTGTGCTTGGTGTGTTGACCGTGGGCCTTAGCAGCCATGTCGTGGGCCGGGCTGCGCAAGGCCGCCTTTTTGATCTTGAAACCGCGCCGTCTCGGCAAGTCGCCATTGTGTTTGGCGCCGGAGTATTTCCCAACGGTACTTTGACCGCCCCTTTGCAGGATCGAGTGTGGACGGCGGTGCAGCTTTACCGTTTGGGCAAAGTGCGCAAGCTCCTCATGAGCGGCGACAACGGCCAAACAAGCTACGACGAGCCGACGGCAATGCGCGAGTATGCCGTAGCAAAGGGCATACCGCTTGCCGACGTCGCGCTCGACTATGCGGGTTTTCACACCTACGACACTTGCTATCGCGCCCGCGAGGTATTTGCCGTAAAAAGCGCGACGCTTATCACCCAAGCCTATCATCTGCCGCGTGCGCTTTTTACCTGTCAATCTCTAGGCATTGACGTCATCGGCATTCCCGCGGATAGGCACAGCTATCGCCGCTACCTTTGGTATCTTTTGCGCGAGCAAATCTCGCGCGCGCGGGCCTACTTTCAAGTGCGAGTTTTTCGTCCGCGCCCGCGCTTTTTGGGACCGCAAATTCCCATCGCCGCTGCCACATCGCGCAATTTCTTCGTAAATTCCACGGGTTAGCGAATGTTATTCGTAGTACGATAAAAACTGCCAATGAAAGCCTCGACAAGGTTCGCGCCAGCTGACATGCAGAAAACAGGCAGTTGCACCTATGTTTTTTGCGTCACCAAGGGGCAAGCGCAAGCACCGGCAGGCAGTGGTTTTGCGCCCGACAGCCCGCTGGAATATGTGGTTGCGGAAGATTTGGCAGCGCTGACCTGCCGCGTTTCGCTTGACGAGTGGACGGGAAAAGACGCCGAAGCGCGGCTTGGCGATTTGCAATGGCTGGGACCACGGGCCGTGCAGCACGAGGCGGTCATTGAAGCAGCGCTGGCGCTGGCGCCGGTTTTGCCGCTGCGCTTTGGCTGTTTGTTTTCGTCTGCCGCCGCCGTGCAGAACTGGCTTTTGATCTGGCGTGATCAAATTGCCGATTTTCTCAACGATATCGCCGACCGCGAAGAGTGGTCGCTAAAAGGCTTTTTGGATGTGCCGCGAGCGGAAGCGGCGCTTTTGGCCAAGGATCCGCGCTTTTCTGCGCTACCGGCTTCGCCAGGTGCGCGGTATCTGCGCGAACAAAAGCTGCGTCAGGAAATTGCTCGCTCGGTGCGCGTATGGGCCCGCGAGCACGAGCAAGCGGCGCTCGACGCGCTTTCGGCGCTGGTTCAAAAATCGCGTTCTTTGCGCGCCATCAGCGGCGAACTTTCTGGTCGCAGCGAAGAAGCCGTGTTTCATCGGGCGCTGCTTGTGCCGCGCCCCTGCCACGCCGAACTTTTGCAGCACATTGAGCCGCTGCAAAAAAACCTGGCAGGGCAGGGACTGCTGCTGGAACTTTCCGGACCCTGGCCGCCGTACAATTTCTGTCCGACGCTTGCGCCTTCTGCACCTGCGCAAACGCTCGGCAAAAGTGACGCCTAAGCGGCTGCTTGGCGAAACATGACAAAGCCCGCTTTTGACCACTGGCTGCTTTGCTGTGTGACTTCCGCTGCGGTCTGCGCCGATGGCGCCGAACTGGCCGATTTGCCGCCCGGGGCTTTTGGCGTACGCTGCCGCGGTTTGGCGGCCGGGCCCTTGTTTGGCGTTGCGGCACCGCTTTGTGGCGCTCGGCAAATTGCGCAGCCAACGGCAGAAGATTTGCTCGCCTACAGCCGAGTCGTAGACCTTGTGCATGCGCGACATACTGCCGTTCCCATCCGTTACGGCAGTACGTTTGGCAGCGATGCGGCAATTCGTACCTATCTTCATGAAAACGCCGCACATTACGAGCGTCTGCTTCAGCAGTTTGTCGACCGAGTCGAAGTCGCCGTACGCACCGCATTTTCTGCCGAGATCGCGCAATCGCTGCCGTCCCTCGAAAATTCCGCTCCGCGAATTTCCGCCGGGAGCACAGGCACTGCCTATTTGCGTCGCCTGCAAGCGCAGCAGGAAAAAATGCGTGCTACAGCCGATGCGGCAGCCCGTCAAGGCGAACAGATTTACGCCGCCCTGGCACCGGGCGGATGCCCGCATCGAGTAGAAACGCGCACCGACAACCCCGGCGGAGTCATTCGTGACATCGCCGTTAGCTTTTTGCTGAAACGCGACGCCGTGTCGGAATTTCGCCGCCGCGTGGAAGAACTGCAGCAAAAAGCGCAGCGCCCGCTGCGCTTTTTGGGACCGTTTGCGCCCTATAGCTTCGCCGAGCTTGCACCGCCCTAATTCGAATAACGAAAACAGCCGTTCCTATTTAAAAGACGTTTTATTATTGTAATGATAAATTCATTATTTCGCGATCCTGCATCAAGGCTGCGCATCGCGCTTGTTAAAGGCCAAAGCAATGACCCAAAGCAGCGAACAGTCGGGGGGCGAGTACATTTATGCGCTGGTCCAAAATGACGGACCGAAAACGCTTGGGGCCATCGGCATTGATGGCGCCGAGGTACGGCGAATTGCAGTCGGCGAGCTAGCGGTCTTCATCAGCCGCATTGCTCGGCCGCGCATTCGTCCCGAGCGGCGAAATTTGGCCGCGCACAACGCCGTGCTGAAACAAGCCATGGCAAGCGGCACGGTTTTGCCCGTCGCCTTTGGCATCATCGCGCAGAACGAGGATGCCGTTCGCGTCGCACTTTTGACGAACCAGCTCGATTTGCAGGCGCAGTTTGCCAAAGTCGCCAATAAGGTCGAGATGGGTTTGCGGGTGCTGTGGGACGTGCCCAATGTTTTTGAGTATTTCGTCGGCGTGCATCCCGAACTGCGCGCCGCCCGCGATGCCCTTTCCGATCCGCGGCAGCCGCGCCGCGACGAAATGATCGAGCTTGGCCAACTATTCGATCGAATTCTGAATTTCGAGCGCGAGCGCCACTTCGAGCGCATTAGCGAGCTTTTCGAAAAGCGCGGTTTTGAGACGCTGCGCAATGCCACGCGCAGCGAACGTGAGGTGCTAAACCTCGCCTGCCTGATTTCGCGCGACGCGCAAACCGATTTCGAAAACGCCGTCACCGCCGCTGCCGCCGATTTCGACAACAACTACACATTTGATTTCAACGGGCCCTGGGCACCGCATCACTTCGTGGCGCTGAACCTCAAACTGTAGTGGGGCGGCATGGCGCATTTGCCGGCATTTCTCTTTCGCGAAGATTTGCAGCTCATCCTTTTTTCCGGCAAAGGCGGAGTCGGCAAGACGACCTGTGCGGTGGCCAGCGCGGTACATATGGCGCTCGGTGCGCCGAAGTTTCGCTTTCTGCTCGTCTCGGTGGATCCGGCGCACTCGGTGCGCGATTGCCTCGGCGAAGATACGCCGCCGCAAAATCTCGACGTCATCGAGCTTGATGCACCGGCTTTGCTGCGTGAATTTCTGACCGCGCACGAAGCCACCCTGCGCGAGATTGCTCGGCGCAGCACCTTTTTTGACGAGGCAGATATCGCGCATTTTGCTGCGCGTTCGCTTCCCGGAATGGACGAGCTGTTTGCCTTTTTGCGCATCGCCGAGTGGGTGCAAAAGGGGGCCTATCAAACGATTCTGGTCGATACAGCGCCAGCCGGTCATACCCGTCGGCTGCTTGAAATGCCGCAGCTTTTGCGGGCCTGGACAAAAGCGTGTGACGGACTGCTTGCCAAGCATCGCTACATGGTGCAGCAGTTTCGCGGAGCCTATAAGTCCGATGCGACCGATCAATTGCTTGTGGATTTGGCGCAATTTGCCAAGCAGGTCGATGCGCTGCTGCGTTCTGCGGCCAGCTTGGTGGTGCCGGTGCTTGTGCCAGAGCCGCTGTGCTTGGAAATCAGCCTGAACTTTGTGAATGAACTGCGCGCGCAGGGCATAAAGCTCGGGCCGCTTGTCATAAATCGGCTGCGCAACGCGGAAGGCTGTGCAAGCTGCGCGCTTGTGGCCCTGGCGCAAAAGCAAGCCTTGGCCGCGCGCCAAACTCAGCTTGCCGACGATGGCGGCGGCTGGGGCCTGCCGCTTTTGGCAAAAGAAGTGCGCGGTCTGGAACATTTGCGAAATTTTTGGCAGCAGGGCGAACCATATTCTTTCATCGCGCCGCCCGTAAGTACCAAGCTGCCGAACTCGATCTCGAGCCCGCGTATCGATATCGAAATCGAAGTGCAAAATCCCGCGGCGCTGCCGCCCCAAACTCAGCGCGTGTTGCTTTTTGCCGGCAAGGGCGGCGTTGGCAAAACCACATTGGCCTGCGCCACGGCGCTGTTTCTGTCCGCGACCGCGCAGCGCTCGGTCCTGCTAATTTCGACCGACCCGGCGCATTCGCTGTCCGCGGCGCTGAACGTAGCCATCAGCGCAACCGACACAAGGCTGCCGACCTGGCCGCGGCTCACGGTTGTAGCGCCCGAGCCACAAGCAAAATGGCAAGCTTGGCGCGACGAATATGCCGACGAGATATCGGCTTTTTTTCGCAAACGCCTGGGCCACGTAGACTTGGCGTTTGATCGGCAGGCCCTGGAGCAACTGATGGATCTGACACCGCCCGGGCTCGACGAAATCGTCTCGCTGACTCGCGTTGGCGAATTGCTGGCGGAAAATAAGTACGAGCACATCGTGCTGGATACCGCGCCCACCGGCCACCTGCTGCGGCTTTTAGAGCTGCCGGCCGTGCTCGACGATTGGCTAAAGGGCATTTTCGCCATTCTATTGAAGCAGCAACCGGCGCTGCGCCTGCCGCGGCTTAGCGACCGTTTGATTGGGTTGTCCAAACAACTCAAGCGGCTGCGCAAAGTCCTTTGGGACGCGCAGCAAAGCAGCTTGTATGCGGTCAGCATCGCGACTTGTCTGGCGCATGAAGAGACGCTGGACCTTTTGCACGCTTGTCGCCGCTTGTCGCTGCATGTAGGCGGCGTATTTGTCAACCAGTGCACGCCCGTCGCGAATTGCAAACTGTGCACGGCGCTTTTTCAGCGCGAAACCCAGGTCAACACGGCGCTACAGCGCGAAGTGGCAAACGTGCCGCTGACCTGTATCACAGCGGGCACGCCGCCCCTCGGCCTGGCGGCGCTTTTTGCGCTGGGGCAAAAACTATATACATTGGGAGACTCGCTTGGCCGCTGACGTAACTGATCTCAGCTTGACCGATGATGGAAAAAGTCATGCCGTTTCGAATACGACGCGCCACGAAGCGACTCGAGACGAAGAAGAACGCATGTCTTTGTGCGAACTGCTCGATCGAGTTTTAAACAAAGGCGTGGTGGTTCGCGGCGAAGTGGTCATTACCGTCGCCGATATCGAGCTACTATATTTGGGTTTGGAACTTATTCTGTGTGCCACCGAGACGGCGCGCCAGGCCGGTGTGCGCCTGCCAAGCGATATGAACGCAGCGCGGTTTTTGCCCAATCCGCAGGTCGTCAAGGTTCCTTCGCGCTAAGGCGCTCTTCCATGCGGCGCAAGCTTGCCTCCATGGCTCGCAGCCGCGCTTCAACCGGATCTGCGGGCCGCGCGACTTCATCTGCTGCTGGCGCTGCAGCTTTCGCCGGCGCCGCCGCCGGCAGTTCGCTTTGCGGGACGCTTTGAGCAAGCTGATCTTCGACTTGGGCCAGCCGGGCCATCGTGGACCAATGCGGGTCGGTTTTCCACCAGTCCATGCCCATGGCCATGGCGCGTTCGACCGAACAGACGACTAGACGAATCTGAATGGTCAAAAGCTCAATTTCGACGAGCTTTATTTTGATGTCGCCGGCGATGACGATGCCTTTGTCGAGCACTCGCTCTAAAATATCGGCCAGCGTCGAGCCACGCGTCGAGTTGGTAATCGTTGTGGGACGGTTAGTCATGGGCGAGCGGCTCCAGCTTGCGGGCGCTATAGCAGTTTGCCAAGCGGCCCGAGATCCAGATTGAGGTCTTCTTCACGCAGGCCGAAGGCTTCGCGCAGGCGGTGTAGCTCTTCGGCTTGGCGCATTAGAGTCAGGCCGAGTTGTTCGATTTGTTCATCGCTTAAAGTTCCCGATTCGACGCGGCGCAGGGCCTGCTTTTCCAGCAAATCGTGCAGCAGTTTGACGAGCGTTAGCACCAATTGCCCCAGTCCATTTTTGACGCTGTCGGGATCGATATTGATGCGGCGCGACGGTCCTAATGCAGGCTCAGCCGGAGCGGTTTTTGCTGCCGCTGTTTTCGTCGACTTTTTTGCCGCTTTGGCCGAATTTGTCGGCTTTTTCGTCGATTTCGCCGGTTTCGTCGTCAGCTTCGGCATCGACTTCGTCGGCTTCGTCGATTTCATCGTCGGCTTCGTCGATTTCATCGTCGGCTTCGTCGTCGATTTCGTCATGAGGCAGTTCTTCGTCATCCTCAACTGCCGCTTCTTCGTCCCCAGATGCGGCTTGCTCCAACTCATCCAGCCGGTCTAGCAGCAGCTTTTCTTCATGATCAAACTCTGACTCAGAGATCTGATTTGTCTCGAGCAGCATATAAAGTTCGCGCAAACGGTCTTTGATGCGGTCGGATTCTGCTGCTTGTTCTTCCTCTGCAGCTTGCGCGATTTCTTTCAAAATCCAGACCACGCCTTTGATGGGTGCGGTCAGTAGATCATCAAGAATAAACATGGACTTTCAGGCCGCGCCCCTTGGCCACGGGCTTTGCGCAGTGCAAGTGGGCGTATTTTCACAGGAAATATTATGTAAATAATAACACTAATAAATGGATTGGAAAAGTGCTGCCTGTCCTGAAAAAGGACGCAGAAAGCCCCGTAAGCGTTTGCTCACGGGACTTTACGGGTAGGACTGCGAAGGAAATTAAAAGCGGGAAGGAGTGAAAAGCTTACTCGCCCTGATTCGTGCGGGCGGTGCCTTCCACGATGCGGAACTCGACGCGGCGGTTTTTGGCGCGGCCGGCCGCGGTCGTATTGGGTGCGACCGGTTGATCCGGGCCAAAGCCCTGCGATTCTAGACGATCTGCTTCGATGCTGTGCGCGATGAGCCAAGTCATAACGCTGCGCGCTCGGCGCTGCGACAGATCGATATTGTAGATGTGCACACCCTGGCTGTCCGTATGTCCTTCGATGCGGACCCGCTTGATGTTGGGCGTAGCAATGAGCGCGTCGGCCACTGCCTGCAGGACCGGGTAGCTTTGCGCCAGAATGATGTCCTTATCGAGCGCAAAGAACACCGGCTTGAGGATCACCAGCTTGCCGCCATGAATCTGAACCAGACTTGGGCAGCCGTTCTTCCGCGGATTGGGATGCGGCGCACCTGGGGTATCCGGACAAGCGTCTACCTTATCGGGGACGGTGTCTTTGTCGCGGTCGGGCAGCGGGCAGCCAATGCGCTCCGGATCGGGGTGCAGTCCGGAAGGCTCAAAGACGCACTTATCAATGGTGTCTACGTAGCCATCCTTGTCACTGTCGAGAGCCGGACAGCCCAAGCGGTTCGGATCCGGGGTCGGGCCCATATGCTCATCCGGACACAGGTCCAGCTTGTCGGGTACGCCATCGCGATCGCGATCCGACTCGGGCGGCTGCGGACAGCCACGGCGCAGCGGATCGGGCGTCGGGCCCATATGCTCGTCGGGGCAGACGTCATCTTGATCGGGCACGCCGTCGCGATCGCGGTCGGCCACTGGCGGACAGCCGTGGGTGCTGGGAACACCAGTGCGAATGCCGCGTACATCCGGACAAGCATCTTCGCCGTCAGGAATGCCGTCGCCATCGCGATCCGTTTCCTTGGCGCGCACCGGAGCATAGGCCACGCGCAGCAGCCAGCGGAAGTCAGGATTGCCCGCCTGACGGACAAAGCCAGTGCCAAAGGCCATACCGACCTGAACAAGCTTGGCGATGTTGTACTGACCGCCGACCAAAGCCGATACGCTGGTGCCAAAGCGCGAAAACGCATCGCGGCCCAGCACCTGGCCAGAGATCATTAATTCCGGGCCGACCGAGAAGCGTTTCTCTTGATCGAAGTAGGAAGCGGCCAGCGAGAACTGAATTTCCGAACCTACGCCACCCGGGTCGCCAGCATCCGCTGGAACCATGGCCGTCGCTTCGGGACGGTAATAGAACCCAAAAGTTCCCGACCACAGCAGCTTGCGCCACACACCGCCCGCGACGAGTCGTGGCAGTATACGCACGCCCGTGTCGCTGTACGAAGGGGGCACGGCGTTGGGATCACCGGCGCGCAGCGGAATCCATAGATTTAAGCCGAAGCTGATGGACAAAATGTCCTGAAACGGCTGATTGTAAAGGCGGACCATGGCGCCTAGACGCGGATCGCCAACCGATGCGCCGCTCGAGACCGAGGGCTCGCCCTGGCTCAGAAAGACCACCGGAAGCGAGGCGGTCAATAGGACACGGTCTAAAAACGACCCGGCCAAATCCAGGTGGCCGATGAACTGATGCTCAATCAGCACGCGTCTTTGAGAAAAAGACCCGTCGGAGTTTAACGATCCGGCAACAAGCGGCTGGTGCGCATAATCTAGAGTCAGACCAGCGGCAAAATATCGCACCGAGGAGTACCACGGGTGGTCGACCGCGAAAGACCATTCACCGGCGGCCGTCGGTTCATAGCGGTTAAGTTGGAACCCCTGCGTGGGCGCTTGCTGGGCAAAAGCTGTGCCGCCCACAGACATCGCACCCAAAAACAGGGAGAGAATGGAACATCGGAACGAGGATCGCAAAGTCACCCTCCAGTACAGAATCAATCCGGCGTCTGCGCCAAACTGCTCAGGCGCCGGCTTCGTTTTGGTTCTTTTTCTTTGCCTGACACCGTGGCCTAGGCCGCGGTGTTAGGTAAATGGTTAGTGGCTTGCTCCCTGACGTCGCCGACGCAACATCGTGGCCAGGCCCAGGGCGGCGCCTAAGACCGCCCAAGCGCTAAGACCGCCCAAGTGGGCTGCGGAGCTTAGCGTACATCCAAAGGCTCCACCGGCGACGCGGGCACCGACGCCGTTGTTGCCAAACTCATCCCACTCGTTGTCGGCGGGATTCGTATCGTAGGCGCCTTCGGAGTAGGTGATGACGTGCACGCCGGTACCCGGGCCAGGAGGATCGGTCGGGGTAATCGGCTGGCGTACAACGACATCCACGGCGTGGCTCATCTGGCCGGCAGGAAACTTCGTCGGGAGTGTGCACGAAATGCGACGGTCGTTCTGCGTGCAGGTCCAGCCGGGTCCCGGCGTCACCTTGTCGATGGTGCCACCTTTGGGAATATCAATCTGTACTTTGATCGGGCCCTGATCTTCGGTGTTGCCGACGTTGGTGACATCTACACCGTAGGTGGTGGGCTCTTGCGGCGCCGGCTGATCCGGGGTCTTGGTCACGGTCACGCGCAAATCACTGCCCTTGTTGGGCACGTAGACGATGGTCGGGGCACCGGGATCGCTGGGATTACCCGACGGGAAGGTGGCAGGACCAAGGCTCGGTTTGCTTTCGGGAGTGGCAATGGTCGTGCTTTGGTTCGGAATCTGCGGGGGGGCATTGTTGACGGTCTTGAGCTTGTACTTGATGACAACCGGCGGATCGTTAGGCTGAAGGGAACCACCCGCCGCGCCGCCAGCGCCTCGGCCCAGGCGAACGATCAGCACGGGCTTGTTGGTCATCGGATCGATGGCGATTTCGGCTTGATCGTCGCCGGCCTTATCGGTCTTAACGCCGTTTTGCTTGCTGTCCGGTCCGCTGATGAAATTTACGGAACCGGGCACAAAGGTCATGCCATCGGGAATGGGGTGACGCAGAATCAGGCCGGTGGCGCCATCGTCGCCCACATTGACGGTGGTGGACGTAAACTCGACAGTGTCGCCAGGACGCACGCTGGACGGGTCGGCATCTAGGGTGGTGACGATGACGGGTTTGCGGCTGCGAATCGAGGTAAACATCGCACCGACATAGAAAATGTCGTCCACAGAAGTCGCTGCAATGGTGGCGCCGGTGTCGCCAGGCATCACCAGGGTCGAGATATCGGCCACATCCAGGTCCACGCCGCTCATGCT
This sequence comes from uncultured Myxococcales bacterium, assembly GCA_964460115.1. Classification (GTDB taxonomy): domain Bacteria; phylum Myxococcota_A; class Polyangia; order Palsa-1104; family JAEUJZ01; genus JAEUJZ01. The sequence continues at coordinate 11,856 of CAYWPR010000110.1, forward strand.
GGCTTGGCCGCCGGTAAGCTGCGGCAGATCGCCAGGCAAAGAAAACGGCATGCCCAGCAAGGTATGGGAGCCGTTAAAGAAATTCTCACTGCCGTTGATGGCATCGGAGACAATCTTATTGTTGAAAGTGAACTTGTCTTTTAGGTCCGGATCGCCTTCATAAGCGATGACGCCGAGCTTCGCATCGGGGATGCCGTCAGTGGGAACATTGAATCCACTGATATCCAGGCTGACTGTTTGCGCGGTATCGACAAAATCCATGCCATCAAACAGCGCCAAGTTGCGTACAAGCTTGCTATTGTCTTGATAGAAGATAACAAGGGACCAGGCGGCAAAAAGCACGTCAGCTTTCTGATTGAGCAGCGTCGAGTGGGCCACACTGCTAACTCGGTACACACCAGCACCATAACGTTGCACAACGGCCGTCACGTCTGCTGAAGCCTGAAAGACGTGACCACCCGGACCACCGGGGCTTAGCTTCACATCGTCATCGATCGGACGTACCGAGACCGAAAAGCCTTTGGCACCTGGCCGATCCAGGGTTACAGGGTTTTTAGAGTCGAGGTCTTCATCGAGTACACCCGCCCAGTACAAGCGTGCATAGGTGACGCGCTGGCCGGCAGCAAGTTGCAGCATCGCGGCACTACGAGCTTGTTGTACTGTTACCGTATCATCCGCTACCGCAGTGCCGTTATCACTGGCATTCCAGAACACATCAGGAGCACTGTCGTTGATCGAGACGGCATCCGTTCCACAATTGCCTACCGTCCCTACGATCGGTGCCGGAATGCCAACGCCGGCACGGCAATCTTGTCCCAGGGTATTGCCGATCAGTATCACATCGCCCTTTTGATCGATCTGAACGCGAATTTTGGGCTTCGCCGATGCGGCAGAGGGCGCCAACGCACAGAAAGCGAATAGCAGCGGCAGGAGCCCTGTGCTTCGCCAGCGCTGACGGTCAGGGAATGTTCTACGGGACATCTAAGCCTCCTCAACTTGGTGGATTGGACCGAGCATATGGACCCTAACTCTACTGCTCCGGATACCGATCAGTACTACCAGATTGGTAGGCTCTCGAAACTTCAACGAAAAAGCAAGACTCTTCTTGGTGTGGTTAAGCTTCCGACATACAGCCGTAGCGGTAGTCGGTGGGCGGCAGGAAGTTCTCTTTTATGGTGCGCAGCGACGTCCAGCGCAAAAGATTGAGGGGCGATCCGGCCTTGTCATTGGTTCCGGAAGCGCGTGCGCCGCCAAAGGGTTGCTGGCCAACCACAGCTCCGGTTGGCTTGTCGTTGATGTAGAAATTGCCAGCGGACTGGCGCAAACGCGAAAGGCTGCGCGAGATCGCCTGACGATCGCGTGCGAACACGGCTCCCGTAAGCGCATAGGGCGAAGTGCGATCGACAAGCTCCAGGGCTGTCTCAAAGTCGCGGTACAGGTGCACCGTGACCACCGGGCCAAAGATCTCTTCGCGGAGTAGTTTGTGCTGCGGATCGTCCGCCAGAATCAAAGTCGGGCGAATGAAGTAACCCTCGCTATCATTTCCGGTTCCACCGCTTATAAGGCGCGCGCCCTGGCCATCGGCCAAGCGAATGTAGGAGTTTATCGATTGGTAGGCCCGGCGGTCGATGACCGCCCCCATGAAGTTGCGAAAGTCACAGACATCGCCAACCGCAAGCGTGTTGATTTCGGCACCCAGGCGAGAAAGCAGTCGGCGCCCCATGGTTTCCGGCAGGTAAACCCGCGAAGCCGCCGAGCACTTTTGTCCCTGATATTCATAACCGCCGCGCAAAATGGCGGTCGCTAGGGAATCCTCATCCGCGCTTTCGTGCGCCAAAATGAAGTCTTTGCCGCCGGTTTCGCCAACGATGCGGGGATAGGTACGATACCGGCCCATATTGCCGGCCACCGTTTTCCAGATGTGGTTAAAAACACTCGTCGAACCGGTAAAATGGACTCCTGCCAAATCCGGATGGCACAGGGCGACATCGCCGAGTTCGGCTGCCGGTCCGTTTACCAGATTAATCACGCCCGGCGGCAGTCCGGCTTCGAGCAGCAATTCCTGAATCAGATAAGCGCTCAGAATGGCGGTGGGAGCTGGCTTCCAAACCACGACATTGCCCATCAATGCCGGTGCCGTTGCCAAGTTGCCAGCGATGCTCGTGAAGTTAAAGGGGGTGACGGCAAAGACAAAGCCCTCGAGCGGGCGCAGGTCCACCTGATTCCAGAGATCTTTGGGACTATAGGGCTGCTCGCTTTCCAGCAAGCGGCGCAGGTAGTAGACATTCCAGCGCCAGAAATCGATAAGCTCGCAGGCGGCATCGATCTCGGCCTGCAGACAAGTCTTAGACTGGCCCAGCATGGTTGCGGCGTTTAAACGGGCGCGCCACGGCCCAGCCAGCAAATTGGCCGCTCGCAAAAAGACGGCAGCGCGTTGTTCCCAGGGCAGAGCGGCCCAGCCGGCGGCTGCATGCAAGGCCGCGGTAATGGCTTGGTTCATCTCGGCGGCGCCCCCTTGATGGGCTTGGCCAAGCACATGGCGATGGCGGTGTGGGGCGGAAAGCGGCAACAGATTGCCGCTGTGCACGCGCGCTTCGCCTATATAAAGCGGAACCTCGGCCGTCTGCGACTGCATGCTGCTTAATGCGGCCTTTAATGCGGCGCGTTCCGTGCTGCTCGGCAAGTAGCTGTAGACGGGTTCGTTTTGCGGTTCGGAATAGCGGGCGATGGTGGCAAACGTCATGATGCGCTTTCTTGAGCTATTTGCTGCGTCGTGTCGCGATGGCCAATCGGTGCAGGCCGATGGATTTGGCAAGCTCCATCACCGAGACAACGCGGCCATGATGTGTGGCTTCATCAGCTTGAATGATTACTTGCGTGTCGGGATTTTCCGCATGGGCGGTGGTCAGCATGCGGCTTAGTTCGGCGGGCTCGAGCACCTGGCCGCGGACGACCATCTTTCCGTCTTGCGCGATGGCAATGGTCAAGTCCTTCTGGCCAATGTTGACTTCTTTGGTGGCGCCCTTGGGAAGGTTTACGCGCAAGCCGCTGCGGGCTCCGGCATCGGCCATGACCGACGAAGTCACCATGAAAATGATGAGCAGCACCAAAAAGATATCAGTCAGGGGCGTGATGTTGATTTCGGCAAAAATGCCTTCGTCATCGCTGCCATCGCCCTCGCCGGGAACCTTGCCAAGCGCCATCAGGAAGCCTCTTTGCTATCGTTCTGCGCCGCAGAAGAAGCTGGCGTCGGCGCTGCCTCTGCCGCTACGGCCCCTTGTTCGGAAAGCAGTTCGATAAATTCTTCGACGAGCAGACGCAGCTCGATATTGAGCCGAGACAGCCGTGCTTGAAAAAAGTTGAAAAAGAGCAGAGATACGATGGCAACACCAATGCCGACGGCGGTCGAAATCAGCGCTTCGGCAATGCCGGGCCCGACGACCTCGATGCCGGCTTGCTTGGTGCGGCCGATGGCCTCAAACGCCGACATGATGCCTACCACGGTACCAAAAAGGCCGATAAACGGCGTGGTGGCACCGATGGTGCCTAGTATCCACAGCGGGCCACGCAGGCTAAGCGCCACCCGTTGCCGCTCGCGGTCGACGGCGGCGGCCAGAACGGTGTGCGCACTGCGGTGAAGCCGCTCAAAACCGACGAGTAGCACTTCGGCCACCGGCGATTTGCTGCGTTCACAGGCGGCTCGGGCTTCGGCGCGAGCGTTGCGATACAGGCAGCGCTTGACGGTTTCGGCCAAGCCGCGCATTCGCTCGGAAAAGCTCCACAAGTGAATTGCCCGTTCGATGGCTACCGAGACGGCCAGCACCGAACAGAGCAACATGACGATGAGCGTGATGCCGCCCGCTTTGAGAACACCGGTCAGATTATGCAGCGTGGACATTCGAAGATTTGTTGGTAGCAGGCTTTGAATTGCCTCGCAAGTATGGCGATACGGTTGACTGGGGGTGGCGCTGCGGAGGAAAATCGCCCTGCTCGACGATTTTTTTTGTGCAGCTTGGGGAGGACTAGCGACATGAATGAGCGTGGCAGCCGAAAAATTCCAGTGACTGAACGACAATTTTTGTGGGTCCAGGATGATGACAAGGGCGAGGTGACCTTGCATGTGGGCCCAACGATGGTTTCGCCGACCGCGGCCGACCGTATCGTTGTCGATGATGGTGAAGGCGGTTTTCGCGAAGATGTTTCCGGCCGCCCGCAGCGGATGATTGAAGTGGGCGACAATCAGTACGCCGTTTTGTTTAATCCGCTCGGCGAAAATGACGGCGGTGCCAACGGCCGTTTTCGCGTGGGGCGCAATGAAGCGCGGGGGCTGCGCAATGGCACCCGAGCGATGATTCCTGGGCCGTGCAATTTTTATCTGCGCCCCGGTCAGCGCTGTGAAGTTCGCGACGCGCATGAGCTGTCGGCCAGCCAATACCTGGTGGTCAAGGTCTATGGCTTGGTGGACAAAACGGCGCCCTATTACGAGGTGACGGCGCGCTCGGCGGCCATTACTCGTGCCACCGCTGAATCGCTGGATGGACGTTCGGCAGCGCTGCCGGCCGATGCGCAAAAAGAGCTAGTTCGCGGCCAGCTTATTGTGATTCGCGGCATTGATACGCAGTTCTACATTCCGCCAACCGGTGTAGACATCGAGCCGGATACTTCGGTGGATGAATCGGGGGCGGGGGTCAGCGCCACGACCGCGCAGCGGCTTTTGGGGCAGATGCAAACGCAGTTGCAAGCGCCAAAGCCGGCGCCGCGAGCCGGCAGCGAGCGCAATGCGCGCGAGCAAAGCTTGGCCGAGTCTGCCGAAAACGCGCTTGGGGCCGCTGAAGAAGTCCTGGCGGATGATTTTGACGGCGGCGAACGGGAACGCAGCAAGGCCAAGCGCGCAGTGGCCCAGTATCAGGCCCAGGCGGCGCAGATTGTCGACCAGTCGGCGCGTACACGGCAACGGGTGCCGATGGCGCCACAAGCGGCACCGGCACCGCAGCCGGCCCGCGCCGCAACCGTAGCCAGCGAAAAAATTGCAGCGCCGGCGCCGGCCGCGATTTCAGCCGGTCCGGGCAACGCGGCGACATCGACGGTAAGCGTCGAGGAAATTCTGGCCAGCGATAGCTTTCGCAAAGCCATCGAACGCGAAGCACGCCAGGCGCGGCTCGTGCGCCACGCTGTGGTGCTGGGGGAAAAGGAGTACTGCGTTCTCATCGACCCGGACGGCAAACGCGAAATCAAAGTGGGTCCGGCGCGGGTTTTTCCTGGTCCGTACGATACTTTTATGATCAAAGGCTCGCGCAATCGAGTCTATGACGCGTATGAACTGCTGCCGCAGCGGGCCTTGTGGCTGCGGGTAATATCGCAAATTGCCGGGGCGGATTTGGCGGGTCGAGTTCCGCGCGGAGTGCAGCTCGATAAGGAAGTGTACTACCCCGGCGATGAACTGCTTTTGTCCGGAGTCTCGGGATTCTTTTTTCCCTTCAACGAAATCGAAATTCTGAGTCCGCAAACCGGAGAAGCCGTGGTCGGCAACGACCACTCCAACGTATTTATCGAAGCCATCGGCATCGATCAAAAATCCGGCATCTACGTACGCGACCTGACCACTGGAGAAGTGCGGCTGGTGCGCGGAAAACAATCCTATCTAGTCGATCCGCGCAAAGAAATACATATCACGCGAACTCTATCCGCAAATGAATGGAATTTGTGGATTGCTCCGGGGGAGCCGCACAAACTGACCAATCGGCCGGTGACTACCCCCTGGGCGATTTCGATCATCGTTCCGCACAACACAGCGGTGTTGGCCACGACTGCATCGGGACAGCGCGTCATTGAAGGACCTTGTGTAACGCTCCTAGAGTACGAAGAAACGCTGGTGCCGCTGCGGCTGTCTACCGGAACGCCCAAGACCGATGAACATCCGCTACAGACCTGCTTTTTGCGAACGGTGGGCAATCGCGTATCCGACATCATCGAAGTGGAAACCAGCGATTTTGTACGCATCGACATCCGCACGAGCTACAGCGTCACGTTTCACCGCGATCACAAAGACAAGTGGTTCAACTGCGAGAATTACATCCAGGTG
>CAYWPR010000111.1:0-17861 GCA_964460115.1 uncultured Myxococcales bacterium
CCCGCCGCCGGCTTGACCGCTGCCTTTGCCGCCGCTGGCAAACTCACCACCGCCGCCGCCACCGCTGCCGCCAAGTGAACCGCTGCCGGCACTGCCGCCGCTGCCGCCGCTGCCCGGCAGACCGACTTGCGGGGTTCCCGGAGCGCAGCCGCCGCCCCGGCCGCCCAAAGCAGTCACGCCGCCCCCTCTGCCGGTCAAGCTACCGCTGGCGGCCAGCGCCGCGTCGGCCATTCCAGGGGACGCATCGGGCACGCTGAAAATTCCGGGAAAACCGCTACTGCTTCCGCCTTCGCCCTGCGAAACCCCATCGCCCCCGGTTCCAAATGCTGCAGCGTCGCGAAAGCCGCCGCCGCCGCCGCCGATGCCGGCATTGCTCGTGAAAAGGCCATTGCCGCCGCTGCCGCCAAGGCCGCCGCCGCCCCCGCCGCTGCTGGCTTTGGCGCCCAAAGAACCACCGTTTCCGGCCCCGCCCACGGCCCCGTTATTGATCAGGCTGACTTGATCAAGCAGCAACTGTCCTTGGCAAAAAATTGCGCCGCCAAGCCCTGCCCCGCCGCCCCCGCCGCTAAATGAGTTTTCGGGCGCGGCGGTGCCGCCGGCGCCGCCTTTGGCCAAACCGTTGCGCAAAGTCAGGTTTCGCAGACTGAGCGCGCCCGCCAAACGTCCCGAAGGCAATGCTTGGGCAATCGCAAAAAAACGAAACGCCGTCGTGGCGTCCGCGCTGCGTTCGATGATCGCGCCATTGCCGAGAATCTCGACGGGAGACGTAATGACCGGCAAGGCATTTGGCCCCTGCCAAAAGCTGTTTGGCGCCGCGATGCTGTAGACGCAGCCGGCGGCCAAGCTGATTCGCGTCAGCGAGTTTGGTGCCGACGCGGCCTGGGTCAAGGCATTCTGCAAAGCGCCTACATCGCAAGCTACGTTTTGAGCCAGCACCGGCAAATTGCTGCTCATATCGGGCAGCGGCGGCAAGCAGGTGCCGCTGCTCGGGTCGCAGGTCTGCCCACCCGTGCAAAGCGCCGGAGTGGACAAACAATTGTTCGGATTGGGCGTGCTCATATCCCCCCATAGGGACTGACACGAAGCCCCAGTGAAAAGTTCAAAAGCCAAGCCAAGCATAAGTCGCAGTTGCATAGGATCCCCCCACTCTTTCAGAGCGTAGCAGATGCCGCTTGCTGCGAAATTCGTTCGAATCTAGAAGTCCGTGGCGTGACTTTGTCTACACGGGGATGCACGAGCGCGCTATTCTTTCGGTCCACTCGCTATGGCCCTATCCAATCAGTTTATTGATGAATGCGTAATTCGCGTCTGCGGCGGTGACGGCGGCAACGGCTGTGTCGCTTTTCGTCGCGAAGCCAACAATCCGCGCGGCGGCCCCTCGGGCGGTGACGGCGGCAACGGCGGGTCGATCATCTTTGTGGCGGATCCGCAGCTCAGCACGCTTTTTGATGTCTCGTACCGCCGTGAGTATCGAGCGCCACGCGGTGAAGCCGGGCAAGGCCGCGAGCGCTCGGGCAAAAGCGGCGAGGATTTGGTTCTGCGCGTGCCGCTAGGGCTAGTCATCAAAAACGAGGCCGGAGAAGTGCTGGGCGACTTGACCCGAGCGGGTCAGCGCTTTGTCGCGGCGCGCGGTGGTCAAGGGGGCCGCGGCAACTTGAATTTTGCCACCGCCACCTGGCAGGCCCCCGACTATGCCGAGCCCGGTGAAGCGGCCGAAGACAGGCGGCTGCGTTTGGAACTAAAGCTTTTGGCCGATGTCGGACTGCTCGGTTATCCCAATGTCGGCAAGTCGACGCTGATTGCGCAAGTCTCGCGCGTGCGGCCAAAGATTGCGGCCTATCCGTTTACCACGCTGGTGCCAAACCTTGGCGTCGTGGCCCTGCCTCTAGGCAGCAAAGCTCCGAGCCGCAGTTTTGTGCTGGCCGATGTGCCCGGACTTATCGAGGGCGCCCATGCCGGACACGGGCTTGGACATCGGTTTTTGCGCCACCTTTTACGCACCCGCGTGCTCATTCATCTACTCGAAGTCACGGACGAACCGGACCGCGATCCGCTGCGCGATTATGCCGTCCTTCATGAAGAGCTACGGCGCTACGATTCGGCCCTGGCCGAGCGTCCGCAGATCGTCGCGCTTGCCAAAATCGACCTTCCGAATACGCAAGCTCGACTGCCAGGTCTTGTTGCGGCTTTTGCCAAAATGGGCGTTCGGCTGTGGAGCATCTCGGCAGCCACCGGCGAAGGCGTTGCCGCCTTGATGAATGAGGCGTACCTACTAAGCCGACAGGGAATAGAATTTTCCCAGGCCTGCGCACCGCCATGAACCCTTCCCCTCCGCGTGCGGATCTTCGTATCGGCATCGTCGGCGCCGGCTGCGCCGGGCTTACCGCAGCCGAGGAATTAAAAAAGAAGGGCTATACCAATATTACGGTCCTTGAGGCCAAAAAGCGCGCCGGCGGCAAAGTCATCACCATTCCGTTTCAGGATGAAAACGGCAAACCGAAGGGACTGTACGAGGGCGGCACGGTGTTTATGCTGCCGGGGCCGCTGTATCTGGAATATGCAAAGCGATTTCAGATGACCATTGCGGATGGAATTATTCCGCGCGCCCAAACCATCGATTTACACACGGGTCAGGTCAGCAGTCCGTTTCTTATCGAAAGCGACTTGCCGCTTTTGCAACGGGTGCGGCAGCTTCTGCGCTTTTTGTCCAAGATGCAGCACTATAGCCAAGTCGATGAGCCGGGATTTCATCACCTTTTGTTTCGCGACTTGGGCGACTCGTGCTCTTACTGGTTTACAAACCATGGGCTGGATTTTGCGCGCGATGCGTTTATGCCCTTGGCCAATGCTTTGCAATTTCCATCGATTGGCGGGCCGATTCCAATGGCATACCTCGTCAAAACGGTGGCCCTTTTGAATCGTCTGCCGCTGCGCCAGCGGCTGATGCTGAACTTTCCCAAGTTCAAAGAAGGCAATCAGGTACTTTGGCAGCGCGTTGCCGAGCAGCATCGAGTGCTGTTTCGCACTCCGGTCCGCAAAGTCACGCGCCGAAAAACCGTACGTGTGGAAGTTCCGCAAGGCGAGTTGGAATTTGATCGGCTGATTTGGGCCGCGCCCATGGACGAGCTGCCCGATTGCGTGGATGTTTCGCCAGTGGAACGGGACATCACGATGCGAATTCGCAACGTCAAACGCGCCGTGATCACGTGCCGCATTTCCGGACTGCCGAGCAACGTTTGCTACTTCATCAAAAACAGCGTCAATCACGAGATTCCGATCAATTATCCGTACGCCATTTATGAAGTCATGCCCAATAGCGGAGTCTACAATCTGTATCCTTATATGCACGAGGATACCAGCATCGATGACCTGGTCTGCAACGTCTATGATTTGGCCCGGCGCCTGGGCGCCACAGAAGCCAAACTTGTGGGTCATCCTTTGATTTGGAAATGGTTTCCGTATTTTGTCGTCGAGGATTTCAAAAACGGCATCTACGAACGCATCGACGCGATGCAAGGTCAGAACAATACTTTTTACATCGGCGAAATTTTGTCGGGAGTCGGCGTAGCCTATGGAATGGAATACGCTGCGGACCTAGTCAAACGCTTTTTTCCCACGCCGGTCTATGCCTCGTCCGAATTGCGTCCGGTCTATGACGCAAATCCGCGGGTTTCTCCCCCCAGTGCTTTTGATCTATCTGTGTCAAGCGATGCGCTGCGGCCGGTCTTTCCTCCGATGCAGTTTCGCAAGCCCAAAGAAGAAAAATGAATTTAGGAAGCTGCGCCCGTTTGCTGAAGCTGGCGTTGTAGTGTGGTGTAGATCGTAGCGGCAGTCGGACGATTTTGCGGATTCTGATCCAGGCAGCCTTCGACAAGCGCCGCCACGACCGCAGGTATCGCGGCGTTTAGATTCTGCAGACGCGGATACCACGGGCGATCACTTTTCATGATCAAAAACAGCGCCGGAACTTCCGAAGGCAACTGCCCGGTCAGAATTTCAAAGGCCATCACTCCAAAACTGAAAATGTCCGTGACGGGACGGGCAAACTTGGCGCCTTTGCGCAGCTCGGGCGCCATATAAAGAGGAGTGCCCATGATGACTCCGGTTTGCGTCAATGTGACGGGACGGTCGATAAGCCGCTCACGCGCAGTTTTTGACAGTTCGCTTTGTACAAATACCGGCGGAATCGATGAAATCGTCGGTCCTGTACCCTGAATGCTGTCAACATCGGCGGCGCTTATGGTGACAGCTTGCGCACTGTGCGGACTTGCGAAAAGCGCCGACGGGGCGAAAGAAGAAGCAGAGGACTTGGCGGAAGCGTTCTCGGGCGAAAATGAAGTTGTGGACGGCTTGGCGGGAGAATCCTCAGATGACGCAGAATCTTTGTCGTTGTCCAGAATCATGGACACTCCGAAATCGACAAGCTTCACGGTCAGTCGCGACGTATCCTCGGCATGCAAAATGAGGACGTTGTCGGGCTTCAGATCGCGATGAACGATGCCTTGGCTGTGTACGGAAGCCAGGGCGCTGGCAACCTGCGTCAGGACGCAAAGCGCAAATTCGACCTGACCGTAGCGCTCGGCATGCGCCGTGAGGCTTTGTCCTTCGACGAGATCCATGACGATGTAGGCCATTTGCGACTGGGTCATGTCGATGTCCTGAATCGCCACAAGGTTTGGATGCCGCAGCTTGGCCAGAAGCTGCGCTTCGCGCGCAAAACGGGCCAATGCCTGCTTGCCGGCCTGAACCGATAAGACTTTGGCGGCAAGGTGGCGCTTGTCGGTGACCCGCTCGACTTCATAGACCACGCCCATGCCGCCTTGGCCGATGAGACGCACGACGCGGTAGCGCTCGGCAATGACAAAGCCATTGTCTAAAATCTGCACCGCGAGATGGGAAAATGACGAAGAGGCATCCAAAATGGAGGCCGCCATGTCTTTGGAACGCGCCTCAATCTGGCGGCGCAGGTCGTCGTTAAGCTGCACGACTTCACGATTGCGTTCTTCAAGCTGTATGACTTTTTCTGAAAGCGATTTTTTGGCCAGGGCCACCGTGCGGTGCACCTTCTGAAAGCGCCGCGTCAGAATCAATCCCAAACACAGCACGAAGCCGCCCTGTCCAAACTGGCTGAAACTAATCTCAGAACGCGGCAGCAGACCAAAAAGCGCCAAAGTGTCATGCACGGCAAACAGCGCGGAACAGAAAAACCCCGCCGCAAAGAGCCGCGCTTCGATGTGCCCTTGCCAACTTAGCCGGGCCATCATGAACACGGTATAGGCAATGCAAATCAAAAGCAGAATGCGAAAAGGATGAAGGGGCGCAACGAGCGGCACGATTCCAAGGCCTACCAAAGCAGCCGAAATCACCACAAAGCCGCCCAAAAGATAGCTGAGTACACGCGCCAATCCGAGCGGACCGGAACCAAAAATTTGATACACAAAGCGCATGAGGCTGGCGACGGCGATATACAAAGCGTAAATCTCGATGGTCAGCCAGCCCATGGGGGAATCGTAGAGGTAGTTGCGACAGCCCATTTGGCACACGAGCCATAGCCCCATGCTGAAGGCAAAACCGCCATAGTACAGATAGTCGGCATCGCTGCGCTGCGGCAGATATAGACCGATGGCCACAATGCCAATGGCGCACAAAATGATTCCGACGATGGCCGCGCTAGTGTCCTCGCGCAGCATGGTCGAAATGATAGCGGGACCCGATCCCAGTCGAACGCGCCCCGAGATTCCAATGAGGGAATCGCTGGAATGGATGCGCAATACAAGTTGCTTGCCGACATAATCGGACGGCAATGAAATCATGTGCGTGCGATTGCCGAGAAATCGCCGGGCGCGGGGGCCTTCGCCATCGAGCTGGCCAAAGCGATAGATTAGCTCGCCGTCAAGATATGCTTCGAAAATCTGCTCGACGATCAAAAAGTATAGAGTCGGCTGCGGCAGCGGAGGCCCGAAAAGCTCGGTGCGCATCCAGATAAAATTGTCCTGGCCGCTTTTGCCGGTTTTGGTGGAACTGCGGGTTTTTTGCCAACCAGTGTCAAAATCGGCCGCGCGGCTTGCCGAGGCAGAAGCGACATCGGCGCTGCCCGCGGCCAAGCTAGAGGCATTAGAAACAGGAAGCATGGGCCAAGCCCACAAAGGACGGCCTTGTGCATCCTTGGGAGAATCGCCCAAACGGTATTCCCAAGGGCCCAAAAGGACCCGCACGGATTCTTGAGGCGGACGGCCTTTTGCATTGCGACACCCGGCCACAGCCAGGCACAAAAGGCCCAAAGCTAGAAGAAAATACAGCCGAAGTCCGGCCCGCTGACTTGTGCGCGCCATTGTTAGCGTCCTGGCTGTAGCCACAGATTCAGAATCTGCGCTCCCGGCTTACTAGGCACAGACCGCATCCCAGATGCAGTGGCGCAATAGGAGTTGCCATCCTGATTCAAATCCCACAACTGACCGCGCAGAAATACGTTGATGCCCACGCGGGCTTTAGAATCGCGAAAACGGCCGAGGAGGGCGTACTTCAGCCAGGCCTGCGATTCGCTGAGCCGCCCGACATCGTGCGGATCCACATCTTGTGGAGTGGCTGCGCCGCTATAACCGTGCCAGGGCTCTTGCGTCGCATCTTTTGTGGCCAAAAACGAAGGCACGACGATAAGCTCGACGTTTTTTTGGCGAAGCTCGGCATAGGGGGCCGGATACCAGGAATCGGCACAAATAAGGACCCCCAACTTGCCGGCCGGCGTGGCAAACACCGGAAGATCTTGAAGGTTGCCGGGATGGATGAACGGCAGCTCTTCTTGCGTCGGAAATACTTTCCGCACTAGCGGCAAAAGCAAGTGCCCGTCCGGACCAAATACGGCGCTTGTATTGTACAGGGGCCCATTTTTTACCACGATGTGATCGGCTTCCACAGACGGAGCGGGCAGGACGATGGATCCGGCCACCATCACCACGTGATAGCGCGCCGCCAAGCTCGCAAAGACGTGTTCATAAATGGCAGCCATGCGCTGGCCTTTCATATGAAAAAGCGCACCTTTTATGCGATCCGGCGCCTCGGCAAATGGCAACCAGCGCAAAAATGAAAAGAAATTGCGCAGCACGATGATGGTCATCGCGTTCTGCAGACGCGCGGCTTTATAGACCTCGCGGCGCTCTTCGGCCGCGGCCAGCCAAGTGCCGATGTACTCGGGCCAGACGACAATCGTGCCTTCGCCGATGAAGCCGCGGGCTTTGGCGGCAGCCAAGTATCCGTCCAGCTTGGCGAAAAAGCGCTCTTCTGAAGCATAGTCCTCGGTCAGCATGTAGGGCTGAATGCCCAGCAAGTTGGCGCGAGCTTTGTCCCCTCGGTCGGTATTGACATCGACATCGGCCTCAGAAAACGCGGTGATTCCTTGCAGATGCAGATCCACAGAAATGGGCGGCACATAGCATCCCGTCAAGCTGAATACCGCGTATCCCATCCCGGCAATTCCGGCGACGATGAGTGCGATCCACTTGCGCATCTTAACAGCCTACCAATTTGCGAAAGGTCCTGACAATCTTCCAAAATGAAGAGCGCCAGGAAAGGCACGTAGCGCGCGAAAGCTCGCCGAAATTCTTTGCGATGGAGAGGACATGCAGGCGGCGCCATCGCGCCGCTATAGAAAGATGGTTGCCGAGCGGTTGTTTTAGGAATTTTTTGCGGCGTAGGCGTATTGCTGAGCGACCACTTCGGCGACACAGCAGGTCAGTTTCTTGCCGGTGGGAATGTGCAGAAACTCATTGGGACCGTGCGCATTGGATTGCGGCCCCAGCACGCCGGTGATCAAAAATTGCGCCTGCGGAAACTTTTCGCCCAGCATTCCCATAAAGGGAATGGTTCCGCCTTCGCCCATGGCCATCGCCGGCCGACCAAACCAGGTGCAGGAAGCATCTTGCACGGCTTTATCGAGCCATGGCGACAGCGGTGGCGCATCCCAGCCGGTGCTGGCTTTTTCCGGATCAAAGCGCACCTGCGCCCCGTAAGGTGGATCGTGTTCCAGGGCCTGCTTTAGCGCTGCTTGGGCCTTGTGCGGATCGACGCGCGGCGGAATGCGCACCGACAGCTTTAGCGTGGTTTTGGGACGCAGCACATTGCCGGCACTGGCCAGCGTCGGAATGCCCTCCATGCCGGTGACTGACAAAGCCGGCCGCCAGGTGCGGTTCAAGATGAGCTCGGCGTGGTCGTCATGCATGGGCCGGGCACCTTCGATCCAGGGAAATTTCGAGAAGACTTCCTCGCTCAGCGAATTGGCCGTCGCGCGAGCTTGCAGCATGCGCTCGCTCGGAACGCTTGTGTGCAAATCGGCAAGTTGCACCTCGCCGGTGTCTTCGTCTTCGATGCGCGACAAAATGCGGCGCAGAATGCGAAAACTTGAAGGGACGATGCCGCTGGCGTCGCCCGAGTGTACGCCCTCGGTCAAAATTTCGACCGTCAAATTGCCGGCGATAAGCCCGCGCAGCGAGGTCGTCATCCACAACTGATCGTAATTGCCACAGCCGGAATCCAGGCAAACCACCAGCGACGGAGATCCTATGCGCGGCGCCAGGGCCGAAATGTAGGCCGGCAAGTCGTAGCTGCCACTTTCTTCACAAGCTTCGATAAGAATCACGCAGCGCGAATGCGGAATGCGCTGCTCGGCCAAGATGCGCAGGGCGGCCAGCGAGGCAAATGATGAATAGCCGTCGTCTGCTCCGCCGCGGCCGTACAGCTTATCGCCTTCACGCACCGGCAGCCACGGCGAAAGCCCTTCGCGCCAACCAATCATTTCAGGCTGTTTATCCAGGTGGCCGTATAAAAGCACCGTTTCTGTGCCTTGCCCCGGAATTTCCATATAAAGGAGCGGCGTGCAGCCGGGCAGTCGCACCACCTCGACGGTAAGTCCGGCGATGGGTTGCTTTTTGCACCAGGCCTCGATGAGCGCCACTGCCCGATCCATGTGGCCCGCCGTCTTCCATTCGCTGTCGAAAGCCGGCGAACGGTTGGGAATGCGTATGTATTCGGACAGGGTCGGCAGAATCTCGTGCTCCCAAAGCTTGTCAGCAGTTGCGGTCGCCCGCGAGGCATCAATGATCGTCATGGCGGGCATGATTACACGCGAATGGCGGCCTTTCGCGCTGATTTTTTTAACAATTTTTTGCAGCGGGCCAAGGACTACTGGCCTAGGCTGGGGCTTAGGGCTGTAAAATCACTTTGATGCAGCCATCCTTCTTGTCGCGAAAGCTTTGATAGGCCGTGGGGGCCTCGGCAAGCTTCAAACGATGCGTGATGACAAAGGATGGGTCGATTTCGCCGCTTTCGATCTTGTGCAACAGCGGCTTCATATAGCGATGCATGTGGGTCTGACCCATTTTCATGGTCAGTCCTTTGTTCATGGCGGCGCCGAATGGAAGCTTGTCCAAAAATCCGATGTAAACGCCGGGAATCGAGATAGTTCCGCCTTTGCGACAGCATTTGATGGCTTCGCGCAGAGCATGCGGCCGATCCGTTGCCAAATGCATCGCGGCTTTGACCTTGTCTACGACTGCATCGACGCTGCCGCCAGCGTGGGCCTCGGCTCCAACGGCATCGATGCAGCGGTCCGGTCCGCGCCCGTCCGTCATCTCCATGAGGCGCTCATAGACATCGGTTTTGTCAAAGTTGATCGTCTCGGCTTTGCCTTGCTCGGCCATTTTCAGGCGTTCGGCCACGCGGTCAATGGCGATGACCCGCTCTGCGCCAAACATGAAGGCACTGCGAATGGCAAACTGGGCGACTGGTCCACAGCCCCAAATTGCGACGGTATCGCCGGACTCGATTTCGGCATTTTCGGCGGCCATGTAGCCGGTCGGAAAGATGTCCGAAAGGAAGATGACTTGCTCATCGGGAATTCCTGAAAGAATTTTCAGCGCGCCTACATCGGCGTAGGGAACGCGCAAAAATTCGGCCTGCCCGCCGGGAAAGCCGCCCAGCATATGAGAATATCCCAATAATCCGGATGGAGAGTGGCCCATCAGCTTGCGCGCCATCTCGGCATTGGGATTTGAAACATCACAGAGCGAAAAAAGCGTCTTTTTGCAGAAGAAACAGGAACCACAGGCAATCGTGAATGGAATCACCACGCGATCGCCCGGGGCCAGATTCGAAACCTCGCTTCCCACTTCTACGACTTCACCCATTGGCTCATGTCCAAGGATATCTCCTTGTTCCATGGTGGGTATGTAGCCGTCGTAGATATGGAGATCCGATCCGCAGATGGCAGTGGTGGTGATGCGAATGATGGCATCGCGCGGATGTAGAATTTTGGGATCGGGGACATTATCGATGCGAACATCGCTTTTTCCATGCCAACAGAGGGCTCTCATGAATTGCTCCTGAACGGCGGTGTGGCGGCTTTGTAAATTCTGACAATTCTATTTAAGAATGCGCGTGCGAAACCCGCCAACAACTAGGATTTTCCCGGGTTTTTTGTCCCAAGCTGAATTCCGAAGTTCCAATCAGCAGCCCCTTTTTTCGACGGCATTTAGAATTCTTTGGCAATGCCGCAGAAACATTCTTGCTTCGCGCATCTTCAGTCCTACCCTTTAATTTGAGGTCAAAAATGGCAGCTCTTCAAACATTGAAACCATCTCCTATAAATGCGCTAATACCGACCCATTCTACTGTTCAGCTATTGTCCATCGCGGCGCAAAGCTGCACCGATTGTGAGCGCTATTGTAACGCGACCCAAGCGGTTTTTAGCGAGGGAAGCCCGCAAGCTGAGGTGATGCTGATCGGTGAATCTCCCGGAGATGAAGAGGATCGGACGGGACGGCCCTTTGTCGGTCCAGCAGGTCGGCTTTTGCGCCAGGTTCTTGATGAGGTCGGCTTCAAAGCCGCGGACCTATACTTCACAAACGCCGTCAAACATTTTAAATGGGAAGCGCGCGGCAAACGTCGCATACACGTCAAACCCGACTACCGAGAAGTCGTGGCCTGTAGGCCTTGGCTGCAGGCAGAAATTGATTTGGTTCGGCCACAGATTGTGGTCTGTCTAGGAAGCACCGCAGCCCAATCTTTTATGGGTCGCGAGTTTCGTGTGACTCGGCATCTAGGACGAATCATTCCGCCTAGCAATGACTTTTCCGGTTCCTGGCAACCGCGAGAACCGTTTTACTTTGTGGCGACGCTCCATCCCGCTGCGATTCTGCGCATGCCGACCCATGAAGCGCGCTTCCAAGCTCGAGCGGAATTCACGGCGCATCTGGCCAGCGCCCGCGAGCTGTTCCTACGCACTCGCGTCAAATCGGCAAACGATATCGGTGCATCCTAGCCCGCAAAGCCAGAAGTCTGATTGCGATCATGCCGATGTAGCAAAATCTGCTGCTGGAATTTCTGCGCTTTCCGCCTGATGTGCGTTCGAGCAAATCCTTGAATCTGCCAGAGGGTTTTGGGCGCAGCAAAGCCGCAGCTCGTAAAGTGGCCATGGCCGACGTTGAAAAAGACCGCGTCGAGTCCAGACTCGACGTTGCACATATAAAGCGTGACGGAAAAGGAGAGAAACATGTACACGAGCGACTTGTACGGCTCAGAGGCCATGTATTGTGCTACCGTCGCCCTATGGATCGCGCGCTTCAGTTGCGGCTTCTGGCAGAACTACTAACGCTTGTAGAAAATGGCAATGCACCGGACACAGCGGCCGATTCGACGGTGCCAGTCGATACCTACACCTCGGTGCAGCGGCTGGC
The DNA here is from genome assembly GCA_964460115.1 of uncultured Myxococcales bacterium. GTDB lineage: Bacteria > Myxococcota_A > Polyangia > Palsa-1104 > JAEUJZ01 > JAEUJZ01. Next base: position 11,727 of record CAYWPR010000111.1, read on the forward strand.
CGATGAAACGCGCATTCTATTTCGGCAATTGCCGCTTATCGTCGGACATAGCTCCGAGCTGCGGCAGCCCGGCGACTTTTTGCTACACGATGCCAGCGGCATTCCGCTGCTTATCGTCCGGCAAGCAGATGGTCAGGCGCGCGCATTTTTAAATGTTTGCCGGCATCGCGGAACCAAATTGGTTTGTGCGCCCCATGGCCAAGCCAACTCCTTTGTCTGCCGATATCACGCTTGGACCTATGATTTAGGGGGCAAACTTTTGCGCGTGCCGCGGCGTGAATGCTTTCCCACCCTGCAAAATGAAGAGGCGGGCCTAATTTCCGTACCGCTGGCTGAGCGCTGCGGATTTTTGTGGGCGATTCCCGGCAAACGCGGCACGGCGCTGAATATCGATGCCTACTTGGGTCCGCTGGCTGCTGAACTGACCAGCTTCGATCTCGATCGCCACATCGTCTTTCGCCATGTAATCGAGCGCAAACATGCCAATTGGAAGCTGGTCATCGATGCCTTTTTAGAAGGCTATCATTTGCGCTCGCTGCATCGCGACACCATCTCGCGCTACTTTTTGGATGGCTTGCTCTTGGCGGCGTTTCCGCCGCATAGTCGGGCGCTGGGTGCGCGAAAGGGATTGCTCGGGGCCCGAAGCCAGCCGACCGACTCCTGGAATCTGCGCGAATTGACCACGCCGTTTTATCAACTTTTTCCCAATTCGATTTTGGTCTTTCATCCGGACTGGGTGACTCAGCTTTCGGTGTATCCCGACGGTGTGGATCATTTGATTTATAGCCATCGTATGCTGATTCCGCGGCTTCCCGAAAATGAGGCCGAAAAGGCGCATTGGCAAAAAACTTTTCAGCTTATCGAAAGCACTGTCTTTCAGCGCGAGGATCTGGAAATTGCCGAATCGATTCAAGCCGGATTTGCCGCCAATGCCAACACTCATTTTCGACTGGGGCAGCAAGAAGTCGCCGTCAAGTGGTTTCACGATCAGATTGAACGCCACCTAACTGATTCCAACGCAATCTAGATTCCGGAAAGACAAATTAAAAAGGGGGCTTTGCGCCCCCTCATAAGACAAAGGAAACGAGGGCTTTGCGCCCCCTAAAAAGGACTGTTACTTCACCGATACGTCATCCAAGCGGAAGGTGGTCACGAGTGACGCATTGGTGGTGCTGCGGAATTGCACCCGCACAGTCTGGCCGGCAAAGCGGGCCAGGCTATAGGGCCCCTGCTGCTGATACGCCGGCTCACCGGGCGGCTCGTCCAGGTTGCTAAACGTCGCCAAGGTCGCGAGCAGATTGCCCCTTGTGTCCAGAACTTCTACAAACAGCTTGTCGTTCTGATCGGTCGTGGTCCGCTCGTTGGAAACGATGCTCAGCCAGAAGCTGAGGCTGGAGGTCACGCCCGCCGGAATGCTAATTTCCTGGTAGGTGGCCGCGGTCGCGTTGTTGACGTAGCCTTCGTACAGGTAGCCTTTGCCGCTGTGCGGATAGCTGCCGTTCTTGGTGAAATAGGAGTTTCCAGATAGCATCCAGGGCGCAGAGACGCGCTCGAAGCCGCCGTTCTGAATCAGCTCTTGGCCGCCGCCACCGCCGCCGGTTAGCACCAGGGTCACGGGAACTGCATAGGGCGAATTGTTGGCGATCGGCGAAGCCACCGAGATCGTGGCCGTGTAGCTGCCTGCAGCCAGACCGGTGATATCGACAGATGCCGAAATGGTGCTGGGTGCAGTGCCGCTATTTGGCGCCAAGGTCAGCCACGAGGCCGAGCTGCTGGCGCCCCAAACCAAAGTACCACTTCCGACATTGATGATGTTTAGGGGCTGCGTCGCCGGATTGGCGCCACCGACCACACCCGTAAAGGTCAAAGAAGCGGGAGAAGTGCTGATGGTCGGGATGCTGGTGCCGCCCTCTGTCGCGTTGTAGGCGACCAGAACGAAATCCTGATCGGTGGTGTCGTCGTTGCCGGGAATAGCGTCGCCGGCAATATTAGTGGCTTTCACGGTGATGGTGAAGGCGCCGCTCGTTCCGGCGGGCAGGAAGATCGACTCGATGTTGTTCTTGGTATCGGCCGTGCCACCGCTTACCGAGTTATCACCGGAGAAAACGTTGCCCTTATAGGTTGTGCCGCCGATGGTGACTTCTAGGTCTAGGTTATTGACCCAGGGGGCGCCGGTGGTCGGTCCGGGCGCGTCGCTCCACGCCAGGGTGACTCGAAAGGGCTTGCTGGAATCAGCAATGGTGCCGCTAAGCTGATAAGTCTGTCCGGTGGCACCAAGCACCTGCGTCTGATCGACCAGAAGGCGCGCCACATCGTCAAAGGCCCGCCCCAGATTCATCCGGCCCATGCCTTGGGAATTTGAGGGCAAGCTATCATTTGCGCCAACGCCGCTCATATAAGACGCGGAGTTCATCAGGTAGGCTTTGACCATCGCCGGGCTGGGAGCCGGACGGCCCTTGTTCAGGAAATCTTGATAGACCAGCGCCGAACCGCCGGCCACTGCCGGACAAGAGTGCGACGTACCGCTCGACCAGCCGTACAGCGTCTGCCCGGCTGGATAGTACTTGTCGCATACCGTGCTGCCATCGTAGTTCGACTGCGGAATGCCGCCTTCGATGTGCGTACCCGGCGCTACGATATCCGGCTTAAAGCGTCCATCGCTTGTTTGGTTGACCGGACCACGGCTGGAAAAGAACACGATGTCGTTGACGCTATCCGAATCGGTCGGGGACACTCCACAACCATCGGTGCCGACTGGCCGTACACCTTCGCTGGCGCCGACCGAGATGACGTTTTTGGCAGTGGAGGGCGAGATGACCGAGCCCTGACCCGAACCATCGTTGCCGGCTGCAAAAACCTCAAGCAGCGGCTGCAGTCCGCTGGCGCTTTGCGCATCGCGTACCACCGCATCGTAAAGCTGCGCATTGGTATCGTAGACGTAGTCGTAGCTAAAGCCCCAGGAATTGCTAGAGATACGCGCGCTTTTGCCGTAGGCGGCGTCTTCCCAAGCTTGCGGACTGAAGGTTCCGGAACCAAAGATGGCGGTAACGCCAACTTTGGCGTAGGGCGCAACGCCTAGACCATAGTGATAGCCACCAGCATCAACGTTGGGCGATCCGGTCTTGTTGTTGAATCCGCCGATGATGTGCGAATTCAGAAAGCCGTGTCCGCCGAGCGCACCGCTTTGATTGGTCGGGTTGTACTCAAAGGCGATACGGCTGTTTGGCAGGTCGGCATGTCCCTTGAGCGTATAAGCATCATCGGCAACGCTGACGGCAAACGAAGTAAATTGGGAGCTGCTAAATCCCTTGCCGTCCAGCCAGGCTTGATAGCCGGGGCCGCTTGGAATGTTGCCAGACAAGTTGGAGGCCAAAATCTGGCCCTGCACTTCGTCCAGCTTGCGCGGCGGCGTTCGCAACTCGATGGTAAAAACGCTGTCCAGGTGGCTGATCTCGGTGATTCGCCCCGCCGCTACATTCATCGGAATGTTGATAAAGCCAGCCACGCGGGTCACTGCGCGGTCGGTCGCCAGCGTTCCCATGCGAGACAAGGCATTGACTGTGGCTTCGGCCACTGAAACGTCGGCCACCTGCACGGTCACCGGAATCTCGGCACTTTCCTTCAAAGCGCGCAGCTTGGGCGCAATGCGGAAAGCCGGCTCGAAGCTGCCGACAAACTGCACAAAGCGGTGCTCGCGAATAAATCCGGACAACTGCGCCGCACTTCCGGTGTCGGCATATACGACATAGCCGTTGGCCGGAACATAGGACACGACCTGGGCGCCCGTGCCACGCAAGGCTTGCAACCATTCATCCTTGACCGGACCCACAAACTGCACAATGTACATGCCCGCGGGCGGAGCCACGTCGGCCGCCAAAGCCTTGGCCACTTGCGGCCGCCGCAGCTCTGCGGGCAACTTGTTGTAGGTTTCGGCGGGAGCGCGGGTGTTAAGCTGATAGCCGTGCAGCGGAATCAAGTCTGATTCGGACTGCAAAGGCAAAGTCGCCGCGACACGCTGCGTGTCGGCATCCTTGGCGTCAACGACCAGCAAGCGGAAGGAGCCGTAATCAACCTCTTGCACAATCGCGCCAGAGGCTTTTAGTGCGCGGTAAGCGGCCATTTGCTCGGGATGGGCCGCATCCGTAAGGACTTTCTGCGTACCGCTCTGAATCAGATAGGACTGCGAGACGGCAGGCATCGCATCAAGAGTGCGCGCCGCTTCAGGCGCGGTACCACAGCCAGAAATCGAAAGTAACCCAAGTAGTGCCCAATGTAGAGTCAGTCTGGATCGTGTTCGCATGTTTCACCTCATTTGCATCGTTCTCGAATGGCGGAGAATTCCGTACCAAGCAAACAGCAAGGATTTGTATAGGATGGTGTCATGCAGCAGATCAAGTGAGGGTATAGTCTCCAGATGGGGACTTTTTCCCCAGGGACTGTCTACATCCCACAGATTGGCAGTCTGAAGGAATGGCTGCCGCGAGCGCTTCAAAATCCTCACGGGCGTCATCGGCAACGCAGCGATAAGACCGTGGTTTTTCCTGCGAGCAGCCCTTACTGGCTAGCCCCACTTACTTAGGGCCTGAGACTGGTGGCATGGGCATGATCTACCGCGCCCATGGTAGCGCCTCTGGCAGCCTTTTGGCATTGAAACTCTTGCAATCAAGCGGCATCGATCCCGACGGAGTCAACGTTTCTTTCGCGAAGCGCAGCTCCTTTCCGAGCTGCGACATCCGGATATAGTCGCGTACATCGCCCATGGACGAAGTTTGGAAGGGCAATACTATCTGGCCATGGAGTGGCAGGATGGCGAGGATCTGGCCCGGCGCTTAAGACGCGGCCCCATGCCGCTCGCTGAAACTTTAGGACTCCTGCACAAAGTCGCCAGCGCCCTTGCCTTTAGCCACCAAAAAGTCAGAGCCCTGGCCCGTTGACCCGATAGGCCTTCTTATGTACGAATACTGGCAACACACACAGAAAATGACAGGATGGAAGAAAACATCATGGATCGCATCGCCCTAGCAAGTCTTATCGTACTTCTTGGTTGTGCCGGGATAGACGCGCAGCAAGATGGCAATTCTGCCCTCAACATTCCGCCGCGCAGCTTCGGCCAAACAGCTCCACCCTATGAATATAAGATAATGGCGGCAGCGGATGTGTACGATAGCATCAAACACGAACCCGCCATTCGCGGATTAGGAAGGACGCAGGTGTTCGAGAAAAGCATCTCCAGATTTGGAAAGGATGGATGGCGCTTCTCCCATTGCTATGCAAAATTTGCGGCCTGTGATTATTTGATTTTTGAGCGCTCTCCAGGAACGAGCGCCCTACCCTACGAGTATAAGCTAGTACCTGCAGTCGCTGTGTATCTTATGATCGAGCATGACCCTGCGTTCCAAGGTCTAGAAAGGACGCAGGCAATCGAGGCAGGCATCTCCAGGTTCGGGAAGGAGGGGTGGCGTTTCACGGGTTGCTACGACAAATTCGCCCCCTGTGACCACCTAATCTTTGAACGCCCGCTATAGGGATGTGCAGATTTATTTTGATGCCTTCATCTAATAACTTTTATGAATTTCTGCGCAGCTCAGGCCGTCGCTGCAGTGCTACCAGGGTCACGTCATCATGAAGCTCGGCTTCCTTGAGTGCAAAAAGCAACTTGTCCAGCAGCGCTGTGGTGGAACATCCTTGCGTACATAGTTCTTCGAAGCGCTGGGCCAGACCTTCGGTTCCCATCATCCGCCCGTTTAGCGTTGTTTCGGTATACCCATCGGTGTAAAGCAGCAGCACATCGCTTTCATGTAAGAAAAGTTCTTCCTCTTGCAAAAAATCGCTGAGATCTTCATCGACTACCCCCAATACTACCTGATCGGTTCAAGAAATCCTCGACGGGCCGCGGGGCCTGGTACGTGGATCAATGTCCTGGCCGCACAGCGGACAACACCCGCTCCTCCACAGCATCTTCTTGGTCCTTCGCTCCGCGCTTCTTACCCGCAGCAGCGCAAACCGCGACGCCATCGCTTTTTGTCATGAATGCTCGCCGTCTCGGTATCATTGGATCGATACGTTCCTATGACGTAGAGCTGTAGTGGCGCCGCGTGAAGGCGACAGAGGAAGGACGTGAAGAGAGGAGAGCGT
>CAYWPR010000112.1:0-17846 GCA_964460115.1 uncultured Myxococcales bacterium
GTCTGCAAGGAGTTCGACAAGACCTCGCCCAAGCTCTACAAGGCGCTGACCCGCGGCGAGCGCTTGAAGTCTGTCGAGATCAAGTGGTACCGCATCAAGCCCGATGGCAAGCAGGAGCACTACTTCACCCATAAGATGGAAGACGCCATCATCGTCAGCATGAAGCCGTACATGCGGAACCGCCTCGACCGCGAGAAGGAAGACTTCAAGCACATGGAAGAGGTGTCCTTCACCTACCGCAAGCTGACGTGGAATTTCGAGCCCGCTGGCGTTGGCGCCGAAGCTGACTGGCGCGAGCCGCCGTCCGCGTAGCAGATCCTGCGGAGGCCTGTTGGCCGCGGTCGCGGGCCTTCGTTTCCCTTTTTCTGCCGCACTCGGTAGCGGCTGGTTGGCTGTCGAAGAGGCGTTTATGGCCAAGCTTGATCTCAGCCAGGCAGAGTTCCTATTTCAAAGTGATGCGCTGTCCGGAGTTTCCCTGCTCGTCCATCAATTTTCAGGACGAGAATCGCTAAGCCGGCCGTTCGAATTTCAGATTGACCTTGTCTGCGATGATCCCGCTCTCGATCTCGAAGCTCCCATCGGCCAGCCCGCTTGTTTGACCCTCCGCGGCCGACTGTTCGACGGTTCGCATTATTCTCGATACATTCACGGAGTCATCGAACGCTTCATTCAGATCGGCGCCGGCCGGAGGCAGAGTCGGTACCAAGCGACTCTGGTACCAACCATCAAGCCGATGGCCTATACGCGCAACTCGCGCATCTTTCAAAAGCAGAGCGGCCCCGACGTCACTCAGAAGGTGCTCAAGGACGACAAGGTCCTAAGTGACTGGGTAAGCCCCATGCTGCACGGCAGCTATAGCCCCCGCGACTACTGCGTCCAGTATCAGGAAAGCGACCTCGACTACATTCAGCGCCTCTGGGAAGAAGAGGGCATCTTTTATTTCTTCGAGCACGAAAACGACAAAGACAAACTCGTACTTGGCGACGGCGCTCATGCCTTTTCCGACCTGCCCGTCTACAGCGCAACCCAGCTACGCGACAAGCCGCATTTGTACGAGGAGTGCCTCTTTGAGTTTCGCGCCGAGAGCGCCATGCGACCCGGCGCCACAGTGCTACGCGACTTCAAGTTCAAGCAGCCGATGCTGGAGATGGAAGCGACGGCGCAGGCCGACAAGTTCACCGACTACAAGATGTACTTTTTCCCTGGCGAATACGTCGACCCGGCGCTGGGCAAGCAGTACGCGCAACTTCGCCTCGAAGAGCTGCAGTGCCAGAAGAGTCGCTACGTCGGTGCCGGCAGCGTGCGCGCCATGCTTCCCGGTTACAAGTTCTCGCTGCTCGGTCACCGCCGCGATGACTGCAATCAAGAATACCTGATCGTCTCTGTCGAACATCATGGCACACAGCCGACTGCACTGGGTGAAGAGGGCGAGGCCACACAAGAAGCCTCCTATCAGAACCACGTCGAGTGCATCCCCGCCAAGGTGCCCTTTCGCCCCGCACGCAAGACCGCCCGCCCGAATATTCCTGGTGTGCAGACCGCCGTGGTCGTCGGCCCACCCGGCGAGGAGATCCACTGCGACGATCACGGCCGCGTCAAGGTCAAGTTCCACTGGGACCGCGACCCCAGCCGCGACGACAAGAGCAGCTGCTGGATTCGTGTCAGCCAGCCCTGGGGCGGGGCCGGCCAGGGCGGCATGTTCATCCCCCGCATCGGCCAGGAAGTCGTCATTCAGTTCCTGGAAGGCGACCCGGATCGGCCCCTTATCGTCGGCCGCGTCTACAACGGCGAAAATCCGGTGCCGCATGGACTGCCGGCGGCGAAGAACATCAGCACCATCCGCAGCGCCAGCACGCCAGGCGGCGGCGGCTTTAACGAGATCAAGTTTGACGATTCGAAGGGCAAAGAAGAGGTCTTCGTCCACGCCCAGTTCGATATGAACGAAGTCGTCGAGCACAACCACAGCACCACGGTCCACCAGGATCAGAGCAACACCGTCGACGGCAGTCAGACCGAGACGATTAAGGTCGATCAGACGCTAACAGTAGATGGCAAACAGACCGAGACTGTCAAAAAAGACCAGACCAGCACTGTCACCGAAGGCAACCAGAGCATCACTGTACAGACCGGAACCCGGACGTTGACCGTCAAAGGCGACGTGACCGAGACGGTACAGACTGGCAACCATTCGACGACGATTCAGACTGGGTTCAGTTCTCTGACCGTCAAGCAGGACCGCAACGTAACGGTACAGAGCGGCAGCCACAACGTCGTCGTCAAGACCGCCGATAGCAACCACACGGTGAACACTGGTCATCACAACATCCTGGTGCTGACCGGAAACAGCAGGCTGATGGTGAAGACCGGCAACCATGAAAGCAGCATCATGACCGGGAATCACACGGTTACAGTGAACACAGGCAACAGCGCCATCAACGTCCTGACCGGGACCCACACCACCTCGGCCAAGGACAGCGTCAGTATCTCTTCGGAGACCGCGAATCTTGAGGTCACCGCGGCCAAGGCCTGGAGCGGACACGGGGGCGTCTCGGCGACACTGACTGCCCCCGAGATCCAGATCCTTGGCCTTCAGAAGATCGTCCTGGGGGTCGGTCCAAGCTCGATCACCATCGAGCCGAGCGGGATCTCGATCACGGGCCCGCAAGTGACGAGCAGCGCGGTCGGCGTTCATTCGATCAGCGGTGCGCTCATCAAGATCAACTGAGCTGCCATGCGACAGCTATTTGAACGCCTTCGAGAAGGATTGACCCGCTTCATCGCACAGCGAGACTGCGTGCTTCTCGAGGTCACTTGTCGAGACGAGGATGCGCCGCTTGTCTTCAAGGTGCTAAGCGATCTCGACAGCGCTCATGAGAGCGATCTCTTCCTACTCTGCCTCGATGAATTCGCGACGGCTTCGACATATGTCGACCGAGTGGTCGCATCGGTACGGTCGCAAATGGAGACCGTAGCCGAGGATCTTGCTGCCGAGGGGCGCGAGCCGCTGGCGTCGCTGCCTTTGGCGGTTGATGATGTACACGCGGCACCCGTGCAGCGACTCATCAACTTGATCGCGCATGTTCGCACCTGGCTTCCCAAAGACGGCGGACACCGTGTCATTTGGGGGCTTTTTCCGCTGCGAGTTCACGATCGGACCGCATATGCAGAGCTGCTTGGTGACCTCCTGCGCGTGGAGAAGCTGCAGCCTTGGATGCGCACCGCGCGACTTGTGGTCCGCGCGCGTGACGCCACGTCCGAATCGCTTGGATCGCGCTCTCAAAGGATGGCTGCAGACTTCAGCCCTGCGGCGATTCAAGGTGCGCTGAAGCAAGAGGCCTCCGACCCGCAGCTCTCCGACGCGCAGCGCGCGCAGGCGCTTTTGACCATGGCACAGCTCGACAGTGCCCACGGCCGCGCGGAGGATGCGCGCCGCCACTTCACCGATACGATCCGACTCGCCGAGCGCTGCCAGAATCAGCCCCTTTTGGCGCTGGCGCTAAATGGACTCGGTGAGCTCGCACACCGCGAGGGCAAGCTGCCTGTCGCGCGCAGCTTCTACGAATGCGCCATCGAGCCTGCGTGCGAGACCAGAGCGCCCGTTCTGCTGGCGCTCTTGAGTCGCAACCTGGGCGACCTCGCGTTTCTCGAAGCGCGTTACGCACAGGCAGAGCAACACTACGACGCCTGGCAGCAGCTCGCAGCGCAGATGCTAGACGCCGAAGGTCGGGTGCTGGCGCTGCAGAAGCGAGCTCTAACCCAGCTTCGTCTAAACCGCTCCAGCGACGGACGCAAGAGCCTGGAGAACGCGGCGACACTGGGCCGCAGCATGGAGCTGTGGGGCTTGCACCGCTACACGCTCGAGGAGCTGGCGCGGCTTTATGGACAGCTCGGGGATCTGCCTTTGCGACAGACGACTGAGCAAGAACTGAAGGCGCTGCCCGTACAGGAGTTCGCCCATGGCTGATGATCCGTATGCTCCGCCGAAGCCGCCGCACAACGCGCTGCACACCTTGAGCGAGACGATCGGTAAGGTCGTGAGTCTGCCCAATAAGCCCGTCGAAATGTTGAACGAAGGCTTCGCCAAGGCGACCAACTTCATCGCGCAGGCCCTGCCGTCTTTTCCCGCCGCGACCCTCGGCTCGCTGGCCCTGGGCATGCCCCATGCCCACCCTGCACATCCGCCGTTCATCCCGCTTCCCCCGGTCGGTGCGGTGCTGTTCGGGACCAGCGTACAGGTGCTGATCGGTGGGCTTCCTGCGGCGCGCAGCGGCGACATCGGAATCAGCCCGACCTGCTGCGGCATCACTCCGTTTTTCGAAGTCTTCACCGGATCCTCGAAGGTCTTCATCGGTGGCGATCGCGCCGCGCGCATGCTCGACATCACCATGCACTGCAAGCCGGTGCCCCCCGCGGGCGCGGCCAAGCGAGGCATCCGCGCTGCGCTAAGTAAAGCACTCAAGGTCGCCGGCCAGGTCGCGCAGGTCAGCGCCATCGCTGGTGATGCTGTCGAGGCGGTTCAGGCCGATGACAGCGCCATGTCCGCGGCCCTCGGCATGCGCGCCGGGATGGCAGCCGCCCAGATGGCCGCCGATGCCATCGCCATCGCGATGGGCCTGCTCATGGGCAAGGATCCAGCCGTGCCGCCCGGTAGCATCGGCGCCATCCTGCTCGGCGTTCCTAACGTGCTCATCGGCGGCTTTCCGATGCCAAGCTGGATGGCGGTGGCGCAGGGGTTGATGAAGCTCGTAAAAGGGCTGAAGCGAAAAGGAAAAGGCTCCAACGGGAAATGCAATTGTGGTTGCCCCTAGAAAGACCGCAGGACTAAAGGACTGACAAGCGATGGCAGAGGCCGAAGCAAAAGATCCGGCAGCAAAGGTCAGCGGCAAGGTATCCGTCGGACACCCAGTTGATGTCGCAACCGGAACCTTGACGCACGACTTCGAGGACTACGTCCTACCCGGCCGCATGCCGCTTGTCTTCGCGCGTCGCTACAGCAGCGCCATGCCTGAGCGCCCGGACGGGCTTTTTGGTCCGGGTTGGTCCTCTCCCTTCCAGATGTACCTGCGCAAGGATCTGGACGGCTACCATCTGCTCGCCGAAGACGGCGAGACGCTTATCCCCTTTAACGACGCCGACGGGGCCATCGACGAAGGCCGCGCCGTGCGCAACCTGGGGATGTTCCACGAGCTGCGCCGCGACTGCGATCACTACGTGGTCACGCAGTGGAACCCTGACACGCAGGAAGTCGTTTGCTACATCTTCGCCGCAAAGAATGAAGCCGGACCCTGGCCGCTCAGCGGACGCTACTTGGTCTCGGGCCAGGGTATCGACGTCGAGCGCGACGCGCGAGAGCGGATCGTGGCGCTGCGCCAGCGGCGCGAAGGACGCGGCTTCCGCCTCATCTACGATGAATCGGGTCGGCTCACTGAAGTCTTCCTCACGGCGCGCGTGCATGAGCGGCCGATCTTGCGCTATCGCTACGATGCGTCGGGCCGGCTCTGCGAGATGGTCGATGCCCTCGAGCAGCGCTGCACCTATGAGTATGACAACCAGGGGCGCATGATCCGCGAGGTCAACCTGGGCGGCATGGTCTACCACTTCCGCTTCGATGCACGCAGTCGCTGCGTCGAGACGACGGGGCTCGAGGGGTACGGCCGCAACACGCTGCAGATCGAAGATCGCGCGCGCGTCACCCAGGTGACGGACGCGCTCGATCACGTCACCCTTTATAAATGGAATGAGTCGGGCCAGGTCGAAGAGGTGATCTCGCCGCTTGGCAACATCACCAGGACGACCTACGACGATGACGGTCGCATCGTGGCGAAGGCCGATCCGACGGGCGCGATCACGAAGTACGAATACGACGCGCGCGGAGATCGCAAGAAGATCGTCTCGCCCGCCGGCACGGTCACCGAATACGAATACGACGATCACCACCAGGTGATCTGCGTCACTGACCCGACCGGCCAGAAGTGGCGTCGCAGCTATAACCCGGCGAACCAGATCGCCTCGGTGACAAATCCTCTCGAACAGAGCCTGCTCTATTCGTACGACGCACTCGGCGATCTGATCGAAGTGCGTGACACCGCCGGGCGCACCCGTCGCTACGGCTGGGATCGTGCCGGCAGCCTGGTAAGCAGCAGCAATCCGCTGGGCCATCGCACGCAGTATGAATACGATGGCGAAGGGGAACTAACCGCGGTCATTGATCCGCGCGGACATCGCACCGAGCTTTTGCGTGATGCCCTGTCTCGTGTTCACGAGGTCAAGCTGCCCGATGGAGCGCGGCGCCGCTTCGGCCGCGATGCCTACGGCCAGGTTACGCAGTACGTAGACGAGCTCGGCGCGGTCACCAAGCGGCGCTACGCCGCCTGCGGCCTGCTCGTCGAAGAGATTCGACCGAGCGGCGGACGCATCCAGCTCGAGTGGAGCAACATCCCCGGCCAGCTGCTTGCCGTGCGCAACGAGCTCGGCGAGCGGCATACCTTCGACTATGACGCCGAAGGGCGCATGATCCGGCAGGTCAACTTCGCCGGTCATCCCACCCGCTACGAATACGAAAAGGGCGACAAGGTCAGCGTCATCCACGACGCCGCTGGCAACAAAACCCACTTCCAGCGCAACCCTTTCGGCGCCGTGACCGCGGTCCTCCCTTCGAACGGCGCGAAGGTCGTCTACGAATACGATCTGCGCGGCCTGCTTATCAAGGCCGACAACGGCGACTGCCCGATCGAGCGCGAATACGACGTACTCGGCCGCATCGTGCGCGAGCAGCAGGGCCGGCACGAGGTGGTCAGCGAATACGACGAGGCCGGAAACCGCTGTCGTCGCAAGAGCTCGCTTGGCCACGAGACGGTCTTTGAGTGGGACGAAAACAGCCAGCTCGCCGTCCTGTGGCAGGACGACCTGGCGCCGATCCGCTTCGAATACGACGCTGCCGGGAACGAGATCAGCCGCTCGATACGCGACGGCGTACGCATCACCCACGACTACGACAGCCGCGACCGTCGTAGCGAGCAGCGTGTCCAGATGGGCTCACCGCGCATGGGCCAGGTGCGCGTTGGTGGTGAGGCCTTCGGCTTCCGCAAATACAACTACGACGCCGCCAGCAATCTGACCGCGATCTTCGACGAGCAGCGGGGCACCACCCACTACCAGTACGACGCCGCTGGCCGCATCGTCTCTGCCCAGCAGCCCGACGGCTTTAGCGAGCGCTTTACCTACGACGCCGCCGACAACATCCGCCGCATCGAACGCGCCGCAGCCGCCATCTCCGACAAGAGCCCGCTGCCCGCGCTGCAGCAGTTCGACTACGAACGCGGCAACGTTCTTAAGTCCGGCACCGGCGTCGAGTACGAGTACAACACCCTCGGCCAGCAGGTTCGCAAACGCGAAGGCGACAAGGAGACTCGATACTTCTGGAACGCCCAGGGGATGCTGTCACGCGTCCTTTTACCAAACGGCGACGAGTGGACGTACAGATACGACGCGCTGGCGAGACGAGTTGAAAAGCGCGGCCCGAACGAGCGGGTGGAGTTTGTTTGGGATGGGGATGTGGTTCTGCATGAGATCCATGTCAGGGAGGATATGGAAGAGCCGGCGATTCATTGGGAATTTGAGCCGTACGGATTTGCGCCGATTGGGAAGGTTGAGCGGGGTAAATATTTTTTTTGTATCAATAATATAAATGGAAACCCACAAGAGCTTCGCTCAAGTGATGGATACGCTGTATGGATAGGAAGCGATACAACATCTGGACAGCAGCGAGCCAATCGAATCGCAGACGTAGAATGCCCGGTAAGCTTTCTTGGACAGTGGAAGGACGCCGAGACGGGGCTTCATTATAATCGGTATCGTTATTATGAACCAATGACCGCGCGTTACGTTAGCTCAGATCCATTTGGATTGCTGGGAGGAGGTAATGTTTTTCAGTATAGCGCCAATCCTATAAAATGGGCCGATCCTTATGGACTGAGCAATTCAGCCTGTCTAAATTTTGCTTCTGACGAGAAGCACCAACAGCACTATGAAAAGCATGGTGAAGAATTTGGAGCGAAATCAAAAGAAGAATATCTGTCAATGGCTCAGACTGTAGTCCGCGATGGCATACAGGTTGAATATCAATATAAAGGCGAAACACGAACTGGATTCTTGCAAATAATGGGAAATAGAAAAAAGAATGGTGATACCAAGTTTGCGTTTGTTGGAACTAATAATAACAGACAGATAACAACGTTCCACGTTGAAAGCGGGAACAGCTTCTGGAAGATGTTAAACGGCTCATCAAGCAACAAAACCATTAACCTAGTTCAATAGATAGGTAGGTTATGAGATACAACGCGGAAGTGATCACTCTGGATGAAAACATTGAAGAAGCAGTGACTATTAAGATAGGGGAGAGCACAATTACAGGCTTCTCGAGTATTTGTCCTTATCCAATTCACATAGGTCTTATTTATCCAGTATCACTTGAGCTTTGGTCGCTTGAGGGGTTGATTTTGCGAGAAGTTAAAGAACCCAGTTCGATCCCCTCTCTACAACGAGTTGGGACAGGTTTTCAATATGTTGTATTTGGGAAATTAGAAGGTCGAATTCTTGATGCTGGTATCGAATTTGAAGATGACTGGTTTACACAAGAATACGGTTATCTATCAGGGCATATGGTTCAAACCGAAGCTGATAGAATCCAAATAGAATTCCTGACTAGCTGATCGGACCTAGTAAACTTCGTCTCTTTCGACTGGAAATATAGCAATTATAAAGATCATAAGACGCGCGTCGGATTTTGCTGTGTTGCTGCCTAAAGACTACGTACCGTGAGCGCCCATGAGATCCTCTAGCTCCATCCTGGAAAGGCTGCACACCGGTCGTCCTAAGGCCGCGATGGGTGACGCGTAGGGTCTCGACGTCCTCCGCGCCCTGGCAAGAGTTCAAAGCATCACAGTCTTTGCGCCGTTTCGGTTCCCACGACAAGAATCCATAGCCGTGGCCATCCATTACTTGGTGAACCGCCCCGATGTAGAGTTCGACGATCTATTCAATTTTGCAAAAGGTCATGTTCAGTATTCAGCATTGCCTAAGAGGGTATCTAAAAAGCGCAGCGAGCAGGCCCAAGCGCGAGGACGCCCGCGCGGAGCGTACTAAAGTACGTAAGCACGGACGGCCTCGTGCTTGGGACGCGCAGTAGACTCCCTGCGCCTGTGGCGCACCCTCAGACATGAAAATGGCTGGGCCTTTCCTGCTCTTTCGTTCTTGAATGCGCGGATCGCTCTACGCCAATCTCCGGGCGGGTATGAGATCGCCGAAGATCGACAAAACCTTGGGGCTTCCGACCCCGCGCAGTAGACCGATCCGCGCCGCGTATAGGTACCTTTATGTGCCGCACTCCGTCAATGGACTAGGGCGTATAGCAGTGTCTGTGGTTTACCTGCGGCCTCGCGATCTCTCCCAAGGAGAGCCTCTTGGAAACTAATTTGATCCCACGCTGTTGTGGCCTGGACGTGCATAAGGACACCGTCGTGGCCTGCTTGCTGTTGCAACAGCCGGACGGCACGGTCCAAAAACTCCGGCGCACCTTCGGCACCTTCACAAAGGAGCTTCGTCAGCTAGGCGCGTGGCTTGGCGAACACGGCGTCACCCACCTCGCCATGGAGAGCACCGGCTGTTACTGGGTCCCGGTGTACTCCGTGCTGGAGAGCCTCCCGGAGTTGACCCTGATTGTCGGCAATGCGCAGCACATCAAGAACGTTCCGGGAAGAAAGACCGACTGTAACGATGCGCAGTGGATTGCCACGCTTTTACGTCTGGGGATGATTCGTCCCAGTTATGTGCCCCCTGCGGACCTGCGGGAGCTGCGCGACCTGCTCCGCACCCAGCGCAAGCTGACCCAGGCCGCTGCGGCCCAGCGGAATCGGACGCAGAACTTACTTGAGCGCTGCAACCTGAAGCTGGGCCGCGTTGCCTCGGATGTCTTTGGGGTCTCCGGCCTGGCCATGCTCCGCGCCCTGGCCCAGGGGCAGACGGACCCGGATGTGCTGTGCGAGCTGGCCCACGGCACCCTGCGCAACAAGCGCGAGGCCCTCCGCCTGGCGCTGGATGGCCGCTTCGGGGAGCACCACCGCTTCCTGCTGCAAGTCCACCTGGATACCCTGGATGCCCTCAAGGCCCAGATCGACAAGCTGCAAGCACGAATTGAGGAGCGGCTGGCTCCTTATCGCGAGCCCATCGAGCGTCTGATGGAGATTCCAGGCGTCAAGGACACCGTCGCAGCGACCCTGGTCGCCGAGATCGGTACCGATATGTCGGTCTTTGCAAGCGATGCGCATCTTGCGGCCTGGGCGGGCCTGTGTCCGGGAAACAATCGCAGCGCCGACAAGCGCCGCCGCGAGCCGGTCCGCAAAGGCAACGTGCACCTGCAATCCATCCTCGTAGAAGCGGCGGTCTCTGCCCGCAACAAGAAGGGATCCTACTTCAAAGACAAGCATCGACGCCTCCAAGCGCGTCAGGGAAAGAAACGAGCCAATGTCTCCATCGCTCACAAGATCCTCATAAGCGTCTACCATGTCCTCAAATCGGGTCAGCGGTATAAGGAGCTAGGCGAGCACTACATTGACCGGCTTGACCAAGCGCGCGTCAAAAACAACCTGGTCCGCCGCCTTCAACGGCTCGGCTATTGCGTGGAGGTCCACAAGCTGGCTGCCTAACCCAGCTCTCCACGCTTCAGCAAGCTTCGGAGGCCATTTTCATAGCAGCTTTCTAGACACCCTCTAAGATCCTTGCCGAACAGTTACTTAGCGCCCTGGCAGACGTACACATAGACTGCAACTTCGAATTGCCAAACTCTTGTACAGCATGAATAAAGAGAGAGCGCTGCAGGCGGCAGAGCGCGCGTGGCGACGAAATCCTGAAAGTCTATCTACGCAGTGGTGGTTCTCCCAATCTCCCGGTTCGATGAGGGTCCGTGCACCCTTGATTGCCCTCATCCGTGAAATACTGCCAGCCAAGCGACCGGATTGGACACGCGGTTTTCTCCGCAGCATGCTGTACAATGCTGGTGAACGCTCCGATGAAATTTTTCGGCTGAGCCAAGGACTCGAGTAGTAAGCAGCCCTTATTAGCAGGTCATTGGGCGGTCGTGGTTATCTTTTGCACACACGCTCAGCATCGAACACTTCTTAGGAAACGCCATCAGGCGCTGCAGATTGGTCCTGAGTTGGCGCAGGCGTGGCTCTTGGCTGTTACCGCGCGCCCCAGCGGTGGCAGATGAGGAGGAACAACGCTTCAGCGAAAAAGCCCAGCGTCAAATATCCAGACGGGCTCAGCGCTCTGGCTTTTTTGCAGTACACAAGACAACCCCGCCGCCCAGATCGTATGGGATGACATACAGCCCGATGTGCGTCGTGTTGGAATTCAGCTTGATCTTCGCTAGGTTGCTCAAGACCTCATCATCTCGGTCCCAGTAGTAGTACCCACCCGAGTGCTTATAGCTGCGCGACTGAGCGTCGTACTCAAGCTTGCTCACCCGCTCAGACATCGTCTCGCAGGCAAGTTCCTCAGCCTGGGCTTGCAGATACGGATCGTGGAGCAGGGGCGGCAGCTTCGCGTGCCTCCTTTTTCTCTGCAACGCAGAGAGTAGTTGCTTGGCAGCGCTCTCTCCGGTCACCGGCCGAAACATCTCTAAAGCCACCGACCTGCGGGCTGCGGGGCGCAGTCCGAGGAGTTCTCTTCGACGGTGCGCATATACCCGACATCGTGACCCTGGACAGTACACGGCATCGGCCCGCAGCTCGCGCGGCAGCGCTTGGCCGCAATATTTGCAGCGTCTTGCCTTCACCATTATTCCTCTCGACAATCTGTTACAAATTGATACAGAGATCTTATTCGCGATGATTCCAAATGCAACCTTGAGACGAGAAGTCGTCCTGTTCTTTTCTGCGGTGCGCGGCCCGGTTTTTTTCGATCGACTTCTCGTGATAATCCACGACATTGCGTGCGCAGCCGAAGATTGCAGTGCTATCGGCGTGTTACCTGTCCGTGCGCCGCTTCTTCGTGCGGGTTATTCGTGACAAGAGGCAACTCTTACATCATGCTGATGCAAGCAGGGAGGAGTCTCCAATGCGTGCAGGGAAGTGTGTGTTTTGTGGTATGGCGCTTGTGGAAGGAGGCCGCAGAGATCGCCGCTACTGTCGTGAATCTTGCCGAGCGATGGCTTACCGAAAGAGGCGCCGGCCCGAGTCCTCTGCTACCAGACGGCCGCCGTCCGGAGAGCATGCAGCATTAGGAACGGACCTTGTCCCTGTCGTTCTCGCCATCGTGCAGCAACTCAAGCAGCTTCAAGAGGACATGGGATTGATCCGATTTGGTAGACACCCAGCAAGAGATGGATAAGGTGTCGCAAATGGAGCAGAGCAAGCGAGAGCCGAGGGCACGGCGAAGTTACACGGACGAGTTCAAGGCAGGCGCGGTGGCGCTTGTGCTAGACGAGGAAAAGAGCGTGGCGCAGGTGGCAAGGGACCTGGACCTGACGGCGTCTGCGCTAAGCGGCTGGGTGGAGCGCGCCCGGGCTGACCGTAGCGAAGGAAGGACCGGGCTGACGACGGCGGAGCGAGAGGAGCTGGTGCGGCTGCGCAAGGAGAACCGCGAGCTTCGAATGGAGCGAGAGCTATTAAAAAAAGCCACGGTCTTCTTCGCCAAACAGAGCCCATGAAGTACGCGCTCATCGAGGCGGAGAAGACTGATTCTCCCATCGCAAAGCAGTGTGCGTGGCTGGGCGTATCGCGGGCAGGCTTTTACGCCTGGCGTGCCCGCCCGCCGTCTTCACACGCAAAAAAGGATGTGCAGCTGGGCGTGCTGGTCAAAGAGGCACACGCGCGAAGCCGCTGCACCTACGGCAGCCCGCGGGTGCATGCGGAGCTGTTGGCGCAGGGACACAAGGTCAGCCGCAAGCGCGTGGTGCGGCTGATGCAGAAGCAGGGGCTTATTGCGCGTCAGCGCCGTCGCTACAAATGCACGACGATGAGCGAGCACGACCAACCTGTGGCGCCGAATCTGCTTGCGCGCCAGTTTACGGCGGCAGCGCCGAATCAGCGCTGGGTCGGTGACACGACCGAGCTGCTCGTTGGAGAGGGTCGCTCGAAGCTGTACTTGGCGGTGGTTCTCGATCTGTTCTCGCGCTTCATCGTCGGCTGGGCGCTGTCCATTTGCAACGACCGTCATCTGACCAAAAAGGGGCTGGAGATGGCGATACGCCGTCGTTGTCCCGAGGCAGGACTTCTGCATCACTCCGACCGGGGCTGTACCTACGCGTCGCAGGACTACCAGCAGCTCCTCGGGGCGCATGGCATCACCTGCAGCATGAGCCGCCGCGGGAACTGTCTTGACAACGCGGCGATGGAGAGCTGGAACTCGACGCTCAAGAGCGAGCTTGGAGAACACTTCGGAAGCCACGCTGCGGCCCAGGCGGAACTTTTTGACTACATTGAGGTCTTCTACAACCAGAAGCGGCGGCACTCGTCGCTGGGCTACCTGAGCCCGGCCCAGTATGAGCGCACATCGTGTAGTACAGCCGGGACGAGATCAGGCAGGGAATCAGGCTGTGAACACCGCATTGCAAACGGCGACAGGGACGCGCAGAGCGCTCTTTCTGGGGACAGCCGGCAAACCGCCTGCCCCCAGAAACGCCCTGTCACCTGACACGGCTACTGACCAGATTGATTTGAGCGCAAAAAAGGAGTACAGAATCCAGCACGCTCTTCGACAGTGGCAACTCATCAACCTGTCTACGAGATCGGATCAGGCCCAACATGGAGTCTATCAAGAAGCGCTTGGCGGAACTGGAAGCGCAAGCCCCCACGCAACCAGCGCGGTCCACGCCCATGGTCGAGCAAGCTCGCGAAGTCATGGAGACTCTCCAGAGCATCTTCGCTGCTGGGCAGGCTTCCAGAAAGTCAGGGCCCCCCGCACCGGCTGCACCTGCCTCGCCTTCCACACCGGAGCCGTCCATTCAGGCTCCGGCTATTCCATCGAAAGGTGCATCATCACCCACGGAAGCCCCCCTTCCCAATCTGCCACCATAGATGGCAGCGAGTCAGAAGGACTCGACACAGTTCGTGCCGCAGTGGACCCTGTGGAGTCCCGATTTTCTTGAGCGCTTGAATACTCATGTCGAGCGCCTGTTAGGCGACGTCCCCGACGTGCTCGCCGCGCAGGGAGAAACTCAAGCCGCTGAGAAGATGCGGCAATGGATCACCAGCGACAAGCCGATGGCGTTGCAGGTCGCTTCGCTCATGGCCCGTCGAATCGTGGCGACCAGTCCTGCCGCCAGGGTGTCCGCACCGCAGCGGTTGAATTTGGCGCTGCTAGTCGCGAGGGATCTTGAGGATTCGCTTCCAAGCGAACTCCTGGAGGACAAGCAGCGCATCGGCGGCATCCTCAGCAAGGAGTCACGCTTGCCCGTGCTGATGGGTGTCTTCCTAACGGCGGCCTTGCGGAGTTTTTCAGGAACGCCAGCTATAACGAACGTGTAGCTGCCTGCGACGGTTGTACAGAGCGCGTATGGTTGCGTCTATGTATGCTCAACGGAGCCAGCCTGTCCTCCTGCCGCCTTACGCACCGAACAACTACCATGGCTTCTGCATCTTCAGCATCTCCGCCGCATCGCATCGGTCAACGAAGAAGCTAATTCGACAATGGCATTTCTCAATGTTTGCTAGAGCCTTTCGTCGCTAAGAAAGATATAACCATATTCAAGATGCGCCCCAAGAAAGCAAGCGCAGAAATCGTGGCTAGCCCCGTTCACATGGTCACATGTCCGGCCCACCGTCCGTGTCCGGATACCGGACGGGATGCGGTCTGGCACCCGGGGGGCTGATTTGAGGCACAGCGTCGGAGCCGGACGAACCGATGTGGGAGCTGGTGCAAGCGATTGCGCGTCTTGGCGGCCACAAGGGAACCCGGCGCCGGCCTCTGTCTCCCACCGCGTTGATGCGCGGGCTCATGCGGCTATGAGCGGCCTTGGACGCGCTGGCGGACGTGGACCAAAAGACCCTGGAGCGGTGGCGGCGCCAGCTACAAGACCTCTTCGGCTCGCGACGGGATTCTCGACGGAGGCGCATTGTTCTGTAGATCTGAAAGCCTTCAGCGTCCATGGCATATACGCCTTATAAAGCAATGCATATTCCACCTGATAGCGGACATGCCACCAGCCCAAATGTCGCAACTTGAAGTCATGAATGATTTAGAGAAAGTCGAGCTGAGTCATTGGGCACATTCTCTTCTCCATATGCTAACCAACAAACTGGCACCCCCAGCGCCTGTGCCAACAGTTCCACGGTCGCCAGGCTTGGCATCGTCTCCCCGCTCTCGACATACCCAATAGTCGTTCTCGCCAAGCCCGACGCCTTCGCCAGCCCATTGAGCGACAGTCCACGCTGCATACGAGCCTTCCTCAGCCGGTCTGGCAGAGTGCCGCTCCGATTCCCCGCTTGGGCATCAAACGGTAGCTCGATGCCATACGCCAGGTAGCCCGCCGAGACTTGCAACACTGAAGCGAGCTTTTCCACAACCTCTATCGAGGGCACCGAGACCTTCGATTCGATGCGAAGGACGGCCGTGGCTGAAAGATTGGCCGCGAGCGAGAGAGGCTTCCCTCCAAGATTGCGCTGGCGCCGAGCCGCGCGCAATCGCTTGGCCAAGCCGAAGTGCAGCGGGTTCTTCCGTCCACGAACCATGAGCCCCTGGTACCACGGTGGTTAGAACGGCATCCACTTCGCAAATTTCTCATTCAGAATGGTTGCTTATATTGACAATTCAAGCGAGCTGGAGTATGAAGTGCCCATCCATCGCAAGTTGCCCGCAGAGCATATGCCGGCTTGACGGTGGAAGTAGTTCACAAACAGCCGTTCGCGCTCCTCGCAGGAGGAGCTTTCTATAACCGAGGCCGACGGGATTAGCACCCGCCGGCCCCGTAGCGTGCCGAGGTGTGTCACCACCTCGACCCGCCGGAGGCTGAGCATGCCAGAGATCCGTTCGAAGTCCGCCAAGAATCCGCACCGTTCCTCCGCTTCTAACCGCTGGCGCCGAAATCGGCGTCAGCCTAACAGCCCAGAGTCCTCCAGCCGAATCGTCCCGGGACGTTTGATTCGAAGTAAGCTGTTCAATCAACTCATAGCGATTCAGATCAACACCGCTGGGCTGAGCGGACCCTATCGCTCCGATGCTGAGACAATGGAGCGCGTCTCCGGAAATCACGGTGCCGTCAAGGAGATCCGACGGCTGATCCGGCGCTCTCTTCTAGTTCCTCGGCAGGGCCAGCTCTGGGAGTTGCTGTTATCCGCCTCGCTGGATGCCTGCAAGGGCGACGTTCATCAAGCTGCACGCCTCTTAGGCGCTTCGGTACGGCAACTGCGTAGCTCGCTTCTCGAGCAAGACCAGCCGAAGGCCCCTTAACCCTGGTGCTGGCGACGGGCTGTGGGGACTACGTAGCAGCCGAAACCACATTGAGCCTCGACGGGAAGACCCTGTAAGATAAGGGTTAATGACCCGTGAGCAGCTTCGTCTACTGGCACGCTTTATCGTGGACGAACTGGAGGCCCGTGGCGCTCTGCGTGGGACCGCGGCCTCGTCGCTGGCAGGAGATACACCATGCCCCGACGAAAAAGCCCAGCCAGAGTCCTTGGACCTTACCCGAAGCGGGACAAGTGGCGACTGGTCGTCCGCGACGAGAGAGGCGCGGAGAGTTTTGTCAGCTATGCGACTAAAGAAGAAGCCGAACGCGTCAAGCTCGCGCTGATTGGTGAAATTCGCCAACGCCAGCCGCGCACGATTGCAGATGGCATCCAGGCGTATGAGCTGCACCTGCGCGATGTGAAGCAGAACAAACCGACCTCGGTGCGCACAACCATCATTCGGCTGCACACGTTCTTTCCCGACGATGAATTGACGCTGGCCGAGGTGACTCCGCGCCGTGTCGCTTCGATGTACCTGAATTTGACCAGAGCCCAGGCGGTCGATAGCCAGCGCAATATTCTTTCCGAAGCTCGCACGTTCCTAAAGTGGTGCGTGCAGACGAAGAAGTGGCTCTCGACGAACCCGCTCAGCGATATTGAAGGAGTCGGCAAGCGCAAGCATGGCAAGCCGCAGCTTCGCATCGACGAAGCTCGGCGCTGGCTAGCCATTGCAGAAAGACTCGCCCACCAAGGCGACACCGGTGCTATCGCAGCGATGGTCACGCTGCTGCTTGGTCTGCGTTGCAGCGAGGTGGTTGAGCGTACGGTCCGGGATCTCGACGACGGCGGGCGCCTCTTATGGATTCCGGCGAGCAAGACCCTGGCTGGCCGTCGCACGCTGGAGGTCCCCGAGATCCTGCAACCGCACTTGATGGCGCTGACCGAAGCGAAATTGCCGACTGCACTGCTATTTGGCCAGCACTGGCGGGATTGGCCGCGCAAGCAAGTGCAGCGGATTTGCAAGCTGGCCAGGGTGCCGATGGTCTGCGCTCACTCCATGCGCGGTCTGCACAGCACGCTGGCTATCGAAGCCGGTACGACTTCCCATGTCGTAGCTGCCAGCCTCGGCCATGAATCTCCCAGCACAACCCTGCGCAGTTATGTTGCCCCGGGTACTGCGCAAAAGGCTGACGCCAGGCGTGTACTGACGACACTCAAGGGCGATCCAGCTCATTAGAGGCCGGGCAACGAATCGTTGCCCAATCGTTGCCCAGCTCTAGAGGCACACCTAAAACTACCTCTCGCCCAGAAACAAAAAAGCCCGTACTTCCGAGGAGAAGTACGGGCTTTTTCTTTGTGGAGCTGAGGGGAGTCGAACCCCTGGCCTCTAGAGTGCGATTC
>CAYWPR010000113.1:0-17396 GCA_964460115.1 uncultured Myxococcales bacterium
CCAGAAAAAGGATTCTCTAAAGTTTCACTTGGACCAACTTTGGGGAGCAGGTCACAGAAGCTCACGCAGAGGTGAATTCTGGGCTACAAATCTGGGGGGTTCCGGACCGCACCCCACGGCAGACAAGGCCATGACACAAAGTGTCATGGCGGTCCGCAGGGAAGACCGGTTGAGCAAATGCAACACAGGGTGAGAACGGTCAGACATGGGGATTCCTCAAGATGAAATGATTGGGGGTTGATACATGCCACTGCAGCGGCTTTTAGCACGCGCAAACTAGCACAGGCTGCACACTGCCTGCGTCCGAATGAACCCCTGAGCGCAGAAAAAGCGCCAAGGTGTAGTTAGATCATTTTGTTCCGGTTTGATCCTTGCGCTTATCCGTACCGATGTTCGTATGAAGGATAGATACGCAGCACTTGGGCGAGTCCGCTGGCATGCAATTTTCGAATCCCATGGGACAGGACAAACTTCCTGCTACTTCGCGTCAGTTTGCTCACGCAAGCCTGGAAGCAAGGACTGCGCGATGCGGCACAAAAGTGGCACAGGCCAGGCACTGTACCTGCTTGGATGGAGCCATTTCGAACAACCGTCGACTCCTATTGCACAGAAAAATCCTTAAAATTCGCGCGTTTTTCATTTTGTTATCTTCCAGAAACGACGTTTTCCGTCGATGCGCAGAATTCGCTGTGATTTTCATAAGTTCGCAAGTTCGCGAGGGACATCTTATCTGGCATAAACTTTGCCAGATATGTAATCAGCGTCCATCTCAAAAATCTTCGGTCAGGATTTTTGAGATGAAATCTATGCTGCCATCCATTTTACGGAGGTATCTATGCGTCATATGCGTTTTATTGCCAATGGTTTTCTTGCGGCGACAGCCAGTATGCTTTTGGGCAATCTGCCCAGCGCCAGAGCCGATCGCGGTTGTGCGCTTGATGTACCAGATGTAGCCTCAGTCGAGGCGATTCATCCCGATTGCACCGATAATCCGCGACCGCGGTTGTGCTCACTGATCGTGCAAAGGCTGCAAGCCGAGCTTGTGAATATTCATAACGATTTTCTTACGCCGACTGCGGAAAAACTAAGCAGCTACTATCATCCTCGCGCAGTTTTGCACAATTCAAACGGATTTTTTCGAAATCGCACAGAAATTAATTCTTTTTTTACCGGAGCACTAACAGTCATCAGCAGTATTGATTTAAATCTTACTACCTATCGCTTTCAGGTAATAGATTTACGAACGGTGATTGCATACGGAAAAACCTCTGGGACTTTTTACTTTAAGGATGGCAGTTCAGTAAGCCAGGTAGATCTTCCCCAGTCATTGGTGTGGACCTGTAATGATGCAGACGACTCCAATCGTCCCTTCCTTCTTTCTTCGCAGCATGAATGAATAAGTAGGTAAGTGGGATAAGTGGGGAAGGATCTCAATCACTCAACTTCCTGGCTCCTGAAGCTGAGTGATTAAGATTCTTCTCTCATCGTCACGTTTGGTGAATTTGCGCATGCATATCGCGCAAAATAAGGAGAAGCTATGCGTTTAACCCGAATTGCCAATGCCGTTATTTCGTGTCTAATTGTGGCAGCGACAGGTTGTGGGGGTGAATCGACAGACACCCAAGAGCAAGAAGCCCTGCAATTGGTTCGAGATTACATAAAATCCGACGAGCGCCGTGACTTGGAAGGCGTCCGTGCGACGTGGCTGCAAGATGAAACGGTCACTGTGATTGGCACAAGTGCCAATATTCAACTGCTCGGATGGTCGCAAATCGAAGCACGCTTGATGAAAGTCTATCCTTTGACCTCGGATGAGAAACTGAACTTCTCAGGCGAATTTGCCAGAATTTATGGCGCTGGTGTAAGTGCCGTCGTGGTTGTTCCGAAAGTCGATGTCGATATCACGATTGGTGGAAATCACATTGTCGCTAGTGGAACTCGGCAGACTTATACGTTAGAGCGGCGGGACGGAGCCTGGAAAATCGTCCACGAACACTGGTCGGTTCCGCAGTAAAATATCCGCGCAGCTTGGGCGGCACGATCAAGACTTTCCGGAAAAGCCGGCCCGTTCCAGGGCCTTGGCGATGCTGGTCAGGGTTACGGGTTTGGCCACGTAGTCATCCATTCCGGCTTCGCGACAAAGCCGCTCATCTTCTTCGGTGGCATTGGCGGTCATCGCCACAATGCGCGGTCGATTCGTCGGCCAGCGTTTGACGATTTCGCGAGTGGCGGCAATGCCGTCCATCTCCGGCATTTGCATATCCATAAACACCAGATCAAAGCTTCCTTTTTCCAGGGCCAAAAGTGCTTCCAGGCCGTTTTGGGCCAGCTCAACGGTGCACTCCATGCGTTCCAGCATGCGCATCGCTACTTTTTGATTGACCACGTTGTCCTCGGCCAAAAGGATGTGCAAACCGAAATGCTTGACTTCATCGGTCCGCAGCAAGGCTTGCAGCGAGCGTGCGGTAATGCGCTGCACCGCCACTGCGGGGGCCACGATGTGAAAGCGAAAGCATGATCCACGGCCTTCCTCGCTTTCGACCGTGATGTTTCCGCCCATCATCTGCACGATCCGTTGGCTGATGATAAGCCCCAGGCCGGTTCCGCCGAACTTGCGGGTTGTCGAGGCATCCACTTGGGTAAATGCCTGAAACAAGCGATCGCGCTGCGCTGCCTTAATGCCGATTCCGGTGTCTTTTACCTGAAACTGCACGTCCCAAATTCCCGGCGCCTTGATTTTCGCGGAGACCTGAATGCTTACTTCGCCTTTTTCAGTGAACTTGATGGCGTTTGACAACAGATTAAGAAGCACCTGGCGCAGTCGGCTGACATCCCCCAGCAATGCTTCCGGAATTTCGCTGCCACAGTGGGCGTGCAAGGCCAGGCCTTTGCTTTCGGCGCGCACGCGCAATAATTCGACAGCTTCCTGCATGCAAGTGCGCACCGAGAATGCCGCGGACTCTAATTCTAGCTTGCCGGCCTCGATCTTTGAGTAATCGAGGATGTCATCGATGATTGTCAGAAGGTGTTCACCACCGCTGCGGATGATTTCGGCATATTCCCGTTGCGCCGGGCTTAGCGTGGTGTTCAAAAGCAGACTGGTCATGCCGATGACACCGTTCATCGGCGTGCGAATCTCGTGCGACATCATTGCCAAAAATGCCGATTTGGCCTGGGCTGCCTGCTCGGCCGCGGCCCGCGCTTGCTCCAGGGCCTCGTTCTTTTTTTGCAGTTCAAGAACGTAGGACCGTTCGACTTCTTGGCGCACCAGCCGTTCGCGCAGATGATGCGCTTCGTCTTCATAGTGCTTTCGGCGCAGTTGGGCGCGCAGGCGACCGCGCAAAACGTCAAAATCGTCCGACTTTACGATATAGTCGTCGGCCCCGGCATTCAGGCAGTGCACCATCGTTTCTCGATCTTCGCGTCCGGTAAAGATAAGAACCGGCGTGCCGCGCCAGGTGGTGACCGACTTGATTTTTTGGCAGGTCTCGACCCCGCTTAATCCGGGCATCTGCAGATCCAAAAGCACCGCATCCACGGCCTGCGCGGCAATAAAGCGTAGCGCTTCCTCTCCAGAGTTTGCGGCAATCACTTCATATCCGCTTTCGCGCAGCGCGTCGGAAAGCGTCATCAGAAAAGTGATGCTGTCATCCACGATAAGAACTCGCGATGCATACACCCGAATGCTGCGCTGCGAATCGGAATCGCTGCGGCCGCGCAAAAGTGCGCGCAAGCGTGCCGCCACCAGATCGAGCTCGACATTTTTGGCCAAATAGCCATCGGCCCCAGATTCAAGACCCAGAATTTCGGTTTCGCTTTGCGTGCTTCCGGTCAAAAGCAGACAGGGTGTGCGCATCAGGGCCGGTTCCATGCGCAGCCGCTGAATGACCACATGGCCTTGCATTCCCGGCATCACTTCATCGACGACTACGGCATCGGGCAGCAGGCGGCCGGCCAAGCTCAGCCCTTCTTCGCCGTTCTTGGCGACCGTTACGTCAAATCCGACTCCGCTTAAGTACTCCCGCAATGTCTCGCGATAGGTGGTGCTGTCTTCGATGATAAGCACCAGGGGCTGCGCGCGCTGCATGTGCTCAAGCCCGGTCAGCTCTTTAGCGCGCGTAATGATGTAGTTTTTATCGTAAGGCTTGCCGATATAATCATTGGCCCCGGCCTTCAGTCCGACCAGCCGGTGCTCGATTTCGGATTCCGAAGACAAAAGCAAAATCGGCAATTCCGCCGTTGCTTTGTGGGCGCGCAGATCGGACAGAAGTTCTACTCCATCGCCATCGGGCAAAAGCACATCCAGGACCAAAAGGGCTGGTCGCTCATTTTCCAGGGCCTGCCGGGCCAGCGCCAGGGTTGACGCTGTGATCACGTCAAAACCTGCTTCCTGCAGCGCATCCGAAAGATCCATACGAATCGTCAGACTGTCATCAACGATTAGGACGCGGGTCATGGCCGGCTCCGTGCGCGTGCAGGCTCCGAACTAAGCTGGACAAGGGTCGGTGCGAAGTCGGTTAAGGCCAGAACGTGCATGGCCGCGCCCCGATCAATCGCTGCTTTGGGCATGCCAAATACCGCCGACGTTCGTTCATCCTGGGCCAAGGTTAGCGCTCCGGCGTGGCGTAACGCCAAAAGGCCGGCGGCGCCATCAATTCCCATTCCGGTCAAAAGGTAAGCAATGGTTTGTGGACCGGCTTCCCGCGCCAAAGATTCAAACAAAACATCGACAGATGGCCGACAAGAGTGCCGTTCTTTTTCACGCGAAAGCCGTAGCTGGCCTTTTTGCAGCACAAGGTGCCGATCCGCCGGCGCCAATAGGATACCAGAAGTTCCAGGCGAAGGCAGTGGCATCCCATCCCTGACAAGCGTCACCGCAAGGCGGCTGTGTTGCGCCAGCCACTCGGCCAAAAGTTGCTCGAAGCGCAGGCCGGCAGTCCATGGCTGAACCATTGCGGTGCGCATCCTTCCTAAGTCGCATACGGCCCACGACTATTATCGCCAATGGCTCACCCAGTTGCACCAAAACCTGAATGATCAGCCCACCGTCAAGCTACGCGACGTAGAAGATGCCATTTTCCCTCCCATGCCCAGCGCAGGGCAACCCGCTGCGCTTCCTCCTTACGGGGGCCGCGATTAATCAATCTTGCAGCAACAAGTTAGGCTCTTCGTTGCAATTCCGTTCATGTCCCATCGAGAGTATTTTGCTCTGTGATTTTTCCACAAAATTTCCCCGCAGTTTCTAAATTGCCGATTTTGGGAAGGATAAATTTTAGGATTAAAATCTCGTGCAGGATTCCGCGGCGGTGCGCAGCCGCAAGTCCTCGGCAAAGACCGAGCCCAAGCTCCAGCGCATCCTGCCAAGGCAGCGGTTTCTTGATGCGAGCCAAGTTCTCGCCGCGAACAAATTCGGACACGATATAGGGGTGAGCTTCGACATCGCCGACGCGGTAGACCGTGACGACGTTGGGGTGCTGCAGCCGCGCGGTGGCGCGCACCTCATTTAGGAACTGCTGGTGGGCGTCCTTTGCAGACTCTACGCTGTCGATGAACTTGATCGCCACGGGCCGATCGAGCACAGGGTCATGACACAAATAGACCTCGCCCATTCCCCCTTTCTCCAGAAGTGCAATCTTGTGGTACCCATCAAAAGTGCTTGGCGGCAACCAGGAATTCTCATCTGCTGCTTTATGTTCGGATTTCTCCCGCATAGCTCGGGCCTTGCCTGCAGAGGCACCTGCAATAAATCTTCAGATCTCCTGGCCTTTGGGCAAATGTCGCCATACCTTTTTAGTTTCGAAGGTTTGGAGGTCGCGTGTCAGAGATTCAAGAGCCCCTGCCGTCCACTTCGCATGGGAAGCAGACGCAACCTCGATATGTCGGCGCGGCCTTGCTTGTGGTTGTGCTTGGCCTGTGCACAAGCGCGACGGTGCACGCGCGCCCCCAGTACGACCTTGACGTGCGCGTTGATGTGAAGCGGCGCACGCTAAGCGGCCGAGCGCGCATCACCTTCAAAAATGACAGTGATAGCGCGCTTTCGCAGATTCTTTTTTGGAACTATCCGCAGCGCTTCGCGGTACGCCCCAGCGCCCTTAATGACTATAACCGCTACTGGATTTACCCCTATCGCTTTAATCCAGCCAGCCTCAGCGTAGACGCAGTTCGCGTGTTTGGGCAGCCGGCGTCCATGACGACGCAGGATCATCCCCAAGCCGGTCGGCGGACGCTCCTGCAGGTGACGCTGCCCAAGGCCCTGCCACCCGGCGCAAGCGTCGAGCTCGAATTCGAGTATCGCGTTTCTCTGCCGAATCGCTACGGCACTTTTGGCTGCTTTCGCCACGCCTGCATCCTCGGCGGTGGCTTTTATCCCATGCTGCCGCTTTTGGGCGCGGCGGGCTTTTTACTGGACGCGCCGCCGGCTCGCGCCGATTTCAAGCTGGCCTTGACGGTACAAGCACCAAGCGACGTCATCGTGCAGGGCGTGCGAATCGCGCTTGCTGCCGAACAAACCCATCGTGCCGAGGTGACTAGCGCGCGGGCCCTTACACTCGCGGTGCGCCGCCCGGCCTTTCGTACCGAATTGCTACACCACCGCGGCGTGCGTGTCCTTTACCATGTCGCCGGACCGCTGCCGGTGCACACTCCCAAGAACTTCGTAGTGCCCTACTGGCCTGCGGATCGCACAAGTCGCGTGCTTGACACCGTCAAGGGCGCGCTCGATGTGCTGGCGGATTTGGGACTGCCGCTGCCCACCGATAAAGACATTCACTTGTTCGAAGGCGCGCTGCGCACCGAAGTGGCGCTGTCCCTGCCCGGCGCAATCCTTGTCTCGGATCGAATCTTCGATTTGTTTCCGCTACGCTCCCTTGTCAGCGCGCAGGAGGATGCGCTGGCACACGCCTTCTTTTATGACTACGCCGAGCGCATGCAAAACGGCAAAGAGCGTCCGCAGGATGAAGGCTTTGCCCCCGATGTCGCAGCCAGCTTCCTGACCGACCGCTACGCGCGGCGCGACATGAAGGACAGCGTTGGCAAGGACGTCTCCAAAGTTGGCTTTTTGCCCGAGGCCGACAAGATCCTCTACGCCCCGCAGCTCCCGTTTGCCACGACCTACTTCTACACCCTGACCGATCCCGATCCGCTGCGCGATGGACTGGCGCAATTCAGCAACGACTGGCCGCGCGGGTTGACGATTTACGCCAAGCTGCACGATCTGCTCGGGGAAAAAGCGCTTGAACAGATCGTGCGGCGGCAGATTGGGGGCATGCCGCTGCGCGTCGCTGCCGAGGCAGTGTACGGCGGTTCGCTGGCCTGGTTTTTCGCCCAGTGGATTGGGGCCTATCCCAAGGTGGATTACCGCATTCGCGATTTGCAGCGCCGCCGCAAGGGTGACCTTTATCAAGTCGAGCTGGTCGTGGAAAAGCGCGGCCTAAAGTCCATCGTCGAGCCGGTCGAAGTGCAGGTACGCACCGCCAAAGCCGAAACCCAGTCACAAATCTGGGATGGCCAGGGCCAAGAGCATCGCTATGTTTTTCTGAGCCCCCATCCGATTCGGCAGATTCTGCTCGACCCGCGCGGACGCCTTGTCGAGGACCTGCCCAGCAGTCGCGAGGATCTGAAATTCGGCGAGCGCCTGCCGCCCCGCTGGAAAGCGCTGCTTGGCAACATCGAAGCCGCCTTTGGCGCCGGCAACACCAATCTAGGCGTCGAAATGAACCTGTCGCGCGTGCGCGACCTGCGTCACTCGCTGCGCTTGGGGGTTCTGCACAACCCGCTCAACACCTTCGCAGTATCGGGTCAGTACACGTTTTGGTTTGGCCCCAAAATAACGCCGGCACGGCTCGCCTGGGGCCTAAGCGCCGGACTGCAAGCGGCGCGCGTGCCGAGCCTGGGCCAAATCGGCGCCGACAGCGTCCCCGGTGAAGCTTTCACATTCAACCTCAACCTGGCCTGGGACGATCGGCTCTACATTTGGGAGCCGACGCGCGCGCGGACGCTAAATCTGGGGCTGAGCTACACCATCACCATTCTGGACAACGCCGCGGTATTTCATCGCGGCAACGCCACCGCGTCGTGGAAATCGATTCTGCCGCTGGCCGATGGCCACAGTTTGGCGCTGCTTCTCGGCGGCGGCGTCACTTTTGGCAACGTCGCCACCGCGCAGCAGCTAGTTAGTTCGGGCGGGCCCGCGGCCTTACGCGGCTTTGCGCAAAGCGACCTGCTCGGACGCGCCAATCTGCTCGGACGCGCCGAATATCGTCACGTCTACACCCATGCCCTAAACGTCAATATCATGTCGACCTTTTACTTGCGCGGCATCAGCGGCGCGCTGTTTGCCGAGGCTGGACTCACTTCTGCGTGCCAGTCCTACGCCGTCGATCGCAACAGCGGCGCGGCGGATGTCGGCTATACCTTGAACTTCATCGGCGAGTGGTTCGGGCTTTCCCCCAATCAATTCGGCATCGGCGTAGCCGTGCCGCTTTTGCGTCCGCAGCGCGATTGCTTCGGCATGATGACGCCGTCCGGCGGCTCTCCGGTAGTGCTCGTCTTAAACTTTGGTACGCCATGGTAAGAACCAGCGGCCCAAATCGTCTGGCGCGGCTTTTGAAATTTCTGCTAAGCGTGGCGCTTTTCGCAAACCCGGTTCGCGCCGAGCCGACCTGTGCCGGCGATGGTGGTCTTGACGAATGGGAAAATGGCGAGCCGGTTGTCGGTCGAGTCGCGGTATCGGCGCTGCTTGCGGCCCGCGTCTTTCCCTATCTGGGCGCGGATTCGTCTCTGCGCCGCGGCGATCTCAGCGATGCCACTACGGCGCTTGTGCCAAGTACGGTGCGTGGCGCTTTGTGCGGACGCCTGGCGCTGCGTCGCGGCGAGCTGCGCTATCACTTGGCCTACGCTCCGTATGACCTCGACGAGGCAGCGCATATAGACGCGGCGCCTTATGGTCGCATCCTTGCCGCTGAAGTGGGCTACCCGGTGTGGCGCTGGCTTGTCATCTACGGTGGCATTCGCAAAGTCGCTTTTTCCTTTGGCCACGATGAGCCGGAACAGGCGCTGGCGCTGCCGGTGCGACCTTATCTAGTCAATTCTCTGGCGCCGGATCGGCGGCTGGGTTTGACCCTGGACACCAACTGGGGACCGGCGCGCATCATCACGGGAATTTACAAAAGTGCTCGCAGCTACGCCGACTTTCCGCAAAGTACGATTCTTTTGACCGCGCGCGGCGCCATGGAGCCCTTTGGTCCGGTGGGGCGCTCGATCTCCACGGTGAATGACGCTCTGTATTGGCAAAAGCGCCCACGCGTGGCGTTTAATCTGTCGATTCTGCTCGACTGGGCACCGCGCGGCGATGCGCCGCTCGGATTTGTGCTCGGCGGCGACATTCCGTTTAAGTACGGCCCCTTTGGCCTAGTGGTCGAGTATCTTTACGCGCGCAGCGCCCGCTTTGAGGATCCATCCATGCCACCGGCGATGCGCGCCGACCGGCAAGGCGTTTTTGCGCAGGCAGCGCTGATGGTGCTGCGCCCCGTGCTTGAGCTTGAGGCACGTTTCGAATGGTTCGACGTAAAGGAGGACGAGCGGCAGCGCTTTTTCGCCGTGACTGCGGGCCTTAGCGGCTACCTGTTTCGAGATCGAGTCAAGGTTCAGGCGGCCTATGGTCGAAAATTCCACTATGCCGGGCCGGCGCTGCGCGACGATTATCTTTTGCTCTTTCTTCAGCTTATCGACTGAAAAATTGCAGCCAGCGGGAACCTATCTTCTCAAAATACCGTCCGATGCGCAGGGACCAGAATAGTCCATTGGAGTTATAAATTCGTTCTTCTTGGTAATGCGCTTGAAGTCCTTCCCTTTGGTTCCCTTACGCAGCAGCTTGATGGCAAAGCGCTGTGCGAGGATGGCACCAGGTTTGATTTCGATCTCGCTCATGACTAGCTACGGGGTTTGAGACCGATTCTAAGGTAAATTCGAGCAAATCTTGGGGACGAAAAGATCCGGAAGATAGCGCCTGGACTCAACGGCTGTGAGGTTGCGATTGGCGATTCGGCAAGCTGCTTGTTCCCATACGGCGGAATTCATTTCAAAAATCCAGAGTCTGGCCTCCTGAGCGATGGCCAAATAACGCCCATTCACACTAAAGGCTCCGCTTTGCAAGTTGCCGGGCACACGCAGCGGCGTTCCTAAGGTTTCGCCGCTTTCTAGATTCCAGTGCTGAAGCGATTCAGCGATGAGGCTTGCTTCATCCCCCCACTGCGCCATACGTTTTCCATCTAGCGTACGGACATTCCACCACTTCTGCCCTTTTCCCAGCAAAGAAGGCCCTTGAAATTTCTTGGCCGCAATATCCCACAAGCGCAGCGCATTGGTTTCGGGCTCACGCACAAGCAGGCAGCCATCTCGGCCGATTTCCATCATGCTGGTCATTTGCCAATGATTGATCGGCGCGCCATCTTTGACGCCAAATAGGAATGTCCCATAGCGGGGACTGCTATGCGCAACCATTTTCCCATCGGGAAGAAAGGACAAGGCTGCGACCTGGCTACCGTCCGGTGTGCGCGGATCCCAATGATCCTTGGCCAATGCCTGCCATTTTAGCGTGGGCGAAAGACCCTTGTCATCAAGCTGGTAAAGCTGGACCAGCGGCTGCGTATCGGCGACAGCGATTCGTCGCTGCTGCGCATCAAAAGCCAGCGCTGTGATCGAAGTGTTCAGCGTCAACAGCGGCTGCGGATGAAGTTGCGCTTCGCGCAGATTCCAGCGCTTTATCACTCCAGCCGCATCGGCAGAAAGTAAAATGTTTCCGTCATCACTCAGCGCCAAAGACTTGACTGCGGCCGCGTGTCCACGCAGTGGCTCACCCTGCGGCGCCGCCGTGCTGGCATTCCAGCGTAAAATGGTACCGTCCTCGGCACCTGTCCACAGCACATCCTCCTCGGATTTTGAAAACACTACTGCGGCAATCGCCCCTTTTTGGCCAAGCGCGCCCCTGGCATAGGGAAATTGCCGACGTTGCCACAAGAAGATGTCCTGCTCATTGGGCGAAAGCGTCGCGAACTCAAGACCACTTGGCGCCAGCGCCACGACGTCATCACCGTGCAGTTCGCCACGCGGCAAGGTCAAAGGCCAGTGCAATTTAGCATCTGATATGTTGAACACATCCACGCCGTTTGTGGTGCTTGCCACCAGCAACTTTCCATCTTGACTGAAGGCGGGCATTCCATACACGGAGCTGCCATGCCGATAGGCTGTAGGCTCTAGCAGGGTGTTTTTGCTAATGGCCGCCAATCGCAATTCATCAGGGCGTTCGGAAAATGCTACCAATTGGCCATCGGCGCTTAAGACTATGTTGAAAGGCTTGGTCGGGCGACGCCATATCGCGGATGCTTCCATCGGGCTTTCATCGTGCAGCCCGCGCTGGGCCAGGGAGCTTAAATCCCACCGCGCAAAACCACTGGCGAGCCCCATCAGCAAAAAATGACCGTCGGTGCTTAAGGCCACATCATTTGGCAATCGCGAACCTAATGGACCGTTTAATCGCACTCGCGGCGAAGCAAAGGAATGGCTGACCACATCGATGTTCTGAACAAAATACTGATCCGAAAAACTTTCGGAAAGCAGCAGCGTCAAAGTATTCCCATCCGAACTAAAGCCGAGCTTTTCCAGAGAAGTCGATTTTCCCTGCGGCAGCCGCAGCGATATGCGCCAGACAAGCTGCAGTTCATCGCCAAAGGCAAGAAGCGCCACCAGGTTATATCCACCGATAGCGAGTCGAGTTCCATCGGGACTCCACGCCATCGCTTTGAGCTTCATTTTTATGGATACCGTAGCCAGCAATCGCCCCGTCTCTATCTCCCAGAGACGCAAAGTTTCGTCGTCGCTGCTTGTCGCTAAAAGCGTACCTGCGGGATGGTACGCCATCTGAGTAACCGCTTTTTGGTGGCCGTGTAATATGCGGGCCAATTGAGGACTATAGTGCAGTGCCGATAACAGTGCCCCTTGGGTTTGGGAATTGTCTTCCAGCTCATGCCCGGCGGCAGCCAAAAGCAATGCCAGATCGTGCCGGACTCCGATGTGGGTCAGTGCCTGCGCTGCTAGTTGGCTGGCGCGGGCGCTGCGGGTGCGGCGCTCAGCCAGGTTGGTCTTGTCCTCGGCGATGCGACTTTTTTGATGGGCCAAGTCGCGCTGCGCACGCGCTTCTGCCGATTTGCGCCAGGCAAAAACCGATGCGGCGAGTGTAGCGAGCAAAAGCACCGAAAGCGCGCCAACAAACAAGCGAAGGCGTCGAACCTCACTCAACCGTGCAGCGCTTTCGGCCTGTAGCTCGGCACGGCTGTGCGCAAGTAATTCCGTCAATTCCTGACTGCACCCAAGCTCTGCGGCATTGTCGGCCAGCCAAGTATCCGCTTCGCGCAGTTCCAGTTCATCAAGCAGACCGCCGCGCCGGTTCAGGCGTACCCACTCTGCCGCTTTGTCTTCAAGACGACGGCGTACCTCTTCGTGCGTTCGGTAATTTCGTATCCATTCCGCAAGACGCGGCCAGCTGCCAATCAGCGCTTCATGCGCGATGTCTACGACGGTGTCGGCTGGCTCTTGGGCGATATTTGGGCGATATGGCTCATCGGCTTTTGGCGCTTTTAGCACCGCAGTCAAAGTAATCAAGCGCCCCCGCGCAAGCGCATCTAGCGTGTCCGCAAGCAGCGACGCACTTTCATGATGAGCCCGCAGCATCGATAACGATTGCCGCTGACGGGTGTGCGGACGGCCATGTCCGAATTGCACCAAACGCAGCAGCACTCGACGCGCCGTTGCCTCCTGCACCGGGGTCAAATGTTTGAGTACGCCGTTGGCGTGGATGGCAATGGCCACTGCCAAAGGATTCCGATCGGGACTCCCAAGCTTTTCATAATCCTGCAAACGCAAGCGGTGCCAGCGCTGCTCTTGCCACAAAAGCGCCATGCTGGCTTGCAGTAGCGGCAAAACGCCGGGTTCCTGTGCGGCATCTGTCATCAATCGATCTAGCAGCCGAGGCTCTAGCCGCACATGCACGGTGGCCGCCGGTTCTTCGATGGCTGCACGCAGTGCCTCGCCGCGCAGCGGCGCCACCACGAAATGAGCGTCGCGATCGATCGGCCACAGCTCGCTGCTTACCAGATCCGCATAAAAGTCCATACGCAGTACTAGCAAAAGGACACAGCGCGGATCTTTGCGGAGCTGCTCCAGGCGGGCAAAAAAAGGTACGCGGCCCTCTGGTTTTGCCAGAGTAAACGCTTCCTCGAACTGATCGATAAAAAGGAGCAGCCGCTTCGAGTCTGCTGCATCGCCAAGCTGTCGCGTAATCGTAGCCGTGCAATCCTCATCCCCAAGCGCCGCGGCCAAAGCTTGTACGGGATCATTTCCCGGTTGCAGCGACACCACCTTGCAGCGCAACCCAAGCTTGGGCAACAATCCCGCTTTGATGAGAGAGGATTTTCCAGAGCCAGAGGCGCCAAGCACCAGCGATAAGCTATGCAGCCGAAGCTGCTGCAAAAGTGCCTCTATCTCGCTATATCGGCCGAAAAATAAGTGCTGCTGCGATTCTTGATAGGAAAGCAGACCAGGATACGGACAAGGAGAAATCCCTTGGGCCAGGCGTAGACGCTCGGCGACATTGGATTCGAATATGGTGCTACATGGACAAGCGAATAATGTCCCTGCCTCGGAACGGCCAACCTCGTCAAGGGTAGCAAAACGCAGCAAACCAACCACGACGCCATGGGCCAATACTGGAGCTCCGGACAGTCCACTGACCTGCGCGCCGATTCCCGCGCCGGCCTCATCGCATTGCAATTGTAGCGCCGATTGATGCTCTACAGTCGCATGGGTAGTTCGGACTACCCCGCCCACATCCATTCCTTCCAAATTGTCGCGCGTTCGCGGATAGCCGTAGGCGGACCAGCGTACAGGAGCCGCCTGCAAGTCTAGTTCGGAAAGCTCGCCCAGGGGTAGCGATTCCGTGCGTGGCGATTCGAAAAGCTCGAGCAGAGCCCAATCGCTTCGTCCATCATGCGCCCCTTCGCAGAGTTTGGCGGAGATAACTTGGCCGAGCGCATGAAACTCAAGCTCTATAGGGCCCAATGCCTGCGGTAGCTCGGCTCGGCGGTCGGCTACCACATGCAGCGCGGTTAGCGCCAGTCGCTGCCCGACCAAAAACGCCGTGCCGTATTGCAGTCCATACGCAGTTCTCACAACGACCCGCGCAATCGCCGTGCGAAAATTAGACATTCTCGACAGTCTGCCAGAATTTCGCCAAACGCGATCAGTTCGCCTGGGTCGCGACGATGTCGCTTATATACGTTGCCGCAGTGATCATGCCCGAGGTTTGGGTGCTGTAGGAATCGACGGCCATCCCACCCGAGATGTTTTGCAGCACTGGCGTCATGTCGTTCGCATCGACAAGCCAGGTAGTCGGCTCGCTTTGCGCGGCGGCCCAGATTCGCGCCTGCAGATGCGTCGTCGTCGCGGAGGCCTGCGTGACGCGAAAACGAATGCCGTAGACGACGTCGGACTGTAGCGACGTGGCCACGGTAACGATCTCTATTTCCTGCCCATCGACTTCGCGCCACACACCAAGCCGCGTGCCGCGAAATCCTTCCACAAAGACGGCGTAGCCCTGTCCATGTGTGGCCGTGTTGCGCAGCCAGCCGCCGTTCTGCCGCACATAATAGCCGACACCAGCCGTCGCGATGTTGTCGAGCTGAACGCGAAAGCTGACATCGATGTCGCGCACGTCGCTCGTAGTCCCCATGCGTGCCAGCGCGTAGTTTCCAGAAGTCGGAATCAGCCGCCCGCGCCCTCCTTGCACGCTCTGCGAAGCGACGCCCCCTAGCACCGACCAGCGCGCAGCCGGCCATGGCGATCCATCTGCCACCGCGAAGCTTTCATGGAAGCTCCAAACGAACGCATCGACCGCCGGGGCCGCATCGACCGCCGAGGCCGCATCGTTCCCTGCGGCATCGAGAACTCTGCTTGTCATCATCATGTCTCTCATGAGCATCCTGTCGCCGCCGTCCTTACAGCCGCCTAGTACCCAAAGGAGACAGACCAAAGACAAAATCCGCATGCTCCATCTTCGCACACCCGCAGCCCAGATTTGGTCTTGATCAGTTCGAACGATTCAAAGGGGGGCGCGGGCGGCGCGCATCCAGCGACTCTGGAGACTTGGCGGACTCGGCGCGTCCGGAGTCGAGCGTCTCGAGAATTGGCGGCAGAAAGCGGGTCGCGTCTTCTGCCTTCACACCGAGATGCGCAAGCAGCTCAACAGAGCGCGCCTGCAGGCGCTTAGTGGCTGCCTCATCGCCGCGCACCGCGCTGTGCACCACGGCGAAGGCTTGCCCGATAATCGGCAGAAACTGGCCCTTCTTGCTGGCGATGGCCAGAATCGATCCAGCCACCGCGGCGACATTCGTCGCCTTATACAGCGCAGAAGTGCGCCGCGTCTGCGCGCTGCGCAGCGGATCTAGGGCGATAAGCTGCTCAAGCGCCGCGTCGATGATCTTGTCATCGAAGTCGGAACCGATGTGGCGTGCCGCTTCAATGGCCGCGCTGATGCGTGCCGACTGCTTTGCGACCGCATCACAAGCCAGGCTTTTGATGCGCGGAATTTCATCGGCAAGATTCATGCGCCGGCACAAGCGCGCGAAGCTATGCTCAAGCGCCGGCGGGGGCGTTTCCTGCGTCCCGGCGAGCTGCCAGGCGTTCGTGAGTACGTCGCGCAGGGTGTCGAGTTCATATTGCTCGATGTCGAGTTCGAAATCTTCGACGCGCAGTGGCGCACGTATGAATAGTGATTCGATGACCTCGGACTTGACGCCGGTGCTGACCAGTCGATCCTTTATCTCCTCGAGGGTGCGGCGGCGCAGCGCTTCGTCGATGCCATCCGAATAGAGCATCACTGAGAATACCTGCGCATGTAGCTTGGCCAGGGTCAGCGATTTGGCACCGCGGACGCGTGTGAGGAGATACGCCGCGCTACCAGCGCCAACGACGAGCCCGATAAAGCCGCCAACTAGCGGCGCGGCGAGCGGCATCGAGATAAGTCCAAGCTCATAGCCAAGCGAGCGAGAGGGGCGCAGACTGGCCTTCCACAAAGCGACAGCAGAGGTCGCGCCACCTGCGACGCCCGCTGTCGTGGCCGCGACCGCCAACTGCCCAGTGGAGCGCCTAAAGAAGCGGCGCAGGTTGGCCAGGGGATTGCCAGCTTCCTGAAACAGCGCACGCAGCGCCTGGGTCAGAAGCGGCTGAATGGAGTCGCTTAGGATACGTACCGCCACTTGGCGCGGCACTTCGGGATTCAAGGGGCTTAGCTTTACCATGACACATTCTCCGGAAAGTCGTTCAAGCCGCCGAGATGCCGCGGCACCTGGTTGTAACTTGATGGCGCAGTGTGCTCATACGCACACCCAACCCATCACTCGAAACAGTCATGTCAGCATCGATTGGCTTTCGCGAGACTCTCGTTAATTCACCGATTTGGGCAATTGCCATGCCAGCTTAAGAGCAAGCGACGCAGTCGATTCCAGACTTCATCGTGCTGCGTCAGAATCGAGCAAAGCTTGGCTGCATGATGCGGTGCTGGCGCAGCCAACACGGCGGATCGCTAAGCGGCAGACCATTGCCCAATAGGAATAGCCGGCGCCTTGGGAATCTGTGCGCCTTCACGCACAAACGCAGGGGCCCTATTTTCCACCATAGCTACAAGCCTAACGGAACGAGACGACTAACGATACTCCTTGAGGATCTCAAATGTGGTACACATGGTCCATGTAGGAGAGTGTCGCTGTGCACTTCGAACTGCCCCCGACGCATCGATTTGAAATTGTCTCACAGCTAGGTGCGGGGGGAATGGGCGCAGTCTACGCCGCCTACGATCGCGTAAACCAAAGCCGTGTCGCGCTCAAAGCTCTTTCTTCGATGTCGGCAGAGCTCATTCGCTTGTTCAAAAATGAATTCCGCGCCCTGGCAGATTTGGCACATCCCAATTTGGCACGGCTGGGGGAACTTTTCGAGCATGAAGCTCAATGGTTTTTCACCATGGAGCTTATCGATGGCGTTGATTTTCTGACGTATGTACGCAACCGCTCTGTCATAGGCGATTCCAGCGAACCCACCTCAGACGTTATTGCAACTTCGGAAGTCGATGGAGCGGTTCTTCTAAGAGCACATCGGCTTTCAAACTCTGCCATCTCGACAATGCCGGCTCCGTCAGCTTTGTCCGTTTCATTTGACGAGGCGCGATTAAGGGCCAGTCTGGCCGGACTTGTCCGCGGACTCAACGCCCTGCACCAAACTCAAAAAATTCATCGGGATATCAAACCGAGTGCACTCCCGTCTGAGGCATAGTAGGTGCGAAATTGTGCAAT
>CAYWPR010000114.1:0-17350 GCA_964460115.1 uncultured Myxococcales bacterium
ACCACTCGCTGCTCAACGACTACCTCAAGATGAAGCGTCTGTCGGGCGAAGAGGTCGGTCGCTTTCAGCAGAAAAACGTCATCGTGCGCGCCCTGGGCATGAAAGAGTCGGTGCAGGTCGACACGATGGTCGATATTCCGCAAATACACGATATCTACCTGCTGTGCTCGGACGGCTTGTCCGGAATGGTGCCCGATCCTCTGATCGCCGAGATTCTTTCGGAAGTCCCCGACATTGATGACGCCGTCGAGCGGCTGATCAGCGCCGCCAACGAAGCCGGGGGCACCGACAACATCACTTGCGTGTTAGCGCGTATCGAGACGCTTTAAACCTCGCTGCCGAAAAATCCTTACGGCGATCGCTCTATTGCCGCCCGATCGGATGCTTTGCGCAGCAGCGCTGATTGCCCGAGCAGAATTAAAAAAATCAGGACGGCGTAGGCGGCTGCATAGCCGTAGCGATGGCCGCGAGTAAACGCCCAACGATAGGCCTGCGAGACCAAGATTTCCGTCTGACCGTCGGGTTCACCACCGGACACCAAAAAAATCACATTGAACATATTGAACGTCCACACCATGCCCAAAAGTACCGACGGCAGCATGGAGGGCGCGAGCAGCGGCAGAACGATGTGGCGCAGCCGTTGCCAGGCGCTTGCCCCATCCAGCATCGCCGCGTCGCTGATATCTTCGGGAAGCTGGGCCAAATTCCCCAGCGTAACCACCATCATGAATGGAAAGCCCATCCAAACATTGGTGGCGATGTTGGCAGAGAGCGCCGTAAAAAAGTGCGAGAACCATGAAATCGGCGCCAGCCCCAGCACGCTAAGCAGGCCATTTATGGCGCCGAATTGGCGATTGAACATGCCTTTCCAGATAAGCGCCGTGATGTAGTTGGGCATGGCCCAGGGCACGATCAGCAGCACGCGATACACACTGCGCAGCCGCAGCAGCGGTTCGCGCAGGCACAGCGCCAGCCCGCCGCCGATTAGAACGTGCAATGAAACGTTGACAACGGTCCACAGCACGCTGACGAGCAGCGTGAAGTAAAAACCCAGCGGACTTAGGCATCCACCTTGTCGGCAGAGTAAAATGTCGCGGAAGTTCGCCCAGCCCACAAAGTGCCAAGTATTGTCCGCCTTGATCGCATAAAAAGACATGGCCGCGCCGGCGAGAAATGGCAAAAGCGCCAGCACTGAAAGCGCCAGCAAGGCAGGGACCATGTATAGATAATCGCGGCGGTGTCGCCAGATCTCGACACCTAGTTGGCGCCCACGGGCGCGGCGTACGACAAAGAGCGCACCGATGAGCAGAAGCAGCGAAACCGCCAGCAGATAAGGCGTGGGCGCAACCCCCGCAGGCGGCGGGCTTAGATAATCATCCAGCAGTCGTTGGGCGTTGTGCAGCGCCACCTCCGGCGGCGTGCCGCGCAGGGCCTGCCGCAAGGCCTGTTGTCCAGGCTCCCAAAATGCTCGCATTCCCGGATGGCTGGGGCTAGGCACCATATCGTCAAGCTGGGCGAAAAAAGCGCGCAGAACCGGATCATTTTTGGCGTCCTCGGTTTGCCAGGCGCTTTGCTCGCTGACGGCTTGCCGGCCGATGCGCAGACGCAGCAAGGCCCCTTTCGGCCCAGCCAAAAATTGCAACAGCTTGGCGGCCTGCGGGCTGTGCGCGCTATGAGCGCTGATGAAACCGGCTTCGATGCTGGTCAAAGGCGCGGCCAGGCGGCCGGTCGTCGACATACGCGGCATCGGCGCCACGCCATAGGGCACACCGGCGGCGATTTCTCCGATGAACCACGGACCGTTTATCGTGAGGGCGGCGCGGCCTTGGTTGAAAAACTGCGTGACCAGCACGGCGGTCATGTCTTCGGGGATATCACCACGAGCGCGCAGATCGGCCACAAAGCGCAAGGCGGCAATCTGGGCCGGAGTATCAAGCCGCGGCAGCTCCTGACCGAGAGGAATAATGCTGCCACCGAGTCCATGCAGCCAGGCGGCATGCAGAAAAAACGATCCCGTTTCATAAGCCAGGCCGTAGCGCCGAGGCGTTTCCGTGGATTGCGCAAAGCGTTGGCACAGCGCCAAGATTTCGTCGCTGGTCTTGGGCGGCGTCTTTACAAGATCGCTGCGGTAAAAAAGGGCCAGGCTCTTAAATGAAAGCGGCACCCCCCACAGCGAATCGCCTATGCGCAAGGGCGGCACGGTTTGCGGCCACAAGCGCGGCAGCACCGCTTGTATCGCGGCCTCTGCATCAAGAGGCTTTAGCAAGCCCTGCCTAGACCACTGTCCGACCACATCATGCGCGAAAATAAACGCGTCGGGTCCATGCCCGCGCGGAATGGCTGCCTGCAGTTTATCGGCCATGCTGCCGTACGGCACGGCAATCGCTTCTGCGGCGATGTTTGGCTCTTGTCGATTAAAAGCCTGTACGGCTTCCTCAATCGCTGATTTCTCGGCGCCGCTGTAAGCGTGCCAAAGGACCACATGCGTCGCCAATACAAACGGCAGGGCCAGCATGGAGTTAACCGCTAGGTTGAAGCCGCACGCCGTCTTGCGGCATGCCATCCGCTGCGTGTGAGCGCGCAAAAAGATGCCAGCGCA
Source organism: uncultured Myxococcales bacterium (assembly GCA_964460115.1). Classification (GTDB taxonomy): domain Bacteria; phylum Myxococcota_A; class Polyangia; order Palsa-1104; family JAEUJZ01; genus JAEUJZ01. The sequence continues at coordinate 2,600 of CAYWPR010000114.1, forward strand.
AGGACGCCGGCTGCGCAATCACGGCGTTGCCCGCTGGGGGCGCGTGCTCGACAGGACAACGGGCAATAAGGACATGCTCGGCAACGCGCACATGGACAAGCGCCTCGCTGCCCAGGTTTTCTACGATATCGGCGTGGCCCAAAAAGTGATCGGCAACTGCGGTTTTATTCGTGGGCTCTTCGCGCAGTAAATGCAGATGCTCGGGGCGGATGCCAAAGATCGCAGGCCCGGATGGGTATCCGGCAGTGGCAATTTGTAAGCCCTCGCCATCCGCGACAAAGCAGCCGTCTTTTACTTGGCCGGCAATCAGGTTCATTTCTGGCGTGCCAAAAAAGCGCGCGACGAACGTATTTATCGGCCGATCATAAAGATCAGCGGGGGTACCTACTTGGATAAGCTTCCCCTGCTTGAGCACGGCGATACGCTGCGCCAGGGTCATGGCCTCGACCTGATCATGGGTGACATAGATGGTCGTGGTTTTCAGTCGGCGGTGCAGCCGCAGAAGCTCCAGCCGCATTTGCTGGCGCAAAGAGGCATCTAGGTTCGACAGCGGTTCATCGAACAAAAAAACGCGTGGTCGTCGCACCACCGCTCGCCCCATTGCGACTCGCTGGCGCTGTCCGCCGGATAATTCGCGTGGGTAGCGCTGCGCAAGCTGCGCGATTTTCAGCATATTCAGCGCTTCATCAACTCGCGAAATGACTTCAGCCGGGGGCGTCTTTCGCATCCGCAAGCCAAAAGCCAAGTTTTCAAAGACCGTCATATGGGGGTAAAGGGCGTAGCTTTGAAAGACCATGGCGATGTCGCGCTCTCGCGGTGCCACGTCGTTGATTACCTCGCCATCAAGCAGAATTTCGCCGCGCGAGGGCGCCTCTAACCCGGCCAAACAGCGCAAAAGCGTGCTTTTGCCGCATCCGGATGGGCCGATGAGAACTAGCAGTTCGCCATCTAAGACGGAAAGCGATACATCATCCAAAATTTTGTGCAGTCTGTGCGCACGCTTTTCCGATGCCGGCTTATGTACATCAAGATGACGGATGCTGACGGAAGCCATAAAAAAAGCGTGGCTAACTTACTCAAGCTTCGCCTTTTTGCCTAGCCGTTAAAAATAAACAGCGGCGCCGAGTCGGCCGAGGAGGCCATAAGAATCTTGCAGGGGAACAAAAGGTTTACCGTTGATGCTAATCGTATTGGCGGTGGCCGCGTCTGGCTGATTTAGGCGGTGGCGAGCATCGCCGCGCAGGTCCGCCGTCAGCGCCAGATGCTTGCCGATGCGAATCTCTAGACCGCCGCCGAGCTGGCCATTCAGAAACCAGCCGATGTCGTGACTGTGCAGGTAATCCAGGTTGGCGTAGACGCCGCCGCCAGCGAATACAAAGTATGGAGATACCACCCAATCGGGGGCGCCAATGTGGACGCGCAAACCCAGCGTGGCTGGAACGTCGTAGCGTGCAAAGCCGTCATCCATACGTTTTTGGTAGTCCGCGCCAAGCTCCAGTACCAAGTGGCGATGTACGCGGAACAGCAATTCGCCACCAAAGCCAAGCTGGCTGAAGCTGGCAAATGCGTCGGTGTTGATTGCAGCCGTAAAGCGGGCGCCAATGCCAAATTTTGTCTGCCACTGCGACAGCATGGGCGGGCGGTATGCGATCGGAGGTGGGGGCGGCGGCGCATAAACCGGCGGGGGCGGCGCAGCGATCGGCGGCGGCGCGGGTTGCGCATAAACCGGTGGCGCTGGCAGAGGTTGTGTATAAACCTGAGGTGCCGGCTGCGGGTAGACCGATTGCGGATAGACCGGCTGCGGGTAGACCGGCTGCTGCGGAACCGGCTGAACATAGACCTGTGGCGGCGGAGCGTAATAAGGGGGCGGATAGTAATACACCGGTGGCGGTTGAACGACGATCGGTGGCGCGACCACCGGCGCAATCCACGGGCGAGGTGCGAAAAATACCCGCGGCCGAACCCACGGGCGACGATAAAATACCTGCGCATCCGCCTTCTCAGGCATTGCCATGAGCATCGATGTACAGGCAAAAGCGGTCGTCAGCAGAATTCGGCGCATGGAAGTGTCCTTTCTTTGATGCGTTAGGCCGAAGGCCTTTCTGTCTCGTTGCCAAAGCAAAGATCGCGCCGAAATGCGAAGTGTCCGTTCTCGTTGCGAAAACACAAAAGAGCTCGTCAGTTTTACGCCCAGTGTGAACAATCGATTACACTGTCTGCGTGAACGTCTACACGGCGATTTTGGCAGGTGCATACATTTGCGCATGTGGACGTTCATCGCCGTGCATGGCAGGATGCGGGGCTACCTGATATATACGCAGCAGCGGGCGTCGGGGGCTAAAGGCTTGACAGGTTACCGCGCTGATTCGTAGGATTTAGCAGATTACGACGCGACCGAGTCCACAGCCTCGATAGCGTTCGCTCACGATTTGAACGCCGGTGTACCGGCAGTCGGAGGAGGCCTTTGGCCGACAATACGAAGCAGGGTCCGAAGGACATTACTGACCTGAAAGCCCGGTTGGGCTTGAAGAAAGCCGGCGGGGGCCCGGGAGCTCCGGGGGCGGGGGCGCCTGCGCCTTTCCCAACCCCGATCGGTGGAGTGGCTCCCCCAGTAGTACGCCCGGGCCAGGTCCCCCTGCCCGCGGCTCTGGCTCCGCCAGCCGGCCCAGGGGCTCAGCCCGGGGCGATTCCGCCACCGCCGGGTTTTACACCGCCGCCTGAACCCGCTCAGCCGGATCCGCGACGTGATCCGTATGCTGCTCAGCAGGCCGCCGTGGCCGCCAATTTGGCCGCTTTTTATACGGCTGGTGGCGAGCTGCCTGGCGATGCTGGGTCGGTGAAGCAAGAGCCCAAGCGGCCTAAGCCCTGGCCGATTATCGGCGCGGCTGCTGGCGCTGGCGCCCTGTTTTTCTTTATCGGTTGGGCGATCGGCAATATCTCTGTCAGTCGCAACGACTACAACATCACTACCGAGCATGCCGGCCGCATTCGCGACCAGGTCGACAAGCTGCACAAGCAGATCGAAAAAGTCAAAGATGCCCTCAAAGGCATCAAGATCAGCGACAAAGAGCCGCCTAATTTTGCAGCCATCGAGAAGCTTGCCGAGCTTGACTTCAAAGAGCCCGACATGACTCGCGACTTGTTTCATACGAACTACTTTTCGTTCGAGCCGCCGGTCGTGCAGCAGCTTTTCAGCTACTACACCGACGCAACCCAACTGGGCAAACAGTTGGCCGAGCACAGCACGCGGACGCTAAAAGATCGCGAAACGATCGAAAAGTATCTGAAGGCGAACAAAGACAAACCGGAACGCAACATCGGCGTCATCTTTGACTATAGCGGCAAGATTCCGGCGGCGCAGCTTGTCGAGACCGTCGGTTCGGAATGCGCGGACGCCAAGGATGAAAACTGTCCGCTAGAAGATCGCAAAGTCCGCTTTCGAACGTCTTTAGGGGGCGATGTGCAGCGGCGACCGCTCAAAGGATTGCCCAAAGACATCGTAGTCGGATTTAATCCAACGGAGCTGCAGCGACAAGTCATGAATGGCGATCCTGGCCTTCTGGCTTTTCGCGACTATGTTCGCCGTACTGCCGCGATGATTCAGACTTTGGGCCGTCTTGCCGAGACGGAAAAGCAGCTTCTGGAGGGCTTGAAGAAACGCGCCAGCCAGCCCGCCTTGTTCACCTTGTAGTCGGTGAAATTCGGCTCTTTTTTTTCTGCTTCTGCAAAGGCTTGAAGGGACCTCCGGCCCTCGGATTGATCGAGAACCGGAGGTTCGTGTATCCTACCCAAGGAGGTCTTCCTGAGCCAGGTCGAGCAATCACGCGATGCCAGGACCGGGATGGTCATCGGCGGTTACCGTCTGATGCGCCTGCTTGGTGCGGGTGCCATGGGACGGGTCTATCTTGCCGAGCACGAACGGCTTGGTCGACGGGCTGCGGTCAAGCTTTTGGACGGCTGGGACCCCGAAATGGTTTCGCGCCTATTTTGCGAGGCGCGTGCAGTGGCCCAAATCGGCGACGAGCATCTTGTCGATGTCTATGATTTCGTCGCCGATCCGCAACGCGGCGTGGTCGCCTACGTGATGGAATATCTCGAAGGCCAGGATCTGCGCAAAGTGCTGCAGCGCGACAAAAATCTGGCCCCGAGCCGCGTGGCTCGCATCGGGGCGCAGATTTGCGAAGGCCTGGCCGCGGCGCACAAGGTCGGCGTCGTGCACCGAGATCTGAAGCCCGACAACATCGTCCTTGTTCGTCGCGGTGGCGACACCGATTTCGTCAAGCTTGTGGACTTTGGCATTGCGCAGTTCGCCGGCCCCGTGGCCCATCGCACCCGCGTCGGAATTGCGTTAGGTTCGGCTGCTTATATGGCGCCCGAACAGGCCGAAGGCAAACGCGTCGATGGCCGTGCCGATCTGTACGCGATTGGCGTGGTCATGCATGAGCTTCTGACCGGCGAGGTGCCGTTTCTGGGCAAGACCTCGCGCGAAACCCTAGAGATCATGCACAGTACGCGGCCGCCATCGGCATTTGGCGACTACGGAGCCGGTCAGGTCAGCCAGGAACTGGCGCAACTGTTGCAAAAATGCATGGCCAAGCGTCCTGAAGATCGCTATCAGTCCGCAGACGATTTGCGCAAAGCTCTGCTCGATGTGGGCAATATGGCTCCGGATCGCAGCGACAGTACTCAGGTTTTGGTATCCAGTCTGTCACGGGGCCGCCGGTTGACCAAGGCTGGCTCGAGCAAAGGTCAGGCGCTTGCAGGCCGCGGCAGAGCGATCGTCGGAATGAGCCTTGGTTCCATCATCCTAAGCATCGCGATCGCCTTTGCCTTTGGGGTCATCGTCGGAATCGTCATTATTAGCTGGCGCTGACGGGGCAGGTTGCGGCAAAGCCAGTTCAAGCTGGCGAGACGGGTTGAGTTGCGATAGTTTGGGACATGGTTCTCTCGCTAGATCTTATCGAAAAGTTACCCAAGACCGACCTGCACTGTCACCTAGACGGTTCGCTGCGGCTGCAAACCATCCTCGATCTGGCTGCTAAATATGGAATCGCACTGCCCGCGCAGACTGCCGAGGGCCTTTTTCCATTTGTCTACGCCGGCGGCGGAAAGCGATCGCTGGAAGAATATCTAAAGGCCTTCGATATCACGCTGGCCGTGCTGCAAAGCGAAGAGGCCCTGTTTCGCGCTGCCTATGAGCTATGCGAAGACTGCGCGGCCGAGAATGTTTGGTATCTAGAGGTTCGCTACTCGCCGATGCTGCATACTCGCTGCGGGCTCAGTCTGACCCAAGTGGTTGAATCGGTTTTGCAAGGCTTGCGCGCCGGCGAGCGGGCCTTTGGCATTCAGACTGGGGTCATTTTGTGCGGCATTCGTAGCTCCAGTGCCGACTCTTCGCTGCGCATGGCCGAGCTGTGCGTGGCTTTCAAAAACCGCGGTGTCGTTGGTTTCGACTTGGCTGGGGCCGAGCTAAACCATCCCGCCAAGGTGCACAAGCAGGCGTTTCAGCTCATTTTGGACAATAACGTCAATTGCACGGCTCACGCTGGCGAAGCCTACGGTCCCGAATCGATTGCTCAGGCCATTCATTATTGCGGAGCGCACCGCATTGGGCACGGCACTCGCTTGCGAGAAAATGGCGACCTTCTGAACTATGTTTGCGACCACCGCATTCCGCTAGAGGTCTGCGTCAGCTCGAACATTCAGACCGGCGCTGCCGAAACCTTCGAATCGCATCCGCTCGGGTTTTATTACACCTATGGGCTGCGCTGCACCATCAATACCGACAACCGTCTTGTGACCAATACGACGGTCAGCAAAGAGCTCTATCTTTGTCACCAGCTCTACGGCTTTACGCTGGACGACATCAAAGATGTCATCGTCGCGGGTTTCAAAAGCGCGTTTTTGTCGCATCGCGAAAAAAGCGATTTGCTGAAAAAGGTCAACGCCGAGCTGGCCAAATTTTTCGACCCCGCGAGCACAGGTTCTGTGAAGCAAAACAGCCCTCACAACAACATGATGAAAAACGAAGCCCCCGAAGCAATGCAGCGCGAGCCTTGATAAGCTCGGTTGGGGGGGCATTTTTCGGCACGTCAGACGGTTCTTAGGCCAGTGCGGCGCAGCGCTTTTGCTATGCTGCGCCTATGCCGGAGCTGCCTGAAGTCGAAACCATCTGTCGCGGCTTGGCGCGAGTTCTTATCGGACAGCGTCTAGACCAGGTCGTGGTTGTGCGAAGCGACCTGCGTTTGCCGGTCCCGGCGGATTTTGTCAGCAAGACCGTCGGGCGTATCGTAAAAAAAGTCGAGCGGCGCGCTAAATATCTACTTATAGAACTGGACGATGGCACCGTGATTTTGGGGCATTTGGGAATGTCCGGTCGGCTTTTTGTAAAAGCGCCGCCGCTTCCCGCATTGATGCCGCACGATCATGTGGTCTTTGAGACGAGCAGCCCGCAAAATGGCCCCCTGCGGCTTGTCTATCACGATCCACGCCGCTTCGGACTTTTGGTCTTAGGGCACACGGGCACGCTTTTTACCCACGAGCTACTGCGCGAGCTTGGTCCTGAGCCACTGGCGCCGCAGTTTGGCGCGCCTCAGCTTGCGGGACGCCTAGCGGCCCGGCCCAAAACGCCGCTAAAAGCCGCCTTGCTCGATCAGCGCGTAGTCGCCGGCCTGGGAAATATTTACGTCAGCGAAGCCTTGCACCGCGCCGGCCTGTCGCCTGAGCGTGCCGCTGTCACGCTTTTAGACAAACCCGGCCGGGCGGCGATTGCCCGTCTGGCGCGGGCGATTCGCCAGGTCCTGCAAGATGCCGTGGCTGCGGGCGGCTCTACGCTGCGCGACTACGTGCAAGCAAATGGCGAAGTAGGCTCTTTTCAAAATCGTTTTCGAGTCTATGACCGCGACGGTCAGCCCTGCCCGCGTCGCGGCTGCCGTGGTACTGTAGAACGGATTGTGCAATCTGGTCGAGCGACCTACTTCTGCGCAATGTGTCAGCGATAAAATCCATGGAAGCGAAAACACTACAACGTAAGTTATTTGGCACGGACGGAGTTCGCGGCGTCGCCAACATCGAACCGATGACCACGGAAACCGCGATGCGTCTGGGACGCGCGGTGGCCCACTTGTTTCGCCGCCCTGGCCATCGCGGCAAAGTCGTCATCGGCAAGGACACGCGGCTTAGCGGCTATATGTTCGAGCAAGCGATGGCCGCGGGCATTTGCTCGATGGGCACCGACGTGCTTTTGTGCGGGCCGCTGCCAACGCCGGGGATTGCTTTTATCACCTCGTCGATGCGTGCCGATGCCGGCGTGGTTATATCGGCCAGCCACAACCCCTATCAGGACAACGGCATTAAGATTTTCGCCTCGGACGGGTTCAAGCTACCGGACGCTGCCGAGGCGCGAATCGAAGAGCTGATGGATTCCCCGATGCTGGATGCTGAGAGGCCAGCCGCCCCCGATGTCGGTCGGGCCGTGCGAATTGATGATGCGCGGGGTCGTTACATCGTCTTTTTGAAAAATTCGTTTCCGCGGCAGCAGACGCTCGACGGTATCAAGATTGCCGTGGATTGCGCCCACGGCGCCGCATATCGCGTGGCGCCTGCAGTGTTTAGCGAGCTTGGCGCCGACGTCATTCCCATCGGCGACGAACCGAGCGGCAAAAATATCAACGAGCACGTCGGTGCGCTGCATCCACAGACTATGTGTCAGGTGGTTTCGGATCTGGGGGCCTACGTTGGCATTGCCCTAGACGGTGACGCTGATCGGGTGATTTTCGCCGATGAAAAAGGCCACATCGTCGATGGCGATGCCATCATGGCCCTGTGTGCGCGTCGGCTGCTTCGCCGCGGCGAACTGCAAAAAAACACTCTGGTCGCTACGGTCATGTCCAATCTGGGGCTTGAGCGAGCTGTAAAAGCGCATGGCGGCCGGCTGGTGCGAACGCAAGTCGGCGACCGATATGTCGTCGAAGAGATGCGCCAGAACGGCTACAATTTGGGCGGTGAGCAGTCGGGGCATCTGGTCTTTTTGGATCATATGACGACCGGCGACGGCATCATTGCGGCATTGCAGGTCTTGGCGATTCTTCTTGAAGAAGGCAAACCGCTCAGCGAGCTGGCCAAGCTTATGGAGCGCGTGCCTCAAGTGCTGCTGAGTGTCAAAGTGCAGAACCGTCGCCCGCTCGATGAGCTTCCATCGGTGCAAAAACTGCTCAGCGAGGTCGAGCAAAATCTGGGGGCAGAAGGCCGCGTCCTTTTGCGCTACAGCGGCACTGAAGCCAAGGCGCGGGTCATGATTGAAGGACCGAACGAATCGCTGATCTCTCGCTATGCTCAGGACATCGCTAGCGAACTACAACGGGCCTGCGGCGCGGGTTAGTCGGATTTTGGAGAAGTTTGCGAGCCGCGAATTGGTAGGCGAGCAGCGATGCGGGCGCCGGATTCACGCGCATGGGATAGGACGTCGGGGACGCTGACGCCGTGCAGCGCCGCCCCGACCGCTGACATCCCGGGCAGGGCGGCAAGCCGCATCTCGATGTTGGCAACTCGAGCGGCATGGCCTTGTACATACTGCTCGATGGCATCGGCCCAGCGTTGGATATGAATAAAGCGCGGCTCGGTCCATATCCCCAGGGCGGCTCGCAAATCGCGACGAACCTGTTCCAATAGTTCGCCATCGTCCAGATTGGCGATGTCCGGATCATGCACGCCGCCATACATGGCGCGAATGACCACCTGTCCGCGGGGCGCTTGCTCAAAATCGGGCAGGGCACTGGTCATAAACAGCGCCCCGAGCAGCCGCAGTCCGTCGGAGCGGCGTTCGATGCGGGGAACCAGAAAGCCAAAACCGTTCAGCGGATGGGGAACCTGTTCACGGGGCCAACCGAGCGTGATCGCTAGAAGCGGCGCCATGGGAATGGCTCCGTAAAGCGCCGAAAGCTGCGCATCGATCGGTAGCAGCAGCCGGCTGGCTTCTTTGGGCGGCAGCGCCAAAATGATGCGATCTGCCTCAATTTGCGAGTCGGCCAGCATCACGCGATAGCCCTGGTCCTGCTTCTTTAGCGCTGCAACCGGGCTGCACAGTCGTATCTCGCCGCCGGCTTGTTCCACAGCCGACGCCAAAGCCTGCGTCAACTGCCCAAGCCCATGGCGAAAACCGCACAAACGCATGGATTTTTGCGATTTTGCATCGCGGCTATGGCGCAAAGCGCGCAGCAGACTGCCATGCTGCCGCTCCATTTGCCACAGCCGCGGCAGGGCACTGCGCATCGACAATTGCTCAATGTCGCCGGCATAGATGCCGTTTACGGCCGCATCGACAAGTTCGTCGGTGGCGTTTTGGCCGATGCGCCGGCGAAAAAATGCTGCCACACTTTCATCCTCATCGCTTTGCGCTTCCAGCGTCGAACGGGGCGGCATCAACGGCTCGGCACATAGACGCAAGCGACCGGCCAAACTCAGCGCATCGCTGGTCAGTATTTCCGTGGGCCGGCTGGGCAAGCGACGCAGCCGGCCGGCGCGCCAAAGATAGCGCTCTCGAGCTCGTTCATCGGAATAGACCAGGTCGTTTTGCAAACCCAAGCGGTTGGCCAGTTCTAGAAAGCCCGAAGCGTTTTCCGCAATGGTCGCCGCGCCGGTTTCGATGATGTAGCCGCCATGCTCTTCGCTGCTGACGCGACCGCCGACTTGCTCGCGGGCCTCTAGGAGCACTAGCGATAAAGAATTGGGGAGGACACTGCCGCCGCGGGCGCGAAACGTGTCGAGCAGCGAAAGGGCACAGCCTAGACCCGCCGCACCACCGCCAATGATCACGACTCGAGTCATGACGCCGCCGGCTTTCTTTGAAAACGGTGCACCGCTTGTACCAAGGCCTGCACGTGCTCGACCGGCGTTTCGGGAAGTACGCCATGCCCCAAGTTGAAGATATGACCGCAGCCGAGCGTCGCGGCCTGGTTCAAAATGATGTCGACGCGCCGCTCGATTTGTTCGATCGGTCCAAACAGCACGGCCGGGTCGAGATTGCCTTGCACGGCGCGTGGTCCGCGTCCGTTTTGCGGCGCAAATAGTCCAAGCCCAAGTCGCTGCGCTGCGACGTCGATGGGCAAACGCCAGTCCACGGCGTAGACATCAGCCGATAATTTGCCGACTTGTTCATAAAGCGCGCTTCCGCCGTTGGCAAAGTAGATAAGCGGAATGCCCAGCGGTCGCAGCGCCGTCAAAATCCGTTCGACATAGGGCGCGGCGAACACTGCGAAGTCGTCGTTGCCCAAAATGCCCACCCAGGAATCAAAAAGCTGCAGAGCTTGGGCCCCGGCTTCGACCTGCGCTTTTAGGTAGCGAATGACCGTCTCGGTCAGCTTGTCCAAAAGCTCGTGCGCGGCATCGGCAGCGCTAAAAAGCAGACGTTTGCTTTTTGTAAACTGCTTGCTCGTATGTCCTTCGACGGCGTAGGTAAACAGCGTAAAAGGCGCTCCGGCGAAACCGATAAGGGGAACGCGATCTCTCAGCGCCTGCCGGCACAAGCGTATCGCTTCGTAGACAAAGTGGCAGGCATCCGCCTCGGGAACGATCAGACGGGCAATGTCGTCGGCGCTGCGTACGGGCTCTAGCTGCGGGCCTTCTTCGGTGAAGGTCAGCGGCAAACCCATCGCCGGAAGCGGTACCAAGATGTCCGAAAATAAAATCGCTGCGTCTACGCCCAGCCGCTTGACCGGCTGCAGGGTGACTTCGCAAGCCAGCTCTGGCGTGCGGCACAGCGTCAGAAAATCGCCCGCTCGGGCCCGCGTCGCCTGATACTCAGGCATATAGCGGCCCGCTTGCCGCATCAGCCATACAGGGGTGCCATCGACCGTTTCGCCACGGCAAGTGCGCAAAAATAGGCTCATCCTGGCGGCCATTATCCAGCATTCTAAAAACCAAAACAGCGCAGAATCATCACCTTTTCGAGGTTGGCGGCTATTTCACGAGGCGATTTGCGCACAGTCACGGATCCCTATCCGCAGGGCGCGGATTTGATGCGATAATTAGACAGTCCTGTCGCTGGCCGTGCTGGCCGCCCCTAGCCAATGACGAGAGTTCGCGCTGTATGCCGTTTATTTTTGCTTTGCGGCTGTGTTTGGGCATTGGCGAGTTTGGCAACGCCAAACAGCCTGGCACAGCCGCGTGCGAATGCGTCTTCGTCGGGACGAGGTGGGGCGCGAGCCGCCGAGCGGCCGCTTGATCGTCTGCTTTTGCAGGCGACCGCCGCACTAGGCGCCAAGGATTTTCAGACCGCCGGCCGGCTGCTCGCGATAGCCTATCCGCTGGATTCGGGAATTGTGCTGTATCACCTGGGCGTTTTGGCCGCTGCCGAGCAAAAATCTGTCGAGGCTCGCGATCTGTGGCGCCGCTTTTTGGCCGATCCAACGGTGAAGGCCGAATTGCCGCAGCGTGCCGAGGCCCAAGAGCAGCTTCGCAAGCTACCCATCGTAGATGCCGGCGAAATCAGCATCGGCGCGCCGCACGGAACTCAAGTGCAGCTTGATGGCCGTCTAGTCGGCACGGCACCGCTTGCGGCGCCGCTTTTGGCGGCCACCGGCCGGCACCGCATCACGGTACAAAAAGGCCGCTGGAACACCGAGACCGAGGTACAGGTGCGCACCGCGCGTTTGGCCGAGGTGCGCTTTCAATTCGGCTCGGATGTGGCTGTGGTCTCGTTGCCGGCGGCGGTGTTGCATTGCGATCGTACATCCGACGTCGCACAAGGTGCCGAGCAAGGTGCAGTACAAAGTATTGAAGGAGCCCAAAGCGAAACACTGACGGCAGCCCTGGAAGCGGCGGTCAAGCGCGAAAATTATGTGCTTTTGTCGCGCACCACTGCGCTGACTTACGCTGGCGATATCGCCGTCTGCCAGGGAACTTGGGGGGAGCCCTGCTGCGTGAAACTGGCTCGACGCTATGGCGTTGACTATGTCTTTGACGCGACCATTTCGCGTACGGGCGCGAATTGGCAGTTAAACACCGCGCTGCGCGACATATCGATCGATGAAGCCGCCGCAAAGGCCAATCTGAACTGCGCGAACTGCGATGTGGAAAAAGCAGCGGCGTGGTTCGGTGAAACCGCGACCGCGCTTTTAACTCAGGCGGTACAGCGGGCGCGCGGAACGCTAGAAGTTGTCTCCACTCCGTCTGGTGCCGAGGTTTGGCTAAATGGCCATAACGTCGGTCTTACACCGTATCAGCATGCGGTGTGGGCCGGCACCTATCAGGTAGAGGTGCAAAAGCGCGAGTTTAAGCCGCTGCAGCAACGTGTAGAGGTAGACAGCGATAAGCCTATTCGAGTTCAGGCCAAGCTTGAGCCTATCGTACAGACGGCTCCTGCGTCGCCAAGCAAGCCGCCCGGCCGAGGCGCCGGAAAGCGGCCGGTTTGGCGAATCGTCAGCGGCATCTCGGCGATCGGTTTTGCTGCCGTCGCCATCGGCTTTGGCGCCGCGGGGCTGGCCACAAGCGGCCATTGTGCCGTTGAGCTTCCACCCGGCGGCGGGCCCTGCACGCGCGTCTACGACACGATCGGCGTCGGTGCGGGACTGCTTGGGGCCGGCAGCACCGTGGCAGTGGCGGGAATCCTTTTGGTCGCCATTCCGACTCGACGCTAGGGGTGTACCTGTACCCTGAAGATTCGCAATCGGGGAAGCTCATGAGCACAGAAGATGAAGAGAAGGAGCAAGCGTCTTCGGCCATCACGCACAATGAGTCCGACGGGCATGCATCCGCGCCACCGCAGCGCGAGGTTCTGGCGCTGGTCATTACTTGGTCGGCGCGCGAACCGCATCGGGTCGGCGAAACCGCCTTGTTTGCTCCCGATGCGCCCTTATGGATTTTGGGACGGGCGCCGAGCGCTTCCAGCTCGCGATCGGTACCGCCGGGGCTGCTTGGCGAACCGGTGGCTTTTTTTGCGCAGCGCCCGCTGGGAAGCTTGGAGCGCGGCGAGGTCAACGCGAACAGCTCGATCATCATCGGCGAAGCGATTTCTCGACGCCAACTGGAAATTCATCCGCGCCATGATGGCTTGTTTGTAGTCAACATTGGACGATGTCCGCTGCTCATCAATCATGTGCAGGTTCAGGATGGGCTGGTAAGGCCGGGCGATACAGTGTATTTGCGCAATCAACTTTTGCTGTATTGCACCCGCCGACCTGTCTCCATGGCGCCGCTGCAGTTTTATCCCAAGGCGCGGGCCCCTTATTTTGGCAAGCCGGATCAAGATGGCATCGTCGGCGAAAGTCCGGCGATGTGGCGGCTGCGCGAGCGCTTGGCCATTTCGGCACGAACAAATTTGCATGTGCTGATTACCGGAGAAAGCGGCAGCGGCAAAGAACTGGTGGCCCAGGCCATTCATCGGATGTCGACGCGCGCTGCGCAGCGGCTAATTGCTGACAACATCGCCACCATTCCGGCCAGCCTGGCTTCGGCCGTTTTGTTCGGAAACCGCCGCAATTTTCCCAATCCGGGCATGGAAGAACGCGTTGGACTTATCGGTGCGGCGCATCTTTCCACGCTATTTTTGGATGAAATTGGCGACATGCCCGAAGAAGTGCAGCCGATGTTTCTGCGGGTCACCGAGCGCGGGGGTGAGTATTTTCGTTTGGGAGAGGAAAATCGACCGCAGCGCTCAGATTTTCGGCTGATTGGTGCCACCAATAGGGCGCAGAAGATGCGGCACGAGCTGAAACGGCGATTTCAACGCGAAGTACACGTCCCGAGCCTAAACCAACGCCGCGAAGACATTCCGTTTTTGATACATCACATCTTGCGGCAGCAAGCGCATCGCGATGACACCGACATTTCGCGCTTTATGATCGATGGGCAGCCGCAGGTACATCCCACGCTCATCGAACTGATGCTACGGCATTTTTATACGACCAGCGTTTCGGAAGTCGCGTTTTTGCTGGGGCAGGCGATGGCCGAAAGCCCGCATGACGTTATCTATCCGCCGGCGCATGGTTTTCGCGCCCGCTCAAGCGCCGAACTGAGCGGAGCCATCGTGGTGCCAAGGCGCGCTCCACCGGGGCCGCGCATTGCCGCCCGGCCGCTGCCCTCGCGCGATCGCGCGGCACAGGTTTTACACGAGCAAGGCGGAGACGTGACTCGGGCCGCGGCGGTTTTGGACATCAGCCGCGATCAGCTAAATCGCATGATTCAGCGCGAAAAACTATTCATTCCGCGAGCTCGGCGACCTCGCCGGCAGGGCAGCGACCGCGAGCCGGAGTAAAAGCGCCAAAACGCTGCGCAGCAGGCAATTTCTGAGGAAAGGCAAGAGCTTGTGAACCGCTGCAGGCGAATGCGCGTGTCTATGATACATTCAACTTGTCGACGGTGGCTGCTGCGGCGTGGCTAAAGAGCACCTCTTAAAAATTGCTGCGCGTCTCGAACCACAAGTCGTCTGTCCTCGCATACGGTAGCATCATGAGCGCCAGCAGAGATAAGCCAGCCCCTTCGGCCTCTACACAGCCTGAGCTTGGAGACGATCCGGTCACACCACCGCAGCGTGAAGTTTTGGCCCTGATCATTGCCTGGTCGGCGCGGGAACCTAGCCGCCTGGGCGAGACGGCGCTTTTTCCACCGGAGCAGCCGCTGTGGTTTTTAGGCCGCGCGCCAGGCCAGCAGGACCCCTCGACATCTCCGGGAACTGGCGGTTCGGAACGAGGCCAGCCCGTCCTGATCCTTCCCCCCATATTTCATCGTAATCCACCGACGCGATTCGGCTCGTGG
>CAYWPR010000115.1:0-16872 GCA_964460115.1 uncultured Myxococcales bacterium
CCGAGCATGGTCGGGGCCGCCGCCGCGCCCACCATTTCCACGGTTCGGCGGCAGCTCGGGATGATGCCGCTTGGATTCTTCCTTTTTGACCGCGTTGAGAAGCTGCTTGGTCTTTTTCGCGTCACGCACGCCGTCGAGCGCGCCGCCGACCAGCCTGGTTGCTCCACCCCCAACCATGGTGGTCGCGACACCCGTGGTGACGTCTCGATGGGCTGTCGCTCCCTTTTCGCCGCCGAACTTCAGTAGATCCTCGGCCTGATCGATCCGGTCCTTCTTCGACCAGTCAATCGCATCATCGACACCCTGACTCACAGCCTGCTTCGTGTCGTCAAGGCCCTCCTTGAGATCCTCAGTGGTGTTCTCGATTCCCTTCTTGATGCGATCGAGCGCCTGCTTGAACGTGCCCTTCGGATCTGCCGCGGCGTGCTTGAGCGCGTCTGCGGCCTCACCCGCCGCTTCTTCGATCCCATTCATCAGACTGGCCGGGGTCATCTCCTCGGCCGCCTTCAAGGTCGAGGCGATCTTCGCATCTGCGTCTGCGGCAGCGGTTTTGTCTTGAGCTTCCTTCTCCTTGTTCGTTTGCTGGCCGCGCTCGATGCCACGGCCCAGCGCGGTGGAGAGGCGCTCAGTCGTCGTCGGCTCCTTATAGTCCCGCATCAACCCGCGCCTGCGAGGTCCCTGCTGGCCGAGATCGATTTGATGGAGAGCCGGGTTGTATCCAACGTATTGACCGACGGGAACCGTGTCCTTGCCGTCGGTGCAGCTCCGTCGATCGGGCGTCAACGTGCCGAAGTGGGTGAGCCGCTGTTTGGTTTCAGCATCCTCAAAAATGCAATCGCCCCGGAGCACCGCACGATGCGCCGGATTCTCGATGGGCTCCCATGCTTCCTGGCGAGACCCGCGCTGCGCGAAGCAGTGGTTACGTGCCTTGTCGTGGCAGAGAAGGGTGCCGCTCTTGTTCTTCCAGTATTTGATCCGCTCACCGTGCTCGTCGAACTTCTTGAGCCAGAGGCCATTCCAGAGGCAGTGGCCTGCGTCCGGCGTCTGGTAGCCGATGAGGCTCATGCTCTTGCCGGTTCCGTGCGGTGGCGGATCGTCGATCATGTCGCAGTGTTCATTGAACATCGGATCGATCGAGGCGATCTGTTCTCTCACCCAGACTGCAAGCTCGCGCACCGCATCGACGACCATGCTCTGCGGACGGGGATAGCCCTTGCCCCATGCGATGTCGGCGAAGCGCAGAGTCAGGAAGAACGGGGCCGTGTCGCCGAAGCCAACGTGAACGACCATCGCGAAATCGACGGCACGCAGTTGCCTGGATGCGATGCCGATACCAAGTACGCCAGCGGGCACGACAGGCATGACTGGGTCCAGCGCACCAGGAATCGGCGCGTCGTCCTCCTTGGAATTGACGCGCGTGAGAAAGCCCCGCGCTGAGCCTTCCGCAAAAATTTTCACGTCGGAAATGAACGGCAAGTGCCAGGATATCCGAGCACCCAGCTCCGGAGTGCCATAGCGCCCCCGCCAGTCGAACAGCGCGCCCGCCGACAGGCCCAGCTCTACACCGCCGAGCGGCACGTTGGCTACAGCACGCAGCGCTCCGAGGTCTGTCAGCAGGCCGAGTTGGTTTTGACCATCAAAGCGCGGAAGCCGAGCCTCGTACTCGAAGTCGAGGAGTAGCGAGAAGTGCTGGTGCGGGTTGCTGCGCCACGGCCACAGGAGCCCCTTGAGGGCGAAGCGCATCGGCCCCTGCTGAAAGCGCGTCTTCGTCTCGGTGCCTTCCGGCTGTCCCCAGACCGCCGACTGCGTGTAGATGCCGCCCTCTATATGTTCGAGGATGCCGAACGAGAACCCATACGGCGCGACCAGGCCGATCCCGCGCCGGTTGGTACTGGTGAGGAGAATCGCGTCGATGCGAGCGTTGAACCCAATCTCGTCGATACGAGTGCAGACCAGAGGCCCCGCGTCACACAGACTGCCGAAGCCGGCGATCCATGGGCGGTGCGGCAAGAGATCCAGATCCGCGCGGCTGGGTTTTACACTGATCACCAGCGACAGGATGGCGCCTAAGAAAAATGCGGTGTTCTTAAGAAAGTGGCTGGCTCGTACATCTCGCCGCGTCGCCATCTGAAGCTCCTATGCCCTGACTTCTTCGATGCTCAGTTGAAAAATCGGCGGGCTCATCAGCGCTACAAAACTGCCAAGCGTCTTTCAGTTTGGGAACTACAACTCTTTGCGTAACCAGACCCGAACCAAAACCGAACCTGCTTCATCGTTTCCGTGCCGACCCATCACCGACGAGCGCACGTTTCTCGGTACCGCCGACCGAACCAAAACCGAACCAGGCCAGAACTAAAACCGAACCTACTGTAGCTCGCCATAGCGCCCCAACCCGATGCTCTACCCCGATGGTGTTTGTGCGGCGCCGCTGAGATGGCTGTGCTAAGAAAAGGGCCTGTCCGTTCTCTGGAGTCCGCTATGTCCGCAGAGCCCGCCGCGCTCGTCCGCCATACATCGAGCCCCAGCATTCCCCACGAGAGCACCACCCTGGAGCAGATTCAGGTGAAGCTCGTCGAGGCGCTTCACGAGATGCAGAAGGACACAGAGTCTCCAATTCGGAACCTGCGAGACTCAATTCGCTTTGTCCAGAAGGCGCTGACGCTGGTGGGCGACCCCGACGACATCACGGAAGTGGGGCCGGTTGATTGGACAGCGTTCGCCGCGCTCCTGCGTGATCGCCGTAATGCAGCCAAGATGTCGCAGGAAGTGCTGGCCGAAAAGGTAGATGTGACAGCGACGATGATCCGTCACATCGAAAACCAGCGCAGACGCCCCGGACGCGGGTTGATGCTGAAGCTACTCGCTGTGTCCGAACTGGACCTTCGCGTCAGCGACATCGAGCTGGACGCAGAGCAGAGTTTCGGCACAGCTTGGACGCCGACCTCCTGGTTCGCTCCCAAGTACGATCCCGTAGCGATGGTGTCCGACATGGTCGAGATCCTGAACGGCGAGGGTGGGCAGGTTGAGCAGACGCTGCTCTACTTCGATCCGCAGAGCGCCGCTGACTGGATCGCGACGTGCAACTCGGCCGATTACGTGGCGACCTACCGGACCAGCATTCCCTATG
This sequence comes from uncultured Myxococcales bacterium, assembly GCA_964460115.1. Classification (GTDB taxonomy): domain Bacteria; phylum Myxococcota_A; class Polyangia; order Palsa-1104; family JAEUJZ01; genus JAEUJZ01. The sequence continues at coordinate 3,128 of CAYWPR010000115.1, forward strand.
CACCGATCGCCAAGCACGTCGCCGAGCATGTCGGCAGCCACATGCTACGGGTCAACGCGCTGGGTTGCGGCGACGGCAAAGCCGAAGTCATGCTCGTCGAGCACTTGCAGCGGAGCCTCCCACGTCCGCCCAGGTTGGAGCTGTTTCTCCTCGATATCAGCCACGTTCTGCTGAACGCGGCGAACAAGCATGCCGTCGAAACATTTCCCCATCTTCCCGTCCTGACGGTTCATGGCAACTTCCACGATCTGCCGCGCTACTCGATGCTGACGCAGCCGCGCGAGCGCTGCCGCCGGCTCTACACCCTGCTCGGCTTTACGCTGGTCAACCTCCGCGAGGAGGTCCGCTTCTTCCGCGACACCCTGAGCTGCTGCGCGCCGGGCGATCTGTTCCTTTGCGATGTCCTCTTCGCCTATGCCTCGCCAATGCACCCCGACGAGATCAGCCGCAAAGATCCGGCGCTCACCGCCGCTATCCGCCCTTCCCACGCGGCATGGCTCGGCGGGCCACTGCGGCGGTATTGTCGAGACCTGGCCGACATACATTTCTCGATCGCTCTGGACACAAACTGTCCGGTGCCGGGCAGCTACGGCCTCGACTTCATCGCCACGGTCAGGATGCACCACGGACTCCCAGATCGGCGCTTCAGCATGGCCCGCTCGCGCCGGTACGATGCACAGAAGCTGGCCAACAGCCTGTCCGCCGTAGGTTGGCACCCAGAGCTGACCGTACCTTATGCACCCGGTTCCGATGGGCAGCCGACGATGGCGCTCATGCTGTTTCGCAAACGCTAATAGCGCCTCGATCTGCGGATTGCCACATAGCAATAACCCGCTTTGCAGCGACGCAGCCTGAATCGGTTCGCGGCCCAACAGGACAGTTGCACCGCATAATGTCGCGCCCGATCGCTCTCGTTCGTGCCCGCCACAGTACGTACTTAATCGTACATTTAATCATCAAAGCTAGGCCAACGGCCTCGGTCCTGAATTAAGCCAATTCCGTCGGAAAAAAATAAGTCCTTGACACGGACGTTGACGGCGACGGTTGGCTCGACGCAGTCACCGTTGACGGCCAGACCAACCTCTCGACTAGCAATGGCAGCATCAGCGTCTATCGCAATCAGGGCCCGACCGCGCCCGGGACCTTTAGCGCGCCCACAAGCTTCACCACCGGCGCCCCGGGCTCGGTCCACCTCTGCGCGGGAGACTTCGACAAGAATGGGCATATCGACATCGCCACGGTCAGCGTGGTCACAAACCAGGTGAGTGTGCTCTTCGGCGACGGGGCTGGAGGCTTCGCTGCGCCTGTGCTCATATCGATTTTGGCCACCGGCGGGGTGCAGTCGACCATCGCCTGCCAGGACATGAATATCGATGGCTTCCCCGACATCGAGGTGACAAGCCCCTCCTCCGCACGCCTATCGATTCTCATCAACCAGAAAGATGGCACGTTAGCGGCCCCGGTCGCCTACACCAACTCCGCCAATGGCCAGACGGCGGGCCTCTCCTTCGGTGACGCAGACGGCGATGGCAAGATCGACATCATCGCGAATGGCGCGGCGGGAAGGTTCCTCTTTTTCTTCAAAGGAAACGACGATGGCACCGTCGCGAGCGGCGTGCAGTCCACCGTCGGCTCCACCGCGGTAGCCAACTCGGCGCTGGGAGTGGTGACCGGCGATTTCAATGGCGATGGCAAGCTCGACGCCTACATCCTGCACACTGCGACCGCGGGCGGCGTATACCCAATGACCGGCAACGGGAACGGAACCTTCACCGTCGGTCCCCTCGTCGACACCGGCACCTCGCCCGGCCTCAACGCCATTGCCGTCGCTGATCTGAATGGCAATGGGTACCTCGATCTCGTCCTGACCAACAAGGGCTCCGCCACCCTTACTGTGATTCCGAATGGGCTCTAACGGCGTATGACCTTGTTCCGGGCGATGCGCCAGGCGACAAGAGGAAAATTTCTCGATTGAGAAACAGCGAAAAGCAGAGGGAAGACGCTGCCTTCAAACGCCCGGAAGGCAGCGTCAGCCTAATTCATAAAAGCGTTTAGGGAATGTCCTGCGTCAGAACCAGCTGATAGGGCGTGGGCGTCGGCCCGGTAATCTGTAGGCAGTAGGTCGCCGTGCCGCCTACCGGAGCCGTTACAGCGGCTTCCTGACTGGCGGCTCCTGTTGGCAGGGTTGTGGGAAGTCCCGATTGCATATCAATGGGAGTGACGCAGTCGCTAAGGTACAGCGCGACACCGATGGGCAGACCGTTTTTGTTGGAGGCTGACGCATAGACCCGTCCCGTCCCGGTTACATCAAATTGCAGATAGTCGGCGTCGACGTTATTTGGCGGGCTGGCGTTTATCACATCGATGCGGCCATCTGTGGCGTAATAGGAAAGGTTTGTCAGCGACACTTTACGAATCGGCTTGGCCGGCGTATCGGGCTGCGCCGGCTCGGCCAGTGACAGGTTGGTGCCGGTCCGCGACTTCAGGAGTAGGTCAAAGCTGTGTGTAGAGCTGCCCGAAAGATTGTTTGTATAGAGCGCGAAATAGTAATCGTCGCCCTTGGGCAGATACAGCGCCACGTTGCGGCCGGAAAGGGTGCTGCCAATCACCGTTTGCGAAGTATCAAAGGGTACGCCTTCGGCAAAGCGCCCAGTGCCTGGCGCTTGATAGCCAATGACCCGCGGCAGTCCGTTTATGCCTGGAAGCAGTCCGGCCTTCAGATTTGACAAGCGCAGCATGGCCACGACGTTGTCCGGCGCAATCACCGGTTTGGCCAGCTTGTACAGAAGTGTCCTATTCGGAGCCGAAATCGTCTGATTGACCAGCGTATTATTGGCCGTAATTCCGACCAGAATTCCAGCGGTGACCTGCGGCGCTAGGGAATCCAGGGGATCGGACACATACTTTACGAGCTGATGAATCGGAGTGTCGCTGGAAAGTCCCAGCACCATGCGACCTAGGGGCGCCAGCGCATCGATAAGCACCATGGTGTTGTAGGTCGTCTCATCGATCTTAGAAGGTGGGGCTACGGTCAGGCCCACCAGATTTACCGCGCCGCTTGTCGGCTGTACGGTTTTGACATCGAAGGGATTGTCGCGGTAGTCCAAATTGCGATATAGGACAGTGGTCAGCCCGCCTTGCGGACCCGACGCTGGCACGGACGAGCCGACGGGAAGCTCAGCGATCAGCGTTTTCGCAATGGTCAGTCCGTTTTGCAAAGCCAGTGTTTCGGTGGCGCCTCCGGTAAGGGCCCCAACCGTCGTCACGGTCACTCTATGTGCACCCAGAGCGGCTTGCGGTAGTACGTCTACATAGACGCGTAGATTGGTAGTACTGCCGACATCGAGCTGGGACACCGAAATGTTGTTGTCATCAAAGGACACCGTTGTGTAGCCACTTCTGAAGTGACTGCCTACACCGGCAATTTCCAGCGTTGCAGAGCGGCCTCCGGGAATCGATACCGGACTTAGTGAGGAGATCGATCCCTCAACGATTCCATTGGCACCGTCCTTTCCCGGCGGGCCTTGCGGACCGGCCGGGCCTTGTGGACCTTGTTTCCCATCTTGGCCGTCGGTGCCATTTGTGCCGTTATTTCCGTTGCTGCCAAATTCGCCGCAGCTTGCGATGCAGCCAACAAGCAGCCAGCTTAGTGTGCGTTTCATACATAACTCCTAGGTTCGCTTACATCGGGGCCGGGCCCTCGGCATGCACCGACGGCCGACCATAGATTTATTTCAAGATAACTGTAATTCAAAAACCAAATATTAGGCCCATCCAAATCAAGAACAATGGCGCGGCTTTGCGGTTTGTAAGTTTTTCTTGATATCTGATCTTTTGCGCAGTAGCTTGGCGCGGCTCGGGTGAACCCTGGCGTTCTTTGTGCAAACCAAATCGAAAGGAAAAAAGATGAGCCTGACTTTCTACTACAGCCCCCAATCGAGTGCCTCGCCTGTGCATTGGACCCTGGAAGAGCTTGGAATTCCCTACGAGAAAGTACAGATTGATTTACGCAGCGGTGAGCAGAAGAAGCCGGAGTTTTTAAAGCTCAATCCCAATGGGCGCGTGCCGCTGCTTGTTCATGATGGGGTGTCGATTTTTGAGTCCGCAGCGATACAGATGCACCTTGGCGAGACTTTCGGAGTCGAAAAAGGGCTGTATCCAGCGGCGGGACTGCAGCGCGCTGAGGCCACCAAATGGATCGTCTGGACCAATGCCACGCTGGGTGAAGTGATGTCGCGCGTCGGGCGCAACCTAGGTGAATGGGCTCCCGAGGAACAGCGCAATGCCAAGGCCGGCGCCGCAGCCAAGGCCGAAGGCGAAGAGCTTTTGCGCATCCTGGAGGCGGCGCTGACCGGTCGCGAATATCTGGTCGGCAATCGCTTCACAATTGCCGATTTGCACGTGGCTTCTTGGATGCAATATGTGAACATGATGGGTTTTGATCTGGCTCCTTACAAAGCCATTTCGGCGTGGCTTGCGCGCTGCACCAGCCGGCCAGCTTGTGCGCGCGGGAATTAGCACGGAGTCCTAAAGTAGGCTGCTGCCGGCTTTCGATCTTCCGAGGGGAAACGCATCCCTTGGAAGATCAAGTGTCAAGCTGCGCATGAATCCGCCCTTTTAGGGGCGCTTTTTGAGAAATTTGATGGCTCCTTCGAGCATCGACTTCTGGGCCGGGTCGCTCACTAGCTTGAGCGCGCTTGTAAATGCTTCCAGCGCCGTGGCGCTGTCCCCCAGGGCGGAGCTGGCCAGTCCAAGTTGTACAAAACCATCTGCCGAATTGGGGTTAAATGCAATGGCCGCTTTCAAGTAGGGCTGCGCCGCCGAATAATTCTTGAATTTGTTTTCGATCTGTCCGGCAAGCAGGTTCAGCCGCGCATAAAAATAGCTTTTGAAAGCCGCCTGTGAAGCAGGGGCGGGCGCATTCGCCAGTGCCGCCACGGCCGTTTTTTTCGCCTCGGCCAGTTGTCCTTTTTGCGCCAAAAGTACACCGAGTCCGTAACGCGGTTCGGGAAGCTCGGGCCCAAGTTCGATGGCTTTGCGGTACATGGCTTCGGCCGCTGTCAAATCGCCTGCGACGGCGCGATTTGTGGCGAGGTTGACATAGGGTTCGGCACGGCTCGGATTTAGGGCAATGGCCTTCTTATAGGCATCGCTGGCTTCGGCTTTTCGTCCTAGATCGTCCAAGGCCAGGCCGAGTTCTGAATAACAGCGATCATCGCTAGGATCCAGGGTCAAAGATTTGCGAAAATCGGACTCCGCAGCTTTTAAGTCCCCGCGCTTGGCAAAAACTTTGCCGCGCAAAAAGTACTCTTCCGCGGTAACGCTTTTCGCCAAGCTGTTCCAGAGTGCTTGGGCCGGAGCATCCTGGCGATATTCATAAAGGAGCCGGGCTTTTTGAAAAGCGACCATGGTTGAAGGTCCCTTGGCCAGCGTGGCGTTCAGCGCCGCCATCGCTTCACGCGGCCGGCCGAGCTGAGCGTAACAGACCGATAAATTGATGCGGACGTAATCACGATCCAGATTTCGCTGTAGCGCTTCCTTATACCCTTGAATGCAGCGCTCATAATTGCCATCGTTTAAATCCAAAAGCGCCTCGCCGGCCCAGGCATAGGGATAGGAAGGGTCGAAGCTTTTGGCCGCGGCAAAGGCGGCCCGCGCCGGCAATTTTTGTCCTTTGCGAAGCAGTATCATGCCAAGGATTTGCTGCAGGTTGGCGTCTTTGGGATGCTTGGCGATGGTCGCTTGTATAAGGGCCTCTGCTTTTTTAAGTTCGCCGAGATCGAGATAAAGCTGCGAAAGGTTTGTGCCGATGAGGAATTCGTCAAAGCCTTTGGCCAAGGCAGTCTCGTAGGCACCAAGGGCTTTGCGATAGCGCGGTGTAGACTCTGCCGGCTTTCCCTCTAAGACCGCTCGTGTTCCCCATGCCATATAAAAGAGTCCTAGGGTGTTGTAGGTACTGGCGGCCTCCGGTTTTAAGCGGACAGCTTTTTGCAAACTGGTCTCGGCCTCCTGCCACTTGCCGACCTCAAACAGCGCTTGTCCCAATGTGTCGTAAAACTCGTAGCGGTCTTGTGCGGCAACGGCAATCCCTTGTCGGGCGAGTTTTTCAGCTTGAGCCCATTGCCCGCGTCCATTTTCCAAGACAGCCAGATTGTTATATGCATAGGCTAGTTTGGAATCCAATTTGATTGCTTTATAATAAATCGCTTCAGCTTCTTTGATGCGGTGTAGACTGGTGAAAGCTACGCCTAAATTTATATATGCCGGCAAGTACTCAGGGTTTGCATCGATTGCGTATTGAAATTCTTTTGCGGCATCTTCCGGCTGTTTTTGAAATTGATAAAAAACACCCAGATTGAAATGACCTTTATAGTAGGCTGGAAATGCTTTCAGTGCTTTTTGATATAAGGCCAAAGCTTCGGTCGGTCGATTTTTGGTGAGGGCGTCGGCGCGATTGGTCAAAATTGCCGCACGTGCAAATTGTACGCTCAAAAGACCGTTGGTAAGGCTCAATCCAATGGCGATAAAACCGGCAAATATAACAAAAACAAATCCTGGTACCCGGTTTGGTTGCTCAGCTGGCGTTTGCGCACCGATGTGTAGAAGCTCAGGAAGCTTATTAATCAGCAAATATAAAGCGAAAGGCAATCCGCTAATCAGCACCGCCTGGGCCGATACTTGCGAAGAGAATGCTTCAAATGCATCATCGCGCGCGGCGGTGAAGAAGAGCATGGTGGTGGTGGCCAAAATCGCCAACCCCAAGACCAGCGGTGGTCGGCTGGCTTGGGGCAGCGAAGGCGTATCTTGGTTGGCAAATGATGCCCCTTTTCCTAAAAAGTCATAGGCTGTAAAAAATGCAAATGTAAACACCGGCGGTACGATAAAAAGAGCCGCCGATATAAAAGTGCTGTTTGAGAGAGATAAAACTGCATAATAAACCACGACGGTACTTAGTGCGGCCAAGGTCGCCAGCATGATCGCCATACTTTGATGATAACCTTTTTTTGTCGCTATAATTATGAATCTAGAAATTAATATCGCAGTAATGATTGCATCTACAAAAAGGCTGGGTGCAAAGAATAGTGTAAAGGCAATTTTGCCTACTAAGAAACTTGGAATCAGATAGCGCGCGGTTTGTGGCATGGGGCCGCAAGTAAAAAGTCCGGCCAGCCAGCGTCCGACGCGGGTGCCCGCATCAATGGTGTCGATTCCCAGAATCAACCAATAAAGGGTCAAAACAAAAAGCAGAAACACTTGGCTTGCGATAAGCCCTGCCGATAGCACGGCTTTGTCGCCAAGCTTGGCCAGACCGCAAAAAAACAGGCCACTTAACGCGGTATAGGCCAAGCTCCAGCCCCATTGCGAATAAGCTCCTTGTATGGGCCTTACAAAATACGCGGCGGCACAGCCGAAGATTGCGCAGAAAAAAAGTACATAGGTCCAAGTACTCAGAATCAGCGAAGCAAAAAACCACAAGTTCAGACCATAAAATGCGACCAGCGGAAAGTAGATTTTGGCAGCACTGCGCCGCGCTCCGGACAGAATCAGTCCCCAGCCTAGCGCGATGGCGAAAAGACAAAGCGGCAGGGCCTGCGTGGGCAGTCCGATGGGTCCGGCAAAACTCAGCGACAATTGCGCAAGCCCGTCGCCGGTTGACGTCTTTGCGGAACTCGACTGCGCTTGCACAAGCGAGATTTCAATCCAATTTCGGCGCAGTGAAGAGCGTTCTAACGAGTAATAGATGGTCAGTGCAACCACCCCGGCGAGCGCCAGCAAGGCAGCGCGCAAAAGCCAGCGTTCCGGACGCGGCAGTGGCTTGAGATCCAGCATTCCCGATGCCAAGTCATCGAATATGACCACGCGAAATGCTTGATGAAGGATGGATAGGAATCGGCGACTACTGGCGATCGGCAAATTCATGCGTGCACTCGTATTCGACAATGGATTCGAGAATGCCCAAGCGACAAGGAAAGTACAATCGGTTCGCGTGTCGTGGCCTAGTGAGGTAGGGAACTGTACGAAGTTGATTAACGTCTACTTTTTGGGCGCGGAGCGCGAGCCGGCGATGAGGATATCGACCAGCCGTCGCGCGCTCGGCTCCCAGCCGGGCATCGCGGTGGTGTGAAAGACGCCGATGAGCGCCCGGACGAAATCCTGCGGGTCGGTGTCCGCGCGCAGATCGCCGCTATCGATAGCACGCTTGACTGCGGCGACAAACGCAGTGTGGATAAGGCCGCGGGCGCCTTCCACAAGGCGTGCGGAACCTCCGGCAACGGTGTTCAGCGCTGGCAGGATGAGCATTTTGCCGACGACGTGATCGATGAAGAGCAACATCCAGGCGCGCAAGGCGTGAAGCGGCGGCATGCTGATGGCGAAACGCTCGGCGGCTGCCGCTAGCTTCTCGACTTCGCTGCGATAGACCGCTTCGATGAGGGCGTCGCGGGTGGGAAAGTGGCGGTAAAGTGTGCCGGGTCCGATGCCGGCTTGTCGGGCGATGTCGTCGAAGGTGGCATCGGCTCCATGTTCAGTGAAGGCGAGTTTGGCGACCTCCAGGATGCGCTCGCGGTTGCGCTGCGCGTCGGCGCGAGGCTTTCGCTGGGTCGGTTGTGACGGAGATTTTTTGGGCATCGGCAAAATTGTAAAAATTTTCTGTACCGGAGGCAGTCTCCGGTTATTCTTTATTCGGAGACAGTCTCCGTTTTATCTTGAGGAGACGAAGCTGTCAATTCTGGTGCCACCCTCAAAGGTTGCACCGCCAAAAGTGGAGGAAGTTCAATGCGCGTATTTGTGACAGGAGCGACAGGGTTTATCGGAACGGAGCTGGTAAAGGAGCTCAAGGAAGCAGGGCATATGGTGCGCGGGCTTGCGCGCAGCGATGAAGGAGCCAAGCAGTTGCAGGCGATGGGGGTCGAGGTGCACCGCGGAGAGCTTACGGACCCGAGCAGTCTGCGCAGCGGTGCGACGGGCGTGGATGCGGTCGTGCACTTGGCATTCAATCATGACTTTTCGAAGTTCGCGGCGAATGCAGAGGATGAGCGCAAGGCGATTGAAGCGCTGGCATCTGTGCTGGATGCGGGCAAGGTTCTGGTCGTCACGTCAGGGACAGGGCTTGCGGCCGGTGGCCCTGGCCAGTTGCGCAAGGAAAGCGATCCACCCACGAATAACCCGGCTATTCCGCGAAACCCTGAAACCGTTGCAAAAGCCGCGGCGGACAGGGGCGTCCATGTCGCCATTGTGCGGCTGCCGCAGGTGCATGACACACGCAAACAGGGACTTGTGCCGCTGCTCACGCAGGCGGCGCGGCAAAAGGGTGTGTCGGTTTACATCGGCGACGGCGCAAACCGCTGGGCGGCAGCGCCGCTTAAGGACGTGGCGCACCTGTACCGTTTGGCAGTCGAGAAGAACCGCCCAGGCTTCACGGTCTATCACGCGGTGCAGGAAGAAGGGGTGTCCATCCGCGAAATCGCAGAGACGATTGGCAAGGGATTGAAGGTGCCCGTGGTTTCGATTTCTGCAGAGAAGGCCGCCGAGCACTTCGGTTGGCTTGCTCACTTCGCGGAGGTAGATATGCCGGCCTCAAGCGAGTGGACCCGCAAGACGCTGGATTGGAATCCTACGGGGCCAGGACTGATCGAGGACCTGACTCATATGAAGTACGAGTAGCTGCTAGGCGGATGTGAAACTCGGCGGCGCATCTTCGCGACTACGTGTTCCCCTACAAAGTATGGTCGCCGCAGTCCTATTCGGCTGGGCAATGGGCGGGGGGGCCTGCTCTTCTTTACTTGTCACTCTTAAGGGTGGTCAGTCTGCGAATTCATTTGCAAGCGCGCGTTCTTTTTTGCGACAAAGCCCGCTTCAGGTTCGTCCTGACATACGAGAGTTCGGTCATAGATCGTTTTTATCAAGTAGTGGTTCAATAATCGGACCATGGGAGCCGGTCATCATGTGCACATCCAACAAATTCGGAAATTGGCTTAGCGCTTTTCTTGTGGGCGCCACTTCATGCCTTTTGCTGCTCGTCAGCGGATGTTCGAACAAAGAACAGTCGCCCCCTGAAGACTGCCAGCCGCTGATACAAATCTGTAGCTGTCAGGGGGGTTGCCCCATCGGATTTCACTGCCAGGACGGATCCTGCGCCGCCGATACGCAGAATACTTTGAATCTCGATGCCAAGACCGCCGAAGTCTCGGGCACGCTCACGCTAAACGGCGGCTCGCCGGCCAAAGCCTGCACGTCCAAGGACGATGTCGTTGCCGTGGTGCAACTTGAGGAGGTCAATTCAGGCGCTCGCACGCAGATATATGCGTACTGCGGAAGCGCAAGTGCGGCAGATCCCGTTAAGTTTCAAAGTACGATTTTTCAGGGAACCTATAAGGTTTCGGTCTTTGGAAACGAGCGGGCTTACTCGCTTTTGCCGATTGGCGCGGCCAGCGCTTTTTTGATCAATTCGAGCCTCGCCGTAAGTGGCGATATGCCGTCTATGAATCTGGACGTCAAAGGATACACTGTGTCGGGAACGGTGACTCACAATGGCGGCTCGCCAGCAAAATCCTGCGTCACCGCGGAAGACGAAGTCGCCAAGGTGCTGCTGGATGAAACTTCATCCGGCCGTCATATCGAGCTTATTGCAAGCTGCGCCAGCACCGGAGCAGCCGCGCCGATCACTTTCAGCGGCCCGGTTCCAGCGGGAACTTATAAGGTTTCGGTCCGAGGTTCCTATGGCGGCGGCACCAGCATCCCCCTTTTGCCCCTTGTCGGCGCGCAAGTGGCAAATTCCAGACTGTACATCTATTCCGATACTTCGGGAGTCCTACTCGATACAAAGACTTTTCAGTTGGCTGGCCGCGTGACATTAAACGGCGTCTCCCCTTCTATGATGTGTCCGCTTAGCGGGGGCAGTGCCGCGAAACTGCTGCTCGATGAAGTGACTTCCGCCAACCATATTGAGCTTGCCGTCCCTTGCAATAGTTCGGGAGAACTGGTGTTTGATGAACATGTTTATCCGGGAACTTATAAGGTCTCGGTCCTTGGCGCTGGCGGGGGATCGCTAAGCACTCTGTTGCCGCTGACTGAGCCGCAGGTAGTTGAGCCCAGCTTGAATATGAATGCCGATGTTCCGTCGCGCGCGCTCGATGTGAAAGCCTACAAAGTTTCTGGAAGCGTGACGTTAAATGGCGGGCCCCCGCAAAAATTGTGCGCATCCAAGGGACACGCAGTGGGCAAGGTGCTTTTTGACGAAGTGAATTCCAAAGCCCACATCGAATTTGCGGCGACCTGCACCGAAACCGGAGCCACGTCGGCGGTAAATTTCAGCGGTTATGTGTACGCAGGAAATTACACCGTTTCGCTGACCGGTTATGCGCCTCAGGAATCGACTACGCTATTGCCCATGCCCGGCGCTCAGATCATGCAGCCTCCCCTGGCCGTCAATGCCGATAAGGCGGGCTTGTTCCTGGATGCCAAGGCATACACCGTATCCGGGACCGTGACGCGCAATGGCGGCCGTTCTCAGAAATCATGCGCCAACCTTCCCGGCGGGGCCATTGCCAAGGTGCTATTTGATGAAACAACGACTGGCAATCATATCGAGCTACTGGCCCGTTGCGTTGATTCGGCCGCTGCGTCGAACGTAACTTTCAGCGGCCTGGTTTATTCAGGAACCTACAGAGTTTCGGTCGCCGGAGTTGACTTGAAAGACGGCGCGGTGACGAGCCTGCCTGCGCCTGGTGCGCAACAGGTCAAGGCCAAAGTCGTCGTCAATGCCAACGTGTCGGCTTTGGCCCTAGATGCCAAGACGGTGCACCTGTCAGGGAAAGTGACGCAAAACGGGGGGCCTGGAGGCGCAGCCTGTGATATGCAAGGCGACAAAGCTGCCAAGGTTCTGCTGGATGAGTTGGACTCGCATAGTCACATCGAGCTTATCGCAAGCTGCGAATCAAGCGGTATGGCCAACCTACGCTTTGGCGATGCCGTGTTTCCGGGAGTCTATCGAGTCTCGCTTGTCGGCATTTCCTCTTACACGACAAATATTCCAGAACTTCCCCCTACGCCAATTCTGCCCCGGCTACAGATTCGCTAAGAGGATGTTTAAAAGCGTAGCGAGCAGGCTAAGGTACTATTGCTCGCGAGGACGACCGCGCGGAGCAGCCTAAAGGCCCAAGGTATTATTGAGCACGGACGGACTCGTGATTGGGACGCGCAGTAGCTTTTTAGACACCCTCTTAGCTTGGCTGCTCGTCGTTTTCTTCTTCTTCGCCAATTTCTACGCCGCGCCGCATCGAGCGCGGCTGTGACCGCCCAAATGCTCGGTCGTCGGTACTGTTAGGTACTCTAATCCAGGGACAAGCTCTCCATCCGCGTGGTTAAGCGCGATAAATGGCGCGTCCGCGGGTTCAATCTGCGCGCCAGGTTGATCGCAGAGCGCACGGCGCTCTCATGCGAATCGAAGTGCATGTGATAACTGCCGGCCAGCCACAGAGCGTCTTTGCCTTGGTGACTTCGTAGCGCTTTTTGCACCTGATAATAGGATGGAGTCATGAGCGGATGGTGATAGTTGAAGGTCTGGTGCGTCGAGTATGGCCGGCGTGAGCGGTGAAAGATCCAGCTTTTGAAGACGGGGATCTTCTGCGGGCGTCCGGTCCACATTGTAAACTCGCTCACCGAAGGGTGGTTCTGAATGTTCCAGTCGGCCCACAGTCGCGGATCGCGCGGCATGTAGGCGGCATCGGAATGGATAACGAGTTCGGTGTTGATGTACTCGATCTTTTGCAGGAGCTGGCACAGCGCTTCGCGTCCGCTGAGATCCGCGAGCAGGCGCGCTGTATCACGCGCCGGAGTCGCCAGCACCAGATGATCGACGCTGAGCGGTGGACCGCTATCGTGCGTAATACGATATCCGGAGCCGCTTGGCTCTTTTTGGATGTGCAGGTTGCGGACTCCTTTTTGTAGGCGATCCGGCTGCATAGTGGAGACCAGGCGATTGATATAGGTTTGCACGCCGCCGGGGATGGCCAGCATGCTAAACGGCTCCAGCGGATGGGGCGGCTGGTGAATTACCGGATAGACCATCGCCGCTCGCAGCGACGACTGAATGGTCTTTTCGATGGTCGTGCCGAGCATCATCGCCAAAAAAGGCAGAAGAATTCCATCGACGAAGTGGCGTGGGGCGTTGAGCTCTTGCAGAAACTCCTGCACAGTGACATCCCATGATTTGATCGGCATCGCCAGCTTGATCGCCTCCCGCAGCCACAGCTGTGCCCGAAAAATGGAATAGGACAGGTTGTGCCGCAGATCGCGCAGCTTGCCGGTTGGCGTAAGTAGCAGCTCGCGCGGGTTTGTCAGCCACGAAATGGCGATTAACATCGGCCGCGGTTGCGTCGCGACGCTGAGGATTCGCAAGAGCTCCGTGAAACAGGGGTACATCTCGGTTGAAAAGTTCTGCGCGCCCGGATCAACCGTGACTTCTTTATCTTCCCATTTCACCACAATCGAGTGGGCGTGTCCGCCCCAGAAGTCATTCCGTTCGAATAAATGAACCTCGTGCTCATCTTGAAGGAGCCACGCCGCTGTCAGACCAGAAATTCCTCCGCCGATGATTCCGATCTTCATGTCTTAAACTCCTGTCGTAAAGTGCACCACCACCCCAGAAAAGTCTGCCTGCCCTCGCGGCTGCGCCCCATGACATAATGTGACGTAACCGCGGGGCGCGACTTCTGAGCGTGGCGTCCTTTGGTCAATCGAGCGCG
>CAYWPR010000116.1:0-16787 GCA_964460115.1 uncultured Myxococcales bacterium
AGCCTCATAACATCCTAGTGGATGACGCGCTTGAGCATGTGCATTTGATTGATTTTGGAATTGCCACTCGGCTGTCACAGGAAAATCAGAAAGCCATCAGCCCGGATGCGCTGGAGGGCACGCTTGCGTACATGTCGCCGGAACAAACCGGCCGCATGAGCCGCGTGATAGATATACGCACGGACATTTACTCGTTTGGGGTCACTCTGTATGAAATGCTCACCGGCACACTGCCCTTTAGTGCCATTGAGCCGAGTGATTTGGTGCATAGCCATATTGCCCGCCAGCCGCAGCCGCCCCATGAACGGAATCTCGAGATTCCGCTGCCGATTTCGCAAATTGTTTCAAAAATGCTCGCCAAAAGTGCCGAGGATCGTTATCAGACCGGATACGGACTGCAGGCGGATCTGGCGCATTGTTTGCAAGAGCTTCATGAATACGGTCAGGTCGAACTGTTTCCACTTGGCCGCCATGATCAAAGCAATGAACTGCGCATTCCGCAAAAACTATATGGTCGGCAAGAAGAGCTACACGAACTGCTGGCCGCATTCGAACGCGTGCACCGCGGCAACGCCGAACTGCTACTTGTTGCGGGTTATTCCGGCATTGGCAAATCAGCGTTGGTGCAGGAAATGCACAGCACCGTCGCCAAAAAGCACGGTTACTATATCACTGGAAAATTCGAGCAGCTCAATCGCGGCGTTCCCTATACCGGAATCGCTCAGGCTTGTCAGGAACTGATACGCCAGATTCTTACGGAAAAACCGGACCGACTGGCGCAGTGGCGAAATCTGCTAAGCGAGGCCTTGGGAATAAACAGTGGGGCCATCGCGGCGCTGATTCCTGAATTGACGCTGGTCATTGGTCCAAGTCCCAGCCTTCCGGTGGTCGGCCCGACCGAATCGCAAAATCGCTTCAGTTTGGCGTTTCAAAAGTTTTTGCGGGTGTTTACAAAGGCCGAACATCCGCTGCTTATCTTTCTGGATGATCTGCAGTGGGCGGATGCCGCTACGCTCAAGCTGCTGCAAGAAATTCTGACCGATCCGGAATGCAGCCATCTATTGCTGATTGGCGCCTACCGCGATAACGAAGTAGACGCCGGCCATCCTTTAAGCCTAACCCTGGAAAATCTAGGTCAAAGCACGGCCACCGTGCATCGAATCTTTGTGCAAGCGCTGGAGCCACCTAGCATCGTCCGCCTGATTGCTGAAACGCTTGGGCAGGATTCGCAGAAGGTTGCGCCGCTGGCGGATATTGTTTATCAAAAGACTCGCGGCAATCCGTTCTTTATTAACCAATTCCTAGTCAGCCTGCACAAAGCGGGGCTGCTTTTCTTTGATACTGGCGCGGGAATCTGGAATTGGCATGCCGAACAAATTCAGACGTGCATGGTCACCGACAATGTCGTTGATTTCATGGTGGCCAAGTTGCGGTTATTCAATTCAAAGACGCAACACGTTTTGCAATTGGCGGCATGCATCGGGCATCAGTTTGACCTTAGAACCTTGTCGGTCATCGCCGAACGTACGCCGATTGAAACCGCCGAAGAGCTTTGGCCCGCCCTGCAGGAAGGTCTGGTGCTGCCGCTAGATGCTGAATACCGATTTATAGATGCCAAAAATCAGCAATTTGGCGTCGATACCGATGAACTAGTCGCCAAGGTAAGCTACCGCTTTCAGCACGACCGCGTTCAGCAAGCCGCTTATCTTTTGACCTCGGAATCGGCGCGGCAACAATTGCATCTGCGCATTGGGCGGCTGATGCTACTAGACCATGACAATCTGGATGATGAGCCCAGCGATGGCAGTATTTTTGAAATCACGCAACATCTGAATTCGGCCAAGGCATTTATCAGCGATGTTCTGGAACGGGATCGATTGGCCCGGCTGAATCTGACAGCCGCGCTGAAGGCAAAGGCCGCGACCGCCTATGCCGCTGCTGTCGATTACTTGCAAATGGGAATGTCGCTCTTGAGCGAAAAGGCCTGGGAAAGCGACTACGCTTTGTGCTTCGCCTTTTATACCGAACGCGCGGAATGCGAATGCATGATCGGACAGTTTGAGCGTGCCGGACAATTCTTTGCAGAGCTCTTGCCGCGTCTGAAAACCAATCGCGAACGCGTCCACGTCTGCAACCTGCGCGTGATTCTTAACACCACGATTGGAAATTTTTCCGAAGCCCTGCAAATTGGCAAGAGCGGCTTGGCACTTTACGGAATCGAATTGCCCGAGTCACCGGAGCTTGTGCAGCTCGCATTTCAGAATGAGTTTGAAGCCGTGCAAAGCAATCTGGCGGGACGGCGCATCGAGGATCTTTTGCATTTGCCAGAATTGACCGATCCCGATAAGGCGCTGACGCTGCAGCTTCTGACCAATCTAAATTCCAGTGCCTACTTCGTGAATCCGATGCTTTACGGAGTGATCATTCTTCAGGAAATGAACCTCTCCTTAAAGTATGGTCACACCGATATATCCTCCTATTGCTATGTTGCCTATGGTTTCATGCTCGCCGGTTTGCTAGGACACTACGCAGAAGCCTATGCATTCGGCCGCCTGGGACTCGACCTCAACGAGAAATTTCACAACAAAGCGCTGACCAGCAAACTAAATTCATCGTTTGGCGGGTACTTACACTTTTGTCAGCCGATGCGCACGGTCCTGCGCTATTTCGAACGGGCGTATCGCGAAGGAATCGAAAATGGAGACTTTGTGTTTGTCTCTTATGCTTCCTTCGCTTCGCTGCTGGCCCATTTCAGCATGGGAGATGAGCTGGAAGCGGTACGTCAGGAATCTGAGCGTGCCTATGCCCTGGTTCAGCGCACCAAAGATGTGATATCGACCGCGCATGTGCTTTTAGCCCGTCAAGCCATTGCCAACTTGCAGGGACGTACCAAAGGCCTAGACAGTCTATCGACAAGTGACTTTGATGAATACCAAGCACTGGACGGGCTTTTGAAAGGCAACTTGATTCCGCCGCTTTGCGTCTACTACGTCGTGAAGTTGAGCATTCATTATCTTTATGAAGACTACGCCGCCGCACTTGCTGATGCCGAGGCTGCAGAAACTTGGAGTGCCGGCACGCTGAAAACCGCCTTTTTGACCGATCTTCCTTTTTGGCACAGCTTGACCTTGCTGGCCTGCTATCCCAGCGTCTCGGCCGAAGAGCAAGTACAGTCCCTGGAAAAAGTTCGACGCAATCGAGCAGAGATTGAAAAATGGGCAAAAGGCTGTCTCGAAAACTTCGAAGTTCGGCTGATGCTGATCGATGCCGAGCTGAAACGGATACGCAGTGAAGATCATGCCGCGGAGTTGGCCTACGACAAGGCGCTGATTTTGGCGCAGCAGCAAAAAGATTTGCAGCGTGAAGCATTGGCCAATGAACTGTGCGCCAAATTCTACCTAAGTCGCGGCCGCAAAAAGTTGGCAATGGTCTACATGACCGACGCGCACTACGGCTATGTTCATTGGGGGGCGACAGCCAAGGCGGCGGATCTATTGGCCAAGCATCCGACGCTAATTCTGCAAAATGCCGGCGATGCCACGCCGGCTTCGAGTCTACAGACGGCTCTTTCGCCTGTGGTGACATCCACTCATTTGCACAACAAAGGAGTTCTTGATGTGACGGCCGTGCTACACGCGGCGCAGGCCATCGCCAGCGAAATTGTGCTGGATCGGGTGCTTGAGCAAGTTATGCGCATCGTCGTCCAAAATGCCGGAGCCAGGCGCGGAGCGCTGCTTTTGCAACAAGAAACCGAGCTGCACATTGAAGCGGTCCTTACCATCGATCCAGATACGGTGCATCTGCGACTGAATGAGCCGGTCGATGGCAGTTCCAAGATTCCGGCTTCTGTTGTGAATTACGTGGCCCACACTCGCGAAACCGTAGTCCTTGGAGATGCCCGGCGCGAGGGCCGTTTCGCCAGCGATCCATATATTGCAATTCAGCATCCCAAGTCAGCTTTGTGTTTGGCACTGGTTCATCAAGGACTCTTGATCGGCGTCCTTTATTTGGAAAATGACGTTGCTGCTGATGCATTTACTGCGGAACGGGTAGAGCTGCTTCGGCTTTTGTCGACGCAAGCGGCAAATGCGGTACAAAATGCTCTGCTTTATGAGCACGTCAAAGCCGTTACGTCCGAACTTGAGAACTCCAATCAGGAATTGCGGCTTGCCAACGAGCGCCTGCAAATTGAGCTACAGGAACGCGTCGCCGCCGAGCAAAAGCAGCTTGCCCTGCAAAATGAGATCATCAATTTTCAAAGCGCGCGGCTGGCTGAGATGTCCACTCCGCTAATTCCGATTACCAGTCAGATTATGATCATGCCGCTTATCGGAGTCATGGACTCCCAAAGGGCGCAGCATGTGCTGGAAACAGCGCTGCAAGGTGTGCAAACGCACCGCACGCAGGTGGTCATTATCGACATTACCGGAATGAAGCACGTCGATACCAGCGTCGCCAGCACGCTCATCAATGCCGCGCGGGCGTTGCGCCTGCTTGGCGCTCAGGCGGTGCTGACCGGAATTCGAGCAGAAGTTGCGCAGACGCTGGTTGGGCTGGGAATCAATCTAAGCACGCTCGTGACTTTGGGAACGCTGCAAAGCGGCATCGCCTATGCGCTTGGCCGCACTGGAGAGTCGCGCCTGCTTGCGCAAAGCGCCACCAGCAGCCCATTATCCCGCGTCAATCTATAGCCCCGTCAAAGTGACGTCCTATCCACCGCGCCCGCCAAAAGAGTGATGATGGGAGTGGGAGTGGGAATGGGAGTGAGAAAATCCATAGCGGCTGCGGCTTGGATGGGCATAAATTCCGCCAAATCCGCCTCGAGACCGTCCAAAAAATGAGGAATCGTCCAGAATCGTCGTACGCGGCACTATGGTTAGGATGTGTAGCGGCAATGTCTCGGTCCAGCGTAGCTGCTGCGGATATCCGGCCAGCCATTCCAGATCCACCAAATGAATGGTGATGCCGGCCTGCTGATAGGCCAGAAACACCGCGTGCAGATCTTCTTCTTCGTTCGTGACAGTATTCAGACTTTCCACCACGTAAATGACGCGCGTAATGCCCTGCGCTTGCAGTCGCTGCACATCCGGCAAGTCGCTAGAATTTAAAAAGTAGCGATTGTCATAGGTATCGTCATCGACGGTTTCGTTGCGATAAGCCAGCCGCCAGGCATCGAGCAAAAAGATCGGCCGGGCCGCAACTTCTTCAGGCAGCGGCCGACGCGGAAACATGCTGACCATCGCCGCCAGCGTTTCCTCGGCCGGCACTAGCTCGTCATCGGCCGGCCAATTGTTAAACGTTGGCACGACCGCCACCGGCAAAGCCGTACGCTGGCTCAGCGATGTGCCAAAGGCCACCGCCGCCGGACCGCGCAGATCCACCACCCACATGGCATCCTCGGGCAGGCCAAGCTCGGCCACCCGTCCCGCCGCCGCCAAAGCATTGTTTACGACCGTAATCTTGTTTACATCGGGCAGCTCGATGGTCTTGCTTTGAATTTGGTTCAGCGACGACAAGAGCGTGGCTTTGGCGTATGGCGACCAGGGATTTTCCGGCGGCAATTGCCAGGCCGCGGCGGCGTAGCTGTAGTCGGGCAGCGAAACCGATTGCCCGGGCGCTTTCTCTTCGGCCCAAAATGCCGCCGAACTGGCGGGCGTATAAATGCGCGGTGCGCACGATGCCGAAAACAAAAGGACCGAGCCAAAGACATAATGACGCTGCATTAGCATTCCTCCGGTCGCGTAAAAACCGGCAGACAAAGCGCCTCGTGCGAGACATGGCTATAGGCCGTGAGGCGCGCAAAATACCCGACGAATTGCCCGTCGAGAAGATAAACTCCCAAAGTAACCAGCCTTTCGCCAAAGGGGGTAGCGATACGGCGCTGCGGAACATAGCGCTGCGCAATCCAGCGTTCGCCGTGTTGCGTACAGGCGGTATGAACAGCGGCCACAAGTCGCGGCCAATCCTCTGCGGAAAAAAGCTCGCCGACGAACACTTCGTCGCCGACGCGGCCAAGGGCGCGTTTTAAAACCCAGCGCGGCTGCTCAGCGCAAAGCTGCGCCGACGGCACGGCGAAAAATTCTCGAGTTTCGGGCAAATGGCGCGCCACGGCCTTTGTGTCCGCCACGGCAAGCTCGCCCTGCTCGGCGCATTGCCAGGTCCGCGCCAAGGCAAGCTTGGACTGGGTATAGATGTGCGCAAAACTGCTGAGCGTGCGCAGCGCCCCGCCTCGTAGCGCCGTGCAAAGCGCCTCTAGATTGCGCTGACCTTCCATATACTCCGTCGGAAAATAGCGATATAGCACCGCCACCGGCTGCTCCCCGAGGTAAGTGACCCCATTCACGACTTTGGGCGCCGTAGGCGAAGCCAGGACCGCTTTGACGCCGCGTGCCAAAAGCGCCTGCCGAACAAGCGCACAGACCTGCAAATCCTCGGCATAGGCCGTCGCGTAAATCAGCCCGATGGTCCCGCAGCCCGGCCCCGGACGCTGCGCCAGTTCGATCAAGCGCGCGACCAGCGCATCCAAAAGTCGCGTCGGATTCAGCCCCTCCCAAAAACCAGCACTTTGCGCCAGTGCCGGAAGCCCAGTGGCTTCGTTGTGGCCGCCGGGACAGTCGGCATTGATCTCGCATGCGCGAAAAATGCCGTCCTCGCCAAGCAGCAAATCGACCCGCACCAGCGCCGCCTCGTCTTTTCCGGCAAAAGAAGCTGCCGCCAGTCGGCAGGCATCCTCGGGCAGACCATAGCTTTTTTGCTCTAGGGGGTCCTGATGGGCGCGGCCGGCCACTTGCACGACGGCCTGATATATCGCCGTGGCGGCTTGTACAGCGTCTAGATGCAGCCCGTGCGAAAGCAATAGGGGATACAGATCTACGCGTCGCTCTCCACCGACGCAGGCATCAAATAACAAATACTGCTCGCACAGCGAGCGCTGCAGCCACGAATTGGCCAGAGGATCTCGCCGCAGCGCACAAACCGCTATGTCGGCGTCGGCACAGGTCGGGGTGGCAATGGCGGCCGAGGGAGCTTCCGGCAAAGAGGCCTCCGCTTGTCCTTATCCATATTACATGGATATAGCGTACAAATGGCGGCATCGCACGCCGGCACCGAAAAACCCGGTATGCATTTATGAGGTTGCGCCGCATCGAGCACTGCATCGCCACAGCGAGTCCGGCGAGTCCATCCGTGACCGTCGCAGCCAAAATTGCGCCGCCAATGCTGCCGGGGGTCGACATGACTTCGCGATATGCGAAGTCTTTGCCCCAGAACTCGCCCAAAAGCGCATGGACGCAATCAAGCCCAAGCGCTGCAAGCTTTTTGCGGTTGCGTATCGATACACAAAGCGCTCATACGCTGTCGAACAAGTGCTCGGCGTAAGCCAATCCTGCCAGCGTCCGCGCGCCGTGCCAGGACAAAAGCTGTCCATCGACCAAATAAACCCGCGCCGGCGAAATTCCGGTCTCGGCGCAGAACGCTTCCTGATGGCGCTCGTCAAAAGGAAAAGGTTCTGAGGAAAGCAGAATCAAGTCGGCGCGTTTCAGGGTTTCAGCATCGACCTGGGGATAGCGGACGCTGCTTGACGAAACGATGTTGCGGCCTCCGGCCAGCGTCAGAATTCCGTCGATGTATGTACCTTCCGCCGCAGCCAGCCAAGGCTTCTGCCAGATCAAGTAAGCAAAGCGGCGCGGCAGGCGCTTGGCGGCGCGAAACGCCAGCTCCGCAGCCTGCTTTTGCAGCGTGCGCGCCAGTTGCTGCGCTTCCGACTCGGCGCCAATCGCGCGGCCGATTTCGACAATCGACTCAATCGCGCCCGGTACATCTTTGGCGAAGGTAGACAGCACCGCGATTCCATGTTCGCGCAGCGCCTCGGCGTCTTCGCGCCGGTTTTCTTCTTCGTTCATCAAAACTAGCTCGGGACGCAGAACCAAAATGCGATCGAGCTTGGGATTCTTGGTTCCGCCAACCCGCTCAATCAAGTCGACGGGACCTTGCGGCTCTACACAGAACTTGGTGCGGCCAACAAGCGCCGTGCCTTTGCCGAGCCGAAATACCGTCTCGGTCAAACTTGGGCACAGCGAAATCAGCCGCACACGATATCCATTAAGACTGTGCCGCCAGAGACGGATAAACCGGGCAACCGGCAGGGAATGGCCGATTCTTGTAGTCAGCCATTCCCTCTGCCGTTTGCCGACAGCTATCCTGGGTTGCGCAGTGCACCAGCCGACTCGTGACGTCGTTAAAATCCGCCGCGACGGTGCGGTTATAGTGAGGACAAAACACGGCGACAGTCAACAAGACGGAGCGACGCATGAACCGGACCTTAACACGTCGCCCCATCTATGCTGAGAAGAGATAAGCAGGTACCGGCGATTAATAGCGGTAGTGTTCGGGCTTATAAGGGCCATCGACGCTGACGCCCAGATACTTGGCTTGCTCAGCAGTCAGCCGCGTCAGTTCGACGCCAAGCTTTGGCAAATGCAGCGCGGCGACCCGCTCATCCAGATGTTTGGGCAGGACGTGCACCCCCAGCGGGTATTTTTGCGGCTCGGTCCAAAGAGCAATCTGCGCCAGCACCTGATTGGAAAAGCTCGTCGACATGACGAACGAAGGATGGCCATTGGCACAGCCCAGGTTGACCAGTCGGCCGCGCGCGAGCACAGTCAGACGTTTTCCGTCGGAAAAAACAAACTGATCGACCTGCGGCTTGATGTTGACTTCGCGGCAGTTCTTTTCCAGCCACGCCACGTCTATTTCGCAATCGAAATGGCCGATGTTGCACAAAATCGCCTGGTCCTTCATGGCTTTCATGTGCTCAGCCCGCACCACGCCCATACAGCCCGTGGCAGTCACAACGATGTCGGCGACGGGCGCGGCTTTTTCCATGGTCGTGACCTGAAAGCCCTCCATCGCTGCTTGCAGGGCGATAATCGGGTCGATTTCAGTGACGATGACGCGCGCACCAAAGCCGCGCAGCGACTGCGCGCAGCCTTTGCCAACGTCGCCATAGCCGCAGACCACCGCCACCTTGCCGGCAAACATGACTCCGGTGGCGCGCTTGATGCCGTCCGCCAGCGATTCGCGGCAGCCGTACAAGTTGTCGAATTTGGACTTGGTGACCGAATCGTTGACGTTGATCGCCGGCACCCGCAGCCGCCCATCGCGGTGCATTTCGTACAGCCGATGCACGCCGGTGGTGGTCTCTTCGCTGATGCCGCGAATGGGATCGGGACCGCCAAAAAGCTCGGAGTACTTTTCATGGACGAGCACCGTCAGATCGCCGCCGTCGTCCAGAATCATATTGGGCCCGCGTCCGCCCCACTTATTCGGCGTAAAAGCCTGAAGCTGCTTTTCGATACATTCGTAATATTCAGCCTCGGTCTCGCCCTTCCAGGCAAAAACCGGAATGCCGGCCTTGGCCACTGCCGCCGCCGCATGATCCTGGGTGGAAAAGATGTTGCAACTGGTCCAGGTGACTTCGGCGCCAAGCTCGCGCAGGGTTTCGATAAGCACGGCCGTCTGAACCGTCATGTGCAAGCAGCCGGCGATGCGAGCACCGCGCAATGGTTGGCTTTTTCCGGCGCCGTATTCTTTGCGCAATGCCATAAGGCCCGGCATTTCGCTTTCGGCAATTTCGATTTCTTTGCGGCCCCACTCGGCCAGCGACAGGTCGCGGACCTTGTAGGTGGGTTGCTCATGCGCGGTCATACATTCTCCTTTGAACAGGCTTTTTCAATAAGCTCTACAGATGGGCCGCTACACTACACCATGGTACGCCAGCCAGCTATAGAGCTCACAGCGAACGCCGCTACACGCATCTTACTCGGATTGGGCAAAGCGCGCTTGGCATCGCACATCGGATGCGTAGCTCGCTTTCGCTAGGCGCGCGTCGCCACCAGCAAATTGCGTCGTTACCTATCTAACGAAATTGTCACGAAATGTTCTCAATCTGTAATTCTTGGCCTAATCTTAGTCAGAACGTGCAGTACGCTGCGCCCAAAGCCCAGTTTCGCAGAATCTCGCGCTTTATGCTGGCCGTCGCCATGATTGCCATCGGAGTGGCGCATTTTCGCAGCAGTCGTATCTTTGTGCAGATGGTTCCGCCCGCCCTGCCGGCGCCGCTGCTTTTGGTTTATTTGAGCGGTGGTGCTGAAATCGCCGGAGGCCTTGGCCTGCTTATGGTGCGTTTTCGTCGTGCCGCCTCCTTGGGACTTATCGCGCTTTACGTCGCGGTATTTCCGGCCAATGTGTACATGGCGTGGGCCCATCTGCCGCTAGGCAATTCGCACTTGCCAAGCTGGATGCTGTGGGCGCGCTTGCCTTTTCAGGGGCTGTTTATCATCTGGGCCTATTGGGTGGGGAAATCGAACTAGTGGACAATTTGCTCGAGGAATTTTTGCGTTCGCACTGGGGTCTAGGCCTGGCCCTTTTTTGGGGCGCGCTGTGGGGCAGTTTCGCCAACGTCTGCATCTATCGCATTCCGCGGCGCGAGTCGCTGGCTTTTCCGCCTTCGCACTGTACGCAATGTCAAAAACCCATTGCCTTTTACGACAACATTCCGCTTTTAAGTTGGCTGATTTTACGCGGTTCTTGTCGAAGCTGTGGCGCGCGCATTTCACCGCGCTATCCGATTATCGAGCTGTGCGCCGCCGGCCTTTCTGCCCTTTTGTACGCTCGCTTTGTAAGCCACTTGGGATTTTCCAGCGCCCTTTTCGAACCTACGGGAGTGGCATTGTCGCGTTATATCGTCTATTTCTTCTTCGTCATTGTTCTACTCGTGCTGTCCGCTATCGACATAGAGCATCAGATTTTGCCCGACCGCATCACCTATCCGGCGATTCCGGCATTTTTTCTGCTGGGCCGATTCTTGTATTGGCGATTTGGCGGCGTCACGCATGGACAAGCCATCGCCGGACTTGTTTGCGGCTACCTCGTGGTGCGCTTAATTGCCGACGGCTACTACTATCTTAGCGGTCGCGAGGGCCTGGGCTATGGCGACGGCAAGCTGCTAAGCCTAATCGGCGGATTGCTCGGCTTTAGGTCGTTGCCGCTTACGCTATTTTTGGCCTCGATTCTGGGCCTTTGCCTGGCCATTCCCTTTACTCTGTGGCAGCGGCGGCGGCGCCCTACGGACACTCCGCTGCGCCACACTTCGGTGGTCTTTGGTCCATTTTTGGCCTGCGGAGCAATTGTCTATTTGATATTTCTCCTCGGACGCGACATCGATACACTGCTTTTGCGGACCCTGGGCCCCCTCCTCGATGAAACGGTCTAGTCTATAATGTTTTCTAGGCGCCCATGCGGTCGCCAGGATGAACCACCTCTAAAATGAGACCCGAATGGACGCTAAAAACCTCCATCAGCAAGGTGAGAAAGCAGGCGAGTTGCCTGCCGACGATTCCAATGCCACAGCGGAGCCAAGGATGAGACATTCTCTAAAGGTTGTACTGGTCGGCCTGGCGGCGCTTATCGCGCTGGCGCTTACCATCAACCACCGCGGACCGGCCATGCTAGTTGGACTCGGCCGCACCACCGGCGCGGCCAGCGCTGAACACAAATCCTACGAGTCGAGCGGCACCCTAGACACCTTCAACAAAACTTTGGTGCGGGTTCACGATGCCTACGTCGATCCGACGCGCATCGATCCCAAGCAAATGCTAATCGCCGCGCTTGATTCGGTGCAAAAGCATGTCGCCGAGGTTCTTATCGAAGCCCATCCCGAGCAGAACCGCGTGCTCGTGCGCGTCGATACCGCCTCGCGCGAGTTTAACATCGAGACTGTAGATGCCGCCTGGTCGCTGGCCCCCAAAATGGCCGAGATTTTTCAGTTCATCGTGCAAAATCTGCTACCCGGCACCGACCAGCAAGCGATTCGCGACATCGAATACGCCGCCACCAACGGCATGCTGTCGACGCTGGATCCGCACTCGGTGCTGCTCGATCCGCAGACTTACAACGATATGAAAACCTCGACGCGTGGCAGCTTCGGGGGCCTGGGCATTGTCATCGGCATTCGCAAGTCGGCGCTGACCGTCATTCGGCCGATGCGCAACACCCCCGCCTGGGATGCCGGCGTGCGCCGCGGCGATCGCATCGTCCGCATCGAAAAAGATGCCACCGACAACATGGCGCTGACCGACGCCGTCGATCGACTGCGCGGCGATCCCGGAACTCGCGTCGAATTGTGGATCGAACACGAAACCGAACACACGCCGCGCCACCTGACCCTGACGCGGGCCGAAATTCAAGTGCCAAGCATCATCGCCCGCGTCCTAAAGACCCAAAGCGGGCCCATTGGCTACATTCGTCTGAGCCAGTTCAATCAGAAATGCGATGAAGATCTGCATCAGGCGCTTGAAGAGCAAACGCGAAAAAATCAAATTCGCGGCCTGATTCTGGATTTGCGCGGCGATCCGGGCGGCTTACTCGACAAAGCGATCAAGGTTGCCGACGAATTTCTGGATGCCGGGACCATCGTCACCACCGTCGGCTTTGCCAACAAGCAGCGAGAAGAAAAACGGGCGACGCCGGCGGCCCAGCCGCACATTCCGATGGCGGTGCTTGTCGATGGCCAATCGGCATCGGCTTCAGAAATCGTCGCCGGAGCGCTTAAGAATCTGGATCGCGCGCTTATCATCGGCAGCCGCACCTTCGGCAAAGGCTCGGTGCAGGTTCTTTACGACAACGAAGATGGATCGGCGCTGAAACTGACCATTGCGCAGTATCTGACCCCGGGCGATGTGTCGATTCAGTCGGTGGGCATTTCACCCGACGTGGCCCTAGAGCCCATGCGTGTCGAAAAAAACCGCCTGTCGCTATTTAGCACCTACAAAGGCACGCGTGAGCAGGACTTGGATGCGCACTTGACCTCGCAAAATGCGCGCAACGCCGACAAGCCAGTGGAATCGCTGCGCTATATCTGGACCGATCCGCGCAAAAAAGCGCCGCCCAAGCCCAAAGGCGAGCTTTTGACCGATACCGCCGGCAAGGATGGAAACGCCGACGATGCCGACGACGATGAAGAACCTATAGATGACCTCGTCAGCGAAGAAGACGATTCTTTTGTCGAAGACTACGTCATTCAGTACGCCCGCGACATGCTGGGATCGGCGCGCGGCTGGCGGCGACGCGACATGCTGAGCGCGGCGCGCGATTTTTTTACCGGCAAACAGCGCGAGCAGCAAGGGCGGCTTATCGAATCGCTGCGTAAATTCGGCGTGGATTTTTCGCCGGTCGGACCGCAAAGCTCGCCGCCCCGCCTGGTGGCGACGGTGACCACCGACAAAGCCGAGCACACAGCGCGCGCCGGCGAAACCATGGTTTTCAAGATCACCGTCAGCAATCAAGGTGGAGGTATTGCCGGTCAGGTCCGGGCGCAGCTTAAATCCGACAACTATCTGTACGAAGACCGCGAGTTCGTTTTTGGTCGCATTGGCCCCGGGGAATCGCGCTCGTGGGCGATTCCGGTCAAGGTGCCCAAAGACACGTTGCCGCGGCTCGATGTCGTAAAAGCTCAGTTCTTCGAAGAAAACGGCCATAGTCCGCAACCACAAGCGCTGCAAGTGAAACTAAACGGTCTGCCGCGGCCGCGCTTTGCCTACAGCTATCAGCTTATCGACGAAGGCCCTAGCTCGAACGGCGACGGTCTGTTGTCGCGGGGCGAAGCGGTGCGGCTGCGCGTCAACGTTCAAAACGTCGGCGCCGGACGCGCGCTGCGTCCGGTTGGACTTTTGCGCAACGCGGCAGGCGAAGGATCGCTGATCAGCGTCAACAAGGGCCGCTTCGAGCTTTCCGAGATGGCTCCGAACGAAAAACGCACCCTCGATTTCACCTTCGAAGTAGGCAGCAAGTTCAGCGAACCGACCGCGCGACTGGAGCTTCAGGTCTACGACCTTGGCATGCATGATGGAGTCACCGACAAACTGACGTTTCCCATCGTCGATGCGACTCCGCGCGCCCAAGAAAGTCGCGGCAGCCTGGTGGTTTCCAAGGAAGTGGAAGTACGCACCGGCGCCAGCGCCAATGCGCCGATCATCGCCCGTGCTCGTCCCGGCGACCGCTTTCCAAGCACCGGAAGCTTTCCGGGCTTTGTACGCGTAGAGCTTGAAGCCGGACGTCCCGGCTATATTTCCAGCGCCGCCGGTCAAATCGGTGGACCGCTCGCGAGCGGTCAAGCGACCGCTTTGTCCACCCTGGTGTGGCAAGTGACGCCGCCGGTTTTAGAGGTTCAGACGCCTCCTTTGGCCGTAAAATCCGGCAAGCTGCAGATTTCGGCCACGGCCCATGACAACGAACGGGTCATCGATGCCTACGTCGTGGTCAGCAACCGCGTTGCCAAAATCGAACACCGCAAAGTGTTTTATCGCTCGAACCGCAAAGCCGCCCGTCAGTCAGAGATGCGTTTTGACGCCGACGTGCCCCTATGGCCGGGCGTCA
Organism: uncultured Myxococcales bacterium; assembly: GCA_964460115.1. Taxonomy (GTDB): domain Bacteria; phylum Myxococcota_A; class Polyangia; order Palsa-1104; family JAEUJZ01; genus JAEUJZ01. The sequence goes on from CAYWPR010000116.1 coordinate 14,434, forward strand.
ATGTCGTCACCGTGGTCGCCCGCCAATCCGGTCAGGTCATGTCCTCGCAGGCCCTTATCGTGAACCGGCTCGGCAAAGAACAAGAAGCCGCCGTCGCCGAAGCCCATCCTTAACCAGTAAATCCGTTCCTCTCGTTCCGCGCCACGCGCTAAAAGCACTTGGTGCGGAACGGACGACTTACAAGGCTTTGCCGCGTGCGGGAGCAGAAGGGCTTTGCAGAAATTCGCTGCGGGCGTATTCGTGCACAAAACGCTCTTGGGCGCGCGCTTCGACGCAGCGCGGGCTGCGCGCTTTGCGCACAAGCGCAATGGCGGCCTCGGCAGAGTAGCCCTGATGCGTAAGCAGCGACGCGGCAATGGTGCCACTGCGCCCCCAGCCGCCGATGCAATGAATCAGAATATTGGTTCCTTGTTGCAGGTGGCCAAGCAGCCAATGGCACAAGCTTTGGGTCGCGGCAATATCGCGCGGCGGCTGCATGTCATCGATGGGAAATTCCACCTGGGCCAGCTTGGCGCTGCGCAGTGCCTGCCGCAATCCCGAGACGCCGTAATATTCCATCTCGATATCGCTGACCAGCGACACGACAAGTCCAATGCGCAAAGACAAAAGATGGTTGATGTCGCTTTTGACATCTCCTCCGACATCGGTACGACCGGGACAGGAAGACAAGGCCACGCGTCCCGGCGCCGCAATTAGCGGCCCGTCGTCGCCCACCAGCCAATCGACACGCAATACATTCAATTCGGACACGGAGATTCCTTCTATTTTAGAGGTCATTTGATTATCGATGGAACCTGGTACTGCAAGCAACTCATTGACACAAGCCCCAGGTCCGCGCAAAGTAGTGCCCCTCAGGAGACAAGATAACTATGGGTCGTGGAGACAGTCGCAAAAGTCCGAAGATGCGCCGCCGCAAGGCACAGCGCAGTTTGAAAACGCGCATTTCGCGTCGTCGCAAGGCCGCCGCCGCGGCCCGCGCGCAACACAAGCCGCAGACAGGGCACAGCGCTCACGCCGCTCCCGCAGCGCACGCCGCGGGCACGACCTCGCCCACCGTGAAGCAGCGTGATAAAAAAGGGGCAGCGCACTAAGTTTGGTTCGCCCTATCATGCAGGCAATGTAAATCAGGACGGCTGGGCCGCTTATCATGTCAAAAACTGTTGACTTGCGCGGCCTTGCAGACTACACAGTCCTGACCTGAACTTTTCGTGCGGACTGTAGCGGTTTGCGCAAGCAATTCGCAGCAGACCCAAGCCAAGTTCAAATGACAAAAGCAGGCGCGTAGCTCAGTGGTAGAGCACTACCTTGACACGGTAGGGGTCCGCGGTTCAAGCCCGCGCGCGCCTATATTAGGAACCGACCATGCCAAAAATGAAATCGCACTCTGCAGCCAAAAAGCGTTTTAAGCGTACTGCCAATGGCCATTTCAAGCACAAGCAGGCGCACAAAAGCCATCTTTTGACGCATGAGTCTTCAAAGCGCAAGCGCAAGCTGCGCGGCACCAAGAACGTTCACAAGGCCAACGAAGCGCAAATTGCCGCGCTTCTGCCCTACGCCTAGTACGCTAGCTAGGGTTTCGAGCATTTCTAGCAAAATCCGCTCGGTGAGCAGCAGCCGCCGATAGCGGATTTTTGTATTTAAAGCCCGCCGCAGCCGCCAACGCTTCTACACACTCTGCCATCTTTGAGCGCTTTGCAACATCTCAGCGTCGATGATTCGACACTGAAGGAACTTGTACACGCTGTGCCGAGTCTGCCTTTTTGAATCGACCAGCATGGGCCAGATCTTTATTTTTTAACATTTTTATGTGTTGAAAATCACAAAAAACACGGTTACTTTTGACTACGCAATGGGCAAAGAGTTGCCGCAAGGCCATCTACTTGGCGATTATAAGATTCAGCAGCGAATTTCTCGGACTGGCCTACAGACTGTCTATATTGCGCAACAGGTCAGTACCGGCCGTTCCTGTCGTCTGATTGTTTTCAACGTCGATCCCGATGGCGATCCCTGGCAGTCGTATCAGCGCGACCTGAGCCAAATTGCCTCGCTCGAGCATCCGATGATTGCCGAGCGCATGGCGGTCGATACCTCGGCGCAGGGTCTGGCCTACGCGGTTTTCGCGCAGCCCCCCGGCGAGACCTTGGCGCTACGGCTGCGGCGCGGTGGCGCACTGACCCTGCGCGAGCTTCTTATCGTCGCCCGGCAGGTCGCCGCCGCTCTGCACGCGGTGCATCGCATCGATATGGTTCATGGGGCTTTAACTCCGGAAAACATTTACCTCATCAGCACCGCCCCCGGCACGCCTGCGCCAGAATACGAGCCCGTGCTGCTTTACGGCTTTGGCATGGCGCGGC
>CAYWPR010000117.1:0-16656 GCA_964460115.1 uncultured Myxococcales bacterium
CCCAATCCGCTCGCATTCAAGCGAGCTCATGGGCTTTTTCGACACCCTCTTAGAAACTGGCGCGATTCTGAGTGGAGAAAATTTTGCGCCTGCTCAGCTTTATGCGTCGCTTGACGACGGCTCTGTGGCCATGGTTCAAGTCGGCAATTGGACTCCGCTGAGTCTTCCCAATCTGCCCGTGATGGATACCTATCTAGTCACCAATCCAAGCACTGGAGACAGCATTTGCGGCCTCGATAGCGGCGGAAACCTTGTGTATGCCGCGCCAATGACCAGCACGTTTGATCCGACGAGCGGAGCTCGAACCTCGATCAACGGCTTGTTTACTTTTGCCTGCCGCTATGCGGCACTGCAAAAATGCAATGAGTACGGAGATCCAGACTGGATCAGCCGTCAGGAGACCTATGGCTCTACGGCCACGCGCCCCGTGAACAACTATCATGATGCCTGCGTGCGCATGGTCCGAGCCGACTACTGCGGCGACGGTCTGACTCATACATATGACGGAACCACCATCGATATTTACGACAACCTGAACTTTAACGCCAAAGAGACATCAGACATCGGTTCGGATGGCTTCTACTTCGAAGCAGAATGGGCCACCGATGGTGCTTGGTGTATTAACAAGACGCGCTGGATGCCAAGCGTGCTCCCGCAGTCTTTGACGCAAAATCGCTCGCTTGTCAATCCGGATTGGACCTACATTCAAACGCACTGTCCGGAACGTATCGCCGGAAATCCCTGGCCAAACAATCCTTCCGGAAATTCTGCGCCGCGGCCCTGTGGCTCGCTGTCAAGCTACAACGCCAGTGTCGGATTTTCGATGGACCAGTCCAAGCGCAGCCTCCTGCGCAACAACAGCAAACTTTATCAATACTGACGAAAAGAACAGCGAGTCGCTGACTGCAGCGGCTGGATGAAACTCGCCAAGCTGTCGGCTTGGTCGCGATGCGCTGGGCCTAGGTGGCAATAAAGTATCTGCTTTGCTACAGTCCGCGGCATGTGGCACGCTCTGTCGTCTCGCAGCCTCGGTTTTTGGAAAATCTTGTGCGTAGCGGCGGTGTGCGCCGGCGTGCCTGGCTGTGGCAGCGACGCCAATCCCGGTAGCGTCCGCTTTGTATTGCGGGCCACCCCGCCGCCTGACGATGGGGCATTATCGCCGCTGACTGATCCGCGGTTGACCAATTTGGACCTGCGCGACGCTAGCACCGATGCCATTTTGGCTCGAGCTCGCATTGATCCAACGCCGGCCGGCATGGGGATGACGGCATCGATAAATCTCAGCCAGATTGCAGTATCCGCAGAGCCTCGAGGCTTGCGCATGTTGGCGCTGGGCGCCGCTGGACAGCAACTGCTGGGCCTGGCCCTTCAGCGCGAGGTTTTTTGGAAGTATGGGGAGTTTACGGAAATCGCGCTGGAATTGCGTCGGCCTCTGTTCTTTTTTGGCGGCAGCCTGAAGATGGTTGCTCCGACGATGCCTTTGCACAATGGTCAGCCGGCGCCCTATTTTGCGCCGAATCAGCAGATTTTTGCTCCGCTGCGCGATGAGACCAAGCTGCGCGTCATCGACCCCAACGCCGTCCGTCCGCTCCTGTCCAGCTACGACCGGCAATTTGATGTAGAAGGCAGTACGGTCCCTCCGGTGACTGCATCGGCGGGGACTTTTGACGGGCAATCGTTGCTGGTGGCCAGCCAGGCGGGAAACTTACACATCGTAGATACTTTGCGGCTCGAATCTCAGTCTACGATTCCGCTGCACGAGGATCTGCCCGTGCAGTCGGTGGTCGTCGATCCCCTGGATCAAACCGCTGCTTTGCTGCTTTATCGCAAGCCCTCGCCAGTGAACGGCCGCGCCGGGCGCGTCCTATTTGTGCGCGATCTCGCCAATTTGCGCGCGGGTATATCTGACGGGCAAATTTCCGGTATCGATATCGATACCGGCGCAATGATTCCCGAAGGCGTGCCCTTGGCCGCCGCCTATGCGCCCGATGGCTTTGTGGATGTGATTATTGCGATTCCTCCCTTGCAGCTTCGGCAGCCGGACTGTACGACGCTGTCCGGCAGTGATAAGGCGGCGCTGCATCGCTATGATCCGCACACCGGGCAGTTGATGTCATCGTCGATGCTGCCTTACACCACGGCGATTGCTTATACGACCGCAGCAGAGCAGGTCCTGGTGCAACCCTGCGTCAAGGCACCTGGGGCCGTGCGCCTTGGCCAGGTCGTGATTCGCAAGCCCGGCCAAGGCGTCGCTGACCGCATTCTGCCGGCTCCGGGCAGTGCAACGCTAGCGGTGGTCGGAAATGCAATTATTAGCGTTGGGAGTCAAGACATCGCCGATAGTGCTTCCACGATCATGGGCGCGACCGTGCGAATTTTGGAACCGAATACCAACAATTGGGCGACTTCGGAATTTGAGCTGCCAGCCTGGCAGGTTCCCTGGGTCGTATCCAACATTCCCAGTTCCGTGGACATCCTATTTCTGCCCACCGACGTGATGTCCTATGGCATTGCGGTCAATCCGGATCGCACCCATGCGCTTGTTCTCATGCGAGTTTTGCATCAGACTTTTCCGGACTCACTGGGTTTGTTTCTGCAAACTTACGGAACCCCGCCCAATCAGCAAAGTTGTTACGTGCAGTGGGCCGGCTATACCTATCACGTCCTGCTCATCAACCTGCAAAATGGCACTCGCGAGCAGGATTACCTGGTTGGGGTCCAAAATCAGAGCTGTACGTCCTCTCTGCGCGACAATCGAAATCCGGCCAATGATCTAGGCGCCTGCTTTGGCCCCTGTCTCATCGAAAATGAGACAGCAAACCCCTATCTGCTTGGCTACCAAGATGGATACATTCCAAGCGCGGCCAGTGTGCTGTTTGGGCGTCTGTAGAGTGCGAATGCCAATGTCAAAGCAAAACACTTGCAGATCTAAGCGTTGCAACCGCATGCGTTCTGCATCAAGCCGGCGCATAAGACTTTTGACTGCGGTTTGGGTTGGCATTTTTTGCCAAGTGGTTCGAACGGCAAGGCCCCTGCGAAGCTGGGGGCTTTTCCTGGGGCTTCTGGTTTTCGAGGGGCAAGCGGCAGCGAACTCTGGCGACACCGTAGCGATTTTTGAATACCGCAATGATGTGAAGCAGTTTGCAGACTTGGCCGAGCGATTGACGCTGACTTTGCAGCAGAATACCTCGCTAGAACTTATCGATTTGGCGGAAGCTCGGCGCCGCCTGGGAATTGGAGTAGATGCCGCGGTGGCGCGTTGTGATGGCGAGACCCAATGCCTGTCCGCCGTTGGCGAGCGCTTAAAGGCCAAAGAGGTATTGCTATTAGCAGTCAGCCAGCTTGGCGATGTGGTTTTGGCGTTGCGGCGAATTTTGGTCAAGGACCGGCGCGTCGTGGCGCGCTACGCCGACTCGCTGTCCAGCGGCACCCAAGTCGACGAAGCCCGGCTACTAAGCTGGCTACAGCAGTTATATCCGCCCGAAACCTTTAAGCGCTATGGTCAGATTCGCATTCTTACTGACATAAGCGGCGCCCAGATCTACCTAAATGCCAAGCCTCGTGGGCAAACGCCGCTACCTGAACCTTTGTCGGTGTTGGCTCCGGGCAATTATCGATTGCTTCTTGAAAAGGATCGCTATTTGCCGTTTCAAGCCAGCCTTCTTGTCATGCCTGATATGGTCGTAGATGTAGATGCCAACCTAATCAAGCAAGAGCAAACCCAGCGCTGGTATAGCCGCTGGTATGTCTGGACCGGCATCGTCGCAAGTCTCGCTGCGGTATCGGCGACCAGCATGGCCATTTACTTTGGCACGAGCAAACCTGCTCCAGACATGACGCACTTGCCGGCGGTTATTGAGATTCGTTAACCGGTAGACCGGATTCGCTTGCTCGGCTGGCACGTGCGCTGCCATGGCATAGGCTGCATAGATGGCTTGGATTCGTTCGCTATTTTTCGGACTCGTTATGTCTACGCTCTGCGCTTGCAGCGTGGTGAAGTTCAACCACGCTCAGGTGCGAGCCGACTATGCGCACGTGAGCGTCCGCGCGCACGACGCCGATTTGCCGTTTGGGAGGCTGCACTATTACGATGGCGGCGCCGGTTCGCCGGTCCTTCTGATTCATGGCTTCGCGTTCGGAGCGCTTGAAACCTGGGAAGATCAAGTCCCCGTGTTCATTCGCTCGCATCGCGTGATCGCGCCCGATCTGTACTGGTTTGGCGGCAGCGTGCCCACGGGCGGCATGGACAACGCGGAAGACCAAGCCAAAGCGATGTCAGAGCTGCTCAAGCGGCTTGGCATCGCCCGCTGTGCCGTGGTCGGCGTGTCGTTTGGCGGCTACGTCGCGACGCGCCTGGCCATGGCCCATCCCGAGCAAGTTGAGAAGCTTGTCCTCGTCGACGCGGCCGGCATCGCGCCAAACCCTTTAGAGGCGCGGCAGGTGGCGGCAAACTTCGGCGGCAAGCAGCACATCTCCGAGCTCCTAATTCCCAAGAACATCGAAGAGCTTGATCGGCTGCTGCGGACCCTTTTTTACAAGCCGCGCTACATTCCCAAGTTCGTGCTGCGCGAGATTCTGGAAGAGGAATTTTGGCACAACCGGCAAGCCAAGCTGCGCATGTGCGATCGCATGGAAGGCGAGGGCGGGTTCCTTGCGCCAGCCGATTTGCAGAGCATTTTGGCGCCGACGCTGCTCATCTGGGGAACGCATGATCCGCTGATTCTGCCGTCGATGGGACAGCGCCTCGGTGCCGCGATCAGCCGCGCGCGAATCGTCTTTTTCGAAAAATCCGCGCACTCTCCAATGCTCGAAGAGCCGCGCCGCTTCAATTCCCAAGTCCTCCAGTTTCTATCAGAAAAAGACTTGTGACCTCTGCACGCACCGCGCTTCAGCAGCGAATGTATTTGCAGATCGCTGATAAGATACTGAAGTGCGAAACGCACCACCCGCATCGTTAGCTTGGCGATTGGTTTTGGGGATCGCGCTTTGGCTTTTGCCATCGGCCTTTATGTACGCCTATGCGCAAGGCCAACCTGTGCTGCATGAACCCGTCGCAGCGCCGGCTTTGCAATGTCAGGACGGCGTTTGCCATCACGATGCAGCGCGTCGCGACAGCTTGCCGGTCGCTGTACAAAGCGACGATAAGCTAATCGGTGCGCCGCTTGCCGGCCGCAACCCGCAAGCGCATGAGCCGATTTTTCACAGCGCCAATCAAGCATCGCCCTTGGCCGAGGCGCTTATGCGCGGTGCTCCGCCGCCGGGCGCCGGCCAAGACGGACCGCCGATCCGTCGCGCACGAATGACTCCCGATGGCGAAACCGGCATCGAGCCGCCCGGGGAACGTATCTATCACGAAGTTTTTAACCCCGCGGTTTTTCCCTACAAACGCATGTCGGCACTTGATGCTGTGGATGAATCCGGGGCGCTTTACGTCGCCGATCCGCAACAGCGCGAGCTTGCCTTGACCGCCAACCGGTTGACCGCCGGCCGCGACCCTTTTTTTGGCTCTGTGGTCATCGATTTTGTGGCGGGCCAGCCGGTGGCTTTGCCCACCCCAGCAGCGGAAGTGCATCTGCTTTCCTATCAGGCGACCCCACCACTAGGCTTGTACTTTTCCGTGGATAGCGCCGATAACCTGTATGCGCTTTCGGCACGCAGCGGCCGGCACCGGCTGGTCTATTTGCTGGATGCCGAGCAGCGCTATTTCTCAGGACCGCTCTTTTCCGGCCTCGGGCCTGGCAAAGATGCGAATCATGGCATGCTCTTCGTTCGAAAAGCGCCAATCGGGTTGCCGCGCTGGCTGCGCCATGACGCCGAAAAAGTACTACGTCGCATCGGAATCCGTTCCGCTTTGCATGTCGACTACAACGAAGTCCTCGGCCAGCTGGTCAGCTATTTTCGCGCCTTTGCAGTTGCCGAGCTGCTCGAAGATGCCGATGGAGGCCGCACATCGCTTTATTTGCGCATCGCGCTCAGCCAGCGCGGAGTCTGCCGTCATCGCGCCTATGCATTTGTCATCACGGCTCTGGCCGTCGGCATTGCTGCTCGTTATGTGGAAAACGAACTGCATGCTTTCGTTGAAGTCTATGTTCCACCGGCGGGGGAGCACGCGGGCTTTTGGCGACGCATAAATCTAGGCGGCGCGCCGCTACAGCAACGCGTCTTTGGCGGAGAAAACCGCGAAGCGTATCAGGAAAAAGGAAGCGACCCATTTGAACGGCCGCCAAGCTTTGCCAGGACCGAGCAGCCGCGCGTCATCGGCAAACCCGCATCTGGAACATCTGCGGAAATGGCGACGGAATCCGCGGGCCCTCTCGAACGGTCCGCCGGGGCTGGCAAAAATGCGCCCCAAAACGCTCGTGCCGCGTCCGGCTCGCGCGGAGAAACCGGCAGCGTGGAGGGCCATGCGGATGGGCTGGCCTCCCGCGTCGACAGCGACAATATCGAGCTTGCCGAAGATTCGCGCGACAGCGTTGACGGCGAAGCGCTTATCTTGACTCGAGTCAATGTCGTCATTGGTGCGGCGCGGGAAATCTATAGGCGCGCGACCATTCCTGTGCGCGGGCAAGTTCGAACCAGCCGCGGCTCGGCTTCCGGTCTGGAAGTCGTTTTGATTTTGGCGGCGCCGCATCCGCTAATGCTGGGGCGTACCGTCACGCGCAGCGATGGCAGCTTTGCAACCGAAGTCGAGATCCCCGCCGCCGCCCCGCTTGGCCACTATCAACTGGTTGCCAGAGTGCATGGAGATCAAACGCGCCGCGGCAGCAGCTCGGCCCCCTATCTACGCTTCAGTGTGCCGCTCGGCAAAGCCTCCGGCGAGCTTTTGAAGGAATAGAATAATTTACTAGATTAATCGTTTTTGTAGTTTTCATTACCTATTCATGGTACTGTGACCTAGGTGCACATCTTACTGTCGCATCCATGAAAGGGGTCCCCATGCTGCTACCAGTCGGGCGACGTTGCTTTGAGTGTGGCGCGACGTTTTCTGGCTCCATTCAGACGGGCACTACGCCGCGTATCTGTCCGATCGATGGAACTCTTTTGGGGTTGGATATGGTCGGCCGGGTCTGGCGACTAGAAGCAAGCCTGGGGCCGCGGGCCGGCGGTGGAGTTTTTATCGCCTATCACCAAGCGACCGGCGCCCGCGCCGCGGTGTCGCTGGTCTATAACGCTCGCGAAGGGGAGCTTGAAGACCGGCTGAATCGCGAGGTCCAGGCGCTGCGCCTTTTGGAACCTCATCCGAACCTTTTTCCCATGCTCGAACTAGGAATCGAGCGAGATGGCACTCGGTTTTACGTGTCTGAATTGCAAACCGAGCAAACTCTGCGCGAGACCTTGAAGGAATGGCGTCGGCCTGAGGATCTGCAGGCCAGCTTTGCTCAGGCGCGGATGCTGCTACAGCCTTTGCTGAATCTTTTGACCGCCGCCCATCGCATGGGTGTGGCCCACGGCGAGCTTGATGCCGAGCAAATTTACGCGGCCCTCAGCGATGATGGGCCGGAAGCGACGCTGACGCAGCCGCGGCTTTACGGATTGCGTTTTTTCAATCGAGGTGCGGCGCTTACGGATGCCATGCGCGCTGACGTATTGGCCATGGGACAGATTCTGTTTGAAATGCTCTTTGGGGAATTGCCGCGCGCGACGCTTTCCAGCAAAGAGCAGGCAATGATTCGCAATCGCTACGGGGAAGCCCTTGGCGCTTTCATTCTGCAATCGATTGCAAACGGCCAGACAGAGACGGGTCGAAGCTTTGCTCGCATCGAACAGATGGCCCAGGCGCTGGCCGGGCTGGAATCACTTGGCAAAGAGGCCCATCAAGCTGGCGAATGGGCGATTTGCCGGCCTGCCGATCCATTTGGCGATATGACTGAACGCAACTATACACCGGCGCGTTGTTTCGAAGACTGTCGGCCTATTCCGCGAACTTTGGGGCGCGAGATTTCCCAAGGCATCATTCCTCCTCTTCCCGCTTTGCCGCTCATCAGCACGTCGGCTCCACAGAAGTCGGATCTTAGCGATGAATTGGGCAAGGTATCCTTTTTCGATTTGCTGGCACTGCCACAGTTGCCTCGGCTTTCGCCCATTCCGGTCGTTCAGCCGATGATCGACAGCGGCGAAGTTGAAATTGAAATGATTGGCGACTTTTCATCGGAGCCCACCCAACTGCTGGTCGCGGCAAGCAAAGCTGAACCCACCAAATTTAAACTGTGGGGTTGGTGGCGCAGGTAAGCGCCCATAGATAAACCAAAACCCGTCCGGCATTGCCGGACGGGCTTTGGTTGCGTGACCGAAAACCCGTCCGTGAAACCGGACGGGTTGGGTTTAGCGAGATTCTTCCGTGAACTCAGCGTCGATGACGCCTTCGTCCTTCTTTCCGGCAGCGGCTCCGGCTCCAGCATTGCCGGGACCTCCGGGGGCGGCTCCGGCAGTTGGATCGGCTCCCTGGGCTCCGGCGCTGCGGTACATCATTTCGCCAATCTTGAAGAGGGATTTCTTCAAGCGCTCTTCGGCATCCTTGAGGGCTTTGGCGCCGCTGTCGTCTTTGACTTCGCGATTGGCCTCCAGCACTTTCTTGGCGGCTTCAATTTCGCGTTCCACTTCGGCGCGATCCGCCTCCGGAATCTTCTCGCGGTTGTCGCTGACCATCTTCTCAGCCTGATACACCGCGCTGTCCAGGTGGTTACGCGCTTCAATGGCTTCGCGCCGCGACTTATCTTCAGCCTCATGGGCTTCGGCGTCTTTGACCATTTTCTGAATTTCGGCTTCGGTCAGACCCGAGCTGCCAGTAATGGCAATCTTCTGTTCTTTTCCGGTGCCTTTATCACGAGCCGAGACATTGACGATGCCGTTGGCGTCGATGTCAAAAGTAACCTCAATCTGCGGCATGCCGCGCGGTGCCGGCATGATGCCTTCCAGATGGAAGCGGCCGAGAATCTTGTTTTCTCGCGCCATCGTACGCTCGCCCTGAGTCACGACTACTTCGACGGTGGTCTGTCCATCGGCAGCCGTCGAGAAAACTTCGGACTTTTTGGTCGGGATGGTGGTATTGCGCGGAATCATCGACGTCATGACTCCACCAAGCGTTTCGATGCCTAGCGTCAGTGGCGTTACGTCCAAAAGCAGGATGTCTTTGACTTCGCCAGACAGAACGCCGGCTTGGACGGCGGCACCAAGGGCCACGACTTCATCCGGATTGACGCCTTTGTGCGGCTCTTTCTTAAAGAAGTCGCGCACCAGCTTCTGCACCATCGGCATACGCGTGGAACCACCAACCAGTACAACCTCGCCGATGTCCGCAACGGTCTTGCCGGCGTCCGACAGGGCCTTCTTGGTTGGTTCCAGGGTGCGCTGCACCAAATCGCCTACCATTTGCTCAAGCTTGCTGCGCGTCAGCTTGATTTGCAGGTGCTTGGGCCCTGTGGCATCGGCGGTCAAAAAGGGCAGGTTAACTTCGGTTTCCATGACCGAAGAAAGCTCGATCTTGGCTTTTTCCGCCGCTTCTTTTAGGCGCTGAAGGACCATCTTGTCCTTGCTGACATCGATGCCCTGATCCTTTTTGAACTCGGCAATTAACCAATCGATGATGCGCTGATCAAGGTCATCGCCGCCTAGGTGCGTGTCGCCATTGGTCGAAACCACCTCGACGACTTTTTCACCTACTTCAAGGACCGAGACGTCAAAAGTTCCGCCACCAAAGTCGTATACGACAATCAGATGGTCTTTGCCTTTGTCTAGGCCGTAAGCCAGGGCGGCCGCCGTCGGCTCGTTGACGATGCGCTTTACTTCTAGACCGGCAATGCGTCCGGCGTCTTTTGTGGCCTGCCGTTGCGCGTCATTGAAATATGCCGGCACCGTAATGACCGCTTCAGAGACTTTCTCGCCCAGATATTCTTCAGCCGCGCGCTTGAGCTTGCCCAAAATGCGCGCCGAAACTTCCGGCGGTGAATAGCGCTTGCCACGAATGTCCACCGAGGCATCGCCGTTGCTGGCTTTGCTAACTTTATAGGGAACGCGCTTCATTTCATCTTGGACCTCTTCAAACTTGCGGCCCATGAAGCGCTTGATGGAATAGACAGTATTTTCCGGGTTGGTAATGGCTTGACGCCTGGCGATCTGGCCTACCAGGATCTCACCCTTGTCATCAAAGCCGACGACCGAGGGTGTAAGCCGCCCGCCTTCTTCGTTGGTAATGACCTTGGGTTCTTTACCCTCCATGATACATACCACAGAGTTCGTCGTCCCAAGGTCGATGCCGATAATCTTACCCATATGTTCTCCTCCGGCTAAACTGGCAGCAACTGCACAAGTGGATGATTTTCAGCATGGAAAATAAGCACGCTGAAATAGCCGTCAAGGGCAGGTCGGGACTTTAGCGCTACAGGGCACCGAATCGCCGGAAAGTCATCGCGGGTGATCGCTGTTTTTCAGGGCATAAACTTTGTATGCCTGTATCGAGAGTCTTGTTCGTCTACTCTGGCAACTGTTGCGCTGCTGACCGCGGCGATCGGCTTTGGCAGTAGCTGGCTTGTGCATCGCAATGTCGCGGGCCGCATGCTTTTGCCCTATCGTGGACCGGTGAAAACGGTTGCGACTTTCGGCGCCAAAGCGCTGTGCGAAAATGATCTTGCCGTCGCTGAATCCGAGTGCCCGGGCCCGTCTCGGGCCATCGTCCTCGATTCGCCCAATCTTTCGCGAAATGGCAAGCTTACTTCCCTCCCGGCCTGCCACAGGGCTGCTGCTGCTGCGCAGAAGTTGACCCCAGCCGCGCGCGGTCTCCAAGGGCGCTATTGACCCTGAGCAATCGTACATGGTACTAGCGCCCGGCATGTCTGTGCGTAAAACGATTGGAGTGCTCGGCGGCTCAGGCCTTTATGAGATGGCTGGTCTTTCTGGCGTCTCTGAGGTTCGGCTCGATACGCCTTTTGGACAGCCTTCGGATGTCTATATGGTCGGCAATTTGGAAGGCGTGCAGATGGTTTTTCTGCCGCGGCATGGGCGTGGGCATCGTCTGCTGCCAAGTGAGATTAACTACGCCGCGAACATCCATGGCATGAAGCAGCTTGGCGTTCAGTACATCCTGTCGGCGTCCGCCGTGGGATCGCTGCGCGAGGAAATTCATCCCGGCGATGTTGTGCTGCCCGATCAGTTCATCGATCGCACTCGATCGCGGCGCAGCACGTTTTTTGGGAGCGGCATCGTTGGTCATATTTCATTCGCCGAGCCGATCTGCGCGGTCCTGCATGGGCTTTTGGAAAAATCCGCAAGGCGCTGTGTCTCTACCGAAACCGTTCACCGCCGCGGTACTTATGTGGTGATGGAGGGACCGGCGTTTTCCACGCGGGCCGAATCGAACCTATACCGCTCTTGGGGCGCCGATGTTATCGGCATGACCAATCTGCCCGAGGCCAAGTTGGCACGCGAGGCCGAAATCTGTTACGCTACCTTGGCATTACCGACGGATTATGATTGCTGGAAGCAGGAAGAAGAAGCCGTCAGTGTTGAAGCGGTGATCTCTGTATTGCGCAATAACGTCAACTTGGCGCGCGAGATTATTCGCAGTGCAGCGCTGCAAATTCGCGACCTCGGCGAGCGCAACTGCGCTTGTGCCAGCGCTGCGCGAAATGCCGTCATGACCGCTCGCGAGAGCATGCCGCCCGAAGCTCAGAAGCATTTGGAGCTGATCATCGGGCGTTACTTGAGTGTGTGAGTCTCATGCAAGGACCGCTTGTTGTTGGCTCTATTGCGTTAGATACCATCGAAGCGCGTGCCGGAATCCGCAAAGAAGTCCTGGGCGGCTCGGCTTCGTATTTTTCGGCCGCGGCCTCGTTTTTGGGCCCGGTGGCGGTGGTCGCAGTGGTCGGCGAAGATTTTCCGCCGGAACACACCGAATTTTTGTCGCGCCTGGGCGTAAATAGCGCCGGCCTGGTCAAGCAAACGGGGCGCACGTTTCGCTGGCACGGCCGCTATTCCGACGATGCCAACAAGCGGACCACGCTGGACACCCAGTTAAATGTGTTCGCCGGATTTCAACCGGATCTTCCCACGGCGTATCGTCAGGCCGAGCTCTTGTTTTTGGGCAACATCGACCCCGTTTTGCAAGAGCGAGTTTTGGAACAAGCCACGCAGGCCAAACTCGTCGGCCTAGACACCATGAACTTTTGGATCACCAGCGCCGCCAGCCGCGACGTGCTGTTGCGAGTGCTGCGGCGGGTCGATTTTTTGCTGCTCAACGATGAGGAAGCTCGGCTTTTATCTGGCGAGCACAACTTGGTACGCGCGGCCGCGGCGATACAGCGCATTGGCACCAAGAACGTGATCATTAAGCGCGGCGATGCCGGCGCATTGCTGTTTCACGAGGATCAGGTTTTTGCCGCTCCGGCCATGCCGCTTAGCGAAGTGATCGATCCCACTGGTGCTGGCGACTGCTTCGCCGGCGGGTTTATGGGATTTTTGGGCCGGGCCTGGAACCAAGGGACTTTAGACGGCATGATCATTCGCCGCGCGATGATTTGCGGCAGCACCATGGCCAGTTTTTGCTGCGAGGATTTCAGCCTGGACCGGTTCCGCACCCTGAAACCGACGGAAATCGATGAACGCTTTCGCAAATTTCGCCGCCTGACCCATTTTGACGAACTGCAGTTGTGAGCCGCATCGTCACATTGGCAGAGCGCGGCCGCTTTTTGCCCGAACGCTATCGCGATACCGATTGGGTAGCGCCAAATCGCATCGAAGAATGCCAGACCTTGGCGCTGGCTACGCCTGCGGACGTAATCGCCGCGTTGTCTGCGGCGATTGGCGAAACTCGCCGCGCGCGTCTAGACGCTGTGGCGGCAAGCCGTCTCGGCGGCGTTGTCGTTGCGCTGGAGGACCTGCATGATCCACACAATGGCGGCGCCGTTTTACGCAGCTGCGAAGCGCTGGGCATACACGAGATTCACGTCATCGCGAATTCCGAACTGTTTCGTACATCTTCCAAAGTGACTCAAGGCTGTGACAAGTGGCTGGAGGTTGTTTCTCACACCGACACATCGCAGTGCTTGACGCAGCTCAAAAGGCGGGGTTTTTGCATTTATGCCGCCGTTCCCGGCGCCAAGCGGTCCCTAGAAGAATTGGATGCACAACGTCCGGCAGTGTTTCTGATGGGCAATGAGCATAATGGACTGTCCCAAGCGGCCCGCCAGCAGTGCGACGAGGAATTTTCGATTCCGCTGCATGGGTTTTCTGAAAGTGTGAATTTGTCGGTAGCCACCGCATTGATTGCCTATACCCATGCTACGCGGCGGCGACAAGCAATGGGCCATGTGTCTGACTTGGATGACGCGGCGCTTTTAGAGCTGCGAGCGCGCTACTATTTTCGCGATGTGCGCGGCGCTACCTCGATGGTGCGTCGTTATGTGGCAGCCAAAGCCAAAGTCCCCGCTCACTCTTAGCGCCTCCTACGGCACAATCGCGGGCAGAATCAGCCGAAAGATGGCGCCTTGTTCTCCGCCATTTTCAACCCAGACGTAGCCGCCGTGCGCTTCGACAAATTTGCGCACAATCGCCAGCCCCAAGCCTGAACCTTCGTATTGCCGAGTTGCCGAGCTATCCACCTGATAGAAAGCGTCAAAGACTTTCTCGTGCAGCTCGCTGGGAATTCCGATGCCGTTGTCGATGATCGAGAGCAGCACGCGCGGTGTCTCCGTACCGCTTAACAAATTCGGCGCAGGCGCGGTTTCCGGCAAAGTTCCCGGCGGCAGATTGCTGCCGATAATTTTGATCTCGCCATAAGCCGGCGTGAACTTGATGGCGTTGCCGACGAGATTCAGCAGAACTTGGCGCAGCTTGTCGCGATCGCCGTCGAGTTTCCAAATTTGTTCAGAGAGCTCCGCGTGTATGTTCAGCCGTTTGCGTCGCCCTTGCGGCGCCAAAGTTTGAAATGCTTCACGGACTAGATCGCGTACATCGACGGTTGTACGCAGCAGTTGCACCCCGACCGATTCAATGCGAGATACATCTAGAAGCGTTGTAATAAGTCCAAGGAGCTGTTCGCCTTTGACCATCACTGTCTGAAGATATTCGCGCTGTTCATCATTCAGCGGGCCGGCCAAGCCATCTAGGAGCATTTCCGAATACCCCAGCACAGATGTCAAAGGCGTGCGCAATTCATGGGAGACGGTCGCCAAAAAATTGGCCTTGATGCGATCCGCATCCTTCATGCGCGAAATGGCCTGCTCCAAGCGCTGCGTCTTTTGTTGCAGCTCGCAGTAAGCCTCTTCGACGTGTGATAGATGCACCCGGGTCGTCAGCGTGCGGCGCAGCGCGGCAGTCACCAGAGTAGCGGCCAGTCGAATCAGATAATGCGCGACTCGCAAGGCACGCACTCGGGCCGCGCTTGGATCTGGCAAAGGCCCCGCAACGATGACGCCAAGCGGTTCGCCATTGTGCAATAAGGTCAAACCCAAATAGTCACGCTCCTCGGCGCGCACGGAAACAGGCACGGGCGCTTGGCCCAGCATCTGCGCCAAGCGCTCGGGCAGCGGCGTGGGCAAAGTTCCGACGATAAGCTGGCCGGACGCATCGATCAAGGTCAGATCGCAGCCGAGCTCACGCGCGGCATCTAGCAGGGTGCGTTCCTCTGGATTCAGCAGGTCGCCCAGCGCAATGGGATCATCGATGGATTGGGGCGATTGCAAGCCGGGCAGGGGTTTGGCGTCTGAAAGGACTGACAGTCCAGGGCCAGTGGATAAAGGCGTTGGAGCATCGCCGCGATGGTCGCTCATGAGGCGGCTCTCGGTATCATGTGGGCAGCATGATGGAAGTGGGTGGATGCGGCTGGCAAGCGAATCCGCGGCCCAGATGCCGATGCCGAACGGCCGGCCTGGGACATGCCCAAAAGCTGTCGCAGCGCGGCAATATAGCGTGGCAAATTCGGGCGGTCGCTGAGTTTTGCAGCGGCGGCTGACTGTTCCACCGCAGGCCAAGACGCGGCAAGCAATGCCAAAAGGCTTTCCACGACATCGCGGTCAGCCGTCGAACCACAAGGACTCCGTTGTTGTGAAATGGGCAGGTGCTCGGGATCGATTCCCCACTGCCGCAAGTGGCTGCGCAATTCGGAAAGTGAACCTGCGGCGCCGCTCCAATCGGAAGGTTCAAACCGTTCCTTGGGGGTTGCGGCATCGCCTACAAGGACCACTCCATCGGCGCCGCGCAATAGCAGACGGCGCGTAAAGCGGTGCATATCATCGCCCGGAACCGTGTAAAGCCGCAGCAGCAGTTGCGTGCGATTTGCGCCGAGCGCAACCGCGGTTTGTAGACAAAGCGTCTCGAAAAATACCGTGCGCTCGCCTGCGGTGTCCAGGCACAAAAGCCCGCCGGACCGGCCGCCGGCTTTGAGCTGCCCATCGCGCAAACGCCGATCGAGCAACTTGAGGCTGGCGGTCTTGCCCACACCGGCCGGGCCGTAATAAACAAACTTGAGAGCAATGCTTCGTCGAGTGGAATCAATTAGGGGCATGTTGTTGTGTGGCGGTTTCGTCCGGGCGGTCGCGAAACGTGACGCTTAGTATGCCTTCGTGCAGGCAAAGCGTCGAGCACCAGCGGAAGGAGTTCTTCCATATCACTTACCAGATGAATTTGCAGCGTGCGCAGCAATGTGCGAGGCAATACGTGCAAGTCGCTTTCGTTATCGCGCGGAATGATCACGGTTTTTATACCAATACGCCGCGCTGCGAGCAGCTTTTCCTTGATGCCGCCGACCGCCAGCACTCGGCCGCGCAAAGTCAGCTCGCCGGTCATCGCTACATCGCCGCGCACCGCCACGCCAGTCAAAAGCGACACGAGGGCACAGCCTAGCGTAATGCCGGCGGATGGTCCGTCTTTGGGAATGGCGCCGGCCGGCACGTGCACGTGGATTTCTTTTTGGCTGGCCGTCGGATCGGGATGCCCCAAGGCCGCCGCGCGGGCGCGCGCAAAAGACAGCGCGGTCTGCGCCGACTCGCGCATGACTTCGCCCATTTGACCGGTCAGGCGCAGGCCGCTATTGCCCGGCATCCATTGTGATTCGATTTCTAAAACCTCGCCCCCGGCCGGCGTCCAGGCCAAACCAAGGGCCCGTCCCACCACTCCGGGGCCGGGTTGCATATGGCCAAGCGGCCGGCGCAGCGGTGGTCCAAGATAGCGCAAAAGAGAACGTTCGCTGACCACCACCCGCGAAAGCAGTTCCGGCAACATGGGAACTAGCGCGCGGTTTGATTTCGCATTTTTCGGCAGTTCGACAAGCGCGTGCAGCGCTTCTTCGCGCTCGACGATGGCCCGCGCAATCTTGCGGCAGACGGCGGCCATTTGGCGCTCGAGCTCGCGCAGTCCGGCCTCGGCCGTATAGTTTTGAATGAGCCCGTGCAGGGCAGGGCGGGTAAATGTCACGGCGTGCTCCGGGCGCAAACCGGATGCACAAAGGGCCCGCGGCAAAATGTGGCGAACGGCAATGGCCAGCTTTTCTTCTTCGGTGTATCCCGACAGATGCAAAATCTCCAGCCGGTCGCGCAGGGCTTGAGGAATGCGGTCCAGGCTGTTCGCGGTGGCGATGAACAAAACCTCGGATAGATCGAAGGGAACTCCTAAATAGTGATCGCGAAAGCCATGGTTCTGCTCGGGATCCAGCACTTCCAAAAGCGC
>CAYWPR010000118.1:0-7316 GCA_964460115.1 uncultured Myxococcales bacterium
CTTCGATGCCGACCCGTGTTGGTGAGTCAGGGTGGATTATGAGGGGAAAGATCAGCATCAAAGCTGGAAGTCTGTTCGGGGGGCAGGTGACTTAGCCTGGAGGGCTATCAAATGCTCCCGGCTGGGTAACATTTACATGCCCAACGAAACATCGGATGCTGTTCGTTTGTACCGTGAGCAGCATCCAGCGGCGCTTCCTGAAGTTTCGTCCCACACCTGGATTTTTCATCGAGCCATGCCTGTAATGTCAGTTGTTGCGCTACTAGCGCCATGCTAGCTTCGGCCGTTGATAAGCTTGTAAGCTTGCTGATGACGCACTCAACCGTATCGAAGTCTGCACTGGATGATTCGCGAACAGTCGTCGATCTGGTGTTTCCTGCTTACTCAGTTGCTTGCAGTCAAACGTTGTCCAAAGACCACGGCTTCATACTTTTCAATGCCATCTGCCGACTTGTGCCTTCGGTATATGGAGCGCGTTGGCTCGGTGTGCATCCTTTGCGTTGCCAGATGAGAGCCGGAATGCGGCGATTGCATCCGCGCACCTGTTTGGTGCTACGACTGCCAGCCAGTCGCATTCCCGCGATGCTATCCCTCTGCGATCAAGTGCTTCCATTTGGCAATGCCGGACTGCGAATTGGAGTTCCTATTGTCCGCCAGCTGCGACCCACTTCTGCGCTGGAATCGCGTCTGGTTGTCATCCGCTTGACCAAGGTTCCGCACAACTCCGATGGCACGATTAATAAATCCGCCCTGGTCGAATCCTACAAAAGTGAACTTCGGCGCCAGCTTGCTGATCTGCCTGCGGAGGCAATTATCACGCTCGGCACGTGGCGGCGGATAATAGTGGACGGCCGACGAGTTCTAGGTATCGGAGTTCGCTTGAGCGAATTGACAGAGCAGGACTCGCTACGTGTTCAAGCCATGGGAATCGGTAGCAAGAGGGCAATTGGATGTGGCTTGTTTGTGCCAGCTCGGGAGGTGAGTCGGAGAGGTTTGGCGTGAGCACTGCCTTTGTGCCTATCGCGATTGAGCAGGTGGCTCCCCTGCGGTTCGAGCGGCGGAGTTTCCGGGACTTCCTTTTGGGTCAATCGGCTGGCTTCATGGACATGTCCTTGACCCTGACCCGCCGCACCCGGTCGCATTTGCTCGGGTTTGTTGGCGCGGGACTCATGGCTTGCTACTTACCCACCGAGGCGCAGTGGGAGTATGCGGCCCGCGCCGGCACGACCACTCCAATCTGGGGGCGGAATTTCGCTGAGCAGCAGAGGGGTCGCGATCCGGCGTGAATAAACTTCGAGTTGGGTAGGGGACTCGCAGTCGCACGGACTTTGTGCCACTCCCCTCTGATTTTAGATTGTGTGGAGGCGGAAAGCTTCCCGTGGGGCTTATCTGGGCTGGCAGACTCGATTCATGTGGAAGCAAATTAAGAAGCTGTTTCAGCGCAATTCAGCCAGCGCGCCTGCGCCAGACGGTGAAGCCTTCAATGGCACGCCCCAGACGGCGTCTGTGCAGAAGGGTTTTCAGGCGCCACGGCCGGATCTCGCGGACCAAGTGCCCGCGTGGATTGCGGCGAGCGATAACCCCTTCGGAGTACGTATCCTCGACGTAAGGCCCATCACCTTGGGCACACTCTCAGTGTCCAGCGATCCGCAGATGGCGCAAAACGCCGTCTCTTATAGCGGGGAAGATGGCTCTAGCTTTGCTGCACTGCGTCCGGCAAGCGAGCGGCGCATCGAGGCGTCGCTGCGCTTTCGCGCCCCCGAGCACTTTATCGACGGCGCACTCTTTATACCCAGGCAAATGGAGGACAAATGGGCCCTGTTTGTCCAGGCGCGGACGCTGGTGCTGGTACGCAGCTGGCGACGAGCGGTGCTGCTACACGCGCCGCTGCGCATCGATGGGGATTGGGTGCTCGTCGGGCCCCTTATCGGCTACGTCAGCTCCGAAGACGAGCCCGAGTCCTACACGCGCCACGCGGTAGACTTTCTTCTGCGCACCCACGCACTGCGCTCACCCTGGCCGGCGCCGCTTTTAGGCAGTGATGCCGCTTCGCCCAAAGCACTGGCGCTACAGTGTATGTCGATGTTCGGCTGCAAGGCGCTGTACGCCACGTTCGACGAACTCGCCGCACCACCGCCCGAGCGCCGGTTGCGGGTGATGCACCGACTGCACATGGCCACCCTGCAAGGCGACCTCACGGGCGTACGCGCGGCCCTGTCCAGTGGGGTGCCCGTGGATCTGCGCGACTGCTTTGGCCGCTGCGCGATTCACTACTTGAAAGAGCTGGGCCCCTTGCTCTTTCTCCTTTGCGAGCACGGAGCCCATCTGGATGAACGAAGCGATGAGGGAGACACGCTGCTGATGCTTGCCACGCAGGACCGGCAGCGCGAGTTCGTGATCGCGCTTTTGGAGCAAGGCGCGAGCGCGACCGCAGCCGATGGCCGCGGGTTCACTGCGTTACACCGCGCCGCCGAGATGGGTGAGCTCGAAATCGCGCGCGCCCTGCTGGCGTGCGGCGCCGATGCCGACCTAGCAGCGGCGGGTGGCCACACCCCACGCTCTTTGGCTACGCAGCGCGGCGAGTTCGGCATACTCGCCTTGTTCACAAGCGCTGAAGGCTAACTGGGCGCTCTTGAATCCTGCTGCGGTTGCTAGTCCATGGATCCACCGAGCTGCGGCGTCGCTGCTTCGGTTCACGAATCCTCACCGGTGAGTGGGTGTGGGAACTTATCCTCTTATCCAGGATCATTCCCTCTGAGCAAGCTGCGCGGATATAATCCAGAGAAGCCTTTTTGACCGCGAGCCGTCGATAGCGCTTTGGATGGACGAACTTGTCCAGGGCAAGGACCCGATTGCACGTAGCCTGACTTTGGTTATAGTGCCGCCTGCAAGCGCTTCGCCGCGGCAGGAGATTTCTTGATGCCACGACGAAGACAAAAAAACAGGGTCCTAGGCCCTTACCCGTACCGGGGAAAGTTCAGAATTATCATCTGCGACCAAGGAGGTGAAAAAACCGCTCGCCTATTAGGGACAGAAAAAGAGGCGCTGCGGCTCAAATACGCCATCGAACAGAAACTAAGTGTTCAAGCTGAGCGCACCATCGAAGAAGCGCTGACCGCCTACCAGGAGTACATGCGGAACGTGAAGCAAAATAAGCCGGCGTCTGTCACAACGACACTCATCAGGCTTCGGTCTTTTTTTGAAGACCTGCAATTGCCGCTGGCCGATCTCACTGCAAAGCGCTGCCAGGGCTATTACGCAAGTCTCACGGGGCGACCCTCCAAACGGACTGGCGTCATCCCGTCGGTAGATAGTCACCGCAATACGCTCGCCGAGGCGCGTACCTTCTTAAACTGGTGCGTTAAGCCACAAGCTTGGCTGCAGCACAATCCCCTGGCGGAGGTTGCTGGAATGGGACGGCGCCGACATGGCAAATCGCAGCTGCGCATCGACGAAGCGCGGCGGCTGCGCCTCGTCTGCCATGAGCAGGCCGCCAAAGGCGATGATGGGGCGGTGGCCGTGCTGATTGCACTGCTTATGGGTCTGCGGGCCAGCGAGATCGTGTCGCGCATGGTGCGCGACCTGGATGATGGCGGACGCATCCTCTGGGTCGATGATAACCAGGCGGCAGCGTTTAGCCCAAAAACCCACGCTTCGCGTCGACCGGTCGGGGTGTGGGACGAGATCATGCCTTACCTAATTGCTCGAACCAAGGACAAGCTACCGGGAGCACTGCTGTTCCCCAGCGACACGGGGGGAGCACATTGGCGTGATTGGGTCAGGAAGCAAACCAAGCGGCTGTGCAAAATGGCTCACGTGCCAGAGGTTTGTGCGCACAGCCTGCGTGGCTTTGCGGCCACTTTGGGCCTGCTTTCGGGCGTTCCGCTGGCGCAGGTCGCCGCGTCGTTAGGCCATGAGTCGGGGACTACCACGCTGCAAAGCTATGCCGCTCCAGGTACTCAGGGCACCCTCGCCAAAGAACAGGCGCTGGCGATTTTAGGGCCGGTGCCAGCCCAAAGAAAACTGTCATGACCCGCGAATCGTTGTTCAATCGTTGTTCACGCCCGTTTTTGGGCATAAAAAAATCCCGCCGGTTTTTCTGTCACCGACGGGGGTTTGAGTGGAGCTGAGGGGAGTCGAACCCCTGGCCTCTAGAGTGCGATTCTAGCGCTCTCTAAATTTGGCGGCGAAAAGCTGCTCGTCCATTTTTCACAGTCTCGAGCTTTACTGTCGAAATTCGTCGATTTTTAGCACGTGAAAAGGCTCGAGCATCGGCGCAGCCAATGTATTCTTTGGTGGCATCTTCGTAGCATACTGCGCATCGGCTGTCCGTCCACCAGTGCATTCGTTAAGCAATCAAAAATGATTGATTAATCCATAAATGCAGAGTTAATATATCAAAAATGATCGATTACGGAAGTACCTTTCAAGAGACGCTGCGAGCCATCGGAGAACGAGCGCGCCACTTAAGGCTTTTGCGCAGCCTTCGCCAGGAAGAGCTGGCAACCCGCGCGGGCGTTGGCATTGCAACACTTCGCCGCTTCGAGAAGACGGGTTCCGCATCGGTCGAAAATGCACTCAGAATCGCGACCGCTCTTAGCGCAGAGTATGGGTTCGGCAAGTTGTTCGAAGCGCCGCCTTACGCATCCCTTGATGAAGCGCTGGCGCGGCCAGATGTGACGAATCGAAAGCGAGCTCCGAGACCGAAATGAATCTCAAGAAGACCGAACATCTCGCCGTCTACTATGAGCCTGAACAGGGGCGACGATTAAAGGTTGGGCGACTGGCGCTCAAAGGAAGAGAGATTCTTTTCGAGTACGACGGTGCTTTTCTTGCGACAAAGCTAGAACTCTCTCCCGTTCACCTGCCGCTCGCGCCGGGTGTATTTGTCGGGCAATCGAATGTGCTCGATGGGTTGATGGGGGTGTTCGATGACAGCCTGCCGGATGGATGGGGGAGACTGCTCATTGATCGCCGAGCTGCCGAGCTAGGTCTGTCGGTCCGTTCACTATCGCCTCTTGACCGCCTGACATTGGTCGGCGCTCGCTCGATGGGAGCGCTCGTCTACGAGCCAGAGATTGCGCTAGAAGACCCCACCATTGTGAGGCTGGCTGAACTGGCGCGTGAAACCGAAACCGTTCTCAAGGGAACGAGCGGAGCGGATCTCGAACAGCTAATTGCCATCGGTGGGTCACCCAAGGGCGCACGTCCGAAAGTCTTACTCCAACTTTCTCCGACCGGAGAGATGCATTTCGGAGCAAAGACTATCGAGCCGGGATTCACCGCATGGCTCGTGAAATTTCGGGCGAAGCAAGATGATCCGTACAGTGCTTCGCTAGAACACAGCTACTTCCTCATGGCCAAGGCAGCAGGGCTTGACGTTCCACGAACCCAAGTGCTGGGGAAAGCGAAGCGCGATCCCGGGTACTTCGCCATTGAGCGTTTCGATAGAGTGGGCGCCATGCGACGACACGCACACACGCTTGGCGGTCTACTCCATCTTTCTCACGGCTACGTGGCGCTTGATTACCGGGATCTCCTCAAGCTGACGCGGAAGCTCACGCGAAACGAAGCCGCGGTGGCCGAGATGTTTCGGCGTGCTTGCTTTAACGTCTTTGCTCACAATCGAGATGACCACACGCGAAACTTCGCGTTTGTTATGGACGAGCGTGGTAGCTGGCAGCCTAGCCCAGCCTACGACCTCACATTTACCGATGGCCCTGGTGGGGAACACACTATGCTGATCGCTGGCGAGGGGCGTGCTCCTTCAAAAGAACACCTGCTGAAGCTGGCAAAGGAATGCGGCTTGAAGCACGCAGACGAGATCGTAGATCAAGTACGAGCGGCAGTGAATCGCTTCAAGGACTTCGCTGAGCAGGCCGATGTTCCCACACGCTTCCGAGGAAAGGTCGCAGTGGCGCTTGGTATTTCGCAACGTTGATTTAGATCAGTGATTGTGGCGGCGTTGATTCGAACATTTACCCCCTGCCTGCGAAATCAATCAGCGTTGACCTTATTCGAGAAGCGCTGAACTCGGCTGACATCGTCGCCCTGTGCACGCCGGTGCGGAGCAGGGTGAGGTCCTATTCAGTTACGTCGATGCCCTTGCGATCATCTCTATGATCTGCCGGTTTGTGGCCCCCTCAGGGATGAGATAGACAGATCCACCGCTGGTGCCATGCTTGATCATGTGTACTGCGTCGAGAACACCTCTTCTGCGCGCTTCAACCATAAGCAGAGGAATGGCATCTTGAGCGGGCACTCCCCGATGATAGAGCCGGAAAGCGATGGCGGCCATGCCGTCCGCAGCAATCCATCCGTAGTTATCGTCATATGGATCACGCCGGTGGCATGGGTTTGTGTACTCCCTATAAAGAGCGCGTTTTATAGTTCGTGGCATTGGATGCCTCCTTGGACCTGTTTTTAGTGGCCCCACGATGATGGGTAGGCAGTTCAGAAAAGAATCGTCACAGATATTTTTGCAGATGAAGCCCGGTCACATCCAGGCAGCCTGGACGCGAGTAAATGAATTACAGGGCGTGGTAGCCATCTAGCTTTCTCGGAAGGCCGTACGTCGTGTTAAAGACGGCAAATGAACGACGTCGAATCTGGGAACCTGCGGAAATGGCCCCGCGAACCGTGGGTGCTCGCCCACCAAGATCCGCAGTCGCCGGAAGTTGAGCGGTTAATCGCCGCTCTCATATACTTGGAAGGTCACGCCGCGCTCGTCCGCGAGGAGCTACAAAACAAGCAGGGCGAAAATCGTCCGGCATGGGTTCACAAGGGCCACAGCCGGGCGGGTAGCACGTACCTTGAGATTGCCCGGCAACTTGTCAACGCGCACAGCCAATGCGCTTATTGGAAGCTGTGGCAAGCCCCGCTCGCCGACGACACGGTGCGCTACCGTGCGAACATGCGCTTGATGTTTATGGAAGGTCGCAAGGCGGCGAAGCGTCATGGTGAAAAAGGCGCAATGCGAATGCTCGAAGCGATGCGTCCACCGCATGACCCAGAGATCGATTCAAGAGCGCGGGAACTCATGGTGGAGGTTCTTGCGAAGAAGAAGACTCCATTGACCGCCGCAAAGGAATTGACTGCCACGATTATTAAGATTCGTCGTCAAATTGAGCCGGCGAAGGATTTTGTTCGCCAAGGAGCAGACCTGCTGACTTCTAGAAACGTCAAGCACGACGATGATTTTGCTGAAACCATCGAGATGGTCACGACCATGCTCGACGAAGAGGCCGCGCACACTGCACAGCGCGCCGCGATCATCAAGCCGTGAAGCGCCGTTCTAAATAGCTGCTCTCGTCGGT
>CAYWPR010000118.1:7326-16643 GCA_964460115.1 uncultured Myxococcales bacterium
GCCGTAACGTTTCAAATTTGTCCGGTTTTGCCCCTCCAAATCGGAAAGAAAAATTGGCTTTCGGATCTGGCTGTATCACGGATCTGTGAGACAAAAAAAAGACAGCCCTGAAACCGTCCGAATCCACTTTCACCGACTAAAAGCTGTTCTCGCGGTTCAGCGCCGACAGATTCAAGACTTCTGCCGCGCGCTACCCGTCAGCCATCGACACGCGCAGTTCGTCCTAACCGGCGAGCGTACCGGCTCTGCTGCGCTATTCACTGCCATTCGGCGAGAACTCGGGGAACCGGGCTGGTTATGGGCCACCGGCCAGGTTGACAGGCTCGCCGATGACGGGGAAGACCATGCCGCAGCGTGATCCTCGAACCATCATCGCTGCGCTGCATGAACTCGTTGATGAACTCGAAGTGCGTCTTACCGAACTACCGGGCGACAGTAGCGCCGCAGATAGCGCGAACCCCGACCCGGAAGAGCGCTACATCGCCGAGCGCGTAGAGCGGCAGCTTGTACGCATTCGAGGGCAGGCTGCGGCACGCAAGCGCGCGACCTGTGATTTGTCCGGTAGGCACAGGGCTTCCTAAACAACAGAAGGGGCCAGTCCGGTAAGCGCCGCAAACGTCGCCGGACCAGCCCCTGGAGAATAACGATGAGCAACTTATCATCCCAGTCTGACCTCGACAAGCACTCCATCGAACTAGCTGAGCGCGCCGTGTGCAGCATCCTGCTTTTCCTTCCGCAGCATGTAGAACGCGCACAGGCGGCAGGCTTGGCCTATGAGTGCTTTCTCGATATGCGGTACGCCGCGATCGTTCGGGCCATCCTGACGCAGAGGGAAGCAGGCGAACCCATCGCCCCCCATCTGCTGTTTGCGCGCATGGTCGAGCAGGGAACCGCCGGCAGGCTTCATATATTTGGTGGCCTTGCCTTTCTGGTTGAGTTGCAGAACGAAGCAACGACAGCCGACGGATTGGAAAGCTACATCCACGCGATACTGCTGGCGCATCATGGGCGCCGCGCCAGCCATCTTCGGGACGCGCTCAGGAAGCAGTCCGTTTCAAGTACAGCCCGGCAGCGACAGTACTGGGAGCTCCGCGAAGCCGAGCAGACCATCACGGCCTTATACTTTGCTGGCGATGGCTGGCCCGAGCCATTGCCGTTACCCACCGGCTTGCCGTCCGTACCAGCCATGACCCCGGATATGCTGCCGGAGTGCTTTCGCGCATGGCTGACCGATGTCGCCGAGCGGTTAGATTGTCCACTCGAATACACGGCGATTCCGGCGATGGTCGCGCTGTCCTCTGTCGTCGGCCGGCGCTGCGTCATTCGTCCCAAGTGCTTCGACCCCTGGCCCGTTGTGCCGAACCTATGGGGCGCGATCGTCGGGCGCAGCGGGTTTCTAAAATCGCCAGCCCTCAATGCGGCCCTAGGGCCACTGCGTCAGCTCCAAACCGCAGCGCGGGCGAAGTACCAGAGTGAACGCGCAGCCTTGGGGGCTGCGGAGATTGCCCTTGAAGCCAAGCGCGAAGTGCTTCGCGGCAAGATCCGCGCAGTCGCCCAAGAGGGTGCAGATACCGAAAAACTTGAAGATGAGCTCTCGGCTTTGGGGAGTACCGCCCCGGTCTTGCGTCGCTACATCGTGAATGATGTCACCGTCGAAAAGTTGGGAATTCTCATGGAGCAGAATCCCCAGGGGGTCTTGATGCTCCGGGATGAGCTCGCCGGATGGCTGTACTCCCTTAATCGGAAAGGACACGAAAGCGATCGTCCTTTCTACTTGGAAGCGTGGAATGGGGATGGCTGCTTTGACGTGGATCGCGTGGTTCGAGAGACAGCAGCCATTCCCGCGCTGTGCCTGTCCATCATCGGCGGCATTCAGCCCGGCCCGCTTTCGGAACACGTGCGTGCAGCCCTTCGCCCCGGAGCGGACGCAGACGGGTTCATGCAGCGCTTTCAGCTCATGGTGTACCCCGATGTACCGCGAGAGATTCGCAACATTGACCGCGCAGAAGACGCAGCTGCCCGCCAACGGGCCGGCGAGATCTTTCGACGACTGGACACACTAGACCCTTCCGAGCTCGGCGCACAGCACGAGCAGGAAGGCGAGCTTCCGTTCCTTCGCTTCGCGCCTGACGCGCAGCCCTTGGCCGATGAGTTCATGCTGGCAGTCAAGCAGGCGGTGCGGCTTGATGGTGAGCATCCGGCCCTGACCTCGCATGAGAGCAAATACAGCAAGCTCATGCCTGCGCTGGCGCTGCTGTTTCATCTGGCGGAGTGGGCCGATGGGAATACAGGGGGGCCGGTGTCTCGGAATGCCGCTGCGTTGGCGCTGCGCTGGTGCGATTACCTTCGCGCGCATGCCCGGCGCATCTATAGCGTTCACAAGGATGGCGAAAGCAGCCCGGCGCGACTTCTTGCCGAGCGGATCAAGCGGCGCGAGCTGAGCACAGAGTTTTCCACGCGCGATGTCTATCAGAAGGGATGGACAGGGCTAGATGACAGAGCCATCGCCGAGACAGCGATCAAGATGCTGGTTGAGCATGAGTGGTTGCGAGAGGAACGCCGACACACCAGGGGGCGGCCTGCCAAGGTCTATCACGTCAACCCCAAGGTCTACCGATGAGGCGGCAGAACCGGCAAAAGTCCGTCTCGGTACGAAATAGCGACGGAAGCGAAGTCCGCAACTTCTGCCGTTTCAGTCACCGGCAAAAGGTTGGCAAAAGCGGCAAAAGGTCGCCGAGCACTGGCCAGGCTCAACCTTTTGGGAGTTCTGCCGGGCTTGTGCAGGTTCGCGCATCCGGCAAAAGGTACGCGGCCCTTTCCGTCGAGAAAATCTGCATGTGGGGACCCGGCGAACCTTTTGGGGGTTTTGAAAGTTGTTCGCTCACCAAACACAGTGCATCTCTTGGCTTGATCCGGTTCGGCAGAGAAGGGCCACACCGGGGTCTACAATTTTATCTGGCGATCCCAAGAACCTTGCCCGCGTTTTTTTACGCGCCACTCCGGGTATCCCTGAGGCGCCCTGGGCGCAAGCTCTTATCCCGTCGCTGCATGGGTGAGCGGCAAGGGGGCGCTAAGGCCAGGTTCAATCACGTATGGGCAGCGGATCGAGCAGCAGACCGACGACGTGGGGACAATTCTCTCTCGCCAATTCCGAAGGCCAGCCAGCACGGCGAGACTTCGAGCGCCTTGGCCAGCATTTCGAGCTTGGCTAGGTTCGGCAGGGTGGCGCCGGTCTCAGTCATGCGAACCAGCGTGTCCGAGGTTTCCGAACATCGGCCAAGCTCAAGACGCGATAAGCCGCGTGCAGTACGTGTGTCCCGTAAGCGCTGCGGCAAACCCGCGCACAGCAATTCCGTCGAGTCAGCACAAGGCTGCTCGATACCAAAGGCCAGGAAGCAAGGAGAGACATGTAGTGCCGTTGCCAGATGTTCCACAGTGTCCAGCCGCGGAATGCTCACTCCCTGCTCTAATTCAAAAGCCGTGGAGCCACCTATTCCCGCTGTGCGGGCGAGTGCTGCATGCGACAGATCTAAAGCCTTGCGAATGCGACGTAGCCGCGCAGCAAACCGGATGTGCAGAGGATTCTTTTGACCGCGAACCACATCAATCGGTAGCACGTCAGCTTTCGATGCCATAATTGAGCAATAATTCTGATAGTAATCTTCGGAGATTATTGGACAACATTCGAGAGCTTGGTTATAGCTACAAGAGATAGCGACCTGAACAAAATGGGCCACCGACAAAAGCCGGTGGCCCTCTAGCCCGCGTCGGATCCTAGCCGGGAAGCATGCATCCGACGCGAACGGAGGTATTATGCCCTGCCACGTTCATAGTGCAAGTGTACCTAATTCCCGCCGTCGCTCGTCGCTGCGGTTGAGCCCGCCGCGCATCCTCGCCAAGCTCAACATGAGCAACGAAATCGAGCGCAGCACGCAAGCCTTTCTGAAGCGCGCTTGCTCAGGGCGCTGGCCGATGTGGCGCCTGCTCGGAATGAAGCGCAACGGCAACACCTTGATCATTGCCATCGAGTGGCTCCGTATTCACAAGCCAACCTTTGCCCTCGTCAACATAGCTCTCGATAAGATTGCGATGCACTGGCGCGACTACCCGACTGCCGCTGCTGCACGCGCTGCGCTGGCTACGCACGATGTCAAACACCGACCGCCGATGGCCCCATCTACGCCAGCTCTTATGGAAGGGAGCGCGCCATGAGCAGCCCCATCGAGACGCCGCAGATCCGTTACCTGGGCCCGTATCAGTTTCGCGGGCAGTGGCGATGCCAGCTTGTGAATGGTGCGAGCCGCACCTGGATGACGCCTGAGAAGACCCCTGAGCGGTCGATCGCTATCGCTGAACGCGTCGTCGCCGCGTACCTCGCGCAGCAGCCGATGACAGTCGGGAAAGCGCTTGAGGCTTACGGCGAATACAAGCTCATCGTCAGGGCCAACAAGCCCGCAAGCGTAACCACGACCCTGCATCGCCTGCGCCGGTTCTTCTCAGAGCCTGGAATTGCCGTCTATCAACTGACGCACCAACGGTGCGCGGGTTACTATCAAAAACTTGTCGCGACGCAGAAGCCCGACACGCACCGCAACACCCTCGCCGAAGCCGGTACGTTCTGCCGCTGGCTCATCAAACGGCGAAACCTCAAGCTGAACCCGATCGAGGGAATCGAGGGCGTAGGCCGCAAGCGCAAGGGCAAGCCGCAGCTTCGCTACGATGAAGCCCGAAAGTGGTGGGCCAAAGCGGAGGAGCTCGCCAACGAAGGCCACGCGGGAGCAGTCGCCGCGATGATGACGCTGGTCATGGCGCTACGGGCCAGTGAGATCACCAGCCGCACCGTGCGCGACATCGACAACGGCGGGCGCCTCTTGTGGATCCCCGAGGCCAAAACTCCAGCTGGTAAGCGCCAGGTGAAGGTTCCCGAGAAACTACGCCCGTACCTGTTGCGCCTGTCGTCCGCCAAGCCCTCGACAGCGTTCATCTTCACGGGCAAGCACGGCGCACCCCACGAACGCGCCTGGCCTCGCAAGTGGGTTCAGAAGATCTGCAAGCTGGCCAAAGTCCCCGAGGTCTGCGCCCACTCCATGCGCGGTCTGCATGCGTCCCTGGCCATTCAAGCGGGCACATCGCCAGACGTGGTAGCCGGCGTCATGGGGCATGAGTCGCCGGCCATAACCATGTCGAACTACGCGGTACCAGGGTCCGCCGAAGCTGCCAGAGCTGATCGGGCAACGTCCGCTCTACTCCCCAACTAGCTTTGAACCGTTCTCAAGCCGAGGGGCATCCGACTTGCCTTCGTGGAACACCCAAATACGAAATCCCTCATAGAATTGCAACTTAAACGCTATTCTATTTGCATTCGAAATATCTAAGAAGTAATCAGCAGTGAATATCTTTGGAGATTCTGATCTATAACGAATCCACGAACCATCATATATACGAATTTGCGCTTCTGTTGCTCGGTAAATATTTAGCACTGACAAGTCTTTGTCGTACAACTCTAGATATAAGATTCCAGAAATCTCATCCGCGAGAATCTTCCTCCCTGTGATTTTATGATATAAGCCCTTAACAATTTTGTTGGTTGCTCTGTCCAGCCTGTCTCGGTCCAGGGTGCCCACTTGACGTCTCGGCCCATCCTTGCCAAAGATCATCTCTGCGTACCATTTAGCCATCTGTGAGTCTTCATCAATGGAGCGCCGAATCTTTGTATCGAAGTGATCTTGAGCTATCTTATTATTTCTTATGCAGTGGACAATACTAATAACAAAGTAGGTATCATCACCTGTGGCTTCTGTATTATGGGCGTCGCACGAAGGAACGGTTAATAGCCCTCAGCGTAAATTACCATACTTGTGCCCCAGATCTGAATATTCAGGGAAAAGAAACTTAGGCGGAACATGATCCAGTCCTGTCGCTTGATTGTGGCAGGCGTAACAGGTCTTCTTTCGTAGCCGCTTCGAGGCTGACTGCCGAGGGATGCCATCCATACGAATGCCTGATTGAGAATCCAAGGAGGTCTTCGCCGCTCTCCCCGGACGTTTTCACACCGTTTTCACAAACTACTTTTCAGCCCGAAACGAAAAACCCCCGCCGGCATTCACCGACGGGGGTTTGAGTGGAGCTGAGGGGAGTCGAACCCCTGGCCTCTAGAGTGCGATTCTAGCGCTCTCTAAATTTGGCGGCGAAAAGCTGCTCGTCCATTTTTCACAGTCTCGAGCTTTACTGTCGAAATTCGTCGATTTTTAGCACGTGAAAAGGCTCGAGCATCGGCGCAGCCAATGTATTCTTTGGTGGCATCTTCGTAGCATACTGCGCATCGGCTGTCCGTCCACCAGTGCATTCGTTAAGCAATCAAAAATGATTGATTAATCCATAAATGCAGAGTTAATATATCAAAAATGATCGATTACGGAAGTACCTTTCAAGAGACGCTGCGAGCCATCGGAGAACGAGCGCGCCACTTAAGGCTTTTGCGCAGCCTTCGCCAGGAAGAGCTGGCAACCCGCGCGGGCGTTGGCATTGCAACACTTCGCCGCTTCGAGAAGACGGGTTCCGCATCGGTCGAAAATGCACTCAGAATCGCGACCGCTCTTAGCGCAGAGTATGGGTTCGGCAAGTTGTTCGAAGCGCCGCCTTACGCATCCCTTGATGAAGCGCTGGCGCGGCCAGATGTGACGAATCGAAAGCGAGCTCCGAGACCGAAATGAATCTCAAGAAGACCGAACATCTCGCCGTCTACTATGAGCCTGAACAGGGGCGACGATTAAAGGTTGGGCGACTGGCGCTCAAAGGAAGAGAGATTCTTTTCGAGTACGACGGTGCTTTTCTTGCGACAAAGCTAGAACTCTCTCCCGTTCACCTGCCGCTCGCGCCGGGTGTATTTGTCGGGCAATCGAATGTGCTCGATGGGTTGATGGGGGTGTTCGATGACAGCCTGCCGGATGGATGGGGGAGACTGCTCATTGATCGCCGAGCTGCCGAGCTAGGTCTGTCGGTCCGTTCACTATCGCCTCTTGACCGCCTGACATTGGTCGGCGCTCGCTCGATGGGAGCGCTCGTCTACGAGCCAGAGATTGCGCTAGAAGACCCCACCATTGTGAGGCTGGCTGAACTGGCGCGTGAAACCGAAACCGTTCTCAAGGGAACGAGCGGAGCGGATCTCGAACAGCTAATTGCCATCGGTGGGTCACCCAAGGGCGCACGTCCGAAAGTCTTACTCCAACTTTCTCCGACCGGAGAGATGCATTTCGGAGCAAAGACTATCGAGCCGGGATTCACCGCATGGCTCGTGAAATTTCGGGCGAAGCAAGATGATCCGTACAGTGCTTCGCTAGAACACAGCTACTTCCTCATGGCCAAGGCAGCAGGGCTTGACGTTCCACGAACCCAAGTGCTGGGGAAAGCGAAGCGCGATCCCGGGTACTTCGCCATTGAGCGTTTCGATAGAGTGGGCGCCATGCGACGACACGCACACACGCTTGGCGGTCTACTCCATCTTTCTCACGGCTACGTGGCGCTTGATTACCGGGATCTCCTCAAGCTGACGCGGAAGCTCACGCGAAACGAAGCCGCGGTGGCCGAGATGTTTCGGCGTGCTTGCTTTAACGTCTTTGCTCACAATCGAGATGACCACACGCGAAACTTCGCGTTTGTTATGGACGAGCGTGGTAGCTGGCAGCCTAGCCCAGCCTACGACCTCACATTTACCGATGGCCCTGGTGGGGAACACACTATGCTGATCGCTGGCGAGGGGCGTGCTCCTTCAAAAGAACACCTGCTGAAGCTGGCAAAGGAATGCGGCTTGAAGCACGCAGACGAGATCGTAGATCAAGTACGAGCGGCAGTGAATCGCTTCAAGGACTTCGCTGAGCAGGCCGATGTTCCCACACGCTTCCGAGGAAAGGTCGCAGTGGCGCTTGGTATTTCGCAACGTTGATTTAGATCAGTGATTGTGGCGGCGTTGATTCGAACATTTACCCCCTGCCTGCGAAATCAATCAGCGTTGACCTTATTCGAGAAGCGCTGAACTCGGCTGACATCGTCGCCCTGTGCACGCCGGTGCGGAGCAGGGTGAGGTCCTATTCAGTTACGTCGATGCCCTTGCGATCATCTCTATGATCTGCCGGTTTGTGGCCCCCTCAGGGATGAGATAGACAGATCCACCGCTGGTGCCATGCTTGATCATGTGTACTGCGTCGAGAACACCTCTTCTGCGCGCTTCAACCATAAGCAGAGGAATGGCATCTTGAGCGGGCACTCCCCGATGATAGAGCCGGAAAGCGATGGCGGCCATGCCGTCCGCAGCAATCCATCCGTAGTTATCGTCATATGGATCACGCCGGTGGCATGGGTTTGTGTACTCCCTATAAAGAGCGCGTTTTATAGTTCGTGGCATTGGATGCCTCCTTGGACCTGTTTTTAGTGGCCCCACGATGATGGGTAGGCAGTTCAGAAAAGAATCGTCACAGATATTTTTGCAGATGAAGCCCGGTCACATCCAGGCAGCCTGGACGCGAGTAAATGAATTACAGGGCGTGGTAGCCATCTAGCTTTCTCGGAAGGCCGTACGTCGTGTTAAAGACGGCAAATGAACGACGTCGAATCTGGGAACCTGCGGAAATGGCCCCGCGAACCGTGGGTGCTCGCCCACCAAGATCCGCAGTCGCCGGAAGTTGAGCGGTTAATCGCCGCTCTCATATACTTGGAAGGTCACGCCGCGCTCGTCCGCGAGGAGCTACAAAACAAGCAGGGCGAAAATCGTCCGGCATGGGTTCACAAGGGCCACAGCC
Source organism: uncultured Myxococcales bacterium (assembly GCA_964460115.1). GTDB lineage: Bacteria > Myxococcota_A > Polyangia > Palsa-1104 > JAEUJZ01 > JAEUJZ01. The sequence continues at coordinate 16,122 of CAYWPR010000118.1, forward strand.
GGGCGGGTAGCACGTACCTTGAGATTGCCCGGCAACTTGTCAACGCGCACAGCCAATGCGCTTATTGGAAGCTGTGGCAAGCCCCGCTCGCCGACGACACGGTGCGCTACCGTGCGAACATGCGCTTGATGTTTATGGAAGGTCGCAAGGCGGCGAAGCGTCATGGTGAAAAAGGCGCAATGCGAATGCTCGAAGCGATGCGTCCACCGCATGACCCAGAGATCGATTCAAGAGCGCGGGAACTCATGGTGGAGGTTCTTGCGAAGAAGAAGACTCCATTGACCGCCGCAAAGGAATTGACTGCCACGATTATTAAGATTCGTCGTCAAATTGAGCCGGCGAAGGATTTTGTTCGCCAAGGAGCAGACCTGCTGACTTCTAGAAACGTCAAGCACGACGATGATTTTGCTGAAACCATCGAGATGGTCACGACCATGCTCGACGAAGAGGCCGCGCACACTGCACAGCGCGCCGCGATCATCAAGCCGTGAAGCGCCGTTCTAAATAGCTGCTCTCGTCGGT